>QFQD01000095.1 GCA_003241485.1 Ancylobacter novellus
CTCGCGATAGGACAGGCACGCCAGCGACGTCCGCCGCCCGATCTCATCCTCGATGAACTGATCCCGGGGAAATGAATCGCCCAGCTGGAAGACGATCACAACCTCGCTGTCCCCCATGCCCTCAACCCGCCGCCCCGATACGCCTCGCCCGGCACACCGGGCAAAGGCGGCTTCCCCGCAACCTCGGAGGTTACCATGACCGCGTCGAATTTCGACCGGGCGCTGGCGCGCGTTCTTGTGCATGAGGGGGGCTATGCCCACCATCCCGCCGATCAAGGCGGGGCGACGATGAAGGGCGTCACCCAGCGCGTCTATGATGGCTGGCGCCGCCGGAAGGGCCTGCCCGCGCGGAGCGTGCGGCGGATCGCGCCGGACGCCTCGATTATTGCCTGTTCGACGCGGCGGTGAATTCCGGCCCGGCGCAGGCGGCCAAATGGCTGCAGCGCGCGCTCGGCACCGCTCCCGACGGGCAGATCGGCACGCTGACGCTGGCGGCGCTGGAGGGGCGGCCTGTCGCGGGGCTGATCGAGGCGGTGTGCGATCGCCGCCTCGTCCTGCTGCGCACGCTCTCCACCTTCCCGACCTTCGGCGCCGGCTGGACCCGAAGGGTCGGCGAGGTGCGGCGCGCGGCGCTGGCCATGGCGCGGGGCGAGGCCGACGCGCCGCCGGGCGGGGCCGCCGGGGCCAGGGCGCGGCCCGGCGATGTGCGGCTCTCCCGCGTGCCGGAAGGGGCGGGCGGGCTGATGAGCGGAGCCGGCGCGCTCGGCGCGCTCATCACCGAACAGGCGCAGGCGCTGGCGCCGCTGGCGGAGGTCGCCCCGGTGCTGCGCTGGCTGTTCGTCGCGCTGCTGGTGGCCGGTATCGGGCTGACGCTGCACGGCGCGCTGGCCCGCATCCGCGACGGGGAGGCGGCGACGTGACGGCGCTGATCGGCCTGATCGCGAGCCCGGCGGGGCGGGCGGGCGCGCTTCTCGCGCTGGCGCTGCTCGCATTGGGCGGGAGCTACATCAAGGGACGCATGGAAGGCCGGGCGGCATGCCTGGCGCAGGGAGAAAGCGATGTCCTGGAAACGATCCGCCGCGCGGACCGCGCGCGTGCCGCTGCTGATCGCCGCACTGCTGACGAGCGCCGGCTGCGCGACGACGACACCTTCCGCCGCGATTAGGGGCGCGTGCGGCGCCTTCCGCCCGATCAGCTGGGCCAGCGCCGACACCGACCCGACGATCCGGCAGGTGAAGGCGCACAATGCCGTGGGGCGGGAACTATGCGGGTGGTGGGGAGGGGGCGACGTTCCCTCTCGCGCGCGCTCCACAGCCCGCACCTGACATCCGCGGCGCGCGGTGGCATGCTCCGCGCGCCGCGCGCTGCCTGCGCGGTGTGTCGCGAGGACATGACGTGCGCCTGCTCGTTGTCGAGGACGATCCCGATCTCAACCGCCAGCTCTGCGAGGCTCTGGCCGAGGCGGGCTATGCCGTCGACCGCGCCCATGACGGCGAGGAGGGCCACTTCCTCGGCGACACCGAGCCGTATGACGCGGTGGTGCTCGACATCGGCCTGCCCAAGATGGACGGGCTGTCCGTGCTGGAGGCCTGGCGGCGCGAGGGGCGCAAGATGCCGGTGCTGATTCTCACCGCGCGCGACCGCTGGAGCGACAAGGTGCAGGGCTTCGACGCCGGCGCCGACGACTATGTTGCCAAACCCTTCCATATGGAGGAGGTGCTGGCGCGCATCCGCGCGCTGCTGCGCCGCTCCGCCGGCCATGCGGCGAGCGAGCTGACCTGCGGCCCGGTGATGCTCGACACGCGCTCGGGCCGGGTGACGGTGAACGGCAAGCAGGTGAAGCTGACCTCGCATGAGCACCGGCTGCTGGCCTATCTCATGCACCATGCCGGGCGCGTGGTCTCGCGCACCGAACTGGTCGAGCATCTCTACGATCAGGATTTCGACCGCGATTCCAATACCATCGAGGTCTTCGTCGGCCGGCTGCGCAAGAAGCTCGACGTCGAAGTGATCCAGACCGTGCGCGGGCTCGGCTATCTCCTGGTGCCGCCCGAAGCCCCGCAGGCGCCGGCGCCGAAGGGAACGCCCGGCTGATGCGCGCACGCTCGCTCGCGCTCCGGCTCTTCGTCTCGGCGACCGTCGTCAGCGTGGCTGTGCTGGTGGTGACCGGGCTCGTGCTGTCCTCGGTCTATCGCGACGCGGTGGAGCGCGCCTTCGACCGGCGGCTCGACGTCTATCTCAAGACCATCGTGGCCGACGTCGCCAACTCCACCACCGGCGAGATGCCGGAGCCGACCACGCTCGGCGACCCGCTGTTCAATTTCCCCATTTCCGGCTGGTACTGGCAGATCACCCGCATCGACGGGGCGGCGCGGCAGGTGAAGACCTCCCGCTCCATGCCGGAGGGCACGCTGCCGCTGCTGCTCGACCGCGAGACCAAGCCCGATCTCGGCGGCCTGCGCGAGGGTTATGCCAAGGGGCCCTCCAGCCAGAACCTGCGCATTGTCGAGCGGCTGGTCGATCTCGGCGATGACGGGCGCTATGTCGTGGCGGTGGCGGCCGATGCCGGCGAGATCGAGGAGGAGGTGGAGGCGTTCAACCAGGCGCTCATCCTCACCCTGGCGGCGATCGGCCTCGCCTTCTTCCTCACGCTCGCCTTCCAGGTGCTGTTCGGCCTGCGCCCGCTCAAGCGGCTGCTCGGCGCGCTGTCCGACGTGAGGGCCGGGCGGGCGGATCGGATCGACGGGCAATACCCCGTGGAGATCGCCCCGCTCGCCGCCGAGGTCAACGCGCTGATCGACACCAACCGCGAGATCGTCGAGCGCGCGCGCACCCATGTCGGCAATCTCGCCCATGCGCTGAAGACCCCCATCTCCGTCTTGCAGAACGAGGCGGCCCGGCCGGCCGCGGCCGGGGATCCGCTCGCGCTGAAGGTGGGCGAGCAGGCCGAGATCATGAAAGGGCAGGTGGCGCACCATCTGGAGCGCGCGCGCATGGCCGCCCGCGTCTCGGTGGTGAGCACGGTGGAGGAGGTGGGGCCGATCGTCGAGACGCTCGCCGGCACGCTCGCCAAGGTCTATCGCGGCAAGGGCATCGCGGTGGAGACCGAGGTCGGCGCGGGCATCCGCTTCCGCGGCGAGCGGCAGGATCTGGAGGAGATCCTCGGCAATCTCGTCGACAATGGCTGCAAATGGGCGCGCTCGCTGGTCGAGGTGACGGTGACCGCGCTGCCGGGCCAGGGCGGCCAGCGCGACTTCTTCGAGATGGTCATCGACGATGACGGGCCGGGGCTTTCGCCCGAGCAGCAGGCCGAGGCGCTCAAGCGCGGCCGGCGGCTCGACGAGACCAAGCCGGGCTCGGGGCTCGGCCTGTCCATCGTCTCGGAACTCGCCGCGCTCTATGGCGGCGGGCTGACGCTGGACCGCTCGCCCTTTGGCGGCCTGCGCTGCATCGTGCGGCTGCCGGCGGCGTAAGCCGTGACGAAAGGTGACGCAGCCGCCGTTTCGCCCTATTCCTACCGCTCTCTGCCGCGCCCTGCGGTTCGATCTCGGAAGGATTCTCCATGCGCGCTACTCACCTCGTTGCCATTGGCCTGATCGGCGTGAGCCTGGCGGGCTGCCAGACCGCCCAGGACAATCCCAACACGGTTGGCGGCGCTGCCATCGGTGCACTGGCGGGCGGCGTGATCGGGCAGATCGCGGGCGGCAACACCGGCGCGACGCTTGCCGGCGCGGCGATCGGCGGCCTGATCGGCGGCGCCATCGGCAATTCGCTGGACGCGCAGGACCGCCAGCGCGCGCAGGCGGCGCAGATGCAGGCGCTGGAATATGGCTCGCCCGGCGCGCCCGTGAGCTGGCGCGGCGACAGCGGCGCCTATGGCACCATCGTGCCCGGCCCGGCCTATGCCCGCGGCGGCTCGCCCCGGTGCCGCGAATTCACCCACACCATCTATGTCGACGGCCAGCCGCAGACCGCGCGCGGCACCGCCTGCCGCAACCCGGACGGCACCTGGTCGCCCGTCGCGGGCTGAGGCCGGCGATCACGCTCGCGTGAGGCGGCGGCGCCGTCTCTCGCGACTGTGAGCCTGCGTCGATCCGACTGAGGGTGTTACGGATTGGCGTAGCCGCCAAGCTCGGCTACCTCAGCGCATTAGAGGAACCCTAATGTTGCTGTGGACTGCCATTGCCCTGATGACCGGCGCCGCGATTCTCGCGGTGCTCTGGCCCCTGCGCGCGAGCCTGAACGCCGCCCCCGCCACGCAAGGCGCGGAAGCGGACCTCGCCGTCTATCGCGACCAGCTCGCCGAGATCGAGCGCGACCGCACCAGCGGCCTCATCGGCGCCGGTGAAGGCGAGGCGGCGCGCACCGAGGTGGTGCGGCGCATCCTGCGCGCCTCGGCCGAGGTTGCCGCGCGGCACGACGCCACCGGCAGCTCCGACCGTCGCCGCCGGGCCGTGGCGGCCATCGCGCTGATCGGCGTGCCGGTGCTGGCGGGCGGGCTCTACATCATGCTCGGCTCGCCGCAGCTCGGGCCGCTGCCGCTGGCGGCACGGCTGGAAGCCCAGCCCGAACAGACCGACGTCGCCATTCTCATCCGCAAGGTCGAGACGCATCTGGAGGCCAATCCCGATGACGGGCGCGGCTATGAGGTGCTGGCGCCGATCTATGCCCGGACGGGCCGGCCGCAGGACGCGGCGCGGGCCTGGACCAACGCCATCCGCCTCATGGGCTCCAATGCCGCTCGCCAGGACGGCCTCGGCGAGGCGCTGACCGAGGCGGCCGGCGGCGTGGTGACGGCCGAAGCCAAGGCGGCGTTCGAGGCCGCGCGGGCGCTCAGCCCGAACGACCCCAAGGCGTCCTATTATCTCGGCCTCGCGGCGGAGCAGGACGGCAAGCCGGCGGATGCGGCGAAGATCTGGTCGGCGCTCGCCGCCGCCTCGCCCCCCGACGCACCCTGGCTGCCGCTGATCCGTGACGCGCTCGCCCGCGTCGGCGCCCCCCTGCCGGGGGCTCCTGCCGCGGCTCCCGGACCGAGCGCCGCCGATGTCGCCGCCACGCAGGACCTTTCGCCGCAGCAGCGCGACGAGATGATCCGGGGCATGGTGGGGCGGCTGGAGGCGCGCCTCGCGCAGGACGGCAACGACATCGAGGGCTGGCTGCGCCTGATGCGGGCCTGGACCGTGCTCGGCGAGGCGGACAAGGCCAAGGCCGCCGTGAACGAGGCGCGCACGCACTTCGCCAAGGACGACGGCGCGCTCGGCCGCATCGACGCGCTGGCCCGCGAACTCGGGCTTGGGAGCTGACGACATGACCCGCAAAGGGCGGCGACTTCTGCTGATTTCTTCCGCGCTCGGCGTGCTCGGCATCGCCGCCGGCCTCGTGCTGTTCGCGCTCAACGACACCATCGTGTTCTTCCGCTCGCCGAGCGAAATCGCCGCCGAGCACCCCATGCCCGGCACGCGGCTGCGGCTCGGCGGGCTGGTGAAGGACGGCAGCGTGGTGAAGCAGGACAATGCGCATGTGCGCTTCGTCGTCACGGACGGCGGGGCGGAGGTTGCGGTCTATTATGCCGGGCTGCTGCCGGACCTGTTCCGCGAGGGGCAGGGCGTGATTGCCGAGGGCGTGCTGGACGGGGCGGGCACCTTCCAGGCCGACAGCGTGCTGGCCAAGCACGACGAGAAATACATGCCCAAGGAAGTCGCCGACGCGCTGAAGAAGCAGGGCGTCTGGAAAGAAGGCGAGGCGACGCAATGAACCCGGAGATCGGCCATTACGCGCTCGTGCTGGCGCTCGCCATCGCCATTCTGCAGACAGCGATCCCGATCTGGGGCGCGCGGGTCGGCGATGCCGCGCTGATGCGCGTGGGGCCGCCGCTGGCCATCGCCTTCTTCGGCTTTGTGAGCCTCGCCTTCGCGGTGCTGACCCTCGCTTATGTGCAGTCCGATTTCTCGGTGCTGAACGTGGTCGAGAACTCGCATTCGCTGAAGCCGCTGCTCTACCGCATCACCGGCGTGTGGGGGAACCATGAGGGTTCCATGCTGCTCTGGGTGCTGGTGCTGGCGCTGTTCGGCGCGCTGGTGGCGCTGTTCGGCGCCAACCTGCCGGCGACGCTGAAGGCCAATGTGATCGGCGTGCAGGGCTCGGTGGGCGTGGCCTTCCTGGCGTTCATCCTGTTCACCTCCAACCCGTTCATCCGGGTGATGCCGGCCCCCGCCGAGGGGCAGGACCTCAACCCGGTGCTGCAGGATATCGGCCTCGCCATCCACCCGCCGCTGCTCTATCTCGGCTATGTCGGCTTCTCCATCACCTTCGCCTTCGCCGTCGCGGCGCTGATCGACGGGCGCATCGATGCCGCCTGGGCGCGCTGGGTGCGGCCCTGGGCGCTGGCCGCCTGGGCCTTCCTCACCGTCGGCATCGCCATGGGCTCCTACTGGGCCTATTACGAGCTTGGCTGGGGCGGCTGGTGGTTCTGGGACCCGGTAGAGAACGCCTCGCTGATGCCGTGGTTCGCCGGCACCGCGCTGATCCACTCCGCCGTGGTGATGGAAAAGCGCGACGCGCTGAAGGTGTGGACCATCCTTCTCGCCATCCTCGCCTTCTCGCTGTCGCTGCTCGGCACCTTCCTGGTGCGTTCGGGCGTGCTGACCTCGGTGCACGCCTTCGCCACCGACCCCTCGCGCGGCGTGTTCATCCTCGGCATCCTCACCTTCTTCATCGGCGGCTCGCTGGCGCTCTATGCGCTGCGCGCGCCGGCGCTGCGGCAGGGCGGCCTGTTCGCGCCGATCTCGCGCGAGGGCGCGCTGGTGCTGAACAACCTGCTGCTGACCGCCGCCGCCGCCGCCGTCTTCGTCGGCACGCTCTACCCGCTGGCGCTGGAGGCGTTCAACGGCGCGAAGATCACCGTCGGCCCGCCCTATTTCAACCTGACGGTCGGCGCGCTCATGCTGCCGGTCGCCTTCGCCATGCCGTTCGGCCCGCTGCTCGCGTGGAAGCGCGGCGACCTCGCCGGGGTGGCGCAGCGGCTGATGAGCGCGTTCGGCGCCGGCATCGTCGTCGCGGTGATCGTGCTCCATCTGCAGGGCGGCGGGCCGGTGCTGGCCCCGCTCGGCATCGGGCTGGCGGCGTTCATCATTCTCGGCGCGGCGGTGGATATCGCCGAGCGCGCGGGCCTCGGCCGTGTGCCGGCCGCCACCGCGCTGGCGCGGTTCAGGGGCCTGCCGCGCTCGACCTTCGGCGCGGCGATCGCCCATGCCGGTGTCGGCATCTGCCTGCTCGGCATGATCGCCGAGACCAGCTGGAACGCCGAGCGCATCATCGGCGCGAAGATCGGCGACAGCTTCGATGTCGGCGGCTATGAGCTGACGCTCGCCCGCGTCGAGCCGCGCAACGGGCCGAACTACCGCGACCTCGTCGGCGTGTTCACCATCCGCCGCGGCGGAGCGGAGATCGGCACCATCGAATCCTCCAAGCGCCTGTTCACCGCGCGCAACATGCCGACCACCGAGGCGGGCATCCGCACCTTCGGCTTCAGCCAGCTCTATGTGAGCCTTGGCGACGAACTGCCGGGCAACGCCATCGGCGTGCGGGCCTACTGGAAGCCGCTGGTGACGTTGATCTGGCTCGGCGCGATCATCATGGCGTTCGGCGGGGCGCTTTCGCTCACCGACCGGCGCCTGCGCGTCGGCGCGCCCAAGCCCGCGCGCAAGCCCAAGGCCGCCGCGCCCGTGCCGGCGGAGTGAGAATGATGCGTCGCGCGCTCCTCCTTGCCGTCCTCGCGCTCGGGCTGATGGCCGGCCCGCTTCATGCCGTGCAGCCCGACGAGGTGCTGCCCGATGCCGCGCAGGAGGCGCGGGCGCGCGAGCTTTCCAAGGAACTGCGCTGCATGGTCTGTCAGAATCAGTCGATCGACGATTCCGACGCGCCGCTGGCCAAGGATCTGCGCATTCTGGTGCGCGAGCGCATCAAGGCCGGCGACAGCAACCGGCAGGTGCTGGATTTCCTCGTCGCGCGCTATGGCGAATTCGTGCTGATGCGCCCGACTTTGCACGGCGCCAACCTGCTGCTCTGGCTGGCGCCGTTCGCGGTGCTGGTAGTGGGCGGGGCGGGAATCTTCATCGCCTATCGCCGCCGCCGCGCCCCCGCGCCGACCGTGCCGCTGAGCGCGGAGGAGGAGGGCCGGCTGGCCGATCTGCTGGCCGGAACGGACGGCGAGACGGCACGCGACGTTACGAAACTTTAACGCCACAGCCAGCCTGCGTTAAGGAGACGGTCCCTATCTTCTCGTTCGAACCTTCCCGGTTGGGGAAGCGAGATTTCGTCGAACGAGGACCGACACATGCCGCGCAACGCGCCCTTCGAAACCTCCAAGAATGCTTCGTCCATGCTGCGCAGCCGCCGCACGCGCCTGCTCGCCGGCGTGTTCACCCTGGCGCTTGCCGGTGGTGCGGTCGGCGCCTTCGTGCTGCCCGACGTCGTCACCCCCGCCCAGGCGCAGCTGAGCACCAACCAGCCGACCAACACCTTCTCCTTCGCCGACATCGTCGAGAAGGTCTCGCCGGCCGTCGTCAGCGTGAAGGTGAAGAAGGACGAGGACCAGCTCGCCTCGAACGATGACGAGCCCGGCGCGCAGAACGTGCCCCCGCAGATCGAGCGCTTCATGCGCCGCTTCGGCTTCGGCCCGGGTGGCCCCGGCGCGCCCGGCGGCCCGGACATGGGCCCGCGTCGCGGCGGTCCCGGCGGCGGCCACGGCCGTGTCGTCGGCCAGGGCTCCGGCTTCTTCATCTCCGCCGACGGCTATGTCGTGACCAACAACCACGTCGTGGACGGCGCCTCGGAAGTCGATGTCACGCTCACCGACGGCAAGAGCTACACCGCCAAGGTGATCGGCACCGACCCGCGCACCGACGTGGCGCTGCTCAAGGTCGACGGCAAGGACAATTTCCCCTGGGTGAAGCTCGCCGAGAGCGCCCCGCGCGTGGGTGACTGGGTTGTGGCGGTCGGCAATCCGTTCGGCCTCGGCGGCACGGTGACGGCGGGTATCGTCTCGGCGCGTGGCCGCGACATCGGCTCGGGCCCATATGACGACTTCCTGCAGATCGACGCCCCGATCAACCGCGGCAATTCGGGCGGCCCGACCTTCGGCCTCAATGGCGAGGTTATCGGCGTGAACACCGCCATCGTCTCCCCCTCGGGCGGCAATGTCGGCATCGCCTTCGCCATTCCCTCCGAGACCGTGTCCGAGGTGGTCGAGGCGCTGAAGTCCGGCGGCCAGGTGGCGCGCGGCTATGTCGGCGTGCAGATCCAGCCGGTGAGCGACGAGGTCGCCGAGGCGATGGACCTCAAGGAGACCACGGGCGCGCTCATCGCCCAGGTCCAGGCCGGTACGCCCGGCGAGAAGGCCGGCCTCAAGCCGGGCGACATCGTGACCGCCATCGACGGCTCCACGATCAAGGACTCCCGCGAAATGTCGCGTGAGATCGCCCGCAAGAAGCCCGGCGTGACGGTGAAGCTGAGCGTGCTGCGCGACGGCAAGTCAATCACCGTTCCGGTGACCCTGGAGCAGCTGCCGACCGACGTCGCCTCGAACGACGCGGCCAAGAGCGGCCCGGAATCGGAGAAGGGCGCCCCCGGCGTGCCGCGCCTCGGCCTCTCGCTGGCGCCCGCCAAGGGTGTGGCCGGTGCGGGTGACCTCGGTGTCGTCATCACCGAGGTGGACCCGAACGGCCCCGGCGCCGAGCGTGGCCTGAAGGCCGGTGACGTCATCCTCGACGTCGGCGGCAAGCCGGTCATGACCCCCGCCGATGTGCGCGACGGCCTCGCCGCCGCGAAGAAGGACAACCGCAAGGCCGTGCTGATGCGCGTCAAGTCCGAGCAGGGCACCCGCTTCGTCGCGGTCTCCCTCGGCGACAACCGCGGCTGATAGATCGGTTCCGGCTGCCGTCTGTTCCGTCGCCCCCAAGGCTGCAGCTGGTCCGGTGGCGCGGGGAGCCTGAAACAAGGCTTCCCGCGTCGTCTTTTTTGGCAGGGGCGACAGAGCCGCGTTTGGGCGGCTCGCATAGGCGCGAGGCTCGAAATGACGTACATGGTGACGGGTTCGAATCTTACCGCTGCCTTTGATTCCGGTCCGGGCCGGGGCGCTCGCGTGCTCGATCCGGCGGAACTCAGAAATCAGGCTGATGACGCCGCCATGCGCCTGCTTATCGTCGAGGACGACCGCGATGCCGCCGACTATCTGCGCAAGGCGTTCCGCGAGGCCGGCCATGTGGTGGACGTTGCCGGCGATGGCGAGGAGGGCCTCGCCCTCGCGCTGGACGGCGGCTACGACGTGCTGGTCGTCGACCGCATGCTGCCGCGCCGCGACGGCCTCTCGCTGATTACCGAACTGCGCGGCCATGGCGACAAGACGCCGACGCTGATTCTCTCGGCGCTGGGTCAGGTGGACGACCGCGTGACGGGGCTGCGTGCCGGCGGCGACGACTATCTGCCCAAGCCCTATGCCTTTTCCGAGCTGCTCGCGCGTGTCGAGGCGCTGGCGCGCCGTGGCGGCCCGCAGGCGGCCGACACCGTCTATCGCGTGGCCGATCTCGAACTCGACCGGCTGGCGCATCGCGTCGCCCGCGGCGGGCAGGAGATCGTGCTG
>QFQD01000020.1 GCA_003241485.1 Ancylobacter novellus
GGCGGCGGGCTGACCGAGAACCTGCCGCGCGTGCTGCCCAAGCACACGGTCGGGCGCATCGACCTCACCGGGCTGCCGGTGCCGCCCGTGTTCCGCTGGCTGGCGCAGGTCGGCAAGGTTGCCCCTGAGGAGATGCTGCGCGCCTTCAATTGCGGCATTGGCATGGTCGTGGTCTGCGCGCCGGAAGACGCCGAGACGGTGGCCGACGCCTTCGCTGATGCGGGCGAAGAGGTGATCCACCTCGGCGTTATCGAGCCGGCTGAAGGCAAGGCGCATGTGGCCTATGACGGCACGCTCGCCGTCGACGCCCCGCTCTGACGGACAGGTGACGCCATGACCAAGCCGCGCGTGGCCGTCCTCATCTCCGGGCGCGGCTCCAACATGATGTCGCTGATCGAAGCCGCCAGCGCGCCGGGCTATCCGGTCGAGATCGCCGTGGTGGTCTCGAACCGCCCGGATGCCCATGGCCTTGCCCGTGCGCAGGCCGCGAACATCCCGACGCGGACGGTCGACCACAAGGCCTATGCCGACCGCGCCAACTTCGATGCGGCACTCGACGCGGTGCTGGAAGACGAACAGGTCGATCTCGTCTGCCTCGCCGGATTCATGCGTCTGCTCACCGCCGAGTTCACGCGCAAATGGTTCGGCCGGATGATCAACATCCACCCCGCCCTGCTGCCCAGCTTCAAGGGCCTGCACACGCATGAGCGGGCGCTGGAGGAAGGCGTGCGCATCCACGGCTGCACCGTGCACTTCGTCACGCCGGAGATGGATGTCGGCCCGATCATCATGCAGGCAGCCGTGCCGGTGCTGGACGGCGACACGCCGGAGACGCTGGGCGCGCGCGTTCTCGCGCAGGAGCACCTCATCTATCCCGCCGCGCTGCGCCTCGTCGCGGAAGGCCGCGCCACGCTGCAGGACGGCCGCGTCGTGCTCGACGAATTCCAGCTGGCACCGCCCGCGCTGGTGGTGCCTCCCTGCGCATGAAGCGACGCCGGCGGCGGCGTCCTTACTTGAGCGCGGATTCGACGGTTTTGCGAATCCAAGCCTCGGCCGAGACGCCCCCGGCCTGCGCCTTGGCGTTGATGGCATCGACGGCCGCAGGCGGGAAGGCCACGTCGAGAATGACCGCGTCCGCGCCGTCGAGCGCATAGACGGTTCGCGTCAGGCGCGCCGCAAACCGGTTCACCAGCGTCGCCTTCTGCGCGTCGGTCAGTCCGCTCCGCTTGGCCACATCGGGGCAATAGGCGGCAATCATGCCGTCGATTATCAGCACCGGGTTGACGCCCTGCCCGCGCAGCGTGGTGACGGCGGTATTCATCGCCTCGACATTGTCCAGCGCATCACCCTTCGGCAAGGCCGCCTGAATGCGGGCGTCGCCCGCCACCTCCAGCGGCTTGGTCGGGCACTCGAAGCCGCTAGCGGCTGCCGCCGGCGCCGCGGCGACGACGCAGGCCGCGACCAGGCTCAGGGCGACGGTGGAACGCAGGTTCGCTGACCTCATTCGCTCACTCCACTTAGCTGTTTCGCAGGCTCGATCCGAACCCGGTTGTCGTGCAGCGCCGCGCCGCCAAAGGGAACGACGGGATCGGCACCGGTCAGGCTGTTGATGCCGCGACCGCCTTCATGCGCGCCATTCGGCCAGATCGATTCCGCCACCACCACGCCGCGCCGCACGCCGTCGAACAGCTGCACATGCAGCAGCACCTCGCCGCGCGCACTCGCCACCCGCACCAGATCGCCGGTGTCGACGGCGAGCGCCGCCGCGTCGTCGGGATGGATCATCAGCTCGGGCCGCTTCTCGCGGGCCAGCGAACTCGGCGTCTCGGTGAAGGTGGAATTGAGGAAGGAACGGGCCGGCGCCGTCACCAGACGGAACGGGAAGTCGGCCGTCGCCTCCTCTATGATGTCCCAGTGGTCCGGCCATTGCGGCATCGGCGCGTGATCCCACGGCTTGTCCGGCCGCGAGAACGGCACATTGGCCCAGTCCGGCCTCAGGTGGAACCGGCCATCCGGCCAGTTGAAGCCCTTGAGGTAGTGCGCCGTTTCAAAATCGGGCTGCACGTCGATGAAGTGCTTCTGCTCCAGTTCCTCCAGCGTGCCGCGCCCGCTCGCCTGCAGCGTCCAGTCGGCGATCTCCCGTGCGCTCATGCCGAAGCCGGCGTGTTCGGCGCCGAGCCGCTCGGCCAGCGCGCAGATCACCTCATGGTTCGAGCGGCATTCGCCCGGTGGGTCGACCAGCCGGGGGCCGAGCAGGACATACTGGTTGCCGCCACCCTGATAGATATCGTCGTGCTCGGTGAACATGGTCGCCGGCAGCACGATGTCGGCCATGCGGGCCGTCTCGGTCATGAACTGCTCGTGCACGGCGACGAACAGGTCCTCGCGGGCGAAGCCGCGCAGCACCTTGTCCTGATCGGGCGCCACCGACACCGGATTGGTGCTCTGGATCAGCATGGCGGCGACCGGCGGGCCGCCCTGCAGCGCCTCGGGATCTCCGGTCAGGATATCGCCTATGCGCGACTGGTCGAGCCGGCGCGCGGCGATGCCGGGGATGTCCAGCCCCTCGATAAGCTGTTTGTTCCAGCGAAAGATCGCGCCATTGGTGTGAAAGGCGCCGCCGCCCTCGTGCTGCCACAGGCCGGCGACGGTGGCGATACAGCTGACCGCGTGCATGTTGACCGCGCCATTGCGCGAGCGCGTGAAACCATAGCCCGCACGGATGTAGGTGCGCGGCGTGCGCCCGATGGCATGCGCGAAGGCCTCGATCTCTGCCGCCGGCAGGCCGGTGATCGCCTCGGCCCATTGCGGCGTGCGCGCCTGCAGATGCGCCTCCAGCCCCGCCGGATCGTCGGCGAACTGCGCGAGATAGGCCCGGTCGGCGAGATTGTCGCGGAACAGCACATGCATGATCGCGCAGGCCAGCGCCCCGTCCGTGCCGGGACGGATCAGCACCGGGATGTCCGCCTGCTCCATGGTGGGCGAGCGGTAGACATCGATGACGGCGATCTTCGCTCCCCGGTCCTTCCGCGCGCGGATGGCGTGGGTCATCACATTGACCTGCGTGGCGACGGGATTGGTGCCCCAGATCACCACGAGGTCGGCCTTGGCGATCTCGCGCGGGTCCGGCCCGGCGAGCTTGCCGGTTCCGGCCATGAAGCCGCCCCAGGCGGGATTGACGCAGATGGAGGAGAAGAAGCGCGAGTAGCCCTTGGCGTGGGTCAGCCGGTTGATGCCGTCGCGCATCACCAGGCCCATCGTCCCCGCATAGTAATAGGGCCAGATCGCCTCCGCCCCATAGCGCTGCTCCGCCTCGCGGAAGCGGTGCGCAATCTCGTCCAGCGCCTCGTCCCAGGTGATCGGCGCGAAGGCGCCCTCCCCCTTCGCGCCGATGCGGCGCAGCGGGTGGGTGAGACGGTCCGCATGGTTTGCCCGCTCGGCATAGCGCGAGACCTTCGCGCAGATGACGCCGGCCGTGTAGGTGTTGCCGCGCGATCCGCGCACCCGGCCGATACGCCCGCCGGAGATGTCGATCTCCAGCGCACAGGTCGAGGGGCAGTCATGAGGGCAGGCCGAATGGCCGGTCTGGACGGGGAAACTGTGCTGATTCATGAAAAGGCGCTCCGCCAGCATCCTAGCGGAGCGCCCATTCATTTAACACCCTGCGGGGTCAATCCCCCCGCAAGCCTGCCGGCTCAGTGCGAGCCGACAGCCGCCGCCGAGCGGCGGTTCTTGGTGAAGAGGCCGAAGCCAACCACGAAGATCGCGCCGATCACCGCTGCGAGGTAATGCGGCAGCGCCGCCGGCTTGAGGCCGACCGGATCCTCGGGATCGGCGACCTCCTCGACCAGGCCCGGCGAGAAGCTCTGCATGGCTTCCAGCGCGAACTTGTCGCTCACCAGCATCTCGCCGGCGATCCAGCCCAGCAGTGCCGCGCCGAACCAGATGAGGATCGGAAAGCGCGAGATCAGCTTCAGGATGATCTGCGAGCCGAACACGATCAGCGGGATGGTCAGCAGCAGGCCGAAGATGAACAGTTCGGCATGGCCGCGCGCGGCAGCGGCGATGGCGACGACATTGTCGAGGCTCATCACGGCGTCGGCGATGGCGATGGTGCGCACGGCCTTCCACAGGCTGTCCGCGCCCTCGACATGATGGCCCTCGCCGCCTTCATCGAGCACGAGCTTGATCGCGATCCAGAACAGCAGCAGCGCGCCGACCACCTTCAGCAGCGGCACGCCGAGCAGGTAGGATACGGCCAGGGCGAAGAGGATGCGCAGGCCGACGGCGGCGCCGGCACCGAGCAGGATGCCCCATTTGCGCTGCTTCTCCGGCAGGGAGCGGCAGGCAAGGGCGATGACCACGGCATTGTCGCCGGAGAGCAGCAGGTCGATCCAGATGATCTGGAGCAGGGCCACCCAGAAGATAGGGCTAGAGAAATCCATCATGTCCTCTCTGGTCGTCGAATGTGTTCACGTCGTCGCGCCAGGACTTCCCGCACCCGACCAGTTCTGCCGACAGGCAACTGGTATACTTTATTAAGTACGCCAGTTGCCTGTCCGCAAACTGAAAGCGCCCACGACCTCATGCAAGGTCGCGGGCGCCCAGGGAGGGAACCAGCCGTCGCGTCAGGCGTGCGGCGCAGCCGAATGACCGCCGCGCAGGCGGGTGATGGTCCAGCCAATGGCCAGCACCAACGCCGCACCCGTCGCAGCCGCGACATATTCAAAGTGGTGGACGACGGCCTCGCCGAAATATTCGAGAACCTTGATGTCCGAGACGAACATTTCGCCCGCGACCCAGCCCAGCAGCGCCGCGCCGGCCCACACCAGGAAGGGGAAGCGCGACAGCAGCCCCATGATGAGCGCCGCGCCAGCGATAATCATCGGGATGGAGATAACGAGGCCGATGATGATCAGCGTCCAGTTCCCGTCGGCCACCGCCGCGATGGCGACGACGTTGTCCAGGCTCATGACGAGGTCGGCGACAGCAATGGTGCCGACTGCGCGCCACAGGCTTTCATGCGCGGCAACGCCACCCTCTTCGCCTTCCGCCTCGGGGACGACGAGGTCGACGGCGATGTACATCAGCGCCAGCGAGCCGATGACGCGCAGCCAGGGCAGGCCGAGCAGAACCGCGATGATCGCGGTGAAGACGATGCGCATGCCCACCGCGACGGCGGCGCCGAGCACCATGCCCGTGCGGCGCATGTGATCGGGCAGCGAGCGGCAGGCCATGGCGATCACCACGGCGTTGTCGCCCGAGAGCAGCACGTTGATCCAGATGATCTTCAGCAGCGCTAGCCAGAATAGCGGCTCAAGGTAATTCATTGATACGGTTTCCCTCACCGCTCGCCTTGAAGGCGAGACTCGATATGGATTATCGGCGTTGGCGCGCCGTGCTACGGTGAGGCAAGAGGAGGTGGCTCCGGCGGGCCCACTCCCGGGCGCTCTTGGCGCGCCAATAACGGCATCCCCGCTGCGGGCCACTTCTCCGTGGCCGGACCCCCGCAGCGCCCATGGCAGCAACATACATAATAATCTATGCGGTGGCCAAGCCCAGGAAGCAAAAATTCCTGAGGTAATCGTGCTGCGAGCGCACAATGTTGCGCTGCCCTGCAAAAGAAAACGCCCCGCCCGGCGAACCGGACGGGGCGCGAACGCAGCGGAACACGCCGCGAAGACTGGTCGATCAGCCGACGATCTCGTTCCCGGCGAAGAACTGGGCGATCTCGATCGCGGCGTTCTCGAGGCTGTCGGAGCCATGCGCCGAATTCTCGCCGACCGACAGGGCGAATTCCTTGCGGATGGTGCCCTCGGCGGCATTCGCCGGGTTGGTGGCGCCCATCACGTCGCGATACTTGGCGACGGCGTTCTCGCCTTCCAGCACCTGCACGACGATCGGCTCGGAAATCATGAAGTCGACGAGCTCGCCGAAGAAGGGGCGCTCCTTGTGCACGCCGTAGAAGGTCTCGGCCTGCGCGCGGGTGAGGAGGATACGCTTCTGCGCAACGATGCGCAGGCCGGCCTTCTCGATGGTGGCGTTGATCGCGCCCGTCAGGTTACGGCGGGTCGCATCCGGCTTGATGATCGAAAAGGTGCGCTCGAGCGCCATGACGTTCGTTCCTTGAAACAGTGGAAATAGGTTGGGAGTGCGTTTCGCAGCGGCTTATAGCGGCGCCCCCGCGCGCCGACAAGATGACCCGCGAAACACCGCTGCTTGCGGCGCCTATCAACACGGCGTGCACAGCCGCAACTATCGGGCGGACTCCGCTTGCGGGGGAACCCGCGCGGGCGCATCTGGTTTACGGCGAAAGTGGCGGGATGTCGGCCATGACGCTGGGGATGCCTGAGTATGAAGAAGTTGATTGTGACCGCCGTCGGGGCCTTGCTCCTGCTGGGCTGCGCCCTGCTGGTTCCGCGCATGCCCTTGTCGGACAGCCGCGCCGAGGCTGCCAATGTCGTGACCGCGGCGCCGAAGGGTTATCGGACCTGCTTCACGGAGAGGCGGCTTGTATCCACCGGCACGCCCCGTCTCGAATCCACGCGCCGCTGCGTGTTCGATGACTAGGTAACTTCACGACTTCATGAACAGGCCTTGGAACTTTATCCAGAGTACGTACGTTAAGTCGGTGTTAACGGGCTCGAGAGGCAGACCACGGATGAACGGAAGCAAAGTGCTTCGTTCCGATGTGCCGACCGCAGTAAGCGGCGGAAGAAGCCTTCCTGTGCCTGCAGTTGTGAGTATCGCAATGACGAGTTGATGGTCCGGTGGTTCTTTCCACCGGAAGGTGGAAGGGGAACCAGAAATGTTCAGGACCGTTGTTCTTAGTGCGATCGCTGCGTTGATGGGTTTTACCGCGCTGTTCATCGGCGCGGCGTCGGCAACCGGCTATTTCAAGCGTCAGCCCGTCGTGGCGACAGTGGAAATACCCGTCGAGCCGATCGCGGGAGACTGCGTTATCCAATCCAAGTGGATGAGCGACGCCGGCCGCATGGTCAAGGTCGAGCGACCCGTCTGCTACTGACCGAATTTCACAAATAGGCTCGCGGCATCCAACTCCCCCAAGCCCCACGCGAGCCCATATGCCCCGGTTCCTTCCCCCTAAGGAGCCGGGGCTTTTTTTTGCGCTGCTGAGATGAACGACCGACAACCTGCCGTTCAGCACGCATTGTCCCTTCATGCGCGAGGGTTAATCGCGCCGGACCATTGACCGCGCACACGACCCCGAACCAGCCCGTTGCCGCCGACCCGGTGCTGGGTTCGGCGCCCCTGGTTCCGCGCTGAAGCGGGACCGGGGGCCTCGCCGACTGTCGCATCATCACGCCGACGCCGGGACATCCATCACAACCCGTCATTGGCTTTGCTACATCTGAGCGCCCATCATGCTGGTTGCCCTTCAACGTTTCGCGAGCACCCCATGACCGCCGTCGATCTCTTCGTTCAACGCTACCGCACCTTCGCCGCCTATAATGCCTGGGCCAATCGCCGGCTTTATCAGGCCGCCGCGCTGCTCAGCGAAGGGCAGTACCGCGCGGAACGCGGCGCCTTCTTCGGCTCCGTTCACGGCACGCTCAACCATCTGCTCGTCACCGACCGGATCTGGATGCGGCGGATCACCGGCAGCGGCGACGCGCCGATCCGGCTGGATGCCATTCTCTACGAAACCCTCTCGGAGCTGACGCCCGCCCGACAGGCGGAGGACGCGCGCATCGCCACACATATCGCCAGCCTGGGAGCGGCCGAATTGGCCGCGGACTTCGCTTACAACAACACGGCCGGCCAGCCTTTCGTGCAGCCGCTGGCAACGGTGCTGGACCATGTGTTCAACCACCAGACCCACCATCGCGGACAGGTGCATTGTCTGCTCAGCGGGCTGATGGGCAATGCGCCGACGCCCTCGCTCGACCTCGTAATGTTCCAGCGCGAGGCCGGCATCGCCGTTCCCGCGGCGTGACGCGGCCCGGCGGCGGCAAATGACGGCCAGCGGCCATTCAATCACTTGCCGCCTGAGCGATGGCACGTCACAAGACGGCGCATGATTACTTTCGACGACATCTCGCTCCGCGTCGCCGGACGCCTTCTCATCGAGCACGCTTCGGTCTTCGTCCCGGAGGGCGCGCGGGTCGGTCTGGTCGGGCGCAATGGCACGGGCAAGACGACGCTGTTCCGCGCCATAACCGGCGATCTCTCGCTTGAGACGGGCAATATCCGCATCCCCGCGAACTGCCGTATCGGCCAGGTGGCGCAGGAAGCGCCCGCGGGACCCGAGCGATTGATCGACGTGGTGCTGGCGGCCGATACGGAGCGCGCCGCGCTGCTTGCCGAGCAGACAGGCGTCACCGACCCCGCACGCATTGCCGATATCGAGCTGCGCCTCGTGGACATCGACGCGCATTCCGCGCCTGCGCGGGCGGCACGCATCCTCGCCGGCCTCGGCTTCGACGAAGCGGCGCAGCAGCGGCCCTGCTCGGAGTTCTCCGGTGGCTGGCGCATGCGCGTGGCGCTGGCCGCCGTGCTGTTTTCCGAACCTGACCTCTTGCTGCTGGACGAGCCGACCAACTATCTCGACCTTGAAGGCACGCTGTGGCTGCAGGACTATCTCGCTCATTATCCGCGCACCGTGCTCATCGTCAGCCATGATCGCGAGCTGCTGAACGAATCCGTCTCGTTCATCCTGCATCTCGACCAGCGCAAGCTGACCCTCTGGCGCGGCGGCTACGATTCCTTCGAGCGCCAGAGGGCGGAGAAGCAGACACTCGACCAGAAGGCGCGCACCAAGCAGGAAGCCAAGCGCAAGCATATGGAGGCGTTCGTGCAGCGCTTCCGCGCCAAGGCCTCGAAAGCCCGACAGGCACAGTCTCGCCTGAAGGCGCTGGCCCGCATGGCCCCCATTGCGGAAGTGGTCGGCGAGAGTGCCGCCGCCATCTCGATCCGGCATCCCGAACGCCAGCTTTCCCCGCCGATCATGACGCTGGACGGCGTTTCCGCCGGCTATGACGGCCGGGTCATCCTGCGCAACCTGACCTTGCGCATCGATCACGACGACCGCATCGCCCTGCTCGGGCCGAACGGCAATGGCAAGTCGACCTTCGCCAAGCTGATCTCGAACCGGCTCGCGCCGCTGGGCGGCAGGGTGGTCGCCGCATCGGGGCTGGAAATCGCCTATCTCGCGCAACATCAGCTCGATGAACTGGTGGCCGAGGACACGGTCTATGACCATGTCCGTCGGCTGATGCCGGACGCGCCGGAGGCGAAGGTTCGGGCACGGGCTGCCGAAATGGGATTTTCCGGCGCGCCGGCCAATACGCGGATCGCCAGCCTGTCAGGCGGCGAGAAGGCGCGGCTGCTGCTGGGGCTCGCCGCCTTTCACGGGCCGCATCTGCTGATTCTCGACGAGCCCACCAACCATCTCGACATCGCCTCGCGGCAGGCGCTGGTCGAGGCGCTGAACGATTTTCCCGGCGCGGTCATCCTCATCAGCCATGACCGCTCCTTGCTCGATGCGGCGGCGGAACGGCTTTGGCTTGTCGCAGACGGTACGGTGCGCCCCTATGAGGGTGATCTCGACGAGTACCAGCAGCTGGTGCTGCGCAAATCCTCGCCGAAGGAGCGCGCGCCCTCGGCCTCCGATACGCCAATGCGCAGGGATGCCCCGAAGCGTCCCGCGCTCGGGCCGCTGCGCAAGCAGATCAAGGAAGCCGAAACGGCGATGGCGCGGATGGAGAGCGAGATCGCCAAGCTCGATGCCCGGCTGGCGGCACCCGGATTCTATGAGAAGGATCCGCGGGAGGCGGCTCAGCTTTCCGCGACGCGCGCTCAGCTCAGCGAAAAGCTCGCCACCGAGGAGGAGCGCTGGATCACGCTCTCGGGCGAGCTGGAGCAGATCGAAGCCGGCACTATGTGAGGCGGGCGCCGGCCCCGCCGGCGTAGCCGCGCGTCACAGGCAGAAGCGACCGGCACGTCTTCGTGCGTTCGGTGACGGCGCACGACGTGAAAGAGACGGACTGACGGAGAGGCAGGGACGCCCTGCCCGAGGCACCCCATCCGCACGCCCGGTCCAACCAGTCCCATCCTATCGAGCCAGGCACCGTCGCCAACCGCAGGCGGCAGGGCTGGGCTGCCGACGCGCGATTGCGAAGGCGCGGCATCGGTTTGTCAGATGAAGTGAGGAACGTTCCGACAAAAAGAAAAGCCCCGGCACAAGGCCGGGGCTTCCCTAACTTCAGATCCGAAAGGATCAGAAGGTGCGGCGAACCGAGAGCAGCACCTGGTTGAAGTTCGACGAACCGACGAGGTTGCCGAAGCCATTCGTAACCGGGGTGTCGTAGTCGGTCGCGCCGTAGGTGTACTGCGCCACGAACAGCAGGTTCTTGACCGGGGTCCAGTTCAGGCTGCCGCCCACGTTGTAGATGCTGTAGCCACCGATGCCGGTCGCCGCGGTGTAGGCCGACGGGACGTCGCCTTCGCCGTAGTTGCCGTACAGCACGCCGAAGACCTGGGGCGTGAAGAAGTGGGTCAGCTCGGCCGCGACGGTCCAAGCGTCAGACGCCTCGAGCTCGCCGGTGAGCGGGTTGTAGTAGAGGTCCTGGATCGAATAGATCGAGGAGAAGCCGCCGTTGATGCCGGTGTAGCCGGTAGCGCCGGAAGCGTAGGCACCTTCGACGTACAGGGTGTCACCCTCGCCGAGAGCGTTCAGGTTGAACTTGACGCCACCGAGGACGGCCCAGCCGACCGAGTCAGCAGTGGTCGCGAAGGGAGCGTTCAGGTTGTAGTAGCTGTCGTCCAGCTGACGGATCGCGCCCGAGATCTGGAAACCGCCCCACTCGCCTTCGTAGTTGATGTTGCCGATCAGCGCCGGGATATCGGGCTGAGCGGTGAAGCCGAGGCTGTCACCGTTCGAACGGTTCGAGTCGTCTTCCACCGAGATCGTGGCCGTGAAGCCGTTGCCGAAGTCAGCGGTGTAGGCAGCAGCGGTGACGTTCGTGTCAGCGGTCAGAGCGACCGAGTCGAAGCCCCACACGTTGTTGTCGGCGTAGTAGTCGAAGAACGACTGAACCTTACCGAAGGTGAAACCAGCGAACTGGATGTAGCCCTTGTCGAGGTTGAGCGAGGTGGAGTCGCCGCCGTCGCCGTACACGTTGCCGAGGCCGTCACCGTAGGTGGCGCGCAGGTCGATGAACGAACGCAGCGTGCCGTATTCGGTCTGGGTGCGGGCGTCGAGGCGGATGGCGCCACGAGCGCGGAAGTACGAGGACTGGAACTCGCCGCTCGGGAGGTAGTCGTAGTCCTGATAGTAGTAGTCGGCCTGGACGAAGCCGCCGACCTTCAGGCAGGTGTCAGTGCCGGGGATGTAATAGAAGCCCGAACCATAGGTCGAGCAGATCTTCACATATTCCGCAGCCTTCGCCTTCACAGGCAGATCGGCCGCCGCAGCAGTCCCGACCATAGCAAGCCCGGCAACCGAGCCCAGCAGTACATTCTTGATGACCGTCTTCAACTTCATTCTCCCCCAAATTGGACCAATGTTGGGTTTTCGCTTGTCAGGACCCACCGCATGTCGCGGCATCCGTGGAGGATATTGTTGGAAACGATGGAGCGGTGCAAAGCCAAAGTGGCCGGAAAGGGGCTCTCAGGGCCATTCAGCGACGGAGTGTTGCCATCCAGACACAATTTTCACACGCCCGGTGGCCAGCTTTACCGACAATTCACCAACTTAAAAAACCATGATGAATCAAGGCTTAACGCCAGTGGCGCGGGTACGCGTCCTCATGCGCAGCGCCATATTTCGTCAGGATTCAGCGCCGCTGCCAGCGCCCCTCGGCGGTCTGCTGCCAATAAGCGACCTCATGGCCGCCATCTTTCGCCACGCGCCATTGCGCACGGGCATTCTCGATCTCTTCCGGCTCGGCGCCGTTGAACAGATGAATCACGCGCGCGTACGAGGCGAGATCGGGAATCGCGGCGCGCTCCACCAGGAATCGCACCTGCGCGCCATTGGGATTCGCTTCCGTCGTGGTGAGAAGAATCGGCTGGCGCGCCGATTCGGGCTGGCGATCGGTGCCATGCGGCAGGAACGACGCCTCGTCATAGGTCCAGAGCAGCTGGTCGAGCGCGTCCACGCGCTCTTCGGTGGAGGCCTGCACCACGCAGCGCCAGCCGCGCTCCAGGCATTTCTCCAGCAAAAGCGGAAGGGCGGCCTCCATGGGCCGCCCCTGCAGATGATAAAAGAAGACCTCGGCCATCACCCCGGTACCCTGCAGTGCCTCGCGGCGCGTCAGGATTCGTAGTGCTGCGCGACGAGATGGTCGAGAAGGCGCACGCCCCAGCCCGCGCCCCAGCTCTTGTTGAACTCGTTCGCAGGCGAGGACATGGCGGTGCCGGCGATGTCGAGATGCGCCCACGGCACGTCGCCGACGAATCGCTTGATGAACTGCGCAGCGGTGATCGAGCCGCCGAAGCGCCCGCCCGTGTTCTTCATGTCGGCAAACTTCGAATCGATCATCTTGTCGTATTCGGGCGAGAGCGGCAGGCGCCACACCTTCTCGCCGGTGGCCTGCCCGGAGGCGAACAGCCGCTCGGCCAGCGTGTCGTCATTGGAGAACAGGCCGGCATGCTCGGTGCCGAGCGCCACCATGATGGCGCCGGTGAGCGTGGCGAGGTCCACCATGAAGCGCGGCTTGAAGCGCTCCTTGGCGTACCAGAGCACATCGCCCAGTACGAGGCGGCCCTCGGCGTCGGTGTTGATGATCTCGATCGTCTGGCCCGACATGGAGGTGACGATGTCGCCGGGCCGCTGCGCGTTGCCGTCCGGCATGTTCTCGACGAGGCCGATCAGGCCGATGGCGTTCACCTTCGCCTTGCGGCTGGCCAGCGCGTGCATGAGGCCGACGACGCAGGCCGCGCCCGCCATGTCGCCCTTCATGTCCTCCATGCCGGCGGCCTGCTTGATGGAGATGCCGCCGGTGTCGAACACCACACCCTTGCCGACGAAGACCACCGGCGCCTCGTCGTCCTTCGTGCCCTTCCAGCGCATCACGACGACGCGGCTCTCCTGGGTCGAGCCTTGGCCGACGCCGAGCAGCGCGCCCATGCCGAGCTTGCGCAGTTCCTTCTCGCCCATCACCTCGACCTCGACGTCGAGCTTGGAGAGGTCGCCGGCGCGCTTGGCGAATTCGGTCGGGGTCAGCACATTGGCCGGCTCGTTGACCAGATCGCGGGCGATGACGATGCCCTCGCCGACGCCTTCGCGCTTCTTGAAGGCGCGCTTCGCCGCCGTGTCGTCCTGTATATAAAGAGTGATCTTCGGCCGCGCGGTCGCCTCTTCAGGCTTCTTGCGGGTCTTGTAGCGGTCGAAATTGTAAGCGCGCAGCCGGGCGCCGACGGCGAACTCCGCAGCCGCCTCGGGGGCCACCTCGCCATGCGGCAGCGCCAGAACGACGCTCGCGTCCTTCACCGCGCCGGGCAGCTTGCCCATGGCGGTGCCGCCAATCTTCAACCAGTCGAAGGTGGTCAGCTCGGCCGGCTTGCCGACACCGACGAGGATGAGGCGGGCGATCGCCAGCCCCGCGGGGGCGAGCACTTCGAGCGTCTTGCCCGCCTTGCCGTCGAAACGGTCGGCCTGCGCCGCGCGCGTGATCGCGTCACCCGCCGGAGCCAGCAGCGCCTCGACCGCCGGTGCCAGCGCCGGCCCTCCCCCGTCCGCCCCTTCGGCCGCGAGAAGCACGACGACGCCTTCCAGCGCGGTGGGGAGCTTGGAGAAGTTGAATTTCACGGTATCGGGCATCGCAGCACCTGGCTTGGCGTCATTCTGAGCCTTCCTGTTTAGACGAATGCGCGTCCGCCGACGAGGCCCGGATGCCATCATGGTGAAGCCACAGCCCGAAGCGACGATTTGCACACGGCGCCGAGGCCGCTTATTGATCTGTCCGCCCGATGGTCGCGCCGGGGCGGCGGACTTGTCGCTTGGAAAGGATGAGGACCGCCGCTCGATGACCCGACTGGATCGCTATGTGTTCCGTTCGGCGATGGTCGCCTTCGTGGGAACGTTGACCGTGCTCGCCGGCATGATCTGGGTGACGCAGGCGCTGCGCCAGCTCGACATCATGACGACGCAGGGACAGACCATCGTCGCTTTCGTCTTCATCACCAGCCTTGCCTTGCCGGCCCTCATCCTGGGCCTCGCGCCGGCGGCGCTGTTCATGGCGGTGGCGCACACGCTCTTCCGCATGAACAGCGATTCGGAAATCGTGGTGGCCAGCGCGGCGGGCATCTCCACCTGGCGTTTCCTGCGGCCGTTGATCTTTCTGGCCCTGCTGGTGGCGGCGGGCTGCTCCAGCCTGTCGCTGGAGCTGGTCCCGGCGGCGCTGCGTCAGTTCCGCTACGAGATCAGCCAGGTGCGGGCGGACTTCGTCGGTTTTATCGCGCAGCCCGGCCGCTTCACCAATCTGGCACCGGGCATGGTGTTCAATGTGCGCGAGCGCAACGCCAATGGCGTGCTGGGCGGCATCTTCATCAACGATGCCCGCAATCCCAACGAGGTGAACACCTATCTCGCCCAGCGCGGACAGGTGGTCGATACCGCCGACGGCACCTTCCTCATTCTGGAGGACGGCGCGATTCATCGCCGCACCGCCGGCAAGCCGGACACCAATGTGGTGGAGTTCCAGCGCTACGCCTTCGATCTGTCGCCCTTCACCTCCTCCGACAACACGGTGTACCGGGCGCCCGAGCGCAGCTTCGGCGAACTGGTGAACCCGGATACGAACGACCTCGCCTACAAGCTCGACGCGGGCCGCTTCACCGAGGAAATCCACCGCCGGCTGTCGCTGCCGCTCTATGTGCTCGCCTTCTTCGGCATCGCCGTCGCGGCGCTGGCGGAACCTCGCACCACGCGCGAGGGGCGCGGCCTGGCGCTCGCGGCCACGGCACCGTTCGTGATTGTGCTGCAGGTCACCAGCTTCGGCCTGATCAACCAGGTGAGAAACAATCCCGGTCTCATCCCCCTCGTCTATCTGGTGCCGGTGATCTTCATCATCGGCTCGGGATTGTCGCTCAGCGGCCGCTTCAAACCGCGCATGCCGCGCGCGATCGGCCTGTTTTTCGACCGCATGGCGCAGCGCGTCGCGCGCGCCACGGTGAATTGAGCCCCGTCATGCAGAAGCGTTCGCTCCGGGGAGAAACAACGTGATCGGACGCACACTCGGAATCTATTTCGGGCGGCGGTTCATCACGTCGGTCCTCGGCATCTTCGTCGGCTGCGCCTTCCTCATCATGCTCATCGACTTCCTCGAGATGTCGCGGCGCGTGGGCGAGCGGGACGTGGATTCGCTGACCCTGCTGCTGCTGATTATCTATCGGGTACCGTTCTTCACCGAGCAGCTCCTGCCCTTCGCGGTGCTGTTCGGTGCCATCGGCACCTTCCTCACGCTTTCGCGCCGGCTGGAGCTGGTTGTCGCGCGTGCGGCCGGCATCTCCGCGTGGCAATTCATCGCGCCGGCCTGCCTGCTCGCGATGCTGCTCGGCGTGTTGTCCACAACTGTCTATGACCCGCTCTCGGCCGACTTCAAGGAGCGCGCAAACCGCATCGAGGCGGAGATCTTCAACCGCCAGACAGGCCTGTTCGCCTCGACCATCGGCGGGTTCTGGATACGCCAGCAGAGCGTCGACGGTCAGGCCGTGATACAGGCCGCGGCCAAGGCGAATGGCGGACGCGAACTGTCCGGCGTTAACGTTTTCTTATTTGGGGACGATGGCAAGCTGATCGAACGCATCGAAGCGCGCAGCGCGACTCTCGAAGAGGGCGCGTGGCGACTGAATGATGTGCGGGTCTTAACCCCGGAAACAGGATTGCAGGCTTACGATACCTACATGGTCGCGACGAATCTCACTCCGAATCAGATCGAAGACACGCTGCAGGGAGACACCGTCTCCTTCTGGCATCTTCCTGCCGCCATCGAGGCGGCAAGCCGGGTCGGTTTCGGCGCCGAACGCTACCGTCTGCAGTATCAGAGCCTGCTCGCCCGCCCCATGCTGCTGCTGGCGATGGTGCTCATCGCCGCCTCGGTCAGTCTCCGGGTTTTCCGCTTCGGCGGGATCGGCCAGACGATTCTCGGTGGCGTGGCGGCCGGGTTTCTGCTTTATGTTTTCACCAAGCTCGCCGAGGATCTCGGTGAGGCCGGGATTGTTCATCCCGTTATCGCAGCGTGGTTTCCAGCAGTCGTTGGAGCATTGATGGGTGTTCTCATCCTGCTTCACCGGGAGGACGGATGAAGGTCGGCGGCGTCATGGCCGGCCCGGCGGACACGATGATCGGACGGCATAAGCGCCGCCTGGGCATTTCCGCTTGTTGGCTGTTCCTTACGGTGGTTTCGGGCACGCTGGGGCTGTTGTCTCCGGCGACGAAGGCCCTTGCGCAGGAGCAGACGACCTCGTCTGCGGCGGCGCGGGAGATGCTTGCGCAGCGCAAGGTCGACCCCAATGCGAAGATGCTCGTGACGGCGGACGAGCTGATTTACAATGACAGGACCAATGAGGTCATCGCCGACGGCAACGTCCAGATCTATTATGACGGCGCTGTGCTGGAGGCGAAGCGCGTGGTCTATGACCGCGCCAACAACCGCCTGCGTGCCGAGGGCGGCGTCCGCCTGAAGGACAAGGACGGCAAGATCATCGCGGCCGACAGCCTCGACCTGTCGCAGCAGTTCACCGACGGCTTCGTGAACTCGCTCCGCATCGACACGCCCGACAACATGCATTTCGCCGCGGCTCGCGCCGATCGCTCGGGCGGCGACACCACCGTGCTCACCAGCGGCGCCTACACGCCGTGCGAACCTTGTAAGACGAATCCGGACAAGCCCCCGCTCTGGCAGATCAAGGCGGCCCGGATCATCCACAAGGAGGGCGAGCAGATGATCTATTTCGAGAACGCCCGCCTCGAATTCCTAGGCGTTCCGATCGCGTGGGTTCCCTACATGTCCGCTCCCGATCCGTCGGTGAAGCGCAAGTCGGGCTTCCTGTTCCCGGAATTCGTCAATACGAGCGAGATCGGCTTCGGCGCTACGGTTCCGTACTTCTGGAACATCGCGCCGAACATGGACCTTACCTTCTCGCCGCTGTTCGTCTCCAAGCAGGGCGTCATGCTCGACGGCGAATTCCGCCAGCGGCTCGACACCGGCATCTATTCGATCCGCGCCGCCGGAATCGAGCAGCAGGACAAGGAAGAGTTCGCCGGCCAGGACGGCTACCGCGACCAGCGCGGCTTGGTCGAAAGCCACGGCCTCTTCAACATCAATGAGCATTGGTATTGGGGTTGGGACGGCTGGCTCACCTCGGACCAGACCTTCCTGACCGACTACAACCTGGTCAACAAGAACAAGAAGGAAGTCGTCTCGCAGGTCTTCCTCGTCGGCCAGGGCGACCGCAGCTATTTCGACGCCCGCGCCCAGTATTTCATGGGCCTGACGTCCTATGACATCCAGGATCAGCAGCCGGTCGTCCATCCGGTGCTGGACTACAGCAAGACGCTGGGCAATTCGGTCTTTGGCGGCGAGTTCAGCTACGACTTCAACCTGACCAGCCTCACCCGCCAGCAGATGGACCTGCGCGCCACCTCCGCCGCACTTGCGGTCCCGGTCGGCTCCGAGGGCCCGACCAACGGGTGCGACTTGGCGCTGCTCAGCCCCGATCCCGCCGTGGCGCGCGATGAATGCCTGATGCGCGGCATGGCCGGCACCTATACCCGCCTGTCGGGTGTGGCGAGCTGGCGCAAGACGATGATCGACGAGATCGGCCAGTCCTGGACGCCCTTCGCCAATGTGCAGGTCGATGTCGCGTCGGTGCAGGCCGAGGCCGAGGATTACCCCTGGCTACCGGGCGAGAACGAGCAGCTCATTCGCGCCATGCCCGCCATCGGCCTGGAATACCGCTACCCCTTCATCTCCGTGCAGAGCTGGGGCACGCAGACCATCGAGCCGATCGCGCAGATCATCGTGCGTCCGAACGAGACCGACATCGGCAAGTTCCCGAACGAAGACGCGCAGAGCCTGATCTTCGACGACACCAACCTGTTCGAGATCAACAAATATTCGGGTTATGACCGTGTCGAAGGCGGCACCCGCGGCAACGTCGGCCTGCAGTACACCGCCAAGATCCAGGGCGTCGGCCAGGTCAACGCGCTGTTCGGCCAGTCCTACCAGCTGGCGGGCCAGAACTCGTATGCCTATGTGGACATGGCCAATACGGGTGCGGAGTCCGGCCTGGAGGACGACGTTTCCGACTATGTCGCCCGCCTCTATTACGCGCCCAACCAGAATTTCGCCCTGATCAACCGCTTCCGCTTCGACAAGGACGACTGGTCGGTGGAGCGTTACGAGTTCGAGGGTCGCGCCACCTGGCAGCAGCTGAGCGTGTCGGCCACTTACGGCCTCTACACCGCCCAGCCCGAGCTCGGCTATTATGAGGATCGCGAAGGCGTTCTCGGCAGGGGTGAGTACAAGATCAACGACAACTGGAAGGTCTCGGCGGCCGCTCGCTACAACATCCAGCAGAGCGAGATCGACTACACGCTGTTCGGCGTTTCCTACGCCGACGAGTGCTTCGGGCTGGCGCTGACCTATCGGTCGGACTACACGGAGAGCATCAACCGCGAACGTGTCGACACCGTGCTGCTGACCGTCAGCCTGCGCACGCTGGGTTCGGCTGGCTTCTCGTCGGAAGTTGGCTCGACAGCGAGTTCGGACTGATCCCGGGGGCGCGGCTGACGAGCGCAGCCACGCCCGGCGTCGTATTGACGCCACAAGCACTCATCACAAGTGCCGGGTTCGGCGGTTCTGCCGCGACACAGAGATGTCGCCCCGGCATTGGAAGGTCGTGGCGAGGGAGGATGAGGCGCGACATGCTTAGCAACGCCAGAGAACGGTACGCGGCACCGGCCCTGCGAGGGGCAGCCCGGTCTATGGCCCGGCGCATGCTTGCACCCGCACTCGTGGCCGCAGCGCTCGCCTTGCCTGCCCTCATCCTGCCCGTGACGCCCGCGGCCGCCCAGCAGATACTGGTCATGGTGCAGGGCCAGCCGATCACCAGCTTCGACGTCGCCCAGCGCATCAAGCTGGTGCAGCTGACCGAACGCCGCACGCTGAGCCAGAAGCAGGCTCTGGAGGAGCTGATCGACGAGCGGCTCAAGATCGCCACCGCCGAGCGCTACGGCATAAAGGCCGAGAATGACGAGGTCGACAAGATGTTCGCCCAGATGGCCAGCCGTAACGGCCGCACGCCCGCCCAGCTGGCGGACGGCCTTAGTCAGCAGGGGCTCACAGCCGCCGCCCTGAAGCTCAAGATGCGCGCAGACTTCGTGTGGAACTCCTATGTGCGCGGGCGCTTCTCGTCCGCCACCACGGTGCGCGATTCCGACATCTTCGCCGCGCTGCAGACCAAGGGCGAGGACCTGACCAAGGCCCAGCGCACCACTGAATACACCGTGCGGCAGATCGTGCTTGTCGTCTCCCGCACCGCGCCCGATTCCACGCGCTCCCAGCGCCTCGCCGAGGCCAATACGCTGCGCAAGAGCTTCACCGATTGCGAAAGCGGCGTCGCTGCGGCGCGCGCGATGCGCGAGACGGTGGTGCGCGAGCCGGTGATCCGCACATCGGCCGACATGAGCGCGCCGGTGCGCAAGATCATGGACGAGACGCCGGTCGGCCAGACCACGGCGCCCGAGGTCACCCGCGCCGGCATCGAGATGGTCGCCATCTGTGCGCGTCGCGAAGTGGTCGGCGAAAGCGCGCAGAAGAAAGAAGTCCGCAACGAACTGCAGAACAAGCAGTTCGAGGACCTGTCCCAGCGCCTCCTGCAGGAAGCCCGTCGCACGGCTATGATCCAGTACCGCTGAGACGGCCCCTCTCCTCGCTTCGAGACCGCGATGTCCCCCCAGTCCGTGCCGCCGTCGCCCTTGTCCGCCCTGGCGCTGTCGCTGGGCGAGCCGGCCGGGATAGGACCGGATATCGCTCTTCTCGCCTGGGAGAACCGGCTCGCGCTCGACCTTCCGGCCTTCTTCATCACCGGCGATCCTGAATTGCTGAAGGCCCGCGCGGCGCGTCTGGGCGTGCCGGCCGTGATCCACGCCTGTGTCCCGGAAGAGGCCGTGGGACTGTTTGCCGATGTCCTGCCCGTCGTGCCGGCCGGCCCGCGCGCGACCGCCGCGCCCGGCGTGCCCGATGCCTCCAGCGGCCCAGCCGCCAAGGCGGCGATCGACGTTGCGGTGACGCTGGTCCAAGCGGGCCGGGCGGCCGCAGTGGTCACCAATCCGATCGCCAAGTCGGTGCTTTATGCCGACGGCTTCGCCTTTCCCGGCCACACCGAATATCTCGCCCATCTCGCCGGGAGCCCGCCGCCACGGCCCGTGATGATGATCTGGTCGCCGGAACTCGCGGTCATTCCCGCCACGATCCACATTCCGGTCTCCGACATTTCCCGGCTGCTCACCCGCGAGCTGCTGGTCGAGACCGGCCGCATCGCCGCCCGCGACCTTACCGAGCGCTTTGGAATTACCCATCCGCGGCTAGCCTTTTGCGGCCTCAACCCGCATGCCGGCGAACAGGGCACCATCGGGCATGAGGACGAGGAGATTACCCGTCCCGCCGTCGAGGAATTGCGCCGCGAAGGCATCGACGCGCGCGGCCCCTTCCCCGCCGACACGCTGTTCCACGCCAGGGCCCGCACGGGCTATGACGTGGTGATCGGCGCCTATCACGATCAGGTTCTGGCGCCGGTGAAGACCCTGGCCTTCGACCGCGCGGTGAATGTCACGCTCGGCCTGCCCTTCGTGCGCACCTCGCCCGACCACGGCACCGCCTTCGACATCGCCGGCACCGGCCGAGCGGACCCGTCAAGCCTCGTCGAGGCGCTTCGCCTTGCCCGTCGGCTCGCCGATGTTGACACGCGGCGGCGGGCAGCGGCGGAACCCGAACTCGCCGGCAGCCTCTCATGAGCGGCATCGACGATCTTCCCCCGCTGCGCGACGTCATCCGCGATCACGGCCTGTCGGCGCTCAAATCGCTCGGCCAGAACTTCCTGCTCGATCTGAACCTCACCTCGAAGATCGCCCGCACCGCCGGGCGGCTGGAGGGCGTGACGGTGATCGAGGTGGGCCCCGGTCCCGGCGGCCTGACCCGCGCCATTCTCGCGCTCGGCCCGGAAAAGCTGGTCGCGATCGAGCGCGATGCCCGCTGCATCGCCGCGCTGGCGGAGGTCTCCGGCCATTATCCCGGCAAGCTGGAGGTTATCGAAGGCGACGCGCTGGAGGCTGACTATCGCGCGCTGGTGCCCGCGGGCGGGCGCGCCGCCGTCATCGCCAACCTGCCCTACAATGTCGCGACGCCGCTGCTGATCGGCTGGCTGTCCACCGATCCGTGGCCGCCCTGGTATGAGAGCCTGACGCTGATGTTCCAGCGCGAGGTGGCGGAGCGCATCGTCGCCGCGCCGGGCACGAACCATTATGGCCGGCTTGCCATCCTCACGGGGTGGCGAGCGGTCGCGCGCATCGCCTTCGACGTGCCGGCCTCGGCCTTCGTGCCGCCGCCCAAGGTCACATCATCGGTCGTGCACATAGTGCCGCGGCCGGCGCCGCTGGCCTGCGAGTTGAGAGCGCTGGAGCGCGTGACGGAGGCCGCCTTCGGCCAGCGCCGCAAGATGCTGCGCCAAAGCCTGAAGAGCCTCGGCGTCGACACGGCGGCCCTGCTCGACGCCTCCGGCATCGAGCCGACCGAGCGCGCCGAACAGGTGCCGGTGGAGGGCTTCGTGGCACTCGCCAACAACTGGGTGGCGATGCGGGCCGGCGCAGCCGTCAATCGGTGAGCGCGGCGAGTTCCTCGTCGAGCCGCGCGATGACCGGGGCCAGCCCGACCTGCCGCTCGCGGCGCAGCCGCTCGGCCAGCAGGATGTTGCGCAGATTGGCGAAGGTGCTGTTCAGGTCCTCATTGACCAGCACGTAGTTGTAATCCTCCCAGTGGCCGATCTCGGTGCGTGCGTTTTTCAGCCGCTTTTCGATGACCCCGGAGGCATCTTCGGCGCGCCGCTCCAGACGCATTTTCAGCTCGGCGGCGGAAGGCGGCAGTATGAACACGCCGACAATGTCCTCCCGCATCTTGGAATAAAGCTGCTCGGCCCCCTGATAGTCGATGTCGAACAGCACGTCGCGGCCGGCCGCCAGCGCGTTCTCCACCGGCTCGCGCGGCGTGCCGTAGAAATTGCCGTGCACCTCCGCATGTTCCAAAAGGTCGCCGGCGTCGCGCATGCGCTCGAAGCGCTCGCGACTGTGGAAATGGTAGTGCACGCCTTCCACCTCGCTGGGGCGCCGCTCGCGGGTCGTCACCGAGACGGAGAGGTAGATGTCGGGGTTCTGCTCCAGCAGCAGGCGCGCCAGCGTCGACTTTCCCGCGCCGGAGGGCGAGGACAGAATCAGCATCAGGCCCCGGCGGGCAAGGTGGGAGTGCTTCATGCGCGGCTCACTCAATGTTCTGGACCTGCTCGCGAAACTGTTCGACCACGCCCTTCAGCTCAAGGCCGATGGCGGTCAGCGACACGTCGTTCGCCTTGGAGCACAGCGTGTTGGTCTCGCGGTTGAATTCCTGCGCCAGGAAGTCGAGCTTGCGCCCGACCGCGCCGCCCTCGCCCAACATGGCGCGTGCGGCGGCGACATGGGCGACCAGGCGGTCCAGTTCCTCGCGCACGTCGACCTTGGAGGCCAGCATCAGCGCTTCCTGATGCAGCCGGTCCGGGTCGAAATTCGCCCCCGTGTCCATCAGCACGCGGATCTGCTCGGCGAGCTTGGCGCGGATCGCCTCCGCCTGCCGGGTCGGGTTCGCCTCCGCCTGAGCGGTCAGCGCGGCAATGGCGTCGAGCCGCTCGTTCAGCACAAGGCCGAGTGCGGCGCCTTCCTGCGCGCGCATGGCGACGAGATCACCCAGCGCCGCCTCGAAACCGGCGATCACCGCCTGCTCGGCGGCGCGGCGCTCGGCCTCGCTGTCTTCCGATTCGGCGATTTCCAGCACGCCCTTGAGATTGAGCAGGCTTTCCAGCCGCACCGGGGGTGCGTTGAGATCAGCCGCCACCTTGCCCACCGACAGGGCAATGGCGCGGAGCACGTCCTCATTCACCCGCACGCTCACCGCGGCGTCGGCACGGGTCATGGTGAGATTGGCGTTGACGCTGCCGCGCCCCAGCACGCGCGAGGCGATCTGCTTGAGCCCGGCTTCCAGCCCTTCCCAGCCGCCCGGCAGGCGAAGTCGGACATCAAGGCCCTTGCCGTTCACCGATTTGATTTCCCAGGCCCAGCTCCACGCACCCGCGCTTCCCTGGGTGCGGGCAAAGCCCGTCATGCTGGCAAGCGCCATGCTGTCTCCCCTGCCCCTCCGCTCGCCGATCCTGTGCCGGCGCCGCTGACGGCGCGCGGAACATAACGGCGGGGAGCCGCCCCCTCAAGCGTGCAACGCAGGCCGCGAGGCGGTTCAGTCGATACCCGGCGTGGCGCCGGTGTTGCCGGCCGTGCCGGCGGGCTGGCGCGAGGGGTCGATCTTCTGGTCGCGCTCGATCTGCCGCCAGCGCGCGACGTTCTTGTTATGCTGATCCAGCGTCTCGGCGAAGACGTGACCGCCTGTGCCGTCGGCGACGAAATAGAGATCGCGCGTCTTGGCCGGATTGGCGGTCGCCTCCAGCGAAGCCTTGCCGGGATTGCCGATGGGGCCGGGCGGCAAGGCGGCGATGGTGTAAGTGTTGAAGGGCGTCGGCGTGGTGATGTCGGCGCGGGTGATCGGCCGGTCGAGCCGCCCCTTGCCGCGCACCAGCCCGTAGATGATCGTCGGGTCCGACTGCAGCTTCATCTTCTTGTTGAGCCGGTTGACGAACACCGCCGCGACCTGCGGCCGCTCCTCGGCGACACCTGTTTCCTTCTCCACGATGGAAGCGAGGATCACCAGTTCTTCGGGCGACTTCAGCGGCAGGCTGGGGTCGCGCTTGGCCCAGATCTCCTTCAGTGCGGCATCCTGCGTGCGGGCCATGCGGCGCAGCACGTCCTCGCGCGAAGTGCCCCGCGTCACCTTGTAGGTGTCGGGCATGAGGCTTCCCTCGCGGGGCACCTGGCGGATCGCGCCGGACAGTTCGTCGACTTCCAGCAGGCGTTGGACGATCTGGTCGCTGGTCAATCCTTCGGGAATGGTGACGTTGTATTCGATCACCTTGCCGGAAACGAGGGTGGCGAGCACCTGGCGGATCGAGGCATGTTCGGTAAATTCATACTCACCGGCCTTCAGCTTGCCGGAGGAGCGCGTGCCGACGGCGGCGGCGACGAACACCCATTTATCGGAAATGACGCCGCGCTTGACCAGCAGATCGGCGATGTCGATCAGGCCGGATTCGGCGGAGATGATCACTGCCATGTCCTGCGGCAGCGGGCCGGGCGCGTCGTAGCGCTTCTTGCCCATCCACAGCGCCCCACCGCCGAGAATGATGGCGGCCAGCAGCAGCGTGAACACGGCGCTTCCGGCGACCACCAGCGGGTGACTGGCGCGCTTCGAGGCGCGCTTGTTGCGCGTGGGTTTCGCGGGAGGCGGCACGGGGGATTGCGCCGGCGCGGTCTGCACCGGCGCCGGGGTCTCGGCGGGAGCCGGGTTCTCGCCGGGCGCGGGTGTCACCCCCGGAGGAGTCTCGTCGGTCATCGGGTGCCTCGCCTGGAGCAGGTTCCGCAGAATCGGGTGATTCCGTCCGAGCCGAAAGGGCTCTCGCGTCCGCAGGCCGCGCTACGCACAGGCAGACTACCCTCAAATATGGCGAAAGCGGGAATCCAAACACGACAAAGGGCGGGTTTGCACCCGCCCTTTTCGCGATTGTCGAACGCGCCGCCGCGCGGCAAGACGGCAGGCACTCAGTTCACGTAGCGCTTGAACACCAGCGAGGCATTGGTACCGCCGAAGCCGAACGAGTTCGACAGCGCGTAGTCGATGTTACGCGACCGCGGCGTGTACGGAACCAGGTCGAGTGGCGTCTCGACGGACGGATTGTCGAGGTTCAGCGTCGGCGGCGCGATCTGGTCGCGGATCGCCAGCAGCGAGAAGATCGCCTCCACCGCGCCGGCCGCGCCGAGCAGATGGCCGATCGCCGACTTGGTCGAGGACATGGACGCGGTCGCTGCCGCGTTGCCGAGCAGCCGCTGCACCGCGCCGAGCTCGATCTCGTCGGCCATGGTCGAGGTGCCGTGGGCGTTGATGTAGTCGATCTCGGCAGCCGAGATGCCCGCCCGCTTCAGCGCGGCCTGCATGCTGCGGAACGCGCCATCGCCATCCTCGGAAGGTGCGGTGATGTGGTAGGCATCGCCCGACAGGCCATAGCCTACGATCTCGCCATAGATCTTGGCGCCGCGCGCCAGCGCATGGCCGAGCTCCTCGACCACCACGACGCCGGAACCTTCGCCCATAACGAAGCCGTCGCGGTCCTTGTCATAGGGACGCGAGGCCTTCTCGGGCGTGTCGTTGTAGCCGGTCGACAGCGCGCGGCAGGCGGCAAAACCCGCCAGCGCCAGCCGGTTGATCGGCGATTCGGTGCCACCGGCCACCATCACGTCGGCATCGCCGAATGCGACGAGACGCGCGGCATCGCCGATCGCGTGCGCGCCGGTCGAGCAGGCGGTGACGACCGCATGATTCGGCCCCTTGAGACCGTGCTCGATCGACACATAGCCGCCGGCAAGGTTGATCAGGCGGCCTGGAATGAAGAAGGGGGATACGCGGCGCGGGCCACGTTCCTGCAGGAGCAGGCTGGTTTCAGCGATGCCCTGGAGGCCGCCAATGCCCGAACCGATCATGACGCCGGTGGCACACTGGTCCTCATAGGAGGTCGGGTGCCAGTCGGCATCGTTCAGCGCCTGAGTGGCAGCGGCCATCGCATAGACGATGAACTCGTCGACCTTGCGCTGTTCCTTCGGCTCCATCCACTGGTCGGGATTGAAGGTGCCGTCGGTGCCATCACCGCGCGGGATCTGGCAGGCAATCTTGGCCGGCAGGTCGGAGACATCGAAATTCTCGACCCGGTTGGCACCGCTCTGGCCGGCCAGCAGCCGCTTCCAGGTAACGTCCACGCCGCAGCCAAGCGGCGTCACCATGCCGAGGCCGGTAACGACAACACGCCTCATCGGATATCTCCGGAGAACTTCATGGCAGAGAACGCCATGGCAGGTAGCGCTGCGACGGACCTGCCGCCGCAGCGTCAAAACGGGCGATCAGGCCGCGTTCTTTTCCAGGAACTTGATCGCGTCGCCGACGGTCAGGATCGTCTCGGCGGCGTCGTCGGGAATCTCAACGTTGAAGGCCTCTTCAAAGGCCATGACCAGCTCGACCGTGTCGAGGCTGTCGGCGCCGAGGTCGTCGATGAAGCTGGCACCATCGGTGACCTTCTCGGCCTCAACGCCAAGGTGCTCGGCTACGATCTTCTTCACGCGCTCGGCAATATCGCTCATCGGTTCACCCTCGTCCGAATATCCGGAGGTTGCTAGTTGTTCCATTTGGCCCCCCTCCGCATCGCAGCGCGGCTGGAAGGTCTGTTTTCCTGCCCCGATTACAGGAACTGTCCGGGCGACTGCTTCTCTTCGGCAGCGCCCGACCCTGTGAGCCGAGGCGGTCGTTAGCACACTTCATCCGGCAAAACCAGCGCCCCACCGGGCCGCTGGAACCACCGGTTTCCGCAGCCTTATCAGATCATGGCCATTCCGCCATTCACATGCAGAGTCTGGCCGGTAACGTACGCCGCCTCATTGGAGGCGAGGTAGACGGTCGCAGCGGCAATGTCCTCGGGCGTGCCCAGCCGGGCGGCCGGAACGGCGCCGAGAATCATCTGTCGCTGCTTGTCGTTCAGCACATCCGTCATCGGCGTGGCGATGAAGCCCGGCGCGATGCAGTTCACCGTGACGCCGCGCGCGGCGACTTCCTTGGCGAGCGACTTGGACATGCCGATCATGCCCGCCTTGGCGGCGGCATAATTGCCCTGGCCGGCATTGCCCGTGACACCGACCACCGAGGTGATGCCGATGATGCGGCCGGTGCGACGGCGCATCATGGAGCGCGCGGCGGCCCGCGTCAGGCGGAAGCCGGCCGTCAGGTTCACGGCGATGACGGCGTCCCACATCTCGTCGGTGAGACGCACGAACAGGCCGTCCTTGGTGATGCCGGCATTGTTCACGAGAATGTCGATATCGCCCATGGCCTCCTCGGCCTGCGGGACGAGAGCCTCGACCTGCTCGGTGTTCGAGAGGTCGCAGGGCAGCACATGGGTGCGCTCGCCGAGCTCGGCGGCCAGCGTCTCCAGCACTTCGCGGCGCGTGCCGGAAAGCGCGACGGTCGCGCCCTGCGCGTGCAGCGCCTTGGCGATGGCGCCGCCGATGCCGCCGGTGGCGCCCGTCACGAGAGCGGTCTTGCCTGTCAGATCGAACACGGAAATCTCCTGGAACAGTCAGGCCGCCGGGGAAGCGGCGGCGAAGGCCGCAACTTCCTCGGGCGTGCCGACATTGGCGGAGGCCACCTGACGCGCAATGCGTTTGGTTAGGCCGGAGAGCACCTTTCCGGTACCGATCTCGACAAGCCGGGTCACGCCCTGCTCCGCCATAAAGGTCACGGATTCGCGCCAGCGCACGGTGCTGGTGACCTGCTTCACCAGCAGGGCTCGGATTTCATTGGGATCGGTCACCGGCGCGGCGGTGACATTGGCAACCAGCGGCACCTTCGGGGCGTGCACGGCGACCTTGGCCAGCGCCTCGCGCATGGCATCCGCGGCCGAGGCGATCAGGCTGCAATGGAAAGGCGCGGATACCGTCAGCAAGATGGCGCGCGAAGCGCCCTCGCGCTTGGCGATCTCGCAGGCACGCTCCACCGCGGCGGCATGGCCGGAGACCACAACCTGGCCGGGCGCGTTGTCGTTGGCGACTTCGCAGACTTCACCCTGAGCCGCCTCGGCAGCGACGGCCGCCACCTTGTCGAAGTCGAGCCCGAGAATCGCCGCCATGGCGCCGGTGCCGACCGGGGTCGCCGCCTGCATGGCGGTGCCGCGCAGGCGCAGCAGCCGGGCCGTATCCGCCAGGGAAAGGCTGCCGGCCGCCGCCAGCGCCGAATATTCGCCCAGCGAATGCCCCGCCACAAAGGCGGCGTCGCGGGCGAGATTCACGCCGGCTTCGGCCTCCAGCACACGCAGCGCCGCCATGGAAGCGGCCATCAGCGCGGGCTGGGTGTTGGCGGTCAGCGTCAGCGTCTCGATCGGCCCATCCCACATGATGGCCGAGAGCTTCTCGCCCAGCGCCTCATCCACTTCCTCGAAAACCGCGCGGGCGACGGCGAAGTTGTCGGCGAGGGCTCTGCCCATGCCGACAGCCTGACTGCCCTGACCGGGGAAAACGAGGGCGCTGCTCATGACGTAACGAAACCTGATATGTTAAGAATTGGCGGCCGCAGGAACACCGCCCCGCGCCGCGTGTCAAGCCGCAAGGGCGCGAGCAACAAAGCAGGCCTCACGTTCTTCACGCCTATCGCCGTTCGAGATCGGGATCTAATGAGTTTTGTGATTCTGCTCATAGACCTGATCGCACTCGGTCTCGTCTGCGTCGCCGCCTTCCATGCCATCTATCTCGCCCGCATAGCCACCAAAGTCTGGCTACGCCACGCGTGGCTCGCCATGACGGGGCTGCTGGCCATGGTGATCGCGCTGGGTGTCTATATGACTCTCCATCGCCTCCTCTCTCCCACATTCAACGCCTCCACGATCGTGGATTCCATCATCAATCTGCTCGGAGCCTCGCTCATCTTCACCAGCATCCAGCTGTCGCGCCTGACCGCCCGCGATCTGCTGAAGATGGCCGAACTGGAGTTCGCCGCGTTTACCGACAACCTGACAGGCCTGCCTAATCGCCGCAGTTTCGACGCCGCGTTCCCGCGCCAGGTCGAGATCGCCCAGCGGCGCGGTCAACCGCTCGCCTTCCTCTCGCTCGACATCGACAATTTCAAGCGGGTGAATGACGAGCACGGCCACGAATGCGGCGACAAGGTCCTCGCCCATCTGGGCCGGTTGCTAGGGTCCCTCAAGCGCAAGGGCGACACGGCCTACCGCGTCGGCGGCGAGGAATTCGTCATTCTCGCGCCTCATACCGGGCTCGCGCAGGGGCGAGCGAACGCGGAGAGGCTGCGCCGGGCGATCGAAGATTCCTCGCTCATCCTCGATAAACATGAGATGTCGGTCACCGTCAGCTTCGGCGTGGCCACGCTGCATCACGAGGATGCGGGGTCGTCGCTGGTCAATCGGGCCGATGCGGCGCTCTATCTGGCCAAACGCACCGGCCGCAACCGCGTCTGCACCGAGGATGACGTCGCCATCCCCGCCGCGGCCGCGGCTCACCCTTGATTTTCCGGCCATTCCCAGTATAAGCCCGCGCACTGTCAGTTCCGGCCGGGGGCTGAACGGACGGCTGCGCTTTGGCATTTTTGCAATGGCGCGGCAGGCAATCCACGGATTTCCGCCGTCCCGTGTCCCCGCCTTCGAGATTGTTCGAGCCTTTCCCGGGCTCGAAGGGCTCGGCGTCGGGAGGGCGGTCCGCAATCATGCGGGATCAATGGAAAGGTACGAGACATGGCTCTTTATGAGCACGTGTTCCTCGCGCGCCAGGACGTTACGGCGCAGCAGGTCGAGGAACTCACCGCCCGCTTCAAGGGCGTTATCGAGGCGAATGGTGGTTCGGTCACCAAGGTCGAATACTGGGGTGTGAAGACCCTCACCTATCGCATTCGCAAGAACCGCAAGGCCCACTTCTCCCTGCTCAACATCGACGCCCCCGCGGCGGCCGTTGCCGAGCTGGAGCGCCAGCAGCGCATTGATGAGGACGTGCTTCGCGTTCTCACCATCCGCGTCGAGGAGCTCGAGGAAGGCCAGTCGGTCATGCTGCAGAAGCGCGATCGTGACGATCGTGGCGATCGCGGCTTCGGTGATCGCGGCTTCGGCGGCGACCGTGGCTTCGGCGGTGGTGGTCGCAGCTTCGGCGGCGACCGTGGGGATCGCGGTGACCGCGGCCCGCGCCGTGATCGTGAAGAGGCTCCGGCCAACGTGGAGACTGAGTGATGGCTTTCGGTGGCACCGGCGGTCCTTCCGCCAATACGTCGGGCGCGCGTCGTCCCTTCTTCCGTCGTCGCAAGACCTGCCCGTTCTCGGGCGCCAATGCGCCGAAGATCGACTACAAGGACGTTCGCCTGCTGCAGCGCTACATTTCCGAGCGCGGCAAGATCGTCCCCTCGCGCATTACGGCGGTCTCCGCCAAGAAGCAGCGTGAGCTGGCCCAGGCCATCAAGCGCGCGCGCTTCCTCGGCCTGCTGCCCTTCGTGATCCGCTGATTACGTGACGCTTCCCATCCCGGCCCCGGCCGGGATGGTTCGATAAGCGCCCCGGCCTCGCGCCGGGGACGCCTCTACCGACACATATCCGACAGGCCCGCGGGTTCGCCTCACGGGTCTCGGCTGGGGTGGACATCGATCCGCCTCTAACCGCTGGGAGCGGGACAGCTCGTCGATGGTACAGATCTGGCTCATAGCCTTTGGCGCCGGCGCGGCGTCGGCCCTTCTGGTGGCGACAGTGGCCACCGGCAGCGCTCTGGCTTTGCCGCTGTTCTACCTCGCCCCCCTGCCCGTTCTCATCGTCGGCCTCGGCTGGTCGCAGGTCGCCGCACTCGTGGCGGCCTCTGCCGCCTCGGTCGCCATCGGCGTGTTCTTCGGTCTTGAGCTGCTGCTGGCCTATGTGGCCGGCGTCGGCCTGCCGGCCTATGTGCTCGCCTATCTCGCCCTGATGGCCCGGCAGGAACGCGCCGACGGGCCGCTGGAATGGTTCCCGGTCGGGCGCATCCTGATCGCCGCCGCCATTCTCGGCTGCCTTGCCGTCACCGCCCTTATCCCGCTGGTGGCCGGCAACATCGCCGACTACCAGGCGGCCTTGCGGGCGCTGTTCCAGGCCATGCTCGCGGAGCATCCCGAGGCCGGCGGGGCGGATATGGCGCGCCTGATCGACCTGCTGGTGTCGGTCATGCCGCCGGCAGCGGCGGTCGTCACCATGCTGACCCAGATGGGCAATCTCTGGCTCGCCGCCCATGTCGCCCGCGTCTCGGGCCGGCTGGTGCGCCCCTGGCCGGACCTTGCCGCGATCACGGTGCCGCGCGCGACGCTCGTACTGCTGATCGGCGCCTTCATCGGTGCCGCGCTGGCCGGTGACTTCATCGGCCTGGTCTGCCAGCTGCTCGGGGCGACGCTGGTCATGGCGTTCGCCTTCCTCGGCCTTGCGACGATCCACTGGATCACGCGCGGGGCGGCGGGGCGCACGCTGGTCATCGCCACCGTGTGGATCGCCGCGCTGGCGCTGGGCTGGCCCTTCGCCGTGCTGGCGCTGCTCGGCATTGCCGACCTCCTGTTCGGCATTCGCAACCGCTTTCCGCGGCGCGGTCGCCCGCCCGCCGCGAACGACACCTGAACCCATTTGAATTGAACGATTAGGAGACGGAACATGGAAGTCATTCTGCTGGAACGCGTGGCCAAGCTCGGCCAGATCGGCGAGATCGTCCGCGTCAAGGACGGGTTCGCCCGCAATTTCCTCCTGCCGGCCGGCAAGGCGCTGCGCGCCACCAAGGAAAACAAGACCCGCTTCGAGGCGATGAAGTCGCAGCTCGAAGCCCGCAACCTTGAACTCAAGGCCGAGGCGGCCAAGGTCGGCGAGAAGCTCGCCGGCACCATCGTCGCGCTCGTGCGCCAGGCTGGCGAAACCGGCCAGCTGTACGGCTCGGTGTCGACCCGCGACATCGCCGACGCGCTGACCAATGCCGGCTTCTCGGTCGCGCGCAGCCAGATCGTCCTCAACCACCCGATCAAGACCATCGGCGTGCATGACGTTCCGGTCAGCCTGCACCCCGAAGTCGAGGTCAACATTCGCGCCAACGTCGCCCGCAGCCCGGAAGAAGCCGAGCGTCAGGCCCGCGGTGAAGACCTGACGGTCGTTCGCGACGACGAGGATGAGGAAGTGTTCGAGGAGACCGCCGAGGAGTCAGACGAGGACACCGAAGCGGATGCCGAGCAGGCCTGAGCTACTTACCTAACGTCATAGTTCAAAAGAAGAAGCCCGGCCGTTCGCGGCCGGGCTTTTTTGCGTGCTTTTTTACTGTGAGGAATATTGCGAGGCCTAAAATGTTGTGATGCAATGATGGGCATCCACGAATACATGCCCATCCGCTGGGCGGGCCGTCTCGCACCACCGAGCCGCGGCCGACACCTTGGAGTTGGCCGATGGAACGGTTGCTCTTGCAGGTCATCGGGCGTGTCGTGCGCCGCGGCACACTGACGATTACTTTCGCCTCCGGCCGGCGCGTCACCTATGGCGACGGGACCGGGTCTCCCCTCGCCATCCGCTTCACCTCCGATGCCTGGCAGCGCCAGGTCGCGCTCGATCCCGAGCTCAAATTCGGTGAGGCCTATATGGAGGGCGGCGTTGTCGTCGAGCAGGGTGACGTCGCCGAGGTCCTCGCCCTGTTGATGTCGCAGGTGGGCCTGCAGGTGCCGAGCGTCACGGCCAAGGCGCTGATGAAGCTGCGCTTCCGCTTCCGCCGCCTCGCCCAGTTCAACCCGCCCGGCAAGGCGAAGGACAACATCGCCCATCACTACGATCTGGACGGGCGGCTCTATTCGCTCTTCCTCGACGCAGACCGGCAGTATTCCTGCGCCTATTTCGAGCGGCCTGGGCAGTCGCTGGACGACGCGCAGCTGGCCAAGAAGCGCCACATCGCCGCCAAGCTGCTGTTCGATCGCCCCGACATGACCGCGCTCGACATAGGCTGCGGCTGGGGCGGCATGGGGCTCTACCTCGGCGAGAACGCCGGTGCGCAGGTGACCGGCGTCACGCTTTCGGAGGAACAGCTCGGCGTCGCCCAATGCCGGGCGGAGGAGAAGGGTCTCAGCGACCGCGTCGCATTCCGTCTGCAGGACTACCGCGACACGCCCGGCCCATTCGACCGCATCGTCTCGGTCGGCATGTTCGAGCATGTCGGCATCGGCCATTACGACGAGTATTTCGCCAGGGTCGCGGAACTGCTGAAGGAGGACGGCGTCGCGCTGATCCATTCGATCGGCCGCTCGGAAGGGCCCGGCATCACCAATCCCTGGATCGCCAAATACATCTTCCCCGGCGGTTACATTCCCGCCCTGTCCGAGGTGCTGCCGGCGATCGAGCGGGCGGGCCTGTTTGTCACCGATGTCGAGATCCTGCGGCTGCATTACGCCGAGACCTTGAAGGCGTGGCGCGAACGCTTCCTCGCCCATCGCGAGGAGGTGGAGCGGCTTTACGATTCGCGGTTCGTACGGATGTTCGAGTTCTATCTCGCCTCGTCCGAGATGGCCTTCCGCCATCAGGGCATGATGGTGTTCCAGGTGCAGCTCGCCAAGCGCGAGGGCGTCGTGCCGCTCACCCGCAACTACATCGCCGAGAACGAGGCGATCCTGCGCAAGGCGGAGAACCGCAACCGCCCCGGCCTGCGCCTCGCCGGCGAGTGAGGCCCCCGGAGGCCCGAAGAGGGCTGAATCGCGTCAAGCGCGATTGTGCTTTCCACAGGCCCTCCACAGGACAAAATAGGGCGTGCGCGATTCGCTCCGGACTCGCCTGCCGCGGTGGCGTTAGCTGGTGACCGACCCAAGCGCACCCGGAACAGACATGCTCGATTCCCCAGCTCGCCCGCCGGCGGCAACCGAAACGTCCTACCGTACCGCGCCGCACAATATCGAGGCGGAGCAGGCGCTGCTCGGCGCCATCCTCGTCAATAACGAGGCGTTCTACCGCGTCTCGGATTTCCTTGAGCCGCGCCATTTCTTCGAGCCGATCCATGTCGGCATTTACGAGACCGCCGCCGCGCTGATCCGCGCCGGCAAGGTGGCGACGCCGGTCACGCTGAAGACCTTCCTGCCGTCGGATTTCGACGTCGGCGGCATGAACGCGCCGCAATATCTCGCGCGCCTCGCCGCCGAGGCGACCACCATCATCAATGCCGAGGATTATGGCCGTACCATTTACGACCTTTCGGTGCGGCGCGACCTCATCGCCATCGGCGAGGAGATCGTCAACGAGGCCTATGACGCCGACATCGACGCCACGCCGCAGGACCAGATTGAGGACGCCGAAAAGCGCCTCTACGAGCTCGCCGAAACCGGCCGCTACGATGGCGGCTTCCTGAGCTTCAGCAATGCGCTGAAGGAAGCGGTGGACATGGCGAGCCGCGCCTTCCAGCGCGACGGCCACCTGTCGGGCACGGCCTCGGGCCTCGACGATCTCGACCAGATGATGGGCGGGCTGCAGCCATCCGACCTCATCATCCTCGCCGGCCGTCCGGCGATGGGAAAGACGTCGCTCGCCACCAACATCGCCTTCAACGTCGCGGCGGCCTATCGTTCCGAGACGCTGCCGGATGGCTCGATCCGCGCGGTGGATGGCGGCGTTGTCGGCTTCTTCTCGCTGGAAATGTCCGCCGAGCAGCTGGCCACCCGTATTCTTGCCGAGCAGGCGGAAATCGCCTCCTACAAGATCCGCCGCGGTGACATCTCCGAGCACGAGTTCGACAAGCTTGCGAGCTGCTCGCAGATGATGCAGACCATCCCGCTCTACATCGACGACACCGGCGGCATCTCCATCGCCCAGCTGCGCGCGCGCGCCCGGCGGCTGAAGCGCCAGCGCGGCCTTGATTTCATGGTGGTGGACTATCTGCAGCTGCTCACCGGCTCCTCCAAGAGCTCCTCGCAGGGTCGCGTGCAGGAAATCACCGAGATCACCACCGGCCTCAAGGCGCTGGCGAAGGAGCTCGGCGTGCCGATCATGGCGCTGTCCCAGCTCTCGCGTCAGGTCGAGAGCCGCGACGACAAGCGTCCGCAATTGTCCGACCTTCGCGAATCCGGCTCGATCGAGCAGGATGCCGACGTGGTGATGTTCGTGTTCCGCGAGGAATATTACCTCAAGGGCCGCGAGCCGAAGGAAGGCACCGAGGAATGGTTCAAGTGGGACCAGGACATGAAGGCGGCGCAGGGCATCGCCGAGGTCATCATCGGCAAGCAGCGCCACGGCCCGACCGGGACGGTGAAGGTCTCGTTCGAGCCCCAGTTCACGCGCTTCTCCAATCTGGTCCAGTCCGACCGCCTGCCCGACCACTGAGTGCTCCCGCGTGACCCAGCTTGCTGTCTCCCCGCCCGAGGCGGGTGGTGTTCTCACCATCGATCTGGCCGCGCTGCGCGCCAATTACGAGGAGCTCGCCCGCCGTGTCGCGCCCGCCCTCTGCGCCGGCGTGGTGAAGGGCGACGGCTACGGCATCGGCCTCGTCCAGGCGGCCACCGCGCTGTGGCAGGCGGGCGCGCGCAGCTTCTTCGTCGCGCTGCTGAGCGAAGCGCGCAGCCTGCGCGAGGTTCTGCCGGAGGCCGAGATCTTCGTGCTGAACGGGCTGTTCGCCGGCACCGAGCCAGCCTATCGCGAGCTTTCTCTCCGCCCCGTGCTCGGCTCCGTGCCGGAGATCGAGCGCTGGCGTGCGTTCTGCGCGCAGGTGGGTGAAGCCCTGCCGGCGGCGCTGCACGTCGACACCGGCATGAACCGGCTCGGCGTCTCGCCGACCGAGGCGATCAACCTTGCCGAGGGGCGCAATGAGCTCGGCTTTCCGCTCGCGCTCATCATGAGCCACCTCGCCTGCGCCGACGAGCCCGACCATCCGCTCACCGCGCAGCAGCTGGAGGATTTCCGCGCCGTGGCGGCGCTGTTTCCGGATGTGCGGGCCTCGCTGTCCAACTCCGCCGGCGCCGTCGGCGATCCGGCCCTGCATTTTGATCTCGTGCGCCCCGGTATCGCGCTGTATGGCGGACGCGCGCGCACGGATGTGGCGCCGCTGCGTCCCGTCGTGCGGCTGGATCTGCGCATCGTGCAGATTCGCCATGTGCATGAGGGGCAGACCGTCGGCTATGGCGGCGCGCACACCGCGCTCCGGCCGAGCCGGGTCGCCATTCTCTCGGCCGGCTATGCCGACGGCATTCCCCGCCTGGCCGGGGCGTCGGATCTGCGTCCCGGCGCGGAAGCCGTGGTGGCCGGGCATCGCTGCCCGCTTATCGGGCGCATCTCGATGGACCTGCTGGCGGTCGACATTACCGACGTGCCGGAATTCGCGGTGGAAGCGGGCGATTTTGCCACTCTGCTCGGCGAGGGACTAAGCCTCGACGACCTTGCACGCCACTCCCAGACCATCGATTACGAGATATTGACCTCGCTCGGCCGGCGCTATTTCCGCCGCTGGACGTAGTGGCTGCGCATTGGCGTGCCGGTCTTGCGGAATTCGCGCAGCCCGGTCCGGACAGCCTCAGCGACCTCCTCTCCGTTCTCCAACCAGGACGAGACGATACGGGCGCGCCCACCGGAATAGGTCAGGTCGAGACGCGACACCGTGCCCGCCGCCTCCCCCGCGCCCTTGCGGGTCAGCAGGCTCTGCACGTCCGACCAGGGTATTTCGCGCCCCGAGCGAAGTTGAATCCCATTCTGGTCGACTCTGTATACAAAAGACGACCGCCAAACCCAGAGAATGACGCTGCCAATCCCCAAGGTCGACGGTATCATAATAAGAAAATAAAATAAAAATCTTCCGTTAAATCTCGCAACGACTGGATTCATGGGCTGCGCCTTGCGCTCGACTCCGCTCGCCGAAATGACTAACGCATATCTGTTATCAGATAGCTTATTTTGCTGCACATGCGCAATAAATGCCCGCAATAAATGTTGCAGGACAATAAACCTACCGGCCGCGCGACAACACCAATGCGCGACAATTATTTCAATATTACATCTATTATGGTCGCAATATCCTGCGCTGAGGACATCAAATTCATGCCCGGCCGCGCAGCTGAGACCGGCCGACTTGTGTGAAACTCGCGCCACGCGCCTATATCGATCCCGACATCTGGCAATGATGAGCGCGAACTTTTAGCCGGCGCGTGTCAGTGACGGGGAACGCGATTGACGCGCATACGAGTCTGGGGCGGCAGCGCCTTGCGCATATTGTGCCGCAGCACACGCAGCATATCTTCCCCGTTCACGATCCAGGACGGCAGGATGGTGGCGCTGCCTTCCGTGAACACGATATCGACCCGCGATGTCTTGGACGCGGAGTTCCCCTGCCGCATGCGCAGGCTATAGCCTAGAACCTCGCCCCACGGCTCGCGGCGGCCGGACCAGAGGACGATGCCCTTGCCATCGATCCGGTATACGAAGGAGCGCCGCCACAGGCACAGCAGCACGCTGCCAAGCCCCAGCGTGCAGGGCAGCAGGACCAGACAACACAGGAGAAAGCGCCAATTCGGGCGCGCAACGATCAGCTTCATGTATCTCAACGCAGGACAGCCTCTGCACCCGCCCGAATGCACAGCCACTACCCGTCAAATGGTATGATTATATGCAGTATATTGCAATGCGGAATAGTACACACCCGGACCCATTTTGCGCGAACTACTGTCACATGATTCAGAATACTTAACGATCAATTTGATTTTAATTTCGATTTAAATCTCAGTCTGGATCGAGACCATGGCCAAGCGTCCCGCCTCCTTCATCTGCCAGATCTGCGGCGCCGCACACACGCGCTGGCAGGGCAAATGCGACTCCTGTGGTGCCTGGAACTCCATCGCCGAGGAAGCAACAGCGTCGGAGGCCGTTCCGGCGACACTGCGCGGCGGCCGCAGGGGGCGGTTGATCGCATTGGAAAGCCTCGCCGGCACCTCCGAGGACGCGCCGCGCGTGCGTGTCGGCATGTCCGAATTCGACCGCGTTGCCGGTGGCGGCCTCGTGCCGGGCTCTGTGCTGCTCATCGGCGGCGATCCCGGCATCGGCAAGTCGACCCTGCTTATCCAGGCTTCCGCCGCTCTGGCGCAGGCGGGCCATCGCGTCATCTATGTCTCCGGCGAAGAGGCGGTGGCGCAGGTGCGCCTGCGGGCCGAACGGCTCGGCCTGTCCGGCGCCCCGGTCGAACTCGCCGCCGAGACCAATGTCGAGGACATCGTCGCCACCCTCGCCGAGGGCAAGCGGCCGGCGCTGGTGGTGATCGATTCCATCCAGACCATGTGGACCGACGCGGTGGAATCCGCTCCCGGCACCGTCACGCAGGTGCGCTCCTCCGCGCAGACGCTGATCCGCTACGCCAAGCGCGCCGGCGCCGCCGTCATTCTGGTCGGCCATGTGACCAAGGACGGCCAGATCGCCGGCCCGCGCGTGGTGGAGCACATGGTCGACGCCGTCCTGTCCTTCGAGGGCGACGGCGCGCACCATTTCCGCATCCTGCGCGCGCAGAAGAACCGCTTCGGGCCGACCGACGAAATCGGCGTGTTCGAGATGACCGGCCTCGGCCTCGCCGAGGTGGCAAACCCGTCGGAGCTTTTCCTGTCGAACCGCGACCGCGGCGCGCCAGGCACCGCGGTCTATGCCGGCATGGAAGGCACCCGCCCGGTGCTGGTCGAACTTCAGGCACTCGTCGTGCCCACCAGCCTCGGCACACCGCGCCGCGCCGTGGTGGGCTGGGACCCCGCGCGCCTGTCCATGGTGCTGGCAGTGCTGGAGGCGCGCTGCGGCGTGAAGCTCGGCGCGCATGACGTGCATCTCAATGTCGCCGGTGGCTTCCGCATCACCGAACCGGCCGCCGATCTCGCGGTCGCCGCCGCGCTCGTCTCCTCACTGTCGGGCGCCGTGCTGCCGCCGGACAATGTGTATTTCGGCGAGATCAGCCTCACCGGCGCGGTGCGCCCGGTGCCCCATTCGGTGGCGCGGCTGAAGGAAGCGGCCAAGCTGGGCTTCGTGCGCGCGGTCGCTCCGGCGGCCAAGGCCTCCGGCAAGGAGGCGCCGGAAACCCCGCTGGCGGTCGAGACGGTGGCTTCTCTTGGGGATATCGTTGCCTCGATCGCCGCACGCGGCACGCGCAAGCCTGCGCGCGAGCGTGAACAGGGATACCAAGAGGGATGACGGCCCGCCCTGGTCGCGCTATACGTCGCGCGGCCCTCGCATGGGCGAGATGCTTGCGGATTCGCGGCTGTTCCCTTGGAAGGCTGCAATGGTCACGGTGCGATAGACTTGACGCTGCTCGACATCATTCTCATCGCCGTGATGGTGATTTCCGGCCTTCTCGCGATGGTGCGCGGCCTAGTCCGCGAGATTTTCGCCATCGCCTCCTGGGTCATCGCCGCGGGCGTGACGCTTTATGCGTACCCGCTGCTGCTACCCTATGCGAAGCAGCACATAACCAACGACACCTTCGCCATGGCGGCGACGGTCGGCGGCGTGTTCCTGCTGACATTGCTGATCGTCTCGATCATCACGGTCCGCATTTCGGACCTCGTGCTCGACAGCCGCATCGGCGCGCTCGACCGCACGCTGGGCTTCCTGTTCGGCCTCGCACGCGGATTCCTTATAATGGTGGTGGCCTATCTGTTCTTCAACTGGCTGGTCCAGAATGAACAGGGCCAGCCGGAATGGATTCGCGACGCGCGCTCCAAGGTGGTCTTGCAAAGCGCGGGCGACTGGCTCATTTCCGTGTTGCCGGAAGATCCCGAGAGCCTGATACGCGACATTCGCAACTCGCGGGACACGGAGCCGACCGAACCGCCGCCCGAACCCTTCAATCCGGGTCCGGCGGCGCCGGCGGCGCCTTAATTCGACCGCGTGTTCGGGACACAGCGTCCCGGCGACGTGCGTTGCAGGTCAGCTTGGGAAGCGGCGCAGCCTTGAACTGCGCAGAGCGGAGCGATGGTCACATGGCCAATTTTGCCGTTGATGGCGTGGTGCCGAAATCGGTCGAGGCGAACGATTTCTACGATGATTACGGTGACACGCTGCGCGAGGAGTGCGGCGTGTTCGGCATTTACGGGCACCCCGATGCCGCCGCCATCACCGCGCTTGGCCTGCATGCGCTGCAGCATCGCGGACAGGAAGCGGCCGGCATAACCACTTATGACGGCCAGCGTTTTCACTCCGAGCGCCGCCTCGGACTGGTCAGCGACGCCTTCTCCGATGGCGAGGCCATCAAGCGCCTTCCCGGCCACATCGCGGTCGGCCATGTGCGCTATTCCACCACTGGCGAGACCATCCTGCGCAACGTGCAGCCGTTGTTCGCCGAGCTCGACGGCGGCGGTTTCGCCATCGCCCATAACGGCAACCTGACCAACGGCCTCACCCTGCGCCGGCAGATCGTGCGCGATGGCGCCATTTGCCAGTCGACTTCCGATACCGAGGTGATGCTGCACCTCGTCGCCCGCTCCAAGCGCGCGCGCTTCACCGAGCGTTTCGTCGATGCGCTGCGCGCCATCGAGGGCGCCTATGCCTTCGTCGGGCTCACGAACAAGAAGCTGGTGGGCGCGCGCGACCCGCTCGGCATCCGCCCGCTGGTGCTCGGCGAGCTCGACGGTCACCCGATCCTCACCTCGGAGACCTGCGCGCTCGACATAATTGGTGCGCGTCACGTGCGTGACATCGAGCCGGGCGAAGTGATCGTGTTCTCCTCCGACAAGGTGGAGACGCTGCGCCCCTTCGGCACGGTGCGCCCGCGCCCCTGCATCTTCGAGTACATCTATTTCGCCCGGCCGGACTCGGTCGTGGGCGGGCGCTCGGTCTATCAGTTGCGCAAGAACATGGGCTTCCAGCTTGCCGCCGAGGCCCCGGCCGACGCCGACCTCGTCGTGCCCGTGCCTGATTCCGGCGTGCCGGCGGCCATCGGCTACTCGCAGGCCTCGGGCCTGCCCTATGAGCTGGGCATCATCCGCAACCATTATGTCGGGCGCACCTTCATCCAGCCGACCCAGTCGGTGCGCGACCAGGGCGTGCGCATGAAGCACTCGGCCAACCGCGCCGTGGTCGAGGGCAAGCGCATCGTGCTGATCGACGACAGCCTGGTGCGCGGCACGACGTCGGTCAAAATCGTGCGCATGATGCGCGAGGCCGGCGCCCGCGAGGTGCATTTCCGCATCTCCTCGCCGCCCATCACCCATCCCGACTATTACGGCATCGACACGCCGGACCGCGACAAGCTGCTCGCGGCCACGCATGACCTCGAAGGCATGCGCCGCTATATCGGCGCCGACAGCCTGGCCTTCCTCTCCATCGACGGCATCTACAAGTCGATGGGCTATGAGGGCCGCGATCCGGTTCAGCCGCAGTTCACCGACCACTGCTTCACCGGCGAATACCCCACCCCGCTCACCGACCGTACGGGCGAGGTCGCGCCGCGCCAGCTTTCGTTGCTGGCCGAGGCAAGCTGAGGCACCAAGGGAAGAGCGCGCGGCGATGGTGGAGCTGAACGAGTGGCATAGAGGCCGCCTGATCGACCACATCCAGCTCGTGGTGCGCGATCTTCCCGCCTGCCGCCGCTTCTACGGCGCCATCCTCGACGTGCTCAGCGTGCCGCTTTTCGACGGCGAGGGCTTTTTCTACGCCGACGAGCTGTTCGTCTCGACAGGCGAGCCGACGACCGGGCGCGCGCATCTGGCCTTCCAGGCGTCGGACGAGGAAGCCGTCCAGCGCTTCCACGCCGCGGCGCTGCTGGCCGGCGGCCGCGATAATGGAGCGCCGGGCCTGCGCGACTATCACCCCGGCTATTACGCCGCCTTCGTGCTCGACCCCGAAGGCAATAACATCGAAGCGGTCTATCACGGGCCGGCGACGCGTTCCGCACCCTCGGTGGTGCTCACGGACGCCTCGTAAGCTTCGAGACACATCAGGGAACACGCCATGCCGGACATTTCCGCGCCGAACCTTGCCGCTCGTCCTCTTGCGGGCCGCTATGCCCTCGTGACCGGCGCGACGCGCGGCATCGGTCAGGCGACCGCCCTCGCCCTCGCCGAGGCCGGCGCGCATGTCATCGCCATCGGCCGCACCTCGGGCGCGCTGGAGGAGCTGGACGACGCCATCCTCCAGCGCGGCTCGACCGCGACACTGGTGCCGCTCGACCTCACGGATTCGGCGGCGATCGACCGGCTTGGCGGCGCGATCTATGAGCGCTTTGGCCGCCTCGACATCTTTATCGGCAATGCGGGCGTCCTCGGCCCGATGACGCCGCTGGCGCAGGTCGAGCCCAAGGAGTGGGACGACGCGCTGGCGGTGAACCTCACCGCCAACTGGCGTCTGGTCCGCTCGCTCGACCCGCTGCTGCGCGTCTCCACCGCAGGTCGGGCCGTGCTGGTGTCCTCGGGCGCCGCGCACAAGGCACGCGCCTTCTGGGGCACCTATGCCGTCACCAAGGCGGGGCTGGAGATGCTCGCACGCACCTGGGCGAACGAGGTGGCCAACATCTCGAATCTGCGGGTCAATCTGCTCAATCCGGGCCCGACCCGCACCCGCATGCGCGCCAAGGCGTTTCCCGGCGAAGATCCCGATACGCTGCCCGTGCCCGAGGACATCGCCGCCGCGATCGTCGGGCTGTGCCTGCCGGAGTTCGACGAGACGGGAAAGCTCTACGACTTCCCGACCCGCAGCCTCAAGGCGTTCCCGGTTCCGGCATGATCCGGCGGCGCGAGAAGATCGCCACCGCCACCACGACGCCGATGAGCTGAAGCGCCGTGCCCACCGCCTCCGGGGCGGTCGGCAGGCGCTGCTCGTAGGCCAGGCCATAGACGAGGCCGAACACCGTCTCTGCCACGATGAGCTGGGCCGAGAGCGCCATGGGCAGACGCTCGGAGGCGACCACCCAGCCGAATGTGCCCAGCCACGACACGATCACGCCCAGCGCCACCACCCAGATGAGAAAGCGCTGCGTCGCCGCGCTACCGAAATCCAGCAGCTCCGGGCCACCGGAGGCCAGCGGCAGCAAAAGCACAGCCAGCGTCCCGCAGCCCACACCCTGCAGGCAGGTCCAGCGCAGCGCATCCGGTGCATCCGCCCCGCGCATCACCACCGCATTGACCAGCCCATAGGCAACCCAGAACAGCAGCGCCACCACCGAGAGGCCGACGCCGGCGAGAATGGCGCTGGCCTCATTCGCATGCGCCTCCTGCAGGCTCGCTGCATTGACCACGCCCAGCCCCGCCACGATGAGCGCCAGCGGCCAGGCGAGGCGTCGCCAGGGCAGCGAGCGCTCATGCAGATTGGCGACGATGGCCAGCAGCACCGGCGCGGTGCCGGCGATCAGCGGCGGCAGGACGGGGCCGGCGAGGAGCACCGCATAGGAGATGGAAAGGAAATAGCCGAAGGTGCCGAAGGCGCCGAGCAGCAGCCCCGTTCCCAGCATGGGCCAGGCCATACCCGTGAGGCGGAAACGCGGACTGACCATCAGACCCACGCTCACCAGCCCGAAGACCAGATAGCGCAGCACCGAAAGGTCGAAGGCGGAGAAAGGTAGTACAGCGCGCGGCGCAATGAAGGTGAGCCCCCACAGGGCTCCGGTCATGAGGCCCGCAAGAAGGCCGATCAGCATGGCGAAAACCGATGAAGGCGCCCGCGCCGAAGGGCGCGTCGCCGAACGCAGGATAAGGGAAGTACGCGGCCATGGAGCCGCGCGGAGGGAAGCTCCACTATAGGAGCTACTCCTTCTCCGCGTAAGGGTTGTCCTTCTCGCGCAGCGTCAGGCGGATAGGCACGCCGGGCAGATCGAAGCTGGTGCGCAGATTGTTCACGAGATAGCGCACATAGCTCTCTGGCACCGCATCCGAGCGCGAGCAGAACAGCACGAAGCTCGGCGGGCGCGCCTTGGGCTGGGTGATGTAGCGCAGCTTGATGCGGCGGCCCGACACCGCCGGTGGCGGATGCTGCTCGGTGGTCTCGATCAGCCAGCGGTTCAGCGGGTTGGTGGCGACGCGGCGGTTCCACACCTCATGCGCCTGGGCGATGGCCCGCACCAGCCGGTCGAGCCCCTCGCCCGTCAGGCCCGAGACGAGCACGACGGGGGCGCCCTTCACCTGCGGCAGCGAGTGGTCGGCATCCTCGCGCATGCGGGTGACGAAACCCTGCTGGTCGCGCACGAGGTCCGACTTGGAGATGGCGAGCACCACCGCCCGACCCTCGCGCTCGACGAGGTCGGCAATGCGCAGGTCCTGTTCCTCGAAGGGGTGGGTGGCGTCCATCAGCACAACCACCACCTCGGCGAAGCGCGCGGCGCGCAGGCCGTCGGCGACAGAGAGCTTCTCCAGCTTGTCGTCGATGCGGGCGCGCTTGCGCATGCCCGCCGTATCGAACACGCGAAGCTCCACGCCGTGGCGCTCGACATCGACGGCGATGGAATCGCGGGTGATGCCGGCTTCCGGGCCGGTCAGCAGCCGGTCCTCGCCGAGCAGGGCGTTGATCAGCGTCGACTTGCCGGCATTGGGACGGCCCAGCACGGCGACGCGGATGCGCCGGCCGCCCTCGTTGTCGAGGTCCATGTCGCCGTCATCGTCGGGAACAAAATCGGCAAGCGCGCGAACCAGGTCGCCCATGCCGTCGCCATGCTCGGCGGAAAGCTCCACGGGGTCACCAAGGCCGAGCGCATAGGCGTCCAACGTGCCGCCCTCAGAGCCGCGCGCCTCGGCCTTGTTGGCCACGAGAATGGTGTGCTTGCCCGAGCGCCGGGCGAGCTGGGCGAAGGCCCGGTCGCTCGGCGTCACGCCCGCCTTGGCGTCGATCATGAACAGCAGCACGTCGGCGTCGTCGATCGCCGCCTCGGTCTGCGCCCGCATGCGGCCTTCGAGCGATTCGGCCTTTGCCTCTTCAAGGCCGGCCGTGTCGATGACGCGGAAATTGAGATGGCCGAGCCGTCCCTCGCCCTCGCGCCGGTCGCGGGTCACGCCGGGGCGGTCGTCGACCAGCGCGAGGCGCTTGCCGACGAGGCGGTTGAACAGCGTCGACTTGCCGACATTGGGCCGGCCGACGATGGCGACGGTGATGGTCATGAAATCGGTGCCCCCGCGCCGCTCACTGCGGCGTCAGCGGCGCGGCGCGCGACGTCGTGCCGGAAGCTGTCGTGCCGCCGGTCTGTACCGGCGCCTCGGCCGGCATCTGGTACTTGGCGGAATTTGCCGGCTGCGGCGGCTCGGCATTGTAGTCGACGCCCGGCACACCCTCTGGGAACACCGCCTGGCGCGCGCCCGGCAGCTTCTTTTCCTTCTCGCCGAAGGGATTCATCTGCTCCAGCGTCTCGCAGCCAGCGGTCGCCAGGGTCAGGGCGAGCACGGGCAGGACAAGCAGCGTGCGACGCAGCCGGCGGATGCGGGTGGACGGGCTCATGGATGCCTCTCTCACTGGACCGCCGGAGCCGCCGTGGCAGGCGCCGGCGCGGCCTCTGCGGCCGCGGCGGCCGGTGCTGCGGGCATCTGCGCGCTGGCCAGCGTGCGCAGCAGTTCGGCGCGCTGGCGCAGGCCGGGCGGGGTCTGGCCGTCGTTCAGAATCGAAGTGAAGCTGTCAGTGGCCGCCTTGAAGTCACCAGCCTTGTACTGGGCAAGGCCGGTGATCTCGCGTGCCGAGAAGCGGAAGGCGCCTTCGGGCGTATCGAGCGGCTTCATACGCTGCTCGATCTCGGCCACGGGTGCCGTGTCGACCAGCAGCAGGCCAGCGCGGATGCTGGCGGCGTCCTGCATCAGCGAGCCGAGGCTCGCGTCTGTGGCGAGCGCGTCATAGGCCGCAACGGCCGCCTTCGGGTCGGTGGCGGCGAGTTCGGTGGCGGACCGGAAGCGCGCCAGCGTGCGATAGCCGCGCGGCCCATCCTTGGCGATCTCGGCGAAGGCCGCCTCGGCCTCGGCCGTCTTGCCCTGGGCGGCGAGCTGCAACGCCGCCTCGAAGCGCGCGCCGGCCGCCTGGTCCTGCTGCAGCTTCCACCACTCATAGCCGCGCCAGCCGGCGACGCCGACGACGATCAGCACCGCGATCGCGATGATGAAGACGCCATAGCGGCTCCACAGGCGGCTGAACCGCTCGCGACGCAGGTCCTCGTCGATCTCGTGGAAAATATCAGCCATGGCGGGTCCGTCGTGAAGGCAAAGAATGAGCGGCCACCCTGCGCGACGCGTCGGGCGGTATCGGAAAGGCGCGTAAACTAGCGATGCGGCCTCAACAAGGCAAATCGACCCTTCTTCGGGGCGTAGACGTGCTCCGGGCCGGGGAAGCTGCGCGCGCGCACTTCGGTGGCATAGGACTCCACCGCCGCGCCGATCGCGGGGCCGATTTCCGCGAACTTCTTCACGAAACGTGGCACCCGGTCGGAGAGGCCGAGCATGTCCTCCAGCACCAGGATCTGGCCGTCGCAGGCGGCCGAACCGCCAATGCCGATGGTCGGCGGCGCGACTTCCTGCGTGATCTGCCGGGCCAGCGGCTCGCTGATCGCTTCCAGCACGATGGAGAAGGCGCCGGCCTCGGCGATGGCGCGGGCATCGTCGAGGATGAGCGCGGCGCTCGCCTCGTCGCGGCCCAGCGCCTTGAACGAACCCAGCGTGTTGATCGCCTGCGGGGTCAGCCCGACATGGCCCATGACCGGCACGCCGCGGTCGGCAAGGAAGCGCACGGTTTCCGCCATGCGCCGGCCGCCTTCCAGCTTGATGGCACCGGCCCCCGTCTCCTTCAGGACCCGCGAGGCGGTGGCGAAGGCCTGCTGCGGCGAGCCCTCATAGGAGCCGAACGGCAGGTCGACCACCACCAGCGCGCGGGCGGAACCGCGCATCACCGCCTGACCCTGCAGGATCATCATCTCCACCGTCACCGGCACGGTGGTCTCCATGCCGTGCATCACCATGCCGAGCGAATCGCCCACCAGCATGAAGTCGACATGCGGGTCGATGAGGCGGGCGGTATGGGCGTGATAGGCCGTGAGCGAGACGATCGGCTCGCCGCCCTTCTTCGCGCGGATATCCGGAGCGGTGAGGCGGCGAACAGCGGACTGGACGGACATAGCGGACGCTTCCTGTTCTTTTTACTGGGCTTTTATCAGCCCATCACCGGCACACCCACGATGTAGGGGTGGAACCAGAACGCGAGGACGGCATAAAGCACGACACCGCCGGCCACCGCAACGAGGTCCCCGCCCCAGCCCTTGGGCGCCGCCGGCACGGGCGCGCCGCGCTTCTTGGCGAGGATGCGCAGCATCACCGCCATGCCGAGGATGACCACGGCGAGCGTCACCGTCGCGGCATCGCCATTGGAAATCAGATGGGCCAGCGCCCAGGTCTTGATGGCCACGAGGAACGGAAACTTGAGCACCGCCTTGATGTGGCTCGGCACCAGCGCCGCGACCGCCGCGATGGTGGCGAAGAGCATCAGCAGCAGCGCGAGATGGCGCAGGCCCACCGGCGGGTCATATAGCTGCGCAGGACCTTCCGCGCGCCACTGGCCGAAGCCATAGGCAATGAGCAGGATGCCGACCGTGGCGACGACGGCGTGAATGGCGCGATAGGTGGTGGTGTTGAGCTGCTGCCCCACCGCCCCGCCCTTGCGCCGCGCGGCGAAGATGTGAATGGCGACGAACAGCGCGAGGCCGACGAGCATCAGGATCATGTGAGCGCTCCCAGGATCAATTCCGGCGCGACGCTAGAGTGTTTCCAATCGAGACGCCATGCGCCTTTGCGCTGCACACTGCCGCGCCACACGCATGTAAACCATAAAGCGCAGGCGCCCTCCCCTTCGCCCGACGCGTGTGCCAGTGTGACGGCTTACACGGGGAGAAGCGGGATGAAGCGCTGCATCGCCACGCTTGTCGGTCTTGCGTTTCTGGCGCTCGCCCTGCCGGCCACCGCGCGGGCGGAAGCGCTGGTGGCGAAGGTCGATCTGTCGACACAGCAGATGGAGATCTGGGTGGATGGCTGGCGCCAGCACAGCTGGCCGGTCTCGACCGCGCGCAAGGGCTACCGCACGCCCGTCGGCACCTATCAGCCGCAGCGCATGCACCGGCGCTACTTCTCGCGCAAATACGACAATGCCCCCATGCCCTATGCGATCTTCTTCAATGGGGGCTATGCCATCCATGGCACAAAGGACGTGAAACGGCTTGGGCGCCCGGCCTCGCATGGCTGCGTAAGGCTGAGCCCGGCCAATGCCGCGACGCTGTTCACGCTGGTCTCGGAGTTCGGACCGGCCAATACAAGGATCGTCATCACCCGGTGATTTCGGCGCCACGGTGGGCGACAGGCCTGCTTTGGTGCTATCGTGCCACAAGATGCTTTGGTGATGAACTGACAGCCCAGCCTTAGAGGCCCCCTTGCTGCTCGACTATTCGTCCCTGCTCGCGGCCATCGGCTTCTCGGCACTCTGCCTGGCACTGGTCCTGTTCTCCAGTTGGTTGTCCTCACGGGCCGACAGCTTCCTGCTGACCGTTGCCATCGCCGCGATGACGATCGTCGGCTCGGTGAGCACCTACGGGCTCTATGTCAGCCGGCCGTCGCACATGCTGGCCAGCCTGTCCTTCACCTTCCTGCTGAGCGGGATGTCGATCCTGTTCGGTGCGGCCGGTCAGTTCCGCGTCGGAGCCTCGCCCCTGCCGCGAATAGGCCTTGGCCTGCTCAGCGTGCCGATGGTGATCGTGCTCATCCTGCTCGGCTATGACGGGATCGGGTTCATTCTCGGCAATGCCTTCGCCGCGATACTGCTCTTCCTCGCGGCGTTGGAGTACTGGCGCGGGAGAGCGGAAGCCCCGGTGGCGATCGCCAGCATGTGCCTGATCTATGTCCTCGCGGCGGTCTCCTTCGCCTGCTGCGCCGCTGTGTTGCTGGTCGAGGGCAAATGGGTGCTGGACGCTCCGCCCGACAACTGGGCGGAGATGTTCAACTCGATCGCCGTCGTCGCCGGGCTGCCGGGCGTCGGCGCCCTTGCGCTCGCGCTGAACCAGACGCGGCTGGCGCGGTCACATCGCCGCGAGGCCATGACCGATCCGCTCACGGGCCTGCTCAACCGCCGGGCTTTGTTCGACGCCATCGCCGCCGAGCCGCTTGAGGGCGACGCGGCGGTCGCCGTGTTCGACATCGACCGGTTCAAATCCATCAACGACCGCCACGGCCACGCCACGGGCGACCGCGCCATCATGGCCTTTGCGCAGGCGATGAGCCGGTATGGTGACAGCGCAGACCTCGCCGCGCGCATGGGCGGCGAGGAATTCGCGCTGGTGCTGCGTTACGCGACGGCGGAATCAGTCGTGGCCCGGGTCGAGGCGATCCGCCGCGATTTCGCTGAACATATGGACGCCACGCACGGCATTGCCTGCAGCGTCAGTGCCGGCATCGCCTTCGTCCGACCCTATGGGCACCATTTTGAGTCGACCCTGCGGGCGGCAGACGCCATGCTCTATCACGCCAAGCGCGACGGGCGGGACCGGGCGATCCTCGCCAGGGTCCGCGTTGTGTCGGACCAGATGCTCACGCCGCCTTCTTCACGTCCTTCACATCCGTGAAGACGATGCCCGGCCAGCGGTCGCCGGTGTAGCCGATCATGAAGGCGGACGGGCTGAGGAAGACGAGGTCGCCATCGAGGTCCTCCGCCGTCGAGAGGCGGTTGCCGGCGGCGAATTCCTCGATCCGCTTGGGATCGGCCGACGACACCCACCGCGCCAGCTGGAATTCGGACATGTCGAAGCCGACGTCGAGGCCATATTCGGCCTCCAGCCGGTTCTTCAGCACGTCCAGCTGCAGCGGACCGACCACGCCGACCAGCGCCGGGGAGCCGTCGGTCGGGCGGAACACCTGCACCACACCTTCTTCAGCCATCTCCTGCAGCGCCTGCTTCAGCTTCTTCGCCTTCATGGCGTCGGAGAGCTTCACACGGCGCAGGATTTCGGGGGCAAAGCTCGGCACGCCGACGAAGTTCAGCTCCTCGCCCTCGGTCAGCGTATCGCCGATGCGCAGATTGCCGTGGTTGGGAATGCCCACCACGTCTCCGGCATAGGCTTCCTCCGCCAGCTGGCGGTCCTGCGCGAAGAAGAACTGCGGCGTGGCGAGGCTCATCGGCTTGCCGGTGCGCACGAGCTTGGCCTTCATGCCGCGCGAAAGCTTGCCCGAACACAACCGCGCAAAGGCGATGCGGTCGCGGTGGTTGGGATCCATGTTCGCCTGAATCTTGAACACGAAGGCCGTCATACGCGGCTCCTCGGCTTCCACCCGGCGCTTGTCGGCATCCTGCGCGCGCGGCGGCGGGGCATATTTGCCGAGCCCCTCAAGCAGGTCGCCGACGCCGAAATTGCGCAGTGCCGAGCCGAAATAGACCGGCGTCAGATGACCTTCGAGGAAGGAGCCGAGGTCGAACGGGTTGCAGCCCTCGCGCACCAGCCCCAGTTCCTCGGTCAGCGCGCCCTCGTCCAGCGTGACGTTGAGCGCGGCGATGTCGGCCATGCTCATCTGCCGCAGCGGCCCGGTCTTGCCCTCGTCGCCATCGAGCAGCCGCATGCCGCCTGTGGCGACGTCCATGGTGCCGACGAAGTCGCGCCCGCGTCCGACCGGCCAGGTCATCGGCGAGGTGTCGAGCGCCAGCGTCTTCTCGATCTCGTCAAGGATCTCGAACGGGTCGCGGCTCTCGCGGTCCATCTTGTTGATGAAGGTGATGATCGGAATGTCGCGCAGCCGGCAGACTTCAAGCAGCTTGCGCGTGCGCGCCTCGATGCCCTTGGCCGCGTCAATCACCATCACCGCAGCGTCGACCGCGGTCAGCGTGCGGTAGGTGTCTTCCGAGAAGTCCTCATGGCCCGGCGTGTCCAGAAGGTTGAACACGTGGTCCTCGAACTCGAAGGTCATGACCGAG
>QFQD01000096.1 GCA_003241485.1 Ancylobacter novellus
CAACAATGCCGATCCCAAATGGCTGCTGCCGCTGATCTGCCGGCGCGGCAACGTGACCCGCAAGGACATCGGCGTCATCCGCATCTTCGACGAGGAGACCGCGTTCGAGGTTGGCGCCGCCGCGCTGGATCGCTTCACCAAGGCGGTGCGCAAGTCCGAAGGCGCCGACGTGGTGATCGAATTGCTGCCCGGCGGCGCGCCGACCGGCCGGCCCGAGCGCGCTCCGCGCGCCAAGGAGCCGCGCTGGACCAAGCCGCAAGAAGGCCGGCCCCAGGAAAACCGGCACGAGGAGCGACGTCGGGACGCTCCGGGATGGACGCCGCTTGACCGGTCCGCGCAGGAACGTCCGTCATCGGATCGCCCGGCCCCGGAAAAACCCTTCAGGGAAAAGCCGTTCCGCGACAAGCCCGCCCACGAGAAGCCAGCGCATCAGAAGCCTTTCCGTGAAAGGACCTTTGGCGACAGGGCGCCACAGGACCGGCCGGCCCCCGAACGGGCTTCATCGGAACGGCCCGCGCGCGGCAAACCGGCGTTCGAGAAGCCCGTACAGGGCAAGGAAGCCTACGCCAAGCCGGCCTATCGCAAGGCTGCGCAGGAAAAGCCGGCTTACGACAAGCCGGCGCATGGCAAGCCGGCGCACGAGAAGCCCTACGCACCGAAGCCGGGCGGAAAAGCCGGCGCCGGGCACTCGCCCGCGCGTACCCGCACGGAGCGCTTCGACGACAAGCCGGCGGGAAAGAAGCCGCGGCGCCCCTGAGCGAACGGTGGGCGGGAACCCGTTCCCCGCCCACATGGCATGGGCGGCGCGCCGCCATGCTGCGTGCGCGTTCCCGCCAGACGTTTCGACATTCCTTCGGTGACGAGCCGGCGAACCCCAGGGGATCGCCGGTGCCGAGGGATGATGAGAGCGCACCCAGCGGCCGGCACCGATTCGCTCCCGTATCTCTCGACGCAACCTGAGATTTTGCGCTCTCAACCTTGCAGGGCACCGCCCGGCCGTGGGCATCGTTCGCGCAATATTCTGTCGTTCCCGACACTTTGCTGCATCGCCGCACTGTGACCGTGTTGTGCACCGTTTTTGCAGCCATCTCCTCCGCAGCGCCGCTACCTTCTAGTTCCCGTCGCATGCCCAGCACCAAATGGGACGGCGACTGCCCCCGCGCGGAAACTCCCGCGCGATGGCTTTTCAACCGCGGCAAATGGAGAGACAGATGACTTCGATAGGCATGACAGACATTTCCGCAACTGACGCGGACGTCACCCTCGCCCCCGGCAGTCTTGCCCGGGCGCAGGCGGCGCGGGCCATCCGCGACATCGGCTATGACAACATCCGGCTGGATATCGATACACTCAATTCCACCTGCTGGTGCTTCATGGAGCCGGTCGGAAAGCCGTCCTATACGCATGAGCTGATGCACGACATCAGCCGCATGCAGACGGCCATCACCCGGACCTTTGCCGGCCTGGCTTCGCCGGCGGATGCCCCTTTTTCTTGGTTCGTCATGGCCTCCGCGGTGCCGGGGATCTATAATTTGGGCGGCGATCTCGGGCATTTCGCACAACGCATTCGCAGTGGCGACCTGCAGGCGATGCGCCATTACGGCCATGTCGCCGTCGAGGCCATCCATCGCAATGCGGTCGCCTTCGATTCACCCGTCGTGACCATGGCTCTGGTGCAGGGCGATGCGCTCGGCGGCGGCTTCGAGCATGCGCTGTCCTTCGATCTGATCGTGGCCGAGCGCAGCGCGAAGATGGGACTACCGGAGATACTGTTCAACATGTTCCCCGGCATGGGCGCCTACAGCTTCCTCTCGCGGCGCATGGACCGCAGGAGCGCCGAAGCGCTCATCCTGTCGGGGCGCGTACACACCGCCGAGGAGCTGCACGAGATGGGCGTGGTGGACGTTCTCGCGGAGGATGGCGAGGGTCAACGCGCCGTGCTGGACTACATTGGCCGGCACAACCGCAAGCACAACGCGCATCATGCGGTGTATCGGGCACGGCGCCGGGTCAATCCGGTGACGCTGGCCGAACTGATCGACGTCGTCGACATCTGGGCCGAGGCGGCGATCAATCTCACGGAAGCGGATCTGCGGAAGATGGATCGGCTCTGCGCCGCCCAGAACCGCCGGCTCGCGGGCCTGCGTCCCGAGGCGCCCGTCCTGATGGCCGCCGAATGACGTGGAAGGGCGATGCGCCCGGCCGGGGCGCATCGCCATCCGTTCAATGTGTCGGCCGGGTCCCTCGGCCGATAAACCTCAGGCCTGATCCGCCGCGCGTGCCGTATAGGCGCGCATGGCTTCCTGCGTGCGTCTCAATTCCGCCCTCGCCCGCCGCGTGAATTCGGGCGAGCCGGCGCGAAGTTCCTCGCCTCGCAGTTCGCGAAACGGCGCGCAGACGGCGCCCAGCGCGACGGCGCCGATATTCGCCGAGCTGCTTTGCAAGGCGTGGGATTCGCTGCGGAACTCGGCCAGATTGCCCTGCGCCGCGCTGCGGGTCAGCCGGTCGAGCATGGCTTCGGCATCGACCAGATAATCCTCCATCAGCTCGGTGACGAACTCCGTGCCGCCGAGCTTGCGCAGATTCTCGATCGCCCGCTCGTCCAGGCTGGGCAGCGTGTCGGCGGGCACCAGCGTCGGCCGCGGCAGAGCGGGCTTGGCCTGCCCCGGTGCGTCCAGGGCGAAGCGTTCCACAGCCGCAAGCAGCGCGGCCGGCTCGACGGGCTTGATGAGGCATTCATCCATGCCCGCCTCGCGCCACCGATTATCGGTCAGCGCGGTTGCGTCGGCGGTGAGGCCGATAATCGGCAGACGCGGCTCGCTGCCCGCCATCATGCGGTAAAGCTTGGTGGCCTCCAGCCCGTCCGTGTCGGGCATGTTGAAATCCATGAGCACGATGTCGATCTGCCCTGCCTTCTCCTCCAGCAGATCAAGAGCCTGATCGCCGGTGTCCGCCAGCAGTACGGAATGCCCTCCTCCTTCGAGGATGCGGGAGAACACGCGCTGGTTGATGCGGTTATCGTCCGCCAGCAGCACACGGCGCGCGCGGCCCGGCCGTGCCAGGGGTGGCGGTACCATTTCCCTGGAGGAAACCGGTGCCGCGAACCGGCAGGCAATGGTCAGCGCGCGCCGCAGTTCCGTTTCGGTCGGGCACTCCGACAACACGCTGGAACAGCGCTGCCGCGTCTCCATCTCCGGCAGTCCCGGCGTAGCCCGCGGCCTGACCAAAAGGGCCTTACGCGCCAGCCCATCCGTGTCGGCCGGCAGCAATGCGAGATTGCGGCCATCTGGCTCGAACAACACGCGCACCGCGTTGGCCGCAGCCGGTGGGAACATACGCGCAGGCCCCTGGCGCGGATCGGCAATCATCGGGATGATTCCGAGCGCGGAGAACGTACGCCGCAGCGCCGTCAGCGGCGCCGGGTCCCTGCAAACGAGCACGACGCCACAGGCGCGCCACGGCTCCTCCGCTTCCAACCCCTCGTCGGCAGTCTGCGCGACGCGGACATGGAAGCGGAAGGTGCTGCCCTCCCCCAGCGTGCTGGTCACCGAGATCGCCCCGCCCAGCAGTTCCACCAACCTCCGCGCGATCGCAAGGCCGAGGCCAGTTCCACCGAACCGGTTCATGATGCTGGGATCGGCCTGGGTGAAATCCTCGAAGATGCGCTCCTGATCGGCCGGCGCGATGCCGATGCCTGTATCGGTCACCTCCATCGTCAGGCGCAGGTGGCCATCGTCCTCCGGCTCCCCGTCCACCGCGATGGTCACCGAACCCTCGCGCGTGAATTTCACCGCATTGCCGACCAGATTGACCAGAATCTCGTGCAGATGCTGCCGGCTGCCGGAAAGCCGCAGCGGCGTGCGCGGCGTGACGTGAATGTCGAACGCAAGGCCACGCTGGCTCAGCTGGCTCTCGACCAGCCGGCGCGCATCGAGCAGCAGGGCCAGAAGGTCGAAAGGCTCGTCCGCAACCGGCATCCGCCCGGCCTCGATGCGCGAGAGATCCAGCAGGCTGTTGATGAGCGACTGCAGCGAGCGGCTGGCGAGATCCACCGTCTCCACCATCTCGCGCTGCTCGGCGACCAGCGGCGAGGCGCGCAGCAGGCCGGTCATGCCGACAATGGCGGTGAGCGGCGTGCGCAGTTCGTGGCTGACGCTGGCGAGGAACAGGCTCTTGGCCTGGCTGGCCTCCTCGGCCGCCTTCGTCGCGAGGGAGAGCTTGCGGATCAGCGTGCCGGCATAAGCGGGCAGGATAACGAGACCGATCAACAGCCCGAGGGAGAGGTGCCAGCGGTCGTACCAGAAGGGCGTGGTGATGACGGTGATGCCGAAACAGACCGTCGCCACCGGTATCGCGATGGCGAGTGAGGCGAGGCCGAAGCGGAAGCCGTTGCCGAAGATCACCCAGAGATAAATCGGGAAGAACAGCGCCGCGACCTCGCCGCCCAGGTGCAGCTGCCAGGAGAGGAAGCCGCAGTCCAGCAGCAGGGCGAAGAGCCGCCGGCCGCGCGAGACGCCGGGAAACAGCAGGATATGGCCGAGCACCCCGAGCGCGAGCGGGATGTAGAGCGCCATCACGTTCAGCGCGTTGCCGAGGTCGCTGCTGCTGCGGTTGACCAGCAGCACCACCACGATGATGAGCGAGAAGACGAGCCGGTTGAAGCTCATCTCATGCTCGCTGTCGGGCCGGTTGCGCAGCCGCCCCGCCATCCAGCGGAACGGTGCGGCCAGAGCGTTGAACACCCTAGCCAGTCCCCGCATGGTCATTCTCCGGCGCCCGCCGGGGTCGCGCCATCGCCCCCGCGACGCTCCGCCATCCAGGCGGCGAAGGCCTCGGCCGGGATCGGGCGGCTGAAATGATACCCCTGCACCTCGTCGCAGCCTTCCGAGCGCAGCAGCGCCAGCTGCCCCTCTTCCTCCACGCCCTCGGCCAGCACCTGCAGATGCAGGATGTGACCGAGGTCGATGATGGTGCGCACGATCGCCAGCGCGCTGGGGTCGCTGCCGAGATCCTGCACGAAGGAGCGGTCGATCTTCAGCCGGTCCAGCGGGAAGCTGCGGATATAGCTGAGCGAGGAATAGCCGGTGCCGAAATCGTCCAGCGAGAGCGTCACGCCGAGCGCCCTCAGCGCCTGCATCTGCGCGACGATCTGTTCGTCGAAGCCCAGCAGGATGCCTTCCGTCAGTTCAAGTTCCAGCGATTGCGGGCGCATGCCACTGGTGCGCAACACGTCTTCGATCAGGCTTTCCACCCCCAGCCGACGGAACTGGATGGGCGAGAGATTGACCGCGATGCGCAGCTCGCCGAGGCCGGACGTCTGCTCGGCAGCCGCCTGCCACGCAGCCCCCTGCCGGCACGCCTCGTTCAGCACCCATTCGTTGATCGGCACGATGAGGCCGGTCTCCTCGGCCAGTCCGAGGAAAGCATCCGGCGCCAGAAGGCCGTGATTGGGGTGCTGCCAGCGCAGCAGCGCCTCGGCGCCCACCACCTTGCCGCTGCGCAGGTCCACCTGCGGCTGGTAGAAAAGCACGAACTCCCGGCGTTTGAGGGCGCCGCGCAATTCGGCTTCGAGCCGGGCGGTCTGGGTCGCGCGCGGGCGCATGTCGGCGGCGAAGAAGCGCCAGGTGCTGCCGCCCAGCGACTTCGCCAGATACATCGCCTGGTCGGAGTTCTTCAGCAGTTCGTCCGGGTCCGTTCCGTCGAGCGGGGCGAGGGTGACGCCGATGCTGGCGCCAATCTTGAGCGAATCCGGGCGATCCTCGCTGTTCAGCCGGGTGAGGATCGACTGGGCAAGCCGGCCCGCATCCTCCGGCCCGTCAATGTCGGGCTGCAGGATGGCGAACTCATCGCCGCCGAGGCGCGCCACGGTGTGGTTGGCATCCACCAGCTCCGTCAGCGCTTCGGCAACGCGCTGCAGCAGTTCGTCGCCGCGATGGTGCCCCTGCGCGTCGTTGACCGCCTTGAACCGGTCGAGATCAATGAAATGCAGCGCGAAATGCTGGTCGCCACGCCGCCCGCGCGCCAGTTCGCGCCGCAAATGGTCGCGCAGCATCATGCGGTTCGGCAGGCCGGTGAGCGAATCGTGGTTGGCGATGTGCTGGAGGCGCATCTCGGCATGGCGCCGGTCGGTGATGTCGATCGAGGTGGTGAGGATGCTGACGATCTCGCCCGCCCCGTCGCTGAGCGGTGCCTTGCTGGTGAGATAGATGCGCTTCTCGCCCGAGGATCCCGTCACCTCTTCCTCGCGGGCGGGAAGCGCCCGGCCGGTCTTCAACACCAGCTGGTCGAGCCGGCGGCTGATATGGCCGCGCTCCTCGCCCAGAATCGCCTCGATTGGCTGGCCGACCAGAGCCGACGGCGACTGGCCGACAAAGGCGGCCTGATGGGCATTGACGAACACGCACAGCCCATCGAGATCGGTCGCGTTAATCATCGCGGGCACCGTGTCGATCACCTGCGCGAGGGCGACGCGGCTTTCCCGCAGCAACTGCTCATTGACGTTGAGGCTGATCTCCAGCAGGTCCGCCCGCCGGGCGATGACCAGCTGCTGGCTGCGCAGCTTCAGCAGATTGCGCGCCCGCGCGAGAAACTCGATGTGATCGACCGGGCTGAGGAGGAAATCGGTGGCCCCCGCCTGCAGCGAGGCAAGCCGGTACTGATGGTCATCATAGGCGGTGATGACGATGATCGGCACATCGCGCGCGCGCGCGTCGGCCCGCACGGCCGCCGTCAGCTCCGCGCCGGACATCATCGGCATCTTGTAGTCGGTGATAATCAGATCGGCCGTGTTCTCGGCCATCCAGTCGAGCGCCTTGCGCGGATTCTCAAAGCTGCGGACGTTGACATTCGTCTCTAGCTGCCGGGACAACTTCGAGTAGATCCGCCGATTGGTTGAGCTGTCGTCGATTATTAGTATTGTAGGCATCAGCGCTTGCGCCACCGGACACGCGAAGAAATCTCGGGGATAGTAGTAACACGGATAGCGCCGTACAGCGGAGAGCTTTCGCTGCCCTGTGCAAACAACTTGCGTCGGCAGCAGCGCCCTTCGACCTTTTCCCCCGCTATTTGTCTCGCTCATAAGCGGCCCGCTCAATGCCATAGCGGGCGAGCTTGTCGTAGAATGTCTTTCGGGGAACCAGCACCCGCAAGGTCGCACGCACATCGCCGTCGTGCATTTCCAGTGCCTCGCGGATGAGATTGGCCTCGATCGCCCCCAGTCGCTCCGGCAGCGTGGTGGCCGCCTCCCCCGCGCCGGAAGCCGGCGCCGGCAGAGGTTCCGGCAGGCCGAGCGCAACCCGTTCGGCAAAGTGCAGCAGCTCGCGCACATTGCCGGCCCATTCATTCTCGACCAGATGCCGCTCGACGGCCCGCCCGAGCTTGGGGATGGCCCGCCCGTGCTTCTGAGCGGCGCGGGCGAGAAACTGCGCGAAAAGCAGCGGAATATCGCGCCGCCGCTCGCGAAGCGGCGGGATGCGCAAGGTGACGACGTTCAGCCGGTAATAGAGATCGTCGCGAAATTCGCGACGCTCCGCCGGATCGCCGAGATCCACCTTGGTCGCCGCCACCACGCGCAGATCGACCCGCCGCCGGTCATTGGAGCCCAGCGGCGTCACCTCCCGCGTCTCCAGCACCCGCAGCAGCTTCACCTGCGCGCTCAACGGCATGCTCTCCAGCTCGTCGAGGAACAGCGTGCCGCCGCTGGAATGCTCCACCTGCCCGACACGCTTCTTCTGTGCGCCGGTGAAGGCGCCCGGCTCATAGCCGAACAGCTCGCTCTCGATCACCGTATCCGGCAGCGCGCCGCAATTAAGCGCGACGAACGGCTTGCTACGCCGCCGGCCGAGCCGGTGCAGCAGGCTGGCGACGACCTCCTTGCCGCTCCCGGTCTCGCCCAGCACCAGCACATCGACATCAATGTCGGCGAGATCGCGAATCGTCTGGCGCAGCCGCACCATGGCGGGCGTCTCGCCGATCAGCGCGCTCTCGGCCTCCGAAGCGGTCGCCATCGCGCGCAACCTACGGTTCTCCAGCACCAGCGCCCGCTTCTCGCAGGCGCGCCGCACGGTCTCGACAAGTCGCTCGCCGGCATAGGGCTTGGCGATGAAGTCGTAGGCGCCCTCGCTCATCGCCTCCACCGCCATGGCGATGTCGGCATGGCCGGAGATGAGCACCACGGGAATATCGGGATCGATGGCCCTCAGCCGGCGAAACAGTTCGATGCCGTCCATGCCGGGCATGCGGACATCGCTGACGACGATGCCCGCGAAGTCCGGTCCGATGCGCTCCAGCAGCGCCGTCGCGGCAGCGAAGGGCAAGGCGTGGAAGCCGGCGAGCTGCAGCGCCTGCACATTGGCGTCACGCAAATCCGCGTCGTCGTCGACAAAGGCGACATCGAGCGCGGCGAGGTCGGCGGCCGTGGTCATCTCAGGAGGCTCTCCGCAGGACGATGGTGAAGACGCATCCCTCACCCGGCCGGCAGGCGGCGGTGAGCGTGCCGCCGAAGCGGGTGACGATGTCCTGGCAGATCACCAGGCCCAGCCCGAGGCCCTTCGACTTCGAAGAACGGAACGGCGTGAACAGCGCCGCCACCTCATCGCCGGTCATGCCCGGCCCCCGATCGGTCACGGTGAGCGTGACGCTGTCCCCCGCCACCGCGACGCCGAGCGCCAGCGCCGGCTCCGGCACCGGGCCCGGCAGGGTCTCCAGCGCCTCGATGGCGTTGCGCATCAGATTGACCAGCACCTGCTCCAGCTCGACCCGGCGCCCCATCACCTTCAGATCCGCCGGCACGGCCTCGACCCGCGGCGCGATCCCCGCCTGCCGCAGCGGCGCGTCGAGGATCATCAGCGCCCCGGCAATGGCCGCGTTCAGTGCCACCGGCTCCAGCGCGCCATTGCCGCGCCGGGCGAAGCCGCGCAGCGTCTCGGTGATGGTGCCGATCCGCTCGGTCAGCGCCACCACCTTGTCGAGCGCCCCCGCCGCCGCCTCGCCCTCGCGGCGCTTCAAAAGAGCGCGGGCATTCTCGGCATAGGTGCGGATCGCCGCCAGCGGCTGGTTGATTTCGTGCGCCACGCCGGCCGTCACCTGGCCGAGCGTCGCCAGCCGGTTGGCCTTGGCCAGTTCCTCGCGCGCATCGGACAGGCGCTCCTGCGCGCGCGCCCGTTCGCTGATCTCCTGCGTCAGCCGGGCATTGGCGCCGGCGAGCGCCGCCGTGCGCTCCTGCACCCGCGTCTCCAGCTCCGCCTTGATCCGCGCCTCGCGGCGCCGGCGCACCGAGGCACGCTGGCGCCGCCGCATCAGCAGCGCGGCGACGGCGATGCCGGGCATCAGCAACAATCCGGCAATGGCCATCAGATCGCCGCGCGCACTGCGAATGGCCCTCTCGACCGGCAGCAACAGCTCAAGCTGCCACTGCTTGGTCGGCACCGGCGTGCGGGTGGCGAGGTAGCGCCCGGCGGCGACGCCCGTCACCGCGACCATGTCGCCCTCCACCTTGAAAGGCAGCGGCTCCAGCGGCGCGGCACCGAACTGCAGCGAACGGCGGATTTCCCGCGCCGCCTCCGCCGCGAGCGGGGCTTCGACATGGAAGCGCCAGCCGGGGACGGTGGAGAGCAGCACGACGCCGCGCGCATCGGTGACATAGGTCTCGCCGCCGAGCGCGCGCCAGTCCGCCTCCACCCGGTCGAACTCGACCTTGACGACGACGACCCCGAGCGGCCCCTCCGGCCCATCGACGCGCCGCGTGATGTAAAGGCCCGGCCGGTTGCTGACCGTGCCGAGAGCGAACTGCTCGGCGCCGCCCTGCGCCATGGCCTGGGTGAAGTAGTCGCGGAACGCGTAACCGCTGCCGACGAAGCTGGTCGGCTCCCGCCAGTTGCTGGCGGCGATGGTCACGCCGGAACGGTCGAGCAGGTAGATCACCGCCGTGCGTGTCTCGCGCGCAATGTCCTCCAGCTTGGCGTCGAGCGCGTGCACCTCGTCGGCCTGCGGGTCGCCGCTGGCAAGTGCGCGCCGGACATCGGGATCACGCACCAGGATCAGCGGCAACGCGCGCTGCTTCTCCAGTTCCGCGCGCAGCACGGCGATGGCAAGGGTGGAGGCGTTCGCCGCCGCCGCGCGCACATTGGCGATCGCCCGCGCCCGCCCGAGATCAGCCGCCACCACGAAGGCGGCGACACTCACCAGCGCCGCGACCAGCGCAAAGGCGAGCCAGAGCCGGCGGCCGGAGACATCCGGCCCGAGGCTGTGTGAAAACCCCTGATTATGCTAAGTTTAGGCACTGCTTCGGAGGTGCCAGATGGGACGTTTTGTCGAGGCTGCCGACCGTCATCAGGC
>QFQD01000132.1 GCA_003241485.1 Ancylobacter novellus
CTGAGCATCGAGGGGGTCGGCACGCCCGAGGCGCTGCACCCGATGCAGGCGGCGTTCCGCGAGCATCACGGCCTGCAATGCGGCTTCTGCACGCCGGGCATGATCCTCGCCGGCATCGACATGGTGCGCCGGCATGGGCCCGAGCTTGACGAGCACACGGTGCGCGCGGAGCTGGAGGGCAATCTCTGCCGCTGCACCGGCTACCACAATATCGTGCTGGCGATCATGGCCGGCGCGCGGGACATGGGCGCGCGGAATATGGCGGCGCTGCCCGCCGCGGCGGAGTAAGGCGATGTTTCCCTTCGGCTATCACCGCCCCACCGATCTCGCGGCGGCAAGCGCCTTGCTGGCTGGCAACGAGGAAGCCAAGCTGCTCGCCGGCGGGCAGACGCTGATCGCCACCCTGAAGCAGCGCCTCGCCAGCCCGAGCGACCTCGTCGATCTCGCCCGCGTACCGGGGCTTGCCGACATCTCGCGCGAGGGCGACGTCCTGACCATCGGCGCGATGACCCGTCATGGCGAAGTGGCGACCTCGAAGCTCGTGCATGAGACGATCCCGGCGCTGGCGACGCTGGCCGGTCTGATCGGCGACCCCGCTGTCCGCAATCGCGGCACGATCGGCGGCTCCATCGCCAATAACGACCCTTCCGCCGACTATCCCGCGGCCTGCCTCGCGCTCGATGCCACGATCCGCACCGACCGGCGGGCGATCGCGGCGGGCGACTTCTTCCTCGGCCTGTTCGAGACCGCGCTTGAGCCGGACGAGATCATTCTCTCCGTCGCCTTCCCCATCGGCGGCACCGCAGCGTACGAGAAATTCCCCAACCCGGCCTCGCGCTACGCCATGGCGGGGGCCTTCGTGTGGAGGGGGGAGGCCGAGGTGCGCGTCGCCATCACCGGCACCGGCCAGGGCGGCGTGTTCCGCTGGGCGGAGGCCGAGGCGGCGCTGACACAGGATTTCAGCCTGACCGCGCTTGAGGGGCTCGCGCTCGACGGTGACGAGATGATCGCTGACATCCACGGTTCGGGTGCCTATCGCGCCCATCTCGCTGGCGTTATGACCAAGCGCGCGGTGGCGCGCATTGTCGAACGAGGTTGAGCGTGACGGTCACGATCTACGGCATCAAGAACTGCGACACGATGAAGAAGGCGCGCGCCTGGCTGGACGCGCATGGCGTCGCTTACGCCTTCCACGACTACAAGGCCTCCGGCATCGATGCCGCGCATCTCAAGGCATGGGCCGGCAAGGTCGGCTGGGAGGTGCTGCTCAACCGAACTGGGACCACCTTCCGCAAGCTCGACGAGGCCGACAAGGTGGATATTGATGAAGCGAAGGCGCTCCGGTTGATGCAGGAGCACACCTCGGTCATCAAACGGCCGGTGCTGGAAGCGGACGACGCGCTGCTGGTCGGCTTCAAGCCGGAAGCCTACGCGCAGCAGTTCGGCTGAGAGCTATCGAGCGCAGGCGACGCCCGTCACCCCTTGATCCGGAGCGGCTTCCCTGCCACATCCGCGGCTATGAACGCTCTCTCCAATTCCGTCGCCTCGCCGATCGCGCTCGAAGTGGCGCGCCGGCGCACCTTCGCGATCATCTCGCACCCGGACGCGGGCAAGACCACGCTGACCGAAAAGCTGCTGCTGTTCGGCGGCGCGATCCAGCTCGCCGGTCAGGTGCGCGCCAAGAAGGACCGGCGCTCCACGCGCTCGGACTGGATGGCGATCGAGCGCGAGCGCGGCATCTCGGTCGCGACCTCGGTCATGACCTTCGAGTTCGAGGACCACGTGTTCAACCTTCTGGACACGCCGGGCCATGAGGACTTCTCGGAAGACACCTACCGCACGCTGACCGC
>QFQD01000097.1 GCA_003241485.1 Ancylobacter novellus
AATGGTGATGCCGGGCGACAACATCTCGGTCGACGTGGCGCTGATCGTGCCGATCGCGATGGAAGAGAAGCTGCGCTTCGCTATCCGTGAAGGCGGCCGTACCGTCGGCGCCGGCGTCGTCGCCGCCATCATCGAGTGATGAAAATGGGGAAGGAAGCACGTTTCGCTTCCTTTCTCCCGATGCCACGGTAAAACGCGGCATTGTTCTGTTGAGACCGGCGGCGAGGGGCCTCGACGTCTGCGCGCCGCCGGTTATAGTGCCTGCCGACTCGGGAGCGGACCAAGACGGGCAACTGCCCGCGTTCCGCTTCTTTAGGAGTGTAGCTCAACTGGTTAGAGCACCGGTCTCCAAAACCGGGGGTTGGGGGTTCGAGTCCCTCCACTCCTGCCACCCTTCTTCGCCGGTGGCAGGCAAGGCAGCAAACGTCCTTTGACGCGGAGCGGCTTTGCGGGCTATACGCCCGCTTCGCGTGTTTGGACGATCCGAGCGCGGCGAGCCCTTATCGGGCGATCCGCGACAGCTTGCAGGTGAATAGCGCGACACCTGCCTCAGAGGCGTTTCGAGACGAAGATGGCGAAGACGAACCCGGTCGAGTTCTTTCAGCAGGTCCGCGCGGAAGCCCGCAAGGTCACCTGGCCGACCCGTCGCGAGACGTTGATCACCACCGCGATGGTGTTCGTGATGGTCGTGCTGGCGTCGCTCTTCTTCCTGGTCGCCGACCAGATCCTGAGCTTCGCGATCGCACAGATCCTGCAGATCGGTCGTTGAGGAGACACCCGATGCCGATGCGCTGGTACATCGTCCACGCCTATTCGAACTTCGAGAAGAAGGTCGCCGATTCGATCAAGGAGCAGGCGGGGCAGCGTGGCCTCACCGACCTGTTCGAGCAGGTGCTGGTTCCGACCGAAAAGGTTGTCGAGGTGCGCCGCGGCCGCAAGGTCGACGCCGAGCGCAAGTTCTTCCCCGGCTATGTGCTGGTGAAGATGGACCTCACCGACGAGGCCTTCCACCTCATCAAGAACACCCCCAAGGTCACCGGCTTCCTCGGCGCCGACAACAAGCCGATGCCGATTTCCGAAAAGGAAGCGATGCGCATCCTGCAGCAGGTGCAGGAAGGCATCGAGCGTCCCAAGCCCTCGATCAGCTTCGAGGTCGGCGAGACGGTCAAGGTTTCCGACGGCCCCTTCGCCTCGTTCAACGGCATTGTCGAGGAAGTCGACGAAGCCCGCTCGCGGCTCAAGGTGGCGGTGTCGATCTTCGGCCGCGCCACGCCGGTCGAGCTGGAATACGGCCAGGTCGAGAAGGTCTGAGCCTGTCAGCCCATGGATTTTGCGGAAGGCGCGGCACGGACCGCGCCTTTTTCGTTTTCGGGCGCCATCAGCTGCCGCCCGGCTATAGCCGGTTAACACCCGCGAGGCCGGGCTCCGGCCTATCCTTCCCGTGAAGCAAGCCGCGAAGCGGCGCATCCTGGGAGGACTGAAATGGCAGCCAAGCGCATTCTGATGATCGTCGGCGACTACGTCGAAGACTACGAGACCATGGTGCCCTATCAGGCGCTGCTCGCGGTCGGCCACACCGTGCACGCCGTCTGCCCCGACAAGAAGGCGGGCGACAGCGTGGCGACAGCGATCCACGACTTCGAGGGCGCGCAGACCTATTCCGAGAAGCGCGGGCACAATTTCGCGCTGAACGCCACATTCGCAGATGTCGATCCGGCCCGCTACGACGCGCTGGTGATTCCCGGCGGGCGGGCGCCGGAATATCTGCGGATGAACGCCCGCGCGATCGAGATCGTCCGCCACTTCTTCGAGACCGACAAGCCGGTGGCGGCGATCTGCCATGGCGCGCAGCTGCTGGCCGGTGCGCGCGTGCTGGAAGGGCGCACCTGCTCGGCCTATCCCGCCTGCCGCGCCGAGGTTGAGCTCGCCGGCGGCACCTATGCCGACATCGCCATCGACGCGGCGGTGACCGACGGCAATCTGGTGAGCGCGCCCGCCTGGCCGGCGCATCCGGCGTGGATCGGCCAGTTCCTCGCGGTGCTGGGCACGACGATCAGCCATGGCGCGGTGAACGCGCCGGCGCGCCGGGCCGCCTGAGCCCGCTTCGCAGCGCCGGGGGCCGGGCGTATGATGGGTGTGGCGGGGCGCACGCTCCGCCGCCACAGGGAGACATGCCCATGTGCAAGCTCTTCATCCAGGCTGATCCGCATCTGTGGCAGACGCGGCTGAAATCGGTTCGCCTGCATGGCTTTTCCACCAGCGTGCGGCTGGAGAACCTGTACTGGCAGGTGCTGGAGGAAATCGCCCAGCGCGACGGGATGAGCCTGCCGCAGTTGCTCGCCAAGCTGCATGAGGAACTGACCTTCGCGCATGGCGAGGTGGAGAACTTCGCCTCGTTCCTCCGGGTGTGCTGCGGGCGCTATCTCTCGCTGCAGCTGGAAGGCGACGTGCCGCGCGACCTCGGCACATCGATCCGCAGCCTCGATGCCGACGCCATCCTCGCGCGCGAGGCGCAGCGCGGGCAGGCGGCCGGAGGGCGCGACGCGCGGGAGCTGCCGGTTCGCCGCCGCAGCTTGTCGTCGGCGGCGTAAGCGCCTATCTGAGGGCGTCGCCGCGCGGCAGGACTTCCATTCCCTGTTGAATTCCTGTATCGCAGCGCCTGCGAGTCTCCGGAGTCGCATCCATACGCGGGAGGCATGCCCGGTTCGTCAGCCGGGACCAACCATGCCGCGACCGCGATCCTCAATTACGCTCCCCGCGATGAAGCCGTCGCGGCGGCGTGCTTTGGCGTTTGCGACCGACAGTCGCGAGTGCCGAGGAGTTGCCACATGGCGAAAAAGATTACCGGCTATGTAAAGCTGCAGGTGCCGGCAGGCTCGGCCAATCCGGCCCCGCCGATCGGCCCCGCGCTCGGCCAGCGCGGCCTGAACATCATGGAGTTCTGCAAGGCGTTCAACGCGCAGACCGCCCAGATGGAAAAGGGCATGCCCATCCCCGTCCTGATCACTGCGTATCAGGATCGTTCCTTCACCTTCGAGCTCAAGACCCCCCCGGTCTCCTACTTCCTCAAGAAGGCGGCGGGTCTCGAGACCAAGAAGAAGCCCGGCTCGGGCCACAAGACCCCGGGTAAGGGCTTCATCGGCAAGATCTCGCAGGCCCAGATGGCCGAGATCGCCGAGAAGAAGATGAAGGATCTGAACTGCGACACCGTCGAAGCGGCGGTCCGCATGATCGAAGGCTCCGCCCGTTCCATGGGCCTCGAGGTTGTGGGTTGAGCTGATGGCCAAGATTTCCAAGCGTGTCCGTGCCGTCCGCGAAGGCATCGATCCCGTCAAGCTGTACGGCCTCGACGAGGCGCTGAAGCTGCTCAAGGATCGTGCGAACGCCAAGTTCGACGAGACCATCGAAGTTGCGATGAACCTCGGTGTCGATCCGCGCCACGCCGACCAGATGGTCCGCGGCGTCTGCAACCTGCCGAACGGCTCGGGCCGCACGGTGCGCGTCGCGGTGTTCGCGCGCGGCGCCAAGGCGGATGAAGCCAAGGCGGCGGGTGCCGACATCGTCGGCGCCGAAGACCTGCTCGAGACCATCCAGGGCGGCACGATCGACTTCGATCGCTGCATCGCGACCCCGGACCTGATGCCGCTCGTCGGCCGTCTCGGCAAGGTGCTCGGCCCGCGCGGCCTGATGCCGAACCCGAAGGTCGGTACCGTCACCATGGACGTGAAGGGTGCCGTCGAAGCCGCCAAGGGCGGCGCCGTCGAGTTCCGCGTCGAGAAGGCCGGTATCATCCACGCCGGTATCGGCAAGGCCTCGTTCCCGGTCGACAAGCTGGCCGAGAACATCCGCGCCTTCGCTGACGCTGTGGTCAAGGCCAAGCCGACCGGCGCCAAGGGCACCTATGTCCAGCGCGTCGCGGTTTCTTCGACCATGGGCCCCGGCCTGAAGGTTGAGCCCGGCTCGGTGCTCGTCGCCGGCTGAGCCATTGCGGAAGGTCCCCGGGTCGCGGCGCTGTGATCGCGGCAGGGTGGATTTGTCAAGCCCTTGGTGCTATCAGGGGTGACAAATCCCATTTGACCCTCTATATGGGCGGTTTCGCCCCCGGCCTCGAGTCGGGTGCGAAGCCAACGAGATTCAGTCTTTCGCCCGCGTAAAACCGGGCGGAGAGGCCGGCGGGGCTCGCCCTGCCGGCTTTAGTCCTGTCCGAGACTGCCGGTGCTTCCTCGTTTCGAGGTGGCTTAATCCCACTCCGGGGCCAGCATAGACGGGGTACGACCGCATGAGAGGTTCCGGCCTGGCCGGGACTTGGATTTCGGCTCGAACCAGCGCCTTGGCCGGTTTTTCGGTCCCAAGGGGACAGGATACTAACCGTCGCCTCTCTTCCCGAGGGGCGGCAAGGCGCAAACCCGGCGGGGAAGGTCCTCTTCCTCGCCACCGGAGAGCAAGTGAAGTGGATCGAGCGCAAAAAGAAGAGCTCGTCACGTCGCTCGGCGAGGTGTTCAAGAGCACTTCCGTCGTCGTCGTGGCCCACTATTCCGGCCTCACCGTCGCCCAGCTGTCGGCCCTGCGCCGCCAGATGAAGGCGAGCGGTGCGACCGTGAAGGTGGCGAAGAACCGCCTCGCGAAGATCGCTCTCGAAGGTTCGGACGTCGCACATGTCGCGCCCCTGCTGAAGGGTCCGACCATTATCGCTTATTCGAGCGATCCTGTTGCGGCGCCGAAGGTTGCCGTCGACTTCGCCAAGACGAATGACAAGTTCGTCATTCTCGGCGGAGCGTTCGGCAAGACGGCCCTGAATGTGGATGGTGTGAAGGCTCTGGCCACCATGCCGTCCCTTGATGAACTGCGTGCGAAGCTGGTCGGCCTCATCCAGGCCCCGGCGACCAAGATCGCCCAGCTCAGCACCGCGCCGGCGGCAAAGCTTGCCCGCGTGTTCGGGGCCTATGCCCGAGAGAACGAAGCCGCGTGAGGCTTCCCGGAAATACTGGTTCGAACCTAAATCCAAGGATTTATGCAAATGGCTGACCTGTCGAAGCTCGTTGACGAGCTGTCCTCCCTGACTGTCCTCGAGGCTGCCGAGCTCGCGAAGCTCCTCGAAGAGAAGTGGGGCGTCTCCGCCGCCGCCGCCGTGGCCGTTGCTGCCGCCCCGGGCGCTGGCGCTGCCGCTCCGGCTGCCGAAGAGCAGACCGAGTTCACCGTTGTCCTGGCCTCGGCCGGCGACAAGAAGATCGAAGTCATCAAGGAAGTCCGCGCCATCACCGGCCTGGGCCTCAAGGAAGCCAAGGACCTCGTCGAAGCCGCGCCCAAGCCCATCAAGGAAGGCGTGACCAAGGACGAAGCCGAGAAGATCAAGGCCCAGGTCGAGAAGGCCGGCGCCAAGGTCGAGCTCAAGTGATCTGACGATCATTTGGAGGCCGCCGGTTCATCCGGCGGCCTCTGCCTTCGGCGCTGCCGGAGGCGGGAAATGGGAAGCCCGACGGCTTCCCCGACGATCCCCCGGAATGGGGGTCGTCCGGCGAGCCGTCGGATGTACAGCTAGGGTTCAGGCGGTGCCGTTGTGCCGCATCACGGATCGATTGCTGTGCGAACGAGCGTCGTCGTGGGTTGGGGCGGCGCGGACGGATACTCGGACGGAGCGAGGAGCGACATGGCGCAGACGTTCACCGGTCGTAAGCGGGTCCGCAAATTCTTCGGCAAGATCCAGGAAGTGGCTGAGATGCCGAACCTCATTGAGGTTCAGAAGGCGTCCTATGACCAGTTCCTGCAGATCGTCGAGCCGAAGGGCGGACGTGCAGACGACGGCATTCAGGCGGTTTTCAAGTCGGTTTTCCCGATTTCGGACTTTTCGGGCGCGGCCATGCTCGAATTCGTCCGCTACGAATTCGAACCGCCGAAGTACGACGTGGATGAGTGCCGCCAGCGCGGCATGACCTTCGCGGCGCCGCTCAAGGTGACCCTCCGTCTGATCGTGTTCGATGTCGATCCCGATTCCGGCTCCAAGTCCGTCAAGGACATCAAGGAGCAGGACGTCTATATGGGCGACATCCCGCTGATGACCTCGAACGGTACGTTCATCGTGAACGGCACCGAGCGTGTCATCGTGTCCCAGATGCACCGTTCGCCGGGCGTGTTCTTCGACCACGACAAGGGCAAGACCCACTCCTCGGGCAAGCTCCTGTTCGCCGCGCGCATCATCCCCTATCGCGGTTCCTGGCTCGACATCGAGTTCGACGCCAAGGACATCGTGTTCGCGCGCATCGACCGCCGCCGCAAGATCCCGGTGACGAGCCTGCTGTTCGCGCTCGGCCTCGACGGCGAGGAAATCCTCAACACCTTCTACGAGACCATCTCCTTCACCCGCACGAAGGACGGCTGGCGCATGCCGTTCGATCCCAAGCGGATGAAGGGCTACAAGGCCGTTTCCGATCTCGTCGACGCCGACACCGGCGAAGTCGTGGTCGAGGCCGGCAAGAAGGTCACCGTCCGTCAGGCGCGCCTGCTCGCCGAGAAGGGCCTCAAGGCCCTCAAGATGTCGGATGACGAGATGATCGGCCAGTATGTGGCCGAGGATCTGGTCAACCCGGAGAGCGGCGAGATCTATGTCGAGGCCGGCGAGGAAGTCAGCGAGAAGATGCTGAAGCAGCTCGCGGACCTCGGCTATGACGAGATCCCGATCCTCGACATCGACCACATCAATGTCGGCGCCTATATCCGCAACACGCTCAGCGTGGACAAGAACGTCACCCGCGAGGATGCGCTGTTCGACATCTACCGCGTGATGCGTCCCGGCGAGCCGCCGACGCTCGACAGCGCCCAGGCCATGTTCCACTCGCTGTTCTTCGACAGCGAGCGCTACGACCTGTCCGCCGTCGGCCGCGTGAAGATGAACATGCGCCTCGACCTCGACGCCGAGGACACCGTGCGCGTGCTGCGCCGCGAGGACATTCTCGCGGTCATCAAGACGCTGGTGGAGCTGCGCGACGGCAAGGGTGAGATCGACGACATCGATCACCTCGGCAACCGTCGTGTCCGTTCCGTCGGCGAGCTGATGGAGAACCAGTACCGCGTCGGCCTGCTGCGCATGGAGCGCGCCATCAAGGAACGCATGTCGTCCGTCGACATCGACACCGTGATGCCGCAGGACCTGATCAATGCGAAGCCCGTGGCGGCGGCGGTGCGCGAGTTCTTCGGCTCGTCGCAGCTCTCGCAGTTCATGGACCAGACCAACCCGCTGTCGGAAATCACCCACAAGCGCCGTCTCTCGGCGCTTGGCCCGGGCGGTCTGACGCGCGAGCGCGCCGGCTTTGAAGTGCGCGACGTGCACCCGACGCATTACGGCCGCATCTGCCCGATTGAGACGCCGGAAGGCCCGAACATCGGCCTGATCAACTCGCTGGCCACCTTCGCCCGCGTGAACAAGTACGGCTTCATCGAGGCGCCCTATCGCCGCGTGAAGGACAGCCAGGTCCAGGACGAAGTCGTCTACCTCTCCGCCATGGAAGAGGGGAAGTACTACGTCGCCCAGGCGAACATCCCGCTCGACGCCGAAGGCCGCTTCACCGAGGACCTGATCGTCTGCCGTCATGCCGGCGACGTTCTCCTCGTGACGCCCGACCGCGTCGACTTCATGGACGTGTCGCCGAAGCAGCTCGTGTCGGTCGCGGCCGCGCTCATCCCGTTCCTTGAGAACGACGACGCGAACCGCGCGCTGATGGGCTCGAACATGCAGCGCCAGGCGGTGCCGCTGGTTCGTGCCGACGCGCCCTTCGTCGGCACCGGCATGGAAAGCGTCGTCGCCCGTGACTCGGGTGCCGCCATCGGCGCCCGCCGTACCGGCGTGGTCGACCAGGTGGACGCCACCCGTATCGTCATCCGCGCGACGGAAGAGGCCGATGCCTCCAAGTCGGGCGTCGACATCTACCGGCTGCAGAAGTTCCAGCGGTCCAACCAGTCCACCTGCATCAACCAGCGTCCGCTGGTGCGTGTCGGTGACCGGGTGACCAAGGGCGACATCATCGCGGATGGTCCCTCGACCGACCTCGGCGATCTCGCGCTCGGCCGGAACATCCTCGTCGCGTTCATGCCGTGGAACGGCTACAACTTCGAGGACTCGATCCTTCTTTCCGAGAACATCTCGAAGGGCGACATCTTCTCGTCGATCCATATCGAAGAGTTCGAGGTGATGGCCCGCGACACCAAGCTCGGGCCGGAGGAAATCACGCGCGACATTCCGAACGTGTCGGAAGAGGCGCTGAAGAACCTCGACGAAGCCGGCATCGTCTACATCGGCGCGGAAGTGCAGGCGGGTGACATCCTCGTCGGCAAGATCACGCCGAAGGGCGAGAGCCCGATGACCCCGGAAGAGAAGCTGCTGCGCGCCATCTTCGGCGAAAAGGCGGCTGACGTGCGCGACACCTCGCTGCGCGTTCCCCCGGGTGTTACCGGCACGATCGTTGAAGTGCGCGTGTTCAACCGCCACGGCGTGGACAAGGACGAGCGCGCCCAGGCGATCGAGCGCGAGGAAATCGAGCGTCTCGCCAAGGACCGCGACGACGAGCAGGCGATCCTCGACCGCAACGTCTTCGGCCGTCTCGCCGAGATGCTCGACGGCAAGGTCGGCATCGCCGGTCCCAAGGGCTTCAAGAAGGATACCGGCATCACCCGCTCGGTGCTGGCCGACTATCCGCGCAGCCAGTGGTGGCAGTTCGCCGTCGGCGACGATCACCTGATGGGTGAGCTGGAGGCGATCCGCAACCAGTACGACGAGTCCAAGAAGCGTCTGGAGCAGCGGTTCCTCGACAAGGTCGAGAAGCTGCAGCGCGGCGACGAGATGCCGCCCGGCGTGATGAAGATGGTCAAGGTCTTCATCGCCGTGAAGCGCAAGATCCAGCCGGGCGACAAGATGGCCGGCCGGCACGGCAACAAGGGCGTGGTCTCGTTCCTTGAGGACGGCACCCCGGTCGACATGGTGCTCAACCCGCTCGGCGTGCCCTCGCGCATGAATGTCGGGCAGATCCTTGAGACGCATCTGGGCTGGGCCTGCGCAGGCCTCGGCAAGGTGATCGACAAGGCGATCGAGCAGTATCGCCTCGCCAACGATGTCGCCCCGCTGAAGAAGGCGTTCAGCGACATCTACGGCAAGGACGAGACGATCGCCTCGCTGGACGAAGAGGGGCTGGTCGAGCTTGGCTCGAACCTGCGCCGCGGCGTCCCGATTGCCACGCCGGTGTTCGATGGCGCCCATGAGGCGGATATCGAGCACATGCTGGAGCTGGCGGGCCTCGACAAGTCGGCGCAGTCGACCCTGTTCGACGGCCGCACCGGCGAGCAGTTCGACCGTAAGGTGACGGTCGGCTACATCTACATGCTGAAGCTGCATCATCTTGTCGACGACAAGATCCATGCGCGCTCGATCGGCCCGTACTCGCTCGTGACCCAGCAGCCGCTGGGTGGCAAGGCGCAGTTCGGCGGCCAGCGCTTCGGCGAAATGGAGGTGTGGGCCCTGGAAGCGTATGGCGCTGCCTATACGCTGCAGGAAATGCTCACGGTGAAGTCGGACGACGTCGCGGGCCGTACCAAGGTCTACGAGGCGATCGTGCGCGGCGACGACACCTTCGAGGCGGGCATTCCCGAGAGCTTCAACGTTCTCGTGAAGGAGATGCGTTCGCTCGGCCTGAACGTCGAGCTGATGAACTCCAAGACCCAGCTGTCGGTACCGGCCGTCGGTGAGACCCTGCCTGCGGGCAAGTGACGAAATGACCCAATGCGCGGGCGCGCCTCTGGCGGCGCCCGTGCATTTCGACCGCGTCACAGATCAGACTTTTCAGTGGCTCCAGTCACCCGCGACGGCGGGGATGGGGTCCATCCGAAGGAGACGGCCATGAATCAAGAGGTCATGAATCTCTTCAATCCGGCGGCGCCGGCGCCGACTTTCGATCAGATCAAGATCTCGATCGCGAGCCCGGAGAAGATCCTGTCCTGGTCCTTCGGCGAGATCAAGAAGCCGGAGACGATCAACTACCGTACCTTCAAGCCCGAGCGCGACGGCCTGTTCTGCGCCCGCATCTTCGGGCCGATCAAGGATTACGAGTGCTTGTGCGGCAAGTACAAGCGCATGAAGTACAAGGGCATCATCTGCGAGAAGTGCGGCGTCGAGGTCACCCTCTCGCGCGTGCGCCGCGAGCGCATGGGCCACATCGAGCTGGCTGCCCCCGTTGCGCACATCTGGTTCCTGAAGTCGCTCCCGAGCCGCATCGGCCTGCTGCTCGACATGACGCTCAAGGACCTCGAGCGCATCCTGTACTTTGAATATTACTGCGTCATCGAGCCGGGCCTCACCCCGCTGAAGGAGCGTCAGCTCCTCTCGGAAGAGGACTATCTGCGCGCGCAGGAAGAATATGGCGATGACTCGTTCACCGCGCTGATCGGCGCGGAAGCGATCCGCGAGCTGCTGCGCGGCATGGACCTCGAGAAGATCGCCGGCAACCTCCGCAAGGAGATCGCCGAGGCGACCACCGAGCTGAAGCCGAAGAAGCTTGCCAAGCGCCTGAAGATCGTCGAGGCCTTCCAGCTCTCCGGCAACAAGCCGGAATGGATGATCCTGACGCATGTCCCGGTGATCCCGCCGGACCTGCGCCCGCTCGTCCCGTTGGACGGTGGCCGCTTCGCCACCTCCGACCTGAACGACCTCTATCGCCGCGTCATCAACCGTAACAACCGCCTGAAGCGGCTTATCGAGCTGAAGGCGCCGGACATCATCATCCGCAACGAGAAGCGCATGCTTCAGGAAGCGGTCGATGCGCTGTTCGACAACGGCCGTCGCGGCCGCGTCATCACGGGCGCCAACAAGCGTCCGCTGAAGTCGCTCGCCGATATGCTGAAGGGCAAGCAGGGCCGGTTCCGCCAGAACCTGCTCGGCAAGCGCGTCGACTATTCCGGCCGTTCGGTGATCGTCGTCGGTCCCGAGCTGAAGCTGCACCAGTGCGGCCTGCCGAAGAAGATGGCGCTGGAGCTGTTCAAGCCCTTCATCTATTCGCGCCTCGACGCCAAGGGCCTGTCCGCCACCGTGAAGCAGGCGAAGAAGCTCGTCGAGAAGGAGCGTCCCGAGGTGTGGGACATCCTCGACGAGGTGATCCGCGAGCATCCCGTGATGCTGAACCGCGCCCCGACGCTGCATCGCCTGGGCATCCAGGCGTTCGAGCCGGTGCTGATCGAAGGCAAGGCGATCCAGCTTCACCCGCTGGTCTGCTCGGCCTTCAACGCGGACTTCGACGGCGACCAGATGGCGGTGCACGTGCCGCTGTCGATCGAAGCGCAGCTTGAAGCGCGCGTGCTGATGATGTCGACCAACAACATCCTTCACCCCGCGAACGGCGCGCCCATCATCGTGCCGTCGCAGGACATCGTGCTCGGCCTCTACTACCTCACCATGATGAAGGAAGGTGAGCCGGGCGAGGGCATGGCGTTCGCCAATATGGGCGAGATCGACCACGCGCTGGCGTCCAAGACCATCACGCTGCACACCAAGGTGCGCGGGCGCTATATCGGCGTGGACGAGGAGGGCAACACCGCCTCGAAGATCTATGAGACCACGCCCGGCCGCATGAAGCTCGGCGAACTGCTGCCGAAGAACGCCAAGACCCCCTTCGACGTCGTCAACAAGCTGATGACCAAGAAGGAGATCTCGAACATGATCGACACCGTCTACCGCCACTGCGGTCAGAAGGAGACGGTCATCTTCTGCGATCGCATCATGACGCTCGGCTTCACCAACGCCTTCCGCGCCGGCATTTCGTTCGGCAAGGACGACATGGTCGTGCCCTCCAAGAAGTGGGACATGGTCGAAGAGACCCGCTCGCTCACCAAGGAGTACGAGCAGCAGTACAATGACGGCCTGATTACCCAGGGCGAGAAGTACAACAAGGTCGTGGACGCGTGGGGCAAGTGCTCCGCCCGCCTCGCCGACGAGATGATGGCCGAGATTTCGGCCGTGAAGAAGGACCCGGTGACGGGTCGCGAGAAGCAGATCAACTCGATCTACATGATGGCCCATTCGGGCGCCCGTGGTTCGCGCGAGCAGATGCGTCAACTCGCCGCCATGCGCGGCCTGATGGCCAAGCCGTCGGGCGAGATCATCGAGACGCCGATCATCTCGAACTTCAAGGAAGGCCTGTCGGTTCTCGAATACTTCAACTCGACCCACGGCGCCCGTAAGGGCCTCGCGGACACCGCGCTGAAGACCGCGAACTCGGGCTATCTGACCCGTCGTCTCGTCGACGTGGCGCAGGACAGCATCATCACGGTGCGCGACTGCGGCACGGAGAACGGCATCGCCATGCGTGCGATCGTCGACGCCGGCCAGATCGTCGCCACGCTCGGCTCGCGCGTGCTGGGCCGTACCGCGGCCGAGGACGTGATCGAGGGCGCAACCGGCAATGTGATCGTGCCGGCCGGCCACATGATGGACGAGGCCGACGTCGAGCGCATCTCCAAGGCGGGCGTGCAGGAGATCAAGATCCGCTCCGTGCTGACCTGCGAAGCCAAGAACGGCGTCTGCGGCACCTGCTACGGCCGCGACCTTGCTCGCGGTACGCCGGTGAACATGGGCGAGGCGGTCGGCGTCATCGCGGCGCAGTCGATCGGCGAGCCCGGCACCCAGCTGACCATGCGTACCTTCCACATCGGTGGTGCGGCGCAGCTGTCCGAGCAGTCCTTCATCGAGGCCTCGTTCGAGGGCACGGTGAAGATCCGCAACCGCAACGTGGTGCGGAACTCGGAAGGCGAACTGATCGCGATGAGCCGGAACCTCTCCGTCCTGATCATGGATCACGACGGCTCGGAGAAGGCGGCGCACCGCATCCAGTTCGGCGCCAAGCTGAAGGTGGACGAGGGCGACGCAATCAAGCGCGGCCAGCGCATCGCCGAGTGGGACCCCTATACCCGCCCGATCCTCACCGAAGTCGAGGGTACGGTCGGCTATGAGGACCTGGTCGAAGGCGCCTCGCTGAGCGAAACGGTCGACGAGTCGACCGGCATCGCCAAGCGCGTCGTCACCGACTGGCGCACCGGCCGCGGCTCGGAGCTGCGTCCCTCGCTGGTGGTCAAGGGTTCCGACGGCAAGGTGCTGAAGCTGCCGCGCGGCGGCGACGCCCGCTACACGCTGCCGGTCGACGCGATCCTGTCGGCCGATCCCGGCTCGCACATCAAGGCGGGTGACGTGCTCGCCCGCGTGCCGATGGAAAGCGCCAAGACCCGCGACATCACGGGCGGTCTGCCGCGCGTGGCGGAGCTGTTCGAGGCGCGTCGTCCGAAGGATGCGGCGATCATCGCCGAGATCTCCGGCACGATCCGCTTCGGCAAGGACTACAAGAACAAGCGTCGTCTTTCGATCGAGCCGCAGGACTCGAACGACGATACGGCCGAGTACCTGATCCCGAAGGGCAAGCACATCCATCTGCAGGATGGCGACCTCGTCGAGAAGGGTGACTTCATCGTCGACGGCAACCCGGCGCCGCACGACATCCTGGCGATCAAGGGCGTCGAGGAACTCGCCGCCTATCTGGTCAACGAAATCCAGGAGGTCTACCGGCTCCAGGGCGTGCTCATCAACGACAAGCACATCGAGGTGATCGTTCGCCAGATGCTGCAGAAGGTCGAGATCGACGACGCCGGCGACAGCGAGCTGCTCACCAACGAGCAGATCGATGCCTCCGAGCTGAACGAGATCAACGAAGTGCTTCTCGCCGAAGGCAAGAAGCCGGCAGTGGGCCATCCCGTTCTGCTCGGCATCACCAAGGCGAGCCTGCAGACGCGGTCCTTCATCTCCGCCGCCTCCTTCCAGGAGACGACGCGCGTGCTGACCGAAGCTGCGGTGAACGGCAAGTCGGACGATCTCGCCGGCCTGAAGGAGAACGTCATCGTCGGCCGCCTGATCCCGGCCGGCACGGGCGCCCAGATGGCGAAGCTGCGCGTGACTGCCACGACCCGCGACGATCTCATCGCCGCGCAGAACGAGCAGGACAACATGGCCAGCAATGTGCCGCAGATCGAGGGCCCTGCCGCGGCGGAGTGATCCGCCCCGGCAGGGCGCCGGCGACCGGCGCATCTGTCACAAAGAAAAGGGCCGCTCCGTGAGGAGCGGCCCTTTTTGTTTCAGCAGTTGGCGTGCGCGTCAGGCGACGGTGAGGCGTACGTCCAGGCTACCCTTGGTGGCGTGCGAATAGGGGCACACGACGTGGGCGCGGGCGACGAGGTCCTCGGCGACCGCGCGCTCGACGCCCGGCAGCGTGATCGTGAGGGCGACGTCGAGGCCAAAGCCCTGACCGTCATCGCGCGGGCCGATGCCGACATCGGCGGTGACCGTGCTGTCCTCGGCGACCTTAACCTTCAGCTGGCTGGCGACGTACTTGATCGCGCCCAGGAAGCAGGCCGAGTAGCCGGCGGCAAAGAGCTGCTCCGGGTTGTTGCCGGCGCCGCCCGGCCCGCCAAGCTCCTTCGGCGTGACGAGGTCGACCTTGAGGGCGCCGTCATAGGTGGCAGCGGAACCTGTGCGCCCGCCGGTGGCCGTCGCTTGCGTCTTGTAGAGAACCTTCATAGCCAGCACTCCAATGAAAGGCGCCGCGGCGCCCAGAAAACCATTCGCACGAAAATATCGTGCGCGATGCAAATCGATATAGCGCGACATTCGGTGCCTGTCCAGCGGAAGATTATCGCACAAAATGTTGTCGCGACATTCGTGCCGCGACGTGCGATGGATGATGGCAAGCGAGAGTGAGGTTCAGCCGGCATGGGCGACGACGTGGATAAGGTGTGGGTGCCGGAGCAGGGGATGAGCGGCGGGGCAGGGCTGCTGCCGCCGGAGAACCAGTTCTGCTTCGCGATCTATTCCGCCGCGCATGCGGTGATGCGCGCCTATCGCCCGTTGCTCGATCCCCTCGGCCTGACCTACCCGCAATATCTGGTCATGCTGGCGCTGTGGGCGGATGGCGATTCTACGGTCGGCGGGTTGGCCGATCGACTCATGCTCGATTCCAGCACGTTGACGCCGCTGCTCAAGCGGCTTGAGGCGCTCGGCCTTGTCGATCGGCGGCGCAACCCGGCCAATGAGCGCCAGCTCGTTGTCTCGCTGACGCAGCCGGGCAGGGCGCTGCAGGAGAAGGCACGGGCGATTCCCGTGGCGATTCTCTGCGCCTCCGGCCGCGACATGGCTGATCTGCACCGGCTGGCGGGCGAAATGGCGAAAATCCGCGATTCTTTCGCGGCGACCCGCCAGAAAGACCCGACGCCAGAGCATCAGGATGGTGCGGACGACATGCAGGGCGGCCGTTAAGGCGGTTCCAGCGCGTCACTTCCTTGCGCGCGGGGCCGTTTTGAGCGAAATCTAACGTCGTCAACGCCTCGCACGGCTCCGTGAACCGGCATCTTAACGGTTTGGGGTTGACGAAAGGCGAGTCGGCGCGTAGAAGGCGCCTACTTTCACGGCAGGCGGTTGAAGTTACCGCGTTCGGACACCCTGTCTGGACACAGAACCTCAAGACGCTGCCGGGACGCATACACGACCAAATCAGGCGCATGATCGCGCAAATGAGCGGTGTTTCATCGTTCGCGTGATCCTCTGGACGTTAAGCGCCCTCGGCCAGGAAGTTGGCCGGCGGCGCTTATTTCGTTCGCAGATAGGCTCGAATCGCCGAATGGCGAAGGTCGTGATGTCGGTTCCGAACCGTCGAGAGAAGCAAATGCGGTTGTAGCCGCGGAATTGGGTAGCGCGGGACACTCCTGTCCCGGCGCAGCGAGACGAAGGCGAGAGAAGTGCCGACGATCAACCAGCTAATCCGCAAGCCGCGGGAAGCCCAGAAGGCCCGGAACAAGGTTCCTGCGCTTCAGGCGAGCCCGCAGAAGCGCGGCGTTTGCACCCGCGTCTACACGACGACCCCGAAGAAGCCGAACTCGGCGCTTCGTAAGGTCGCCAAAGTACGTCTGACCAATGGCTATGAAGTCATCGGTTACATCCCCGGCGAGGGGCATAACCTGCAGGAACACTCCGTGGTGATGATCCGCGGCGGCCGCGTCAAGGATCTTCCCGGCGTGCGCTATCACATCCTGCGCGGCGTGCTCGATACGCAGGGCGTCAAGAATCGTAAGCAGCGCCGTTCCAAGTACGGCGCCAAGCGGCCGAAGTGAGGATTGAACGATGTCCCGTCGTCATCGTGCAGAGCGTCGTGAAGTCACTCCGGATCCGAAGTTCGGGTCGGAGGTGCTCAGCCGCTTCATGAACGCCGTCATGTATGACGGCAAGAAGTCGGTCGCCGAAACCATCGTTTACGGCGCCCTCGACATGGTCGAGAGCCGCGCCAAGTCGGAGCCGCTGGGTGTGTTCACCCAGGCGCTCGACAATGTGTCGCCGGCCATCGAGGTGCGTTCCCGCCGCGTCGGCGGCGCCACCTACCAGGTGCCGGTCGAGGTTCGCCCCGAGCGTCGTCAGGCTCTTGCGATCCGCTGGCTGATCACCGCCGCGCGGGCTCGCAACGAGAAGACCATGGTCGAGCGTCTGTCGGGCGAACTGCTCGATGCCTCGAACAATCGCGGCACCGCCGTGAAGAAACGCGAAGACACGCACCGCATGGCGGAAGCTAACCGCGCCTTCTCTCACTACCGCTGGTGATGACGAGAGCCGGGACGAGGATCTGAAATGTCGCGCATTAACGCTATCGAAGACTACCGTAACTTCGGCATCATGGCCCACATTGATGCCGGCAAGACCACGACCACGGAACGGATCCTCTATTACACCGGCAAGAGCCACAAGATCGGCGAAGTCCATGATGGCGCCGCCACCATGGACTGGATGACCCAGGAGCAGGAGCGCGGCATCACGATTACGTCGGCCGCGACGACCGCTTTCTGGCAGGGCAAGCGCCTGAACATCATCGACACGCCCGGCCACGTCGACTTCACCATCGAAGTCGAGCGTTCGCTGCGTGTGCTCGACGGCGCGGTGTGCGTGCTCGACGGTAACCAGGGCGTCGAGCCCCAGACCGAGACCGTGTGGCGCCAGGCCGACAAGTACAACGTTCCGCGCATCGTGTTCGTCAACAAGATGGACAAGACCGGCGCCGACTTCTTCCGCTGCGTCGAGATGATTATCGACCGCGTGGACGGCAAGCCGGTGTGCTGCCAGCTGCCGATCGGTTCCGAGAGCAACTTCAAGGGCGTCATCGACCTCGTCCGCATGAAGGCGGTCGTTTGGGACAATGAAGAGCTCGGCGCGAAGTATCACGACGAAGAGATCCCGGCCGAGCTGCTCGACCAGGCGGTCGAATATCGTGGCAAGCTGCTCGAAGCCGCCGTCGAACTCGACGACGAGGTGCTCTCGGCCTATCTCGACGGCGTCGAGCCGGACGAGGCGACCCTCAAGGGCCTGATCCGCAAGGCCGTCATCGGCCGCGTGTTCAACCCGGTGTTCTGCGGCTCGGCGTTCAAGAACAAGGGCGTGCAGCCCCTGCTCGACGCGGTGTGCGACTTCCTGCCCTCGCCGATCGATCGTGGCGCCATCAAGGGCATCGACTTCGACACCGAAGAAGAGACCGTCCGTAACCCGAGCGATGCCGACCCGCTGTCGGTCCTCGCGTTCAAGATCATGGACGACCCCTTCGTCGGCACCATCACCTTCTGCCGCGTCTATTCGGGCAAGCTGGAGACCGGCATGGGTCTCCTGAACTCGACGCGCGACAAGAAGGAGCGCGTCGGCCGCATGCTTCTCATGCATGCGAACAACCGCGAAGACATCAAGGAAGCCTATGCCGGCGACATCGTCGCCCTGGCTGGCCTCAAGGAAGTGCGCACCGGCGACACGCTGTGCGACCCCGCGAAGCCGGTGATCCTGGAAAAGATGGAATTCCCCGAGCCGGTCATCGAGATCGCGATCGAGCCGAAGTCCAAGGCTGACCAGGAGAAGCTGGGCCTCGCCCTTGCGAAGCTGGCCGCCGAGGATCCGTCCTTCCGCGTGTCGACCGATTTCGAGAGCGGCCAGACCATCCTCAAGGGCATGGGCGAACTGCACCTCGACATCAAGGTCGACATCCTGAAGCGCACCTACAAGGTGGACGCCAATATCGGCGCTCCGCAGGTGGCCTATCGCGAGACGATCACCAAGCGCACCGAGGTCGACTACACCCACAAGAAGCAGACCGGCGGTACGGGCCAGTTCGCTCGCGTGAAGTTCGTGGTCGAGCCGAACGAAGTCGGCAAGGGCTTCGCGTTCGAGAGCAAGATCATCGGCGGCGCGGTGCCGAAGGAATACATCCCCGGCGTCAACAAGGGTCTGGAAAGCGTGCTCGGTTCGGGCGTGCTGGCCGGCTTCCCGGTGGTGGACGTCAAGGTCGAGCTGGTCGACGGCGCCTATCACGAAGTCGACTCGTCGGCTCTCGCCTTCGAAATCGCCTCGCGTGCGGCGTTCCGTGAGGCCCTGCAGAAGGGCGGCGCGGTGCTCCTCGAGCCGATCATGAAGGTCGAGGTGGTGACCCCGGAAGACTACACGGGTTCGGTCATCGGCGACCTCAACTCCCGCCGCGGCCAGATCCAGGGCCAGGACATGCGTGGCAACGCCAACGTCGTGAACGCGATGGTGCCGCTGGCCAACATGTTCGGCTACGTCAATACGCTACGGTCCTTCTCGCAGGGCCGCGCGACTTTCACCATGCAGTTCGACCACTACGAACAGGTGCCGTCGAACGTCGCTCAGGAAGTTCAGGCCAAGTACGCGTGATGCGTGCGGCCTGAATTCTGAAGCGATTACGTATCCACTTTTTGAATACTGACCGACGGAGAGCCCCGTGGCCAAAGAGAAATTCAACCGTTCGAAGCCTCACTGCAACATTGGGACGATCGGCCATGTTGACCATGGCAAGACGTCGCTGACGGCGGCGATCACGA
>QFQD01000098.1 GCA_003241485.1 Ancylobacter novellus
ATCGCGGCTTTGGATACGCGGTCTTCGAAACCGTTGACGCCGGTGATTTCAGTCATGCCGGGAGGCGGGACCAGGCCGATCGTGCCCTGATTGGGAAAGATCGCCTGCGCGGCGGCGGGGAGGGAGGCGGCGACCAGCACGAGGCCGGCGAAGACGGCACGGAAAACCCGTTCACGAATCAGGCGGCGCATTCGGTGTCCTTCGGATGTCCACAACAGCAGTGGCGGTGGCGGATGGGTTCTTGTTTATCCCTAAATAGGGGAAATTTCGCCGTTTTCCGCCGGGCGGACCCTGCGTAACGTCAGATTGATGCGGCCGGGCTGTCGCAGCAGGGTCGAGGAATCGGGCACGATGCGGTCAATGCCGTGAAAGGCCAGCCGGCTGGCCCCCGACAAGAGCAGCGCATCGCCCGAGGTGAGCCGGATCGAACGGGTCGGGTCCGAGCGTGCCGTGCCGCCAATGCGGAACAGCGCGGTGTCGCCCAGCGATAGCGACAGCACCGGAGCGCCGAATTCCTGTTCGTCGCGGTCCTGGTGCAGTCCCATGCGGGCGCCGGGTGCGTACCAGTTGATGAGGCAGGCCTCCGGTGCCAGCGCCGCGCCGGCAAGTTCGCCCCAGGCGCGCGTCAGCAATGCGGGGAAGGGCGGCCAGGGCTGCCCGGTCTCGGGATGGGTCGGCTGGTAGCGATAGCCGGCCTGATCCGACACCCAGCCAAGCGGGCCGCAATTGGACATGCGCACGGAGAAGGGCTTGCCGGTGCGCGGCATGCGCGGGGTGAACAGCGGCGCCTGCACCAGCACCTGGCGGATGTCTTCCGCCAGCGCCTCCTGCCCCGCCCGGTCGAGCCAGCCCGGCCACCACAGGCAGCCGGGAGCGACCTCGATCGGCGCGGCGGCGGCCGATGCCATGGCTCAGAGCTTCCTCAGAGACACCGCCTCGACCTCGTGGTCGCCGCCCTTGCGCAGGATGAGATCGGCGCGCTGACGGGTGGGCAGGATGTTCTCGCGCAGATTGACGAGGTTGATGGTGCGCCAGATCGAGCGCGCGGTCGCGTCGGCCTCGGCATCCGAGAAGCTGGAATAGCGATGGAAATAGGCGGCGGGATCGCGGAACGCCGTCTCGCGCAGGCGCAGGAAGCGTTCGACATACCAGCGTTCGAGGATCGCCTCGTCGGCATCGATATAGATCTTGAAATCGAAGAAGTCGGAGACGAAGGGGATGCCCTTGCCGTCCTTCGGGGGACGCGAGGTCTGCAGCACGTTCAGCCCCTCGACGATGAGGATGTCCGGCTGGTCCACCTCCACCATGGCGTTGGGCGTCACGTCATAGTTGAAGTGGCTGTAGACCGGCGCGCGCACCGGGCGGCGCCCGGCCTTGATGTCGGACAGGAAGTGCAGCAGGGCCGGAAGGTCGTAGCTTTCGGGAAAGCCCTTGCGCCCCATCAGCCCTTCCTGCTCAAGCACCGCATTGGGCAGCAGGAAGCCATCCGTCGTCACCAGCGCGACCTTGGGCGTGTTGGGCCAACGCCCGAGCAGCGCCTGCAGCACGCGCGAGGTGGTGGACTTGCCCACCGCCACCGAGCCGGCGACGCCGATGATGTAGGGCATCTTGCCGCCTTCCTCGGGGCCGAGGAATTTCTGCATCGCGCGGAACAGCTTCTGCGCCGCGCCGACATACATGGAGAGCAGGCGCGAGAGCGGCAGGTAGATCTCTTCAATGTCGGCGATCGACAGCCGGTCGTTCATGCCCTGCAGCCGGACGACCTCCTCCGGCCCCAGCGGCTGAGGGGTGTCGGCACGCAGCGCGGCCCATTCGGCCCGCGTGAAATTGCGAAAGGGCGACAGCCCCTGACCGTCGAGCTTCATGTCCATCGGCGCGTTTCCCGGAACGTCGCCCGGGCATTGAGATCGCCGAGCTTTGGTCGACCAGATACCACAACTTGTGCGACTTTGGTAGCAGTCCGCCGACGGCCATTGGCCGCGCGAGCGCGCCACTCACGCGCCGCGGCGGGAGGCTTTCTCGTCGAGGCCCGACTGACCCGTCCGGCGTCCCAGTTCGGCATAGACCTCTTCCAGCGCCACGCCACGCGCCTGCAGCAGCACGGCCAGATGGTAGAGAAGATCGGCGGCCTCGGATATGACGGCTTTGGTATCATCGCCGACCGCGGCCAGCGCCGTCTCCACCGCTTCCTCGCCCAGCTTCTGCGCGCATTTGGCGACGCCCCTGGCGAGCAGCGTGCGGGTATAGGACGTGGCGTTCTCATCGGCCGCCCGGCTTGCGACGATGGCGGCAAGGTCTTCAAGACTCACGAGGGCGGCTGGAGCGGCGGGGTCTTGCGCCATGGCGGGTCCCTTCAGAAATCGCTGCCGCCGACGCGCACCGGAAGCCCGGCCTGTGCGAGGCGCTGCTTGGCGGCACCGATGGTGAAGGTGCCGAAATGGAAGATCGACGCGGCCAGCACGGCGGACGCCCCGCCCTGCCGGATGCCATCCACGAGGTGATCGAGCGTGCCCACCCCGCCCGAGGCGATGACCGGCACGGTGACGGCGTCGGAAATGGCGCGGGTCAAGGCGAGATCGAAGCCTTCGCCGGTGCCGTCGCGGTCCATCGAGGTGAGCAGGATCTCGCCCGCGCCGAGCGCCACGACTTCGCGGGCATATTCGACCGCATCGAGGCCGGTGCGGTTGCGCCCGCCATGGGTGAAAATCTCCCAGCGGTCGGGCTCGCCCGGCGCCGAGACCTTCTTGGCGTCGATGGCGACGACGATGCACTGCTCGCCGAACTTTTCCGCCGCCTCGCGCACGAATTCCCGCCGGTTCACCGCCGCGGTGTTGATCGACACCTTGTCGGCGCCGGCATTGAGCAGGGCGCGAATGTCTTCCACCGTGCGCACGCCGCCGCCCACGGTCAGCGGCATGAAGCACTGCTCGGCGGTGCGCGAGACCACGTCGATCAGCGTGCTGCGCGCCTCGACGCTGGCGGTGATGTCGAGAAAGCAGAGTTCGTCGGCGCCGGCGGCGTCATAGGCCTTGGCCGCCTCGACAGGATCGCCGGCATCGCGCAGATCGACGAACTTCACGCCCTTGACGACGCGGCCGTCCTTCACGTCGAGGCAGGGGATGACGCGGACCTTGAGCCTCGACTCTCCGCTGGCCCTGGCCCCGCTCATGCCGGCAGCCCCGCCACCAGCGCCAGGGCTTCGCGCGGGTCGAGCCGGCCGTCATAGAGCGCGCGGCCGGTGATGGCGCCTTCCAGCTTTTTCGCGCGCGGCTCCAGCAGGGCCTTCACGTCATCCAGCGAGGCGAGGCCGCCCGAGGCGATGACGGGAATCGAGATGGCGTCCGCCAGCGCGATGGTGGCGTCGAGATTGAGCCCCTTCAGCAGGCCGTCGCGGGCGATGTCGGTGTAGATGATGGCGGCGACGCCGGCATCCTCGAAGCGCTGCGCCAGTTCCAGCGCGGTGAGGTCGGACGTCTCCGCCCAGCCTTCCACCGCCACGCGACCGTCCTTGGCATCGAGCCCGACGGCGACGCGGCCGGGAAAGCGCTTCGCGGCTTCCTTCACGAAGGCCGGGTCGCGCACCGCCGCCGTGCCGAGGATGACGCGGGTGATGCCCTTGGCGAGCCAGGCCTCGACGCCGGCGAGGTCGCGAATGCCCCCGCCGAGCTGCACCGGCATGGTCACCGATTCCAGAATGCGCTCCACCGCGCCGGCATTGACCGGCTTGCCGGCAAAGGCGCCGTCGAGATCGACGATGTGCAGATAGCGGAAGCCCTGGCGCTCGAACTGCGCGGCCTGCTGGGCCGGGTCGTGGTTGAACACGGTGGCGCGTGCCATGTCGCCCTGCTGCAGGCGCACGCACTTGCCTTCCTTGAGATCGATGGCGGGAAAGAGGATCACGGCGTCCACTTGAGGAAATTGGCGAGGAGGGCAAGGCCGAGGCGCTGGCTCTTCTCGGGATGGAACTGGGTTCCGGCGATGTTGTCGCGACCGACCACCGCGGTGATGGTGCTGCCATAATCGCTGGTGGCGATCACCTCGGCGGGGTTGGCCGCCTTGAGGTGGTAGGAATGGACGTAATAGGCGTCGAGCCCGTCAGCGCCCGTGGCGATGCCCTCGAAGAGCGGGTGCGGGCGGACGAGGTTCAGCGAATTCCAGCCCATATGCGGGATCTTCAGCGCGGGGTCGGACGGGGCGATCTTCACCACATCGCCCTCGATCCAGCCGAGGCCCTCGGTCACGCCATGTTCGAGCCCGCGCGAGGCCAGCAGCTGCAGGCCGACGCAGATGCCGAGGAAGGGGCGCCCGCGCTCCAGCACCGCCTCGGTCAGCGCCTCCACCATGCCGGGCACGGCGTCGAGCCCGCGCCGGCAATCGGCATAGGCGCCGACGCCCGGCAGCACGATGCGATCGGCGCGGCGCACCACATCCGGGTCGGCCGTCACCAGCACGGTCTTGTTGGTGCCGCTCTCGCGGGCGGCACGTTCCAGCGCCTTGCCGGCGGAATGCAGGTTGCCGGAACCGTAATCGATGAGCGCGACGGGCGCGGGCGGCATCATCGGCCGGCCTCCGGGAACAGGCCGAGCACCGGGCGCTCACTCACCGAGGCGCGCGTGAGATGCCCGGCCGAGACGGAAGAGGGCGCACGCAGGCGCCCGCCGCCCAACCGCGCCTCGATATAGCGCTGCTCGGCCGCTTCCAGCGACGGCGCGGCCATCATGCCGACTTCCTCATAGCCCCGCGCGACGAGCTTGCCCCGGCGCAGGCCCGGCAGCAGGATCGCCACGGCAATATTGGTCAGGAGCAGCAGCACCAGCGCGTCGGAGGTGAGATCGAACCACAGCACCGCACCGACGATCAGCCCCTGCACCAGCGCGTAACCGAAGAATGCGAGCCACAGCCGGTGCGCCAGCAGCACCAGCGGCGCGAAGGGGATGGCGGTCCAGATGACGCGCTCGGGCACCAGCGCGACCCCTTCCGACCACTCGGCAAGCGAGGACGCGTCAGCGGCTTCCTCGGATTCGTACACGGTGAAGATCGCCATGGTCAGCCGCCCAGACTGCCCTTGGTGGAGGGAATTTCCCCCACCGCCGCCGGATCGATCGCCACCGCTGCCCTGAGCGCGCGGGCGAGCCCCTTGAAGCAGCTCTCGGCGATGTGGTGCGCGTTGGCGCCGTACAGCGTCTCCACATGCAGCGTCAGGCCGGCATTGATGGCGAAGGCCTGAAAGAACTCGCGCACCAGCTCGGTGTCGAATTCGCCGATCTTCGCCGCCGGGAAGTCCGTACGGAAGACGAGGAAGGGCCGGCCGGAAATGTCGAGCGCGACGCGGGTCAGCGTCTCGTCCATCGGCAGATGCAGGCTGGCATAGCGGGTGATGCCGCGCATGTCGCCGAGGGCGGTGCGGATCGCCTGGCCGAGCGCGATGCCGACATCTTCCACCGTGTGGTGGAAATCGATGTGCAGGTCGCCGGTGGCCTCGATGTCCATGTCGATGCGCGAATGGCGGGCCAGCAGGTCCAGCATGTGGTCGAAGAAACCGACCCCGGTCGCGACCTTCGCCTTGCCCGTGCCGTCGAGATCGATGGCAAGGCGGATCTGCGTTTCCTTGGTGGCGCGGGTGATGCTGGCCGTACGCATGGGCAATCGTGCTCCCGGAAGAGCCGGCGTCTTAGCAGCATCGCCGCGCATATGCCATATCGTGGCGCGCCGGCCCGGCCGCCAGGCCGGCGAAGCGACCTGATGAGGCTTCACCGCTTTCACGCGTATGTCCGGCTTGACGATATACCTACTAGAAGGTAGACAGAGATATGGCAAACGCTTCGACCACGGCCGACGACATCCTGCATTGCGCGCGCGGCCTGATCATCGCCGGCGGCTATAACGGCTTCAGTTATGCCGACATCGCCGAGGTGGTCGGCATCCGCAAAGCGAGCATTCACCATCATTTTCCCACGAAGGCCGACCTGGTTCGCATCCTCGCCGCCCGGTATCGCGAAGAGGCCGAGGCGGGGATCGCCGAACTGGAACGCCACGTTGACGACCCGCTGGACCAGTTGCGGGCCTATACAGGTTACTGGAAAGCCTGCATCGCCGACGCCACCTCGCCATTCTGCGTCTGCGCCCTGCTCGCCAGCCAGATCCCGGTGCTTCCCGAGGAGATCGTGCGGGAGGTGCGGGCGCATTTTCGAACCCTGGCGGCGTGGCTGACCTCCGTCCTGGAACGCGGCGAGCAGCAGGGGCGACTTTCCCTCGGCCAGCCCGCCGAGGCCGAGGCCCAATTGTTCATGGCCACCGTCCACGGCGCCATGCTCTCGGCGCGCGCCTATGGCGACGCCGGCATGTTCAGCGTCATCACCGACCCGCTCCTCGAACGCCTCGCCGCGCGAGGCTGACACCGGAGGACAGGTTATTGGTGCGTCTTCATTGCCTACCGATCAGTAGGTAGATAAACTCTGGAAAGGATGCCCGCATGTTTGGAATTTCGCCGCTCGGCTGGCTGCACACGCTGGGCAGCCTGCCCGCGATACCCGTCGCCTTCTACATGTTCGCCCGCTATGGCCGGATCGTGCCCCGGTCGGTGCCCGGCGCGATCTACCTTGTCTCCATGCTGATCGGCGCTCTCACCGTGTTCCTGGTCGCCCATCAGCCGGTCAGTTACGGCATCGGCGCGGCCACGCTGCTCATCCTGTTCGCCGGCTATGGGGTCGGCTTCGTTCCTTTCCTGGGCCGTGCGGGCACCTACATGGAAACGATCTTCCTGAGCCTCAGTGCGTTCCTGCTGATGCTGCCGACGGTATCGGAAACCTTGCGCCGCGTACCGGACGGCCACCCCCTCGCGCCCGACATGAACGCGCCGCTGCTTGTCGGCGCCCAGCTCAGTCTCCTCGTCATTCTCATCTTCGGCCTGGGCGCCCAGATCATCCACCTTCGCCGGCAGAACAGAACCGCCGCGGCCTAGCCATCCCGCGCCTGTGGCTGGTCTCGCGCGGGGGCGAATGGTCGTTGGAAATCCGTCGCAGCGCGCCCCGAGTTGCGCTGACGCGACGACCGATTAAGTAAGGGGTCTCGCCCGGAGCCCCGCATGAAGCACTCTCCCGACACGATCTACGGCACAACCATCGTCTCCGTCCGCGCCGGCGGGCGCGCCGCCATTGGCGGCGACGGGCAGGTGACGCTCGGCAATACGGTGATGAAATCCAACGCCCGCAAGGTGCGCCGCCTCGGCAAGGGCGACGTGATCGGCGGCTTCGCCGGGGCCACCGCCGACGCCTTCACCCTGTTCGAGCGGCTGGAGACCAAGCTGGAGCAGTATCCCGGCCAGTTGCAGCGCGCCGCGGTCGAGCTTGCCAAGGACTGGCGCACCGACCGCTATCTGCGCCGGCTGGAGGCGATGATGATCGTCGCCGACGCCAATGTGACGCTGGTGCTCACCGGCACGGGCGACGTGCTGGAGCCGGAGAACGGCATTGCCGCCATCGGCTCCGGCGGCGGTTTCGCGCTGGCCGCCGCGCGCGCCCTTGCCGACAGCGGGCAGGATCCGGAGGCCATCGTGCGCAAGAGCCTGTCCATCGCCGCCGATATCTGCATCTACACCAACCAGAACGTGGTGGTTGAGACGATCGGATGACATCGCCCGTCGTCCCGGAAGCCGACGGCGATCCGGGACCGCGTGACGTTCTCTCATTTTCCTGCGATCCCGGCTCGGCACCCTGCGGCCGCCGGCCGGGATGACGGCCATCGGAACAGAATCAGCCCATGACCAATTTCTCGCCCCGTGAAATCGTCTCCGAGCTCGACCGCTACATCGTTGGCCAGCACAAGGCCAAGCGGGCGGTTGCCATCGCCCTGCGCAACCGCTGGCGGCGCCAGCAGCTGGAAGGGCATCTGCGCGAGGAGGTTCTGCCCAAGAACATCCTGATGATCGGCCCCACCGGCGTCGGCAAGACGGAAATTTCCCGCCGCCTCGCCAAGCTCGCCGGCGCGCCCTTCCTCAAGGTGGAGGCGACCAAGTTCACCGAGGTCGGCTATGTCGGGCGCGACGTCGAGCAGATCGTGCGCGACCTCGTGGAGGTGGGCATCGGCCTCATCCGCGACGCCCGCCGCAAGGGCGTGGAGGCCAAGGCGCATCTGGCGGCGGAAGAGCGGGTGCTCGACGCGCTGGTGGGCGCCACCGCCTCCTCCGGCACGCGCGAGAGCTTCCGCAAGAAGCTGCGCGACGGGCTGATGGACGAGAAGGAGATCGAGATCGAGATCACTTCCGGCGGCGGCCAGGGCCTGCCGATGTTCGATATTCCCGGCATGCCGGGCGCGCAGATGGGCGCCGTCTCGCTCGGCGACATGTTCGGCAAGGCCTTTGGCGGCCGCTCCAAGCCGCGCCGCGTGACGGTGAAGGACGCCCATCCCCTGCTGCTGTCCGAGGAAGCCGACAAGCTGATCGACCAGGATGCCATCGTCCAGGAAGCCATCCGCGCGGTGGAGGAGAACGGCATCGTCTTTCTTGACGAGATCGACAAGATCGCCGGCTCCGAGCGGCGCGGCGGGGCGGATGTCTCGCGCGAGGGCGTGCAGCGCGACCTGCTGCCGCTGATCGAGGGCACCACGGTCTCCACCAAGCACGGGCCGGTGAAAACCGATCATATCCTCTTCATCGCCTCCGGCGCCTTCCACGTCTCCAAGCCCTCGGACCTGCTCCCCGAGTTGCAGGGCCGCCTGCCCATCCGCGTCGAGCTGGAAGCGCTGACGCGCGAGGATTTCACCCGCATCCTCACGGAGACGGAGGCGAGCCTCGTCAAGCAGTCGGTGGCGCTGATGGGCACGGAGGGCGTGACGCTCACCATCACCGAGGACGCGGTGGAGGCCATCGCCGACATCGCCGTGCAGGTGAATGCGAGTGTCGAGAATATCGGCGCGCGCCGGCTGCAGACGGTGATCGAGCGGGTGTTGGATGAGCTGTCCTTCACCGCGCCGGACCGCGCCGGGGAGACGCTGGTGATCGACGGCGCCTATGTGCGCGAGCGCGTCGCCGACCTCGCCGGCAATACCGATCTCAGCCGCTACATCCTTTGAATCGGCTCCGGAACGATAAGGCGCGGGACCCTCGCGCCGCCCGTTTCACGTGAAACCGACCCTCGTCACCCCGGACGGCTGAGGATCTTGAGGCGGCCGAGCAGCTCGGCCACCGCTTCCGGCGGCAGGGTGGCGATCTCGCGCGCGAGCAGATTGGCGAGTTCTGTCGCCTCGGGCGACAGGCCGGCGGTATCGACCACGACGCGCGGATCGGAGATTTCCGCCAGCAGGCGCAGCGCTTCCGCCTCGTCCCAGATGACGTTGAAATACGCCATGATGCGCTGGAGCATCAGGAAATTGGGCTGCCCGCGCTTGCCGTGCTCCAGCGCCGAGAGATAGGCGGCGGAGACGCCGATGGAACTGGCCATCTGCGAGAGCGTCACATTGCGCTCGGCGCGCAGTTCGCGCATGCGGCGGCCGAAGGGGGTCATGCGCCGCTCCCGCGCGAGCGCCGGACCCGCACATAGAGCGCGCCCTCCCCGCCATGGCCGCGCGCGGCGGTCTCGAAGCCCACCACCACGGCGCGCAGCTCCGGCGCGGCGAGCCATTGCGGCACAAGGCGGCGCAGCACGCCGCGCCCGCCCTCGGCGTGGAAACCGGCCGAGGCGTCGCCCTTGCCGGTGATGACCAGCACCAGCGAATGGCCGGAGCCCTGCGCGCCGCGCAGGAAGGAAATCAGCCTTCCATAGGCCGCAGCCTGCGTCAGCCCGTGCAGATCGAGGCGCGCATCGACCTCGGCGCCGCGCGTGAGGCGGCGGCGCATCTTCGGCTCCAGCGGGGCGAGCGGCGTCAGGGGCGGCCGCCGGAACCTTACGCGGGCTCGGCGGCGGTGGCGGCGCCTCGGGGGGCTCCGGCGCGGGCGGCGCGGCGAGTTTCGGCGCAGGGCGCAGACGGTCGATGGAGCGGGTGACATGCTCCCACAGCGCCTTCTCCTCCGCCGCCAGCGGCCGGCGACGACGCGGGCGCGCCTTGCCCTCCGGGTCCCCGTTACTCATTGCGTATCCGAAACGTTCTCGGGAGAGGGGCGGGGCAGCGGCACGCGGTGGCGCGCGGGATCGAGCGCGCGCGGCAGCAGCACGACAAAACGGCCGGGATGCTGGATTCGTCCGGCCTTTGCCCCCGCTTCATCGCCGGCACCGAAGAAGATGTCCGCCCGCGCCGGACCGATGATGGCCGAGCCGGTGTCCTGCGCGATCGTCAGCCGCTGGAACGGCTCCAGCGCGCCGCCCGGCCCGGTCGGCAGGGCGGCGTCGAGGAAGAAGGGCGTGCCATAGACGTGGATCAGCCGGTCCACCGCGATGGAATGGCCGGCGGCGAGCGGCAGGCCCTGCGCACCCACGGCCCCGTCCTGCGCCTTCAATTCACCGGCGATGCGGAAGAAGACATAGGAGCGGTTCTGCCGCATCAGTTCGCGGCCCTCCTGCGGGTGTTCGGCGATGTAGGCGCGGATGGCGTCCATCGACATCTTCTCGCGCGGCACCAGCCCGCGCTCGACGAGGAGGCGGCCCACCGGCGTATAGGGCTGGCCGTTATGACCGTCATAGTTCAGCCGCAGCACCTCGCCATCGGGCAGGCGCACCCGCACCGAGCCCTGTATCTGGGCGAAGAACGCATCGGCGGGATTACGGACCCACACCAGTTCCAGCCCCTGGCCCTTCAGCGCGCCGTCCTCGATGGCGCCGCGCTCGTAATAGGGTTCGAGCGCACCGTCGACGCGGCGAAACGCCCTGCCGCGATTGGACGGCGGGCCATCCCTGGGCGGCGCCTCGACCACGAGGTCGGGCGGGCGGCGATAGAGCGGGGTAGCGAAGTCCGGCGTCTGGACGCGCGAACCCGCGATCTCCGGCTCGTAATAGCCGGTGAGAAAACCCTGCGTCTGGTCGAGAGCGGCGATGAGGAAGGGACGGAACTCGCGCTCGAAGAAGGCACGCGCCGCCTTGGGCGAGGGATGCGCCGGCAGGCGCGCGGCACGCTGGCAGATCGGGCGCAGCGCGGTGAACACCGGGCGCGGCGGATCGACCAGGTCGCCCTTGCCGCGGATGACGGCGCAGCTGCGGCGGAAGGCGGCGAGGGCCTGCGCCACGCCATCGCCGGCCGGATTCGCGTCCCAGCCCGGAATGTCGGAGAAGGCGATCGGCTCAAGCGACGCCTGCGGGAACAGAACGGGAGCGGGAGATGCCTGCGCAACACCAGGCCCGCCCCCGGAAACCGGAAGCAGGGGCGATCCCGTCAGGAGGCAGGACGCAAGGAGGATGAGGACAGCAGCGCGCACGCCGCCATAATCTCACGAAGCCGCTTCGGTGGCGACCAGCTTCCAGTTGGGATCGCGCGCCCCGAGATCGCGGGCGAAGGTCCACACATCGGTGACATCGACCACCATCTCGGCATCGCCGTCGATGACCTGTCCGTTCTTGTCGCGCGTCACGGAGATGAGCTGCGACAGGAAGCGCACCGTGATCTGCGCCGTACGGCCCTTCACACCGGCCTCGATGATGTCCGACTTCTGGATGCCGACGAACTGCGTCTCCATCTTCTCGCCGCGCTGCTCACGCTCGCTGATGGCGGCATTGAAGCCGTCGAACACTTCGCGGGCGAGCAGGTCCTTCAGCGAGGCGCGGTCGCCATTGGCGAAGGCGACGACGATCATCTCATAGGCCGCGCGCGCGCCGCCGATGAAATGCTGGATGTTGAAGCCGCGTTCCTGCGCGGCGATGGCGTCCAGCCCGTTGGCAACGGCCGAACCCACCTCGGCCACACCCGCCCAGCGCGCCGGGGCCGGCTCGTCCGGGTTGCTCGCGACGTCGACCGGTTCGACGGGCTCGGGAATATTGGCGGGCTCACTGGTGCCGGGGAAATTCACCACCTTGTCCGAGCCGCCGACCGGCGCCTTGGCGGCATCACGGCGCGAATAGGGATCATAGGGCGGCCGCTCGCGCCCGGTCCTCTGTCCCAGCACGCTGCGCAGCCGTATGAAGATGAATACGGCCAGGGCCAGGAAGATGATCGTATAGATGTCGAACACGTTGCACGCCGCCGTTGGTTCGCCCCGTCGGAACCGGTTCCGGCAAGGCCTCTCAATGGATGTGGTGCGCGGCGCGGCCGTTTCCAGCGGAAGCGGTGCGCGCCAGCCACCCCAGTCTATTTACGTTGTCTGGCCGATTTCGCCAGCCTGACAATGCCGCAAGGTCATCACTTCGCGCGGAAAAGTGGCCGTTTACCGGCGCAAGTTCCTGACAGTAGTGCAAGGCGAGGGACAACGCCAACCCCACAAGAGGTCGTGACACCCGGCAAGGCGGCGCTCCGCCTTGTGAGCGCGGGGCAACCGTGTTAGCCACACCCGCCCTTTTTGAAGCCTGTTCGCGGCGGCACGGCCGACCGCGCGGCACAGACGCCGGCGCCCTCCCCGGCGCGCCGGGCACGGAGATTTCTGATGGCCGAGAACGAAACCGCCGCGAGCATGCCCACGCTGCAGGTGCTGACCCAGTACACGAAGGACCTGTCCTTCGAGAATCCGGGCGCGCCCGAGACGCTGGTGATCGGCGGCCAGCCGCAGATCGGCATCCAGATCAACGTCAATGCGCGCCCGGTGCGCGAGGGCTCCGAATATGAGGTCGAGCTGAAGATCGACGCCAAGGCGGAGCTGAACGGTAAGACCCTGTTCGCGGTCGAGCTGCTCTATGCCGGCATCTTCCGCGCGCAGAACGTGGCGCAGGAGACGCTGCACCCGTTCATCCTGATCGAGTGCCCGCGCATGCTGTTCCCCTTCGCGCGGCAGATCGTCGCCGACACCGTGCGCAATGGCGGCTTCCCGCCGCTGATGATCGACCCGGTCGACTTCGTGACGCTGTATCGCCAGCGCATGGCGAACACCCCGCCGAACAACGTTCTGGCGTCCTGAGACCCGGCCGGGCCCTTGGGCCCGGCTGCGCCACCTCTCTGAAGCGGCCGCCGGCTTATGCCGTTGCGGCCGTTTCGTTTTCTTGGGTGTACTGCTTCCAGATCGCCGCCTCGCCCAGCGTCGCCACGAAGGCCTCGTGGGCGGCGAATTCCTCGGCCGCGCCGCGCGGGGGCAGGGGCCGCGGACGCTGGCGCGGGCCTGCCTCGCGCCGTTCGGCGGCGGCGGCCGCGCTTTCGGTGACAGCCAGGCTCAGCGTGGTCTGCTTGCCGCCGCACAGTTCGGCATACACATCCGCCAGCAGCTCGGAATCCAGCAACGCGCCATGCTTGGTGCGGCGCGAACCGTCGATGCCATAGCGCGACATCAAATCGTCGAGGCGGTTCGAGGCGCCGGGATGGCGGCGGCGGGCGAGGCTCAGCGTGTCGACCACACGGTCGAAGGTGAGCGCCTTGCGCCCGACCTTGGCCAGTTCGGCATTGAGGAAGCCGATATCGAAGGCGGCGTTGTGGATGACCAGCGGATCGTCGCCGATGAAGGCGAGGAAGTCGTCCACCACCTGCGCGAAGAGCGGCTTGTCGGACAGGAACTCGGCCGACAAGCCGTGGACGTTGAACGCCTCCACCGGCATGTCGCGCTCGGGATTGATGTAGACGTGGTAGACCTGACCCGTCGGGATGCGGTTGAAGATCTCGACGCAGCCGATCTCGACCAGGCGATCGCCGGTCAGCGGATTGAGGCCAGTGGTCTCGGTATCGAGAACGATCTCACGCATCGGTCTTCCCCTTGCGCAGCCGCGCGAGTAGTGCCGCCACCTCCGCCCGCGCATGGGCGAGGCCGTGGCCGGTATCGATCACATGGTCGGCGCGGCGGCGCTTTTCCGAATCGGGCAGCTGCCGCGACAGGATCGCGGCAAACTTGTCTTCCGTCATGCCCGGCCGTGCCAGAACGCGGGCGCGCTGCACAGATTCCGGCGCGGTGACGACGAGGACCGCGTCGACCCGCCCCTCCGCGCCCGTCTCGTAGAGCAGCGGGATGTCGAGCACGGCGACGTCCGCGCCGCTGGCGGCAGCGCGTTGCAGGAAGGCGATTTCGCGCGCACGCACCAGCGGGTGGACGATGGCTTCCAGCCGCTTCATCGCGGCGTCATCGCCGAGTACACGGGCGCCCAGTAGCGTGCGGTCGACACGCCCGCCTTGCGTCACGCCGGGAAAGGCAGCCTCGACCGGAGCGACGCCCTCTTCGCCATAAAGCGCGTGCACGGCGGCGTCGGCATCGTGCACCGGCACGCCAAGCTCGCGAAAAAGGCCGGCGGTGGTCGATTTGCCCATGCCGATCGAGCCGGTGAGGCCGAGGCGGAAGGGCATTTTCACGCCAATTGCCCCTTGGCGGCGAGATCGGCGATGGCGAGCGCCCTCAGTTCGGGCGTCACCTGCGGGCGCACCCCGAACCAGCGCTCGAAGCCGGGTACGGCCTGGTGCAGCAGCATGTCGAGGCCGTCCACCGTCTTGAGGCCGCGGGCCTTCGCCACCTTGAGCAGCGGGGTTTCCAGCGGCACATAGACGATGTCGCTCACCAGCGCGTCGGGCGACAGGGCGGAAAGGTCGAGATCGAGCGGGGGCTGGCCCTTCATGCCGAGCGAGGTGGTGTTGACCAGCAGCCGGCAGCCGGTGGGCCGGCCGGCGAGGTCGCGCCAGTCGACCGGGAGCACGCGCGGGCCGAACTGGTCGCGCAGCGCCTCGGCGCGGGCGAGGGTACGGTTCGCCACCACCACGCGGTCGATGCCGCGGCTCAACAGGCCATAGACCACGGCGCGCGCCGCGCCGCCCGCGCCCAGCACCACCGCCTCCCCGAGCGCACGTGCCCATTCCGGCTCGGCGGCGTCGAGATTGGCGAGGAAGCCGTGCACGTCGGTATTGGCACCGTGCAGCGTGCCGTTCTCCAGCCACAGCGTGTTGACGGCGCCGAGCGCCTCCGCCACCGGGTCGCGCTCGCGGGCGGCGCGGAAGGCAGCTTCCTTGTGCGGCACGGTGACATTGGCGCCGATGAGACCGCTGGCAGGGAAATCAGCGAGGAACGCCTCGATCTCTGCCGGTGCCACGTCGAGCCGGCCATAGTCCCCATCAATGCCGTGCTGCCTCAACCAGTAGCCATGGATGAGGGGCGAGCGCGAATGGGCGACGGGATGGCCGATAATGGCCGCGTGACGGGTCACAGCAGGTCTCCGCGATGACGCAGAAAGGACAGGAGCGGCAGCAGCGGCAGGCCGAGGATCACCGAGTGATCGCCGGCCACGCGCTCGAACAGATGGATGCCGAGCCCTTCCAGCTGGTAGCCGCCGACACTGCCCAGCACGCTGTCGCCGGCCGCCGCGAGATAGGCGTCGAGAGCGGGAGCGCTGAGGCCGCGCATGGAGAGATAGGCGGAGTCGACCGTCTCAAACAGCACCTCGCCGTCGCGCACCAAAGCGAGAGCGGAGTGCAGCGCATGCGTGCCGCCGGACAGGCGTTCGAGCTGCAGCCGGGCGGCAGCGCGGTCGGCCGGCTTGTGGAAGGCCTCAGATCCCAGAGCCAGCGTCTGGTCGGCGCCGATGACCAGACGGCCGG
>QFQD01000133.1 GCA_003241485.1 Ancylobacter novellus
GCCCCGTCAGGCTTTTTGCTTCTGAATTTCGGCGGTGATCTGGGGGGCGAGGTCGAAGAGGTCGCCGACGAGGCCGAAATCGGCGACCGCGAAGATCGGCGCCTCCTCGTCCTTGTTCACCGCCACGATCACCTTGGAATCCTTCATGCCCGCCAGGTGCTGGATCGCGCCCGAAATGCCCAGCGCGACATAAAGGTCCGGCGCCACCACCTTGCCGGTCTGGCCGACCTGCCAGTCGTTCGGCGCGAAGCCCGCATCCACCGCCGCGCGCGAGGCGCCGACCGCCGCGCCCAGCGCGTCCGCCAGCGGCTCCACCACCGTGTGGAAATTCTCCGCCGAGCCCACCGCCCGGCCGCCCGACACCACGATGCGCGCCGCCGTCAGCTCGGGACGCGCGCTGGTCGCCACTTCCTCGGAGACGAAGCGCGTGCCGGCGCCCGCCGCTGCCGTGTCGACCGTGCGGATCGGCGCCGCGCCGCCCTCGCCCACCGGCGCGAAGGAGGCGGTGCGGATGGTCAGCACCTTGGTCGCGTCCGTCGCCCGCACCCGCTGGATGGCGTTGCCGGCATAGATCGGCCGGTCGAAAATATCGGGCGCGATCACCGCGATCACGTCGGAGACCTGCATCACGTCGAGCAGCGCGGCGATGCGCGGCAGCACGCTCTTGCCGAAGGCGGTCGAGGGCGCGACGATCGCGCCATAGTCCTTCGCCAGCGCCACGCCCAGCGCCGCCACCGGCTCGGCCAGGCGATGGGCATAAGCGGGGCCATCGGCCAGCAGAACTTCGGCGACGCCCTCCAGCTTCGCCGCCTGCTCGGCGGCGGGGCGGGCGTTCGCGCCCACCACCAGCACATGCACCGGCGCGCCCAGCGCCAGCGCGGCGCCCAGCGCCCGCGCCGTGACCGGGTTCAGGCTGGCATCGTCATGTTCGGCGAACAGCAGCGTCGTCATGATCAAAGCACTCCCGCCGTCTTGAGATGGGCCACCAGCTCCGTGGCCGAGGCGACCTTGATGCCGGCCGTGCGGCCGGCCGGTTCGGTGGTGGAGATCACCTCCAGATGGGGGCTGAGGTCGACGCCGAGAGCGGCGGCGCTCGTCTCCTCGATCGGCTTCTTCTTCGCCTTCATGATGTTGGGCAGCGAGGCGTAGCGCGGCTCGTTCAGCCGCAGATCCGTGGTCAGGATCGCCGGCAGCGCCAGCTCCAGCGTCTGCAGCCCGCCATCGATCTCGCGGGTAATGGTGGCCTTGTCGGCCTCGGCCACCACCTTCGAGGCGAAGGTCGCCTGCGGCCAGCCCAGAAGCGCCGCGAGCATCTGGCCGGTCTGGTTGCAGTCGTCGTCGATCGCCTGCTTGCCGAGGATGACGAGGCCGGGCTGCTCCTGCGCCACGATGGCCTTGAGAATCTTCGCCACGGTGAGCGGCTCGATGCCCGCCTCGTCCGTCTTCACCCAGATGCCGCGATCCGCGCCCATCGCCAGCGCCGTGCGGATGGTCTCGTCCGTCTTCACCGGCCCCACCGACACCGCGATCACCTCGGAAGCCTTCCCCGCCTCCTTCAGCCGCAGCGCCTCTTCCACCGCGATCTCGTCGAACGGATTCATCGACATCTTGATGTTCGACAATTCCACGCCCGACCCGTCCGCGCGCACCCGGATCTTAACGTTGTAATCAACAACCCGCTTAACGGGCACGAGAATCTTCATC
>QFQD01000021.1 GCA_003241485.1 Ancylobacter novellus
CGATCGCGGCGAGCGGGGTCGACCTCATCTCCGTCGGCTGGATCACCCACTCCGCCCCGATCCTCGACCTGGGACTGGACGCGGCGAGCGCGTGAGGGCGTCACTTCATGGTCGGGATCGGCAGGTCGATTTTAATGGCCGCGCCGATCGCCTTCCAGACCACACCGACGATGGCATTCCAGACTGCCGCGACGAGTTCCACGAGCAGCGTATCGACGACGTCGATGAAGCCGCGAATGATCAGCTTGAGGCGCTCAAGCCTATACGCCAGTTCGTCGCCCACGAGCGAGCCATCCAGCTTGCCCTTCACGATCAATGCAGAATAAAGCGTGATCTTCTCGGTCTGCACCTGGACGAAAGTGGCCAGCGTGTCGAGGCGGCTGGCGGCTTTGGCGGCGATAGCGGCCAGTACGTCGTCGAATACCGCCTTGATGTTGAATTTCTCCAGTCCCGAAAAGTCGGCGTTCCTCAGGCTCAGCAACAGATCGTCGGGCATCGTCTCACCTATTGGGATCGTTTTTCGTAAGTGATGGCTTGGTGGTACAGGCTCTCGTAATCGGCCCGGTCCAGCGCGACGCGGGAGGCGGATAGGCCATGCGCGGCGTCCTCGTCCTTCATGCGTTTGAAGGCGTAGCCGATAGCGGCGAGACGCTCCGAGTCGAGGGAAGGGTCGAGCGCCGCACCGGCCGGTTTCAGCCAGGCGGGCGGCGGATGGTGGACCCGTGTCTCGGTGGCCAGCTTCAGCGCGCCGAAAGCGCCTATGACCCCGGCGTAGCTGTCCTCGCGCGCCTTGAAATCGTTCCTGCTGGTGCCGCCATCCACCTTCGCAAAAAGCACCATGGCCTGCTCATTGGCCTTCTCGAACGATTGGACCAGGGCCGCGTCGTAATCCGGTCCGACCCGCACCGTGCAGGCCGACACAGCCAAAACGAACAGGAGAAGCAGCACAGCGGACAGCAGCCCGCGCGACGGGCGCTGCTCCGGCATCAATACCGCCTTGATGATGGTCATTCCTCGGCCCCCGCCGTCATCACACAACCAATGGATGTAGTCTTATGCACCTAATAGTTGCATAACTCGATGATGGAAGCAAAGGCCGCCGAATGGGCTTTTGCGAAGGCTCCATGTGAAAAGAGCGGAGCCGCCATCACCGGCATGCGTGGAACTGCCCTTGAAACGTGCATGCATTTGTGCGATGCATATATCCGTCTGCTAATGTTCATGCGGGAGAGACTGACAGTCCTCTCGGGACAGGTGTCGGCGCCGACGGAGCAACCCCCCAGGAAACTCTCAGGCACCAAGGACCGCATGATCAGGACGATCTGGAGAGAGACGTCGGCGCCCGTTACACGCGGGGCGAGCTCTCAGGTACCGCGACAGATGGGGACAGCCGGCCGGGCGCCAAAGCGCTCCAGCCTCGTCGTCCTCAAGCGCGGGAGTTCCCCATGCGCCAGATCGCCGTTGTCGGCGCCGGTATCACCGGCATCACCACCGCTTATGCCCTCAATGAGAAGGGCTATGACGTCACCGTCATTGATCGCCAGCGCTATGCGGCGATGGAGACGTCCTTCGCCAATGGCGGCCAGCTCTCGGCCTCCAACGCGGAAGTGTGGAACTCCTGGGCCACGGTGCTCAAGGGCATCAAGTGGATGCTCACGCCCGACGCTCCGCTGCTGATGAACCCGATGCCCTCCTGGCACAAATACAGCTGGATGGCCGAGTTCCTCGCCAATATCCCGCACTACAAGGCCAACACGGTCGAGACCACCCGCCTCGCCATCCAGGCGCGCAACTACATGTTCGATATTGCCGCGCGCGAGGGCATCGACTTCAACCACGAGACCCGTGGCATCCTGCACATCTACCGCGACAAGGCCTCGCAGGATGGCGCCCGCGCCGTCTCCGCGCTTTATGCCGCCGGCGGGCTGGAGCGTCGCGAGGTGACGCCCGCCGAGATCCGCGCCATCGAGCCGACCCTGCATGGCAGCTATTATGGCGGCTTCTACACCCCGTCCGATTCGACCGGCGACATCCACAAATTCACCTTCGGCCTGGCCGAGGTCTGCCGCCGCAAGGGCGTGCGCTTCATCAACGAGGCGAGCGTCGAGCGCGTGACGCACACCGGCAAGGGTCCGGATGGAACGGGCGTCGAGATCGCCCTCACCCTTGCGCCGGACGCCGAGGATGCCCAGCCCACCCGCGAGACTTTCGCTTTCGACGCGGTGGTGGTCTGCGCCGGTATCGGCTCGCGCGCCATCGCCTCCCAGCTCGGCGACCGGGTGAACATCTATCCCGTGAAGGGCTATTCGATCACCGTGATGCTCGACGACGAGGAGAGCCAGAACGCGGCCCCGTGGGTGAGCCTCTTGGACGACAAGACCAAGATCGTCACCTCGCGCCTCGGCAAGGATCGTTTCCGCGTCGCCGGCACGGCCGAGTTCAACGGCGAGAACCGCGACATCCGCGCCGACCGCATCCGCCCGCTGACCGACTGGGTGCGCAAGCTGTTCCCCGGCGTCTCCACCGAGCGCGCCGTGCCGTGGGCGGGCCTGCGCCCGATGATGCCGAACATGATGCCGCGCGTGGACGCCGGCGCGAAGCCCGGCGTGTTCTACAACACCGGCCACGGGCATCTGGGCTGGACGCTCTCGGCCGCCACCGCCGAGATCATCGCTGCCAAGGTCGCCAGCGCGCTGCCGATCGAGGCGCCGGCGCCCATGCTGCGCATGGCGGCGGAGTAAGGCCGCCGCGCCAGCGGCGTCCCAGGACTTTTCGACCCCCGCCCCGGCTGGCGTTTCCGCTCCGGGTGTTCGCAAGCCGGCCCTTCCGGCTTGCGCCCCGCCCCCGGACAAGCGCCGGGGGCGGTCTTTTTAGTGCGCGGCCGGGAAGACCAGCGAGCGGTGGAGCTGCATGCCGGCCCACGCGCCATCGGCGACGGCGAGGGTGACCGAGTGCGGCACCCGCGCGGCATCGCCGCTGGCAAAGGCGCCGGGGATGCTGGTTTCCTTCGTCTCGTCGGTCCGAAGCTGCGTGCCGAAGGGGGTTTCCTCCAGCGCGCAGCCAAGGCTTTCCGCCACCGCAGAGGCCGGCCGGTTGCGCGGCGCGGTGAACAGGCCGGCGAAGTCGAGCCGGCGGCCATCGGCCAGCACCACCTGCGCGTGCCCCTCCAGCCTTGCCACCGGCGTCTCCTCCAGCGCAATGGAACCGGCCGCAAGCGCGGCGCGCTGGTCGGCATCGGGGACGAAGCCGGCATGGGTGAACAGCGTCACCTCGCCCCATTCCTTCACCAGAAGCGCCTGATGCATCGACATCGGCCCCGTCGCGATCACGCCGATCCGGCCGCGACCGAGTTCGTAGCCGTCGCAATAGGGACAATGAAACACGCTGCACCCCCACCGCTCGGCCAGCCCCTCAATGGCAGGCAGTTCGTCGTGGACCCCGAGCGCGAACAGCAGGCGCCGCCCCTGAACGGTCGCGCCGGACGCCATGGTCACGGTGAAATCGTCCCTGGTGCCGGCCGCCAGTTGCGCCTCGTCCTCGACCCAATCCAGCGTCGGATAGGCTTCGAGCTGGCGGCGGGCGCTGCGGGCGATCTCGCCCGGCTCGACCCCGTCCTGTCCAAGAAAGCCGTGCGCGGCGCGGGAGAAGCGGTTACGGCGCCGTCCGGCGTCGATCACCACAACCCGTCGCCGGGCGCGCAGAAGCTGGAGGGCGGCGGCCATGCCGGCATAGCTGCCGCCGACGACGATAACATCGTGCATGTCAGGCATTCCTTTCGCGCCAGGCGGCGTGCCGGCGGCTGAAATCGGCGGCGAGATCCGCCAGTGTGATCTGGCCGAAACGTTCGAGCAGCAGCGCCTCGGCCTCCATGAAGGCCCCATCCAGCGCGGCGTTGACCGATTGCTCGACCAGGCATGCCGGCGTCTCGTGCCGGTTGCCGATGGCGAAGACCGCCGGCTCGCCCAGTATCTCGTGCAGCTGGCGCAGGGTGACGGTGCGCAGGTCCGTGCTGATCCGCCACCCGCCCTGAGGGCCCCGCGCCGAGCGCACCAGCCCGGCCTCACGCAGCATCCCCATGGTGCGGCGCATCACCACCGGATGGGTGCGCATGCAGGCAGCGAGATCCTCGGAGGTCATCGGCCCCTCGCGCTCCGCCATGTGCAGCAGAGCGTGAAGAACCGAGGAGAGGCGGCTGTCTCTTTTCATGTAACTTCGTTTATTACGAATAGATAGTTGCCGCAAGAGCGGCTTGCCGCGGCCAGGCGCGCCCGCGCCCCGGATCGGCGCGACGCAGAGCGTGGCTTGTCCGGGGCGCGGGACGGCTTGGCGGGTTCAGGGAATGGCGGCGTGCGGTGACAGGGGCGCCTTAAAGCCGCGTCGCCCGCAGCCGCAGCGCGTTGCCGATGACACTGACCGAGGACAGCGACATGGCCAGCGCGGCGATCATCGGCGAAAGCAGCAGGCCGAAGACGGGGTAGAGCACGCCCGCCGCGATCGGCACGCCGGCGCCGTTGTAGATGAAGGCGAAGAACAGGTTCTGGCGGATGTTGCGCATCGTCGCCTGCGAAAGCCGGCGCGCCGTGACGATGCCGCCGAGGTCGCCGCGCAACAGCGTCACCCCTGCGCTCTCGATGGCCACGTCCGTGCCCGAGCCCATGGCGATGCCGACATCGGCGCCCGCGAGCGCTGGTGCGTCGTTCACCCCGTCGCCGGCCATGGCGACCACGCGGCCCTCGGCCTTGAGCTTGGCCACCACGGCCGCCTTCTGGTCGGGCGCGACATCGGCCTCCACCTCTGTGATGCCGAGCCGACGCGCCACCGCCTCGGCCGTGACCCGGTTGTCGCCAGTGAGCATGACGACGCGGATGCCCTCCGCCGCCAGGTCCTTCAGCGCCTGCGGCGTCGAGGCCTTGATCGGGTCGGCGATGGCGAGCGCGGCCGCCGCCTTGCCGTTGATGCCGACGAAGATCACGCTCGCGCCCTCGCGGCGCAGCGCGTCCGCCGAGGCGGCAAGCGCCGACGTCTCGATGCCGAGCTCGCGCAGGAACGCCGCGCTGCCGAGCATCACCCGCTTGCCCTCGACAAGCCCATAGGCGCCCTTGCCGACGGGGCTGTCGAAGCCGCGCACCTTGGGGATGTCGAGACCGCGCGCCTGCGCCGCCATGACGACGGCCCGCGCCAGCGGGTGCTCGGAGGGGCGCTCGACCGCGGCGGCAAGGCGCAGCACATCGGCCTCCTCGAAGCCTTCCGCCGGCACGATGGCGGTGAGCGAGGGCGCGCCCTCGGTAAGCGTGCCGGTCTTGTCGACAACGAGCGTGTCGACCTTTTCCATGCGCTCCAGCGCCTCGGCATTCTTGATAAGAACGCCCATCTGCGCCCCGCGCCCGACGCCGACCATGATCGACATGGGCGTGGCAAGGCCCAGCGCGCAGGGGCAGGCGATGATGAGCACCGCCACGGCGGCGATCAGCGCATGGGCAAAGCGCGGGTCCGGGCCCCACACCGCCCAGGCGATGAAGGCGAGGATGGCGCAGGCGACCACCAGCGGCACGAACCAGCCGGCGACCTGATCGGCAAGCCGCTGGATCGGCGCGCGCGAGCGCTGCGCTTCCGCCACCATCTGCACGATGCGCGCCAGCATGGTGTCGCGCCCGACCTTCTCGGCGACGATGACGAGACCGCCGGAGCGGTTCAGCGTGCCGCCGATGACATGGTCGCCCTCCGCCTTGGTGACGGGCATGGATTCGCCGGTGACGAGGGCTTCGTCCAGCGCCGAGCGGCCTTCCGCCACCTTGCCATCGACCGGCACCTTCTCGCCGGGGCGCACTCGCAGCCGGTCGCCGACCGCGACCTCATCGAGCGGGATCTCGTCCTCGCTCTCATCCGCATTGATGCGCCGCGCGGTCTTTGGGGCGAGGTCGAGCAGCGCCTTGATGGCGCCGGAGGTCTGCTCGCGGGCGCGCAGCTCCAGCACCTGGCCGAGCAGGACAAGCACGGTGATGACCGCCGCCGCCTCGAAATACACCGCGACCGTGCCATCCGCCCCGCGGAAGGCCGGCGGGAAGATGCCCGGCGCCAGCACCGCGATCAGGCTGTAGAGATAGGCAACGCCGGTGCCGATGGCGATCAGCGTGAACATGTTGAGGTTGCGCGTCACCAGCGATTGCCCGCCGCGCACGAAGAACGGCCATCCCGCCCACAGCACGACCGGCGTCGCCAGCACCAGCTGGATCCAGTTCGAGACGCCGGGGGGCACGGCGTGGTGCAGCGCCGGCACGAGATGCGCGCCCATTTCCAGCGCGAACACCGGCAAGGCGAGCGCGAGGCCGACCCAGAAACGGCGGGTCATGTCGATCAGCTCGTGGTTCGGGCCATCGTCGAGGCTGACCAGCGAGGGCTCCAGCGCCATGCCGCAGATCGGGCAGCTGCCGGGGCCGATCTGGCGGATTTCCGGGTGCATCGGGCAGGTATATTCCGTGCCCTCCGGCACCGGCTCGGCCGGCGCCTTGTCGCCGAGATACTTGTCCGGGTTGGCGATGAACTTGGAGCGGCAGCCCGGCGCGCAGAAATAATAGGTGATGCCCTTGTGGTCGGCCTTCAATGTCGCGGTGTGCGGATCGACATCCATGCCGCAGACGGGATCCTTGGCCATGTGCGCCGCGTGGTCGTGAGCGGGGTGCGCATGGGTCGCGTGCGCATGATCCGCAGGCGAATGCCCTGCGTGGTCGTGCGTATGGTCATGCGCGTGGGCGTGCTCATCATGCGCGTGACCCGCATGGCCACCGTGCCCGCCGCAGCAGGACCCGCCTGCCTTCTTCGGCTCGCGCTCGATTTCCGCCATGACCTGACCTCCTGCGACATACCCCACATGGGTATATGGGACTTGCTATATATACCCCACATGGGTATATGGCAAGAATGCAGAACGACACCCGCAATGCCTGTCTGAAACGCCTCAGCCGCATCGAGGGGCAGGTGCGTGGCCTCTCGCGCATGGTGGAGGACAACCGCTACTGCATCGACATCGTCACCCAGGTGGCGGCGGTGCGGGCGGCGCTGAAGAAGGTCGAGGAGGAAGTGCTGCGCGACCATGTCGCCCATTGCGTCGAGCACGCCATCCGCTCGGGCGACCCCGAGCAGCAGCGCGAGAAGGTGTCCGAGCTGATCGAGGTTCTGGGCAAGCTGAAGGGCTAGAACAGCGAGCCCTGTGCCGGCTCCGGCGGGGCGCGGCGCGTGCCTTCCAGCTCAAGCATATGCGCTTTTGTCGTCGCCCCGCCCGGCGCGGAGAAGCCGCCGAGCTTGCCGCCGGCCGCCAGCACGCGGTGGCACGGAATGATCAACGGCACCGGGTTGCGCGCCATCGCCTGCCCGACATCGCGCGCACCCTCTGGCCCCGCGCCGAGCTGCTTTGCCAGCGCGCCATAGGTGGTCGTCTCGCCCCAGCCGACCCGGCGAAGCGCCGTATAGACCTGCGCGAAGAACGGCTCCTGCGCGCCGAGATCGAGCCGCACATGGGCGAAATCGACCGCCTCGCCGGTGAAATAAAGCTGCACGGCGGCAATGAGCGCGGCGATTTCCGGCGTCGGCGCGGCCCGCCGCACCTCGGGCGCCCGGCGCTGCAAGCTGCGTTCGGCGGCGGCCGCGCTCACCTCGGGCAGCTGGAAGCGGGTGATGCCGCCGTCACTCCACGCCACCCCGCAGAAGCCGCCCGCGGTCTCGAACACCACGGAGTGCGGCAGACCGGGCTCCATGCGCACTCCCCCACCGGCTTGGACGGCCACCCCGCCTCAGCTGCCGTACAGCCCCTTATACTGCTCGCGCAGCAGGTTCTTCTGCACCTTGCCCATGGTGTTGCGCGGCAGGTCGTCGACGAAGAGGACGCGCTTGGGAAATTTGAAGCGGGCGAGCCGGCCCTCAAGCGCGGCGAGCACCGATTTCTCGTCCAGCCCGGCGCCGGGGCGCGCCACCACCACCGCCGTCACGCCCTCGCCGAAATCGGCATGCGGCAGGCCGATCACCGCGCTCTCGATCACGCCGTCCAGCGCGTCGATCTCGCTCTCCACTTCCTTGGGGTAGACATTGTAGCCGCCGGAAATGACGAGGTCCTTGCCGCGCCCGACGATCTGCACATAGCCGCGCGCATCGATCAGCCCGAGATCGCCGGTGACGAACCAGCCGTCATGGAACTCGGCCGCCGTCTTCTCCGGCATGCGCCAATAGCCGGCGAAGACGTTGGGACCCTTCACCTCGATCATGCCAATGGCCCCAACGATCAGTTCGCGTCCATTGGCCGGGTCGGTCACCCGCACGCTCACGCCCGGCAGGGGAAAGCCCACCGTGCCGGCGATACGCTCGCCCTCATAGGGGTTCGAGGTGTTCATGCCGGTCTCGGTCATGCCGTAGCGTTCGAGAATGGCGTGAGAGGTCGCCGCCCGCCATTCGCGATGTGTCTCGGCCAGCAGCGGCGCGGAGCCGGAGATGAACAGCCGCATGTGCTTCGCCGCCTCCGGCGTCAGGCCGGGAGATTTCAGCAGCCGGACATAGAAGGTCGGCACGCCCATCAGCACGCTGGCACGGCCCATCAGCTTCAGGATCAGCTCGGGGTCGAACTTCGGCAGGAAGATCATCGACGAGCCGGCCATCAGCGTCACGTTGATGGCGACGAACAGGCCGTGCGTGTGGAAGATCGGCAGCGCGTGGATCAGCACGTCGTCGCGCGTGAAGTGCCAGTAATCCACCAGCGCCAGCGCGTTGGAGGCGAGGTTGCCATGGGTGAGCATGGCGCCCTTGGAGCGGCCGGTGGTGCCGGAGGTGTAGAGCAGCGCGGCAAGATCGTCCGGCCCGCGCGCGACATTGTCGAACTGCGGCGCGGCGGCATCGGCGGCCTGCGCGAGGCTGCCCTTGCCCTGCACATCGAGCGTGAGCACGGCGGCGACACCGCGCGCGCCGGCGATCGGCGCGAGCGCCGCCTCGGACGCGGGATCGCAGACGAAGGCCCTGGGCTCGGCGTCACCGAGGAAATAGTCGATCTCCGGCGGCGTATAGCCGGTGTTGAGCGGCAGGAACACGCCGCCCGCGCGCAGCGTGCCGAGATAGGCGAAGATCGCCTCGACGCTCTTCTCCACCTGCACCGCCACCCTGTCGCCGGGCTGCAGGCCGAGCGCAAGGAGAGCAGCCGCGTATTGCGCCGAGCGCCGTTCGAGGTCGCCATAGGTCAGGACGGTGCCGTCCGCCTTCTCGACGAAGGGGCGGGAGAGATCCGGCTGGCGGGAGCGTATCAGGTCGAAGAAATGATTGGTCATGGCGCCTTCAGCCCCAGCGAGGCGACATAGCCGCGATTGACGGTGGTATTGGCGAATTTGGCGTTCTCGATATAGGCGGCGAGCGTCGCCGCCACCGCCTCGCGCGAAGGCTTGGGCATGCTGTCCCATTGCGCGCGCGGCACCGAGCCGAAGGCGGCGATGGCGTCCCAGCCCTCGGGTTTGGTGATGGAGGAAACGGTCGAGCGGGAATCGAGGTTCTTGTAGGTCCAGAAGCTCCAGCCGATGTTGAAGCGCTCGTTCATCGCGCGGTACTTCGCGTTCCACTCGTCGGTCAGCTCGCCGGTCTCGCCGAGGAAGATCGGCACGCCCCAGCGATTGGCGAAGTTGACATAGTCCTGCACCTCGCGCCGCTCCGGGCTCGCCCAGAACTTGTGGTAGGTGTAGCCGAGATTGTCCGCGAAGGGCGGGCCGAACACGCCGAAATTGGTGCTCCACTGCGCCGCCGCGAGGATGATCGGGTGGTTGGGATCCACCTCGCGAATCGCCTCGGCTATCTTCTGGTAGAGCGGCTCCAGGCGCGGGTTTAGGTAATCGACATCGTGATAGGGCGAGATCGGCTCATTGAGCAGGTCATAGGCCAGCACCGTCGTCTCGTCCTTGTAGCGCGCGGCGATGGCGCGCCACAGGGTGATGGTACGGCGCTGAAACTCCGGCACGTAGAAGGTCAGGGGGTAGCCGACGCCGTCATCATGGTTCACCCCGGTCTGCCCGCCCGGCGCGGCGTGGATGTCGAGGATCAGCTTGATGTCGTGCGCCTTCGCCCAGCCGATCGCACGGTCGATCAGCGCCCAGCCCTCGCCATTGGGGTCGATCTTCGAGGGGTCCTTCGGATCGAGGAAGAACTTCCAGTGCAGCGGCACGCGCACCGTGGTGAAGCCCGCCGCCTGGAGGAAGGCGAAATCCTCCTCGCGGACATAGACATCGCGGAAATCCTTCCAGAACTGCGCGGCGGTCTCGGGGCCCGCCAGATATTCAATGACGTCCTCGATCTCGCGCGGCGAGCGCTGCACCTTGAACTTGAACATGTAGCCTTCGGGCAGCAGCCAGTTGCCGAAGCTCATGCCTTTGATCTTGTAGGTCGAGCCGTCCGGCCGGACGAAGCTCGTGCCCTCCGCCCGCACGAAGCCGGGCGCGGGTTGGGCAAAGGCGGGGCCAGTGAGAAACAGGAGCCCGAGGGCGAGCAGGAGAACGCGGCGCATCATGGGTGGGCAAACTAGTAAAGCCGCCGCCCGGCGGCAATGGCGAAGCGGCACGGTGACAGCGCCGCCGCCGCGCGTTAATCGAGAGAGGAACCCACCTGACCTCGGCACCCCGGAAAAATGTCGCTTTATCAGGCCGCCTACTTCGCCCTCGCGCTGGTCGTGCTGGCGTTCCTCGTCCAGCGCGGGCGGGTACAGCCCTTTCTGGCGCTGCTCGTCACCGCCATCGGCTTCGGCTATGCCGCCGGCATGTCGACCAGCGGCGTCGGCAAGGCGTTCGGGCTCGGTTTCGCGCAGAGCGTGAACGCGCTCGGGCTCACCGTGGTCGCCGCCGCGCTGATGGCGGAAATCGCCGATGCGACCGGCGCCACCGCCTGGCTGCAGCATGGCGCGTCCGGCCGGCGCCGCCGCTCGCTGCCGCTGGCGCTCGTCGGCCTCATCGGCGGCCTTGCCTCGACACCCGCCGCCAGCTTCGCGGTGCTGAACCCGCTGCGGCGCGGCTTTGGCGGCGACAGTCCGCGCTCGGCGCTGGTGCTCGGCCTGTCGCTCTCGGCGAGCCATGGCCTCCTCATTCCCGCGCCGGTGATGCTGGCGAGCCTGACCATCCTCGCCGCCGACTGGACGCTGTCGGTCGCCTTCGGCCTGCCGCTCGCGCTGCTGCTGGCGCTTGTCGGCCTGGGTCTCGCACACGCGACGACGAGCGGCGCGGCAAGGCCTGTCGACACCGCCACAGCCATCAGCGGCGCGAGCCTGCACGCGCCACGGCGCGGGGCGTGGGCGCTGGGAGCGGCGAGCGCCGTGCTGGTGGCCTTGCTCATCACCCAGTCGCTCGGCGACATCGCCTCCGAGCCGCTGGGCGGCGGCTCCAACCGCGAATTCCTCATCGCGCTCGGCCGTCCCACCCTGCTGCTGCTGGTCGGCACCGGCCTGCTCCTGCTGCTGAGCTGGCACTGGGAGCCGGGCGGGCTCACCGAGGAAGGCTGGGCCGGGCGGGCGATCCGCCGCGCCGCCGGCCTCGTGCTGCTGATCGGCGCCGCGGGCGGCCTCACCAAGATCGCGCAGGACACCGGCATGCCGGAGATGAATGCCGAGCGCCTTCTCGGCTTCGTCCCGCCCGGCGCGCTGGCGCTCATCCTGCCCTTCGCGCTGGCCGCCATCGTGAAGACGTTGCAGGGTTCCTCGCTGGTCGCCGCCATCACGGCCGCGGGCATGATGATGGAGCTGGTCGGCCCGCTCGGGCTCGACGACCCGGCCGGGCGCACGCTGGCGGCACTGGCCATCGGCGCCGGGGCGATGACCGTCTCGCATATAAATGACGGATTGTTCTGGCTGGTTGGGCAGGCCGCGCGCCTGCCCGCCGGCACAACCCTCGTCCGCTTCTCGCTGGCGACGGCGGTGCAGGGCGTGCTCGCGCTCGCGGGCCTGATCGTACTGCGCCTGTTTTTCCACTAGATCTCACGGGACCTGCCATGCTTCGCCGCCGTGACTTCCTCGCCTCCGCCGCCGCTGCCGCCGCCCTGCCGGCGATGACCCGGAATGTCGCGGCGCAGACCGCCGCCACCGGCGCGCCGCGCATTCCGCCCGGCTTCGTCTGGGGTGCCTCGACCTCGGCCTACCAGATCGAGGGCGCGGTGAAGGAAGGCGGGCGCCTGCCCTCGATCTGGGACACCTTCTCCCATACGCCCGGGCGCATCGCCGACGGCACCAATGGCGACATCGCCTGCGATCACTACAACCGCTATGCCGCCGACGTGGACCTGATGGCGCAGATGGGCTTCCAGGCCTACCGCTTCTCCATCGCCTGGCCGCGCGTGATGCCGCAGGGCACCGGCCCGGTGAACGCCGCCGGCCTCGATTTCTACGACCGGCTGGTCGACAAGCTGCTGGCGCGGGGCATCCTGCCCATGGCCTGCCTGTACCACTGGGACCTGCCGCAGGCGCTGCAGGACCGCGGGGGCTGGCACAATCGCGACATCGCGAACTGGTTCACCGACTATGCCCGCGCCACCGTTTCGCGCCTCGGCGACCGGGTGAAGCCGTGGGCGATGCTGAACGAGCCCTCGGTGCACGCCATCTTCGGGCATGGCTTCGGCAATCACGCGCCGGGGCTGACCGGCTGGGAGAGCTATGTGCGCGCCCAGCACCACCAGAATCTCGCGCAGGGCACCGCCATCACCGCGCTGCGCAGCGTGCGCAGCGACCTCAAGCTCGGCACCGTGTTCTCCCTGCAGCCGATCTTCCCTTCTTCGTCGCAGCCGCAAGACGTGGCGGCGGCCCAGCGCTTCGATGCCTGCTGGAACACCATCAATCTCGATCCGCTGTTCCATGGCCGCTACCCCGCCGGCTTCGAGCAGGCCTTCGCGCCGCTGATGCAGGCGAACGACATGGCGGCAATCCGCGTGCCGGTGGACTTCCTCGGGGTGAATTACTACGGCCCGTCCTGGATCAAGCATGACCCCGCCGCCTTCCTCGCCCAGGCCGGCTATGGCGCGGTACCGGACGGCACGCCGCGCACCCTGCTCGGCTGGCCGATCAGCGCACAGGGGCTGACGCAGGTGCTGGTGCGCCTGCGCGACAGCTATGGCAACCCGACCACCTTCATCACCGAGAACGGCGCCTGCTACGAGGACCCCGCCCCGGCCGGCGGCGTTGTGAACGACCCCGAGCGCACCGCCTATATCCGCGCCCATCTCGACGCCTGCGCCAGCGCCATCCAGCAGGGTTGCGCGCTGAACGGCTACTTCGTCTGGTCGCTGCTCGACAATTTCGAATGGGCCGAAGGCAAGCGCCGGCGCTTCGGCGTGACCTATGTCGATTTCGACACGCTGGCGCGCACGCCGAAAGCCTCGCTGCTCTACCTCTCGCAGGTCATGCGCGCGCAGGCGGTCCCCGCCACGCCATAGTGGAGGATGCGCGCGCGTCACTGGCGTGACATGCGCCGGACACATATGTCGGTCATCTGACGCCGGTATTCGCGCGGACCTTGAGTGTGCTACCAAGCGCGAAGCCAGCGGACGTCATCCTCCTGTGGTGACGGGCAAGAAAGTCGGTCAGAGCCAAGGCCTCGTGCCGGGGCGAGAGTGAAAGTCGAGCGGACCATGCAGACAGACGATCCCGCCATCGCCGAAATCGTCGCCTTCATCGCCGGTGAGGTGGGCGTCGACGCCGCGCTGCTGACTCCCGATACGCCGGTGGCGGAACTCGGCATTTCCTCGCTCGACCTGATCGAGACCATCTTCAAGCTGGAGAGCCGCTTCGGCATCGAGATTCCCAATGACGGCCCGCTGAACGGCAACGACGTCACCGTCGGCACGCTGGTCGAGCACGTCGCCGCCCTGCTCGCCGCGAAGAACGCCGCGTCCGCGTGATGGCAGCGCGCGTCGCGATCACCGGCCTCGGCTCGCTCTCCGCGCTCGGTAACGATGTTGCCGCGCATCTCAAGGGCCTGCGCGCCGGCACGGTCGGCATTGGCGAGACGCAGGGCGTCGACGTCTCCTCGATGAAGACGAAGATCTCTGCCGAGGTGCGCGACTTCCGGCCCGAAGAGCATTTCGAGCCGCGCCAGCTGGGGCTCATCGACCGCACCTCGCAATTCGCCGTTGTCGTCGCCCGACAGGCGCTGGCCGATGCCGGCCCGGCGCTGGAAGGCGTGGCGCGCCACCGCGCCGGTGCCATCTTCGCCGCCTCGGTCGGTTTCCATGCCGTCGACGACAGCTACCACAAGCTCTATTTCGAGAAGGCGCCGCGCCCGCATCCCTTCACCGTGCCGCGCGCCATGCCGAGCGGCCAGGTGAGCCATGTCACCATGGATCTCGGCATTCACGGCCCCTCCTTCTCCATCGCCTCGGCCTGCTCCTCAGCCTCGCATTCGGTCGGCACGGCGTTCCACATGATCCGCTCCGGCATGCTGGACGTCGCGGTTGCGGGCGGGGCGGAATCCCAGCTCACCTACGGCATGCTGAAGAGCTGGGAAGCGCTGCGCGTGCTCGCCACCGACGGATGCCGGCCCTTCTCCAAGGACCGCAACGGCCTCGTCGTCGGCGAGGGCGGCGGCGCGGTGGTGCTGGAGAACATGGAGCGCGCCATCGCCCGCGGCGCCACCATCCATGCCGAGATGATCGGCTTCGGCATGAGCGCGGACGGCCGCGACATCACCGCCCCCGACATGGAGAGCGCGGCGGCCTCGATGCGCTTCGCGCTGGAGGATGCCGGCCTTGCGCCGGAGGCGGTCGACTATGTCAGCGCCCACGGCACCGCCACCGCGCTGAACGACAAGACCGAGACGGCAGCGCTGCGCCATGTGTTCGGCGCCCATCTGGCGAAGCTGCCGGTGTCCTCGTCGAAGTCGCAATACGGGCACACCATGAACGCCTCGGGCGCGCTGGACCTCGTGACCACGGTGCTTGCCCTGCGCGAGGGCTTCCTGCCCCCGACCATGGGTTATCGCGAATTCGATCCCGACTGCGATATCGACTGCGTGCCGAACGCCGCGCGCGCCGCGTCGATCGGGACCGCGATCTCTTCCAGCTTCGCCTTTGGCGGGCTCAACGCCGTGCTGGCGCTGAAGCGCTACGAGGGCTGAGGCTCACCCCTCCACCCGAAACTCCGCCGCCAGCCTCTCGCCCACCAGCGCCTGTAGCCTGGGCATTTCCACCGCCAGCCGCGCGCGGCAGAAATCGGCGACGTCGCGCGGCAAGCGGCCGAGTTCCTGCCGGCGCGCGATCAGCGTCAGATGCCGCGTCAGGCCGGGCCCCGGCAGCGGCCAGCAGGCCAGCCCTTCCAGCGGAAGCCCCGCCTCGATGAGACAGAGCGGCGTGGTGATGGCGAAGCGCCCTCCCGCCGCCACGCTCGCCGTCACCCCGAAGGGCGTGTCGAATTCCAGCGGGCGCGGCAAATCGAGCCGCAGCCGGCGCAGATGCCGCTCCACCTCCATGCCGGTCTTGGAGCGGGCGGAAAACCGCACCAGCGGCACCTGCCGCGCCAGATCCTCCAGATCGGCGGCGCGCTGCGGGCGCGGCAGATGCGCCGGCATCAGCAGCACATAGGGCTCGGAGAGCAGCGGCCAGCGCTCCAGCCCCTCGATCTCCTCCAGTTCGTCGGCGCCCACCAAGAGGTCAAGCTGACGGGTCAGCAGCGCACCGGCATGGGAGGCGGTGAGGCCCGAGAGCAGCGATACCTGCTCGGCCTTCTCGCCCAGCGCCTGCGCCAGCGGCGCCATCAGCACGCGCGAGAGCGAATCCACCAGCCCCGCGCGCAACAGCGGCAGGCGCGCATGCTCCGCCTCGCGCAGCAGCGGCGCAATCTGCCGCGCTTCCGAGATCAGCGCACTCGCCCGCTGGCGCAGCGCGCCGCCCGCGGCCGTCAGCGCCAGCGGGCGCGCGGAGCGGTCGAACAGGGCGACGCCGATGCGCCGCTCCATCTCGGCAATCGCCTGCGAGACGGCCGGCTGGGTGAGGGAGAGCCGCCGCGCCGCCTGCGCCATGGTGCCGGCATCGCAGACCGCGAGGAAGATCTCCAGCGCCCGGAGGTCGAAGGGAAATGTGTCCGCCATGCCAGCGCCTACGGTATAAGAAAAACTTATATTATCAGTGCAAACGGTTCGGACTATAGCTCATTCAGTCATCTCGCGGGCCGCACATGCACTATTCTTGGCTGAGCATTCTGAAGAACGGTCTCACCGGCCAGTCCGGCCTGACCCCCGCCTGGCGCGACGCCGCGCCCAAGCCCGCCTATGACGTCATCATCGTCGGCGGCGGCGGGCATGGGCTGGCCACGGCCTATTACCTCGCCCGCGTCCACGGCATCCGCAACGTGGCCGTGATCGAGAAAGGCTATATCGGCTCCGGCAATGCCGGGCGGAACACCACCATCATCCGCTCCAACTACCTGCTGCCGGGCAACGAGCCGTTCTACGAATGGTCGATGAAGCTGTGGGAAGGGCTGGAGCAGGAGCTGAACTACAACGCGATGGTCAGCCAGCGCGGCATCCTCAACCTCTACCATTCCGATGCCCAGCGCGACGCCTATGCAAGGCGCGGCAACGCCATGCGCCTCAACGGGGCCGACAGCGAACTGCTCGACCGCGAGCAGGTGCGGGCGATGTACCCGTTCTTCGACTATGACAATGCGCGCTTCCCAATCCAGGGCGGGTTGATGCAGCGCCGCGCCGGCACCGCCCGCCACGATGCCGTGGTGTGGGGCTATGCCCGCGGCGCCGACCGGCTCGGCGTCGACATCATCCAGAATTGCGAGGTCACCGGCTTCCTGCGCGAGGGCGAGCGCATCATCGGCGTCGAGACCACGCGCGGGGCCATCCGCGCGGGCAAGGTCGGCCTCGCGGTAGCGGGCTCGACCACGCGCGTCGCCTCCACCGCCGGGCTGCGCCTGCCGATCGAAAGCCATGTGCTGCAGGCCTTCGTCTCCGAGGGGCTGAAGCCGACCATTGACGGCGTCGTCACCTTCGGCGCCGGGCATTTCTACATCAGCCAGTCCGACAAGGGCGGGCTGGTCTTCGGCGGCGATATCGACGGCTATAATTCCTACGCCCAGCGCGGCAACCTCCCCGTCATCGAGGATGTCGCGGAGGGCGGCATGGCCCTGATGCCGCGCATCGGCCGGGTGCGCCTGCTGCGCATGTGGGGCGGCATCATGGACATGTCGATGGACGGCTCGCCGATCATCGACCGCACGCCGCTGCCAGGGCTCTATCTCAATGCCGGCTGGTGCTATGGCGGCTTCAAGGCGACACCGGCCTCGGGCTGGTGCTTCGCCCATCTGCTGGCGAAGGACGAGCCGCACGCGACCGGCGGCGCCTTCCGGCTCGACCGCTTCCGCACCGGACACCTCATCGACGAAAAGGGAGTCGGCGCCCAGCCGAACCTGCACTGATGCGCATCCCCTGTCCCTATTGCGGCGCGCGCGACGCCCATGAGTTCAGCTATCTCGGCGACGCGACGCTGACCCGACCCGACCCCGAGGCGCCGGACGCGGATGCGCGCTTCCACGACTATGTCTATCTCCGGGACAACCCGGCCGGCGCCCATAGCGAGTGGTGGTACCACGCCAATGGCTGCCGCCAGTGGGTGAAGGTCGCGCGCGACACCCGCACCCACGTCATCGGCGGCGCGAGCCTGGCGAGGAGCGGATCATGAGCCGGCTCAGCAAAGGCGGGCTGATCGACCGCACCCGCCCGCTCACCTTCTCCTTCGACGGCAGGAGCCTTGCGGGTTTTGCCGGCGACACGCTGGCCTCGGCCCTGCTGGCCAATGATGTGCGCCTCGTCGGTCGCTCGTTCAAATATCACCGCCCGCGCGGCATTCTCTCGGCCGGGCCGGAGGAGCCGAACGCGCTGGTCGAGCTGCGCTCCGGGGCACGGCGCGAGCCGAACACCCGCGCCACGGTGGCCGAGCTCTATGACGGGCTGGAGGCGACCAGCCAGAACCGCTGGCCCTCGCTCGATGTCGACCTGCTCAGCGTCAACCAGCTGTTCTCGGCCTTCCTCGGCGCCGGCTTCTACTACAAGACCTTCATGTGGCCGGCCAAGGCATGGGAGAAGCTCTACGAGCCGCTCATCCGCCGCGCCGCCGGCCTCGGGCGCGCAGCCGAGGAGGCCGACCCCGACCATTACGAGAAGGCCACCATCTTCTGCGACGTGCTGGTGGTCGGCGCCGGTCCGGCCGGGCTGATGGCGGCGCTCGCCGCCGGGCGTTCCGGCGCGCGGGTCATTCTCGCGGATGAGGATTTCATGCCCGGCGGGCGGCTGAACGCGGAAGCGCGCGAGATCGGCGGCCATGCCGGTTCCGCCTTCGCCGCCCAATGCGCCGCCGAGCTGGCCAGTCTGCCCAATGTGCGGGTGATGACACGCACCACCGTGTTCGGCGTCTATGATTCCGGCACCTATGGCGCGCTGGAGCGCGTGGCCGACCACCTGCCGGTGCCGCCGCCCTTCCAGCCGCGCCAGCGCCTGTGGCGCATCATCGCCCGCCGCGCGGTGCTGGCCGCCGGCGCCACCGAGCGGCCGATCGTGTTCGGCGGCAATGACCGGCCGGGCGTGATGCTGGCCGGCGCCGTGTGCAGCTACATCAACCGCTTCGGCGTGGTGCCGGGCAGCCGCATCGCGCTCTTCGCCAATAATGACGACGCCTGGCGCGGCGCCTTCGAGATGAAGGCGGCCGGCGCTCCTGTCGAGGCGATCGTAGATGTACGCGCCGCGGTCGCTCCCGCTCTTGCGGGCGAGGCGGCAAGGCTGGGCATCCGCACCCTGCTCGACGGGCGCGTGACCGGCACACATGGCAAGCAGCTCAGCGCCGTCGACGTCACGTCGGGCGGACGCTCCGAGCGGCTTTATGTCGACACGCTCGCCGTCTCCGGCGGCTGGTCGCCCAATGTCCACCTCACCTGCCACCATGGCGGCAAGCCGGCATGGGACGAGACGCTGGCCGCCTTCGTGCCGGGCACCACGCCGCCAGGCCTCACGGTGGCCGGCGCGGCATCGGGCAGCTTCGGACTCGGTCGCGCGCTGCAGGAAGGCGCGGTGAAGGGCACGGCGGCGGCCGGCGAACTCGGCTTCCCCGTTCCGCCGCTCGCCATTCCCGCCGTCGCGGAAGAGAGCGTCGCCGTCACGCCGTTCTGGCATGTCCAGGGCTCGAAGGGCCCGGCCTTCGTCGACTTCCAGAACGACGTCACCGCCAAGGACGTGACCATCGCCTACAAGGAAGGCTTCCGCTCGGTCGAGCACCTCAAGCGCTACACCACGCTCGGCATGGCGACCGACCAGGGCCGCACCTCCAATGTCACCGGCCTCGCCATCATGGCGAGCCTCACGGGCGCCTCGATTCCCGAGACCGGCACGACCATCTTCCGCCCGCCCTACACGCCCGTCTCGCTCGGCGCGCTGGGCGGTCATCACCGGGGCAAGGACTTCCGCCCCGTCCGCCTCACCCCGACGCATGAATGGGCGAAGGCGCAAGGCGCGGTCTTCATCGAGACCGGCGCGTGGCTGCGCGCGCAGTATTTTCCGCGCGCCGGCGAGACGGATTGGCTCACCACGGTGAACCGCGAAGTGAAGGCGGTACGCGCCGGGGTCGGCCTTATCGACGTGTCGACTTTCGGCAAGATCGACCTGCAGGGCCCCGATGTCGGCGCCTTGCTCGACCGCGTCTACATCAACGGCTTCTCGGCACTTGCGGTCGGCAAGGCGCGCTATGGCGTCATGCTGCGTGAGGACGGCATGGTGATGGACGACGGCACCACGGCGCGGCTCGCCCCCGAGCATTATGTGATGACCACGACCACGGCCAACGCCGCCAAGGTCTACCAGCATCTCGAATTCTGCCTGCAGGTGCTGTGGCCGGAGCTGGACGTCTCTATCGCCTCGGTCTCCGAGCAATGGGCGCAGATCGCGCTGGCCGGCCCAAAGGCGCGCGACGTGCTCGCCCGCGTGGTCGATGCCGGCACCGACGTCTCCAATGAGCGCCTGCCCTTCATGGGAGCGATCGAGGCGACGGTGATGGGCGGGGTGAAGGCCCGGCTGTTCCGCGTCTCCTTCTCCGGCGAGTTGGGCTACGAGATCGCGGTTCCCGCCCGCCACGGCGCGGCGCTGGCGCAGGCACTGATGACGGCGGGCGCCCCCTTCGGCATCACCCCCTATGGCATCGAGGCGCTCGGCGTGATGCGCATCGAGAAGGGGCACGTCTCCGGCAACGAGCTGAACGGCCAGACCACGGCACGCGACCTCGGGCTCGGCCGCATGGCCTCGACCAAGAAGGACTATATCGGCCGCGTGATGGCCGGCCGCACCGGCCTCACCGATCCAGACCGCCCCACTCTCGTCGGCTTCCGGCCGGTGGACCGCAGCCAGCGCCTGCGCGCGGGGGCGCATTTCCTCAGCCCCGGCGCGGCGGCCAGCGTGGAGAACGACGAGGGCTACATGACCTCGGTCGCCTATTCCCCGCATCTCGGCCACTGGATCGGGCTCGGCCTCATCAAGAACGGGCCGGAGCGCATCGGCTACCGCGTGCGGGCCTATGACCCGGTGCGCGGCGGCGATTTCGAAGTCGAGATCTGCGCGCCCGGCTTCATCGATCCGGAAGGAGAGCGGCTGCGTGGCTGACCATCTCGACCATCCCCTCGACGCCCTCGCCTTCGACAGGGTCGCCCCCGCCGGCCATTACGGCCTGGCTGGCACCGCCGGCGTCACCGCCACGCGGTTGGAGGGCCTCACCATCGCCACGCTGCAGGCCCGCAAGGGCGCGAGCGCGGCGCTGGTGGAGCGGCTTCAGCACGCCCTCACGCCGGCCTTTGTCGACGCGCCGCGCGCGGTTGCGAGCGGCAATACCGTGTTCGTCGGCACCGGCCCGGCGCGCTGGCTGGCGCTGTCGGAAGAGGGTGCGGAGCTTACCGCCTCATTGGGAAGCGCGGCCGGCCCGCTGGCGGCCGTGACCGAGCAGAGCGACGCCTTCATCGTCTTCCAACTCGCGGGTGCGAAGGTGCCCGACACCCTCGCCAAGGGCGCGCCGATCGATCTCGATCCGCGCGTGTTCCAGATCGGCGATGCCGCGACCACCGTCCTCTCCCATCTCGGCGTCACGCTGTGGCGCGCGGGCGAGGAGCGCTGGCGCGTTCTTGTGGGGCGCAGCTTCCACGCGGCGTTCTGCCGCTTCCTCATCGCCAGCGCCGCGGAGTATGGGCTTGAACTCGATGGGCGAGGTTGAACGCGGCGCGACGCGCGCTTCACGGCAATCCGCTTCTCCCTTAAAAGCCGGCCGAGCGCGACGCAGCGCCGCCGGCAGTCCGTTGAGAGTTCCGATGACCGAGACGACACCTCCCTACGTCCTCACCCTCTCCTGCCCCGACCGGCCGGGCATCGTCGCCGCGGTCGCCACCTTCCTGTTCGAGCATGGCGGCAATATCCTCGAAGCGCAGCAGTTCGACGACACCGAGAGCGGCCGCTTCTTCATGCGCGTCATGTTCAGCCGCGCGGGCGATGCGGGGTCGCTGGAGGCGCTGAAGGACGAGTTCGAGGCGGTGGCGCAGCGCTTCTCCTTCAACTGGCGCCTGCGCCCGCGCGGCGCCAAGCGCAAGGTCATGCTGCTGGTCTCCAAGTTCGACCACTGCCTCGCCGATCTGCTCTATCGCTGGCGCATCGGCGAAATCCCGATGGAGATCGTCGGCATCATCGCCAACTACCCGCGCGAGACCTATTCGCATCTCGATTTCGACGGCATCCCGTTCCACTATCTGCCGATCACCAAGGAAACCAAGATGGAGCAGGAGGCCCAGCTGTGGGACCTGTTCCAGAAGTCCGGCGCCGAAATCGCCGTGCTCGCGCGCTACATGCAGGTGCTGTCCGACGGGCTGTCGGCCAAGCTGTCGGGCCGTTGCATCAACATCCACCACTCCTTCCTGCCCGGCTTCAAGGGCGCCAAGCCCTACCATCAGGCGCATGCGCGCGGCGTGAAGCTGATCGGCGCCACGGCGCATTACGTGACCTCCGATCTCGACGAGGGTCCGATCATCGAGCAGGATGTCGAGCGCATCACCCATCAGGATTCGGCCGAGGATCTCGTGCGCAAGGGCCGCGACATCGAGCGCCGCGTGCTGGCGCGCGCGCTGGCCTGGCACCTCGACGACCGGGTGCTGATCAATGGCCACAAGACCGTCGTGTTCCGCGACTGAGGACGCCGAGATGACCGAGACCCGCCTCATCGACGGAAAGGCCTTCGCCGAGAAACTGCGCGCCCGCATTGCCGGCGAGGTCGCCGCCTTCGAGACGGCGACCGGCGTGAAGCCCGGCCTCGCGGTGGTGCTGGTGGGCGAGGATCCCGCCAGCGCGGTCTATGTGCGCAACAAGGGCAAGCAGACAGTTGAGGCCGGCATGGCCTCGTTCGAGCACAAGCTGCCGGCCGAGACGCCGCAGGACGACGTGCTGGCACTGGTTCGCGCCCTCAACGCCGACCCGGCCGTGCACGGCATTCTCGTTCAGCTGCCGCTGCCGGCGCATATCGACGCGCAGGCGGTGCTCGCCACCATCGACCCCGCCAAGGATGTCGACGGCTTCCATGTAGTGAATGCCGGCCGCCTCGCGGTCGGCCTCGACGCGCTGGTGCCCTGCACCCCGCTCGGCTGCGTCATGCTGCTCAAGGACACGCTCGGCAGCCTTGCCGGGCTGGAGGCGGTGGTGGTCGGGCGCTCCAACATCGTTGGCAAGCCGGTGGCGCAATTGCTGCTGCGCGAGGACTGCACCGTTACCACCGCCCATTCGCGCACGCGCGACCTGCCCGGCGTGTGCCGGCGCGCCGACATCCTCATCGGCGCGGTGGGCCGCCCGGAGATGATCAAGGGCGACTGGATCAAGCCCGGCGCCACGGTGATCGATGTCGGCATCAACCGCATCACCGGCGCGGATGGCAAGAACCGGCTGGTCGGCGACGTCGCGTTCGGCGAGGCGCAGGGCATCGCCGGGGCGATCACCCCGGTGCCCGGCGGCGTCGGCCCGATGACGATCGCCTGCCTGCTGGCGAACACGCTGACGGCGGCAAGGCGGCTGGTGGGGTGATTGAGGCGAGGCCGCGTTTGACCTACCTTACACAGGTAGGTGGAACGATGAGCACGACGCCCGAAAAGCCGGAAGCGCGCGATAACGTCACGAACTCTGTCCGCCTCATGTCTGCGGCAGAGGTCGCGCGCGTCCGGGCGAGCCTTGATGCAGGTGGATTGTCGTCCGCCAAGGTGGACGAAAACGACCTGGACCTCCCGAGCTTCGTCGATGCCGCCATGAAGCGCTGGTCAAAGGTTATGGCGCGGCTGGGCGAGTTCGAGCGGGCCGGCGGCTCTGAACTCCCTGCAAGGCCAAGCGATGCTGGCCCGTCAGGCTTTGGCCCGTAGTTCCGGTACAGGCAGCGATTGATTTTCCTTGCCTCTCCCCCACGGGGTCTCGCATGGGCGAGCCCGAGGCCAGGCTCCGCGGTCGGTGAGGGCTGCGCGATTGCGGGGCATCCAAGCCCCCTCAGCCGCCGCGCTGGCGGGCTTTTTCATATCCACTGGTTCTCATAGATGGTCCGGCGCAAGGTGCGTTGCGCCAGTTTGGCCCACTCTTCTAGCTGTTCTTCATAGGCTTCGGGGTTTTGAAGAATGGCGTCGTCGTCTTCCGGCGCTGCCACATGAACCCATGTATTGCGATATCTTCGCAGCTTGTGGATTTCGTGGCGAAGCCCCGGTTCGATAGGGGCGCTGTCAATCAAATCCGCAAAACGAATGCGCTTCCCGCCTGCATATTCGGCGCGAAGATAGGTTTCAATTGCGGCGGTAGCGGTTATCACTGTTGCGAGGTTCGCGCCGCCGACGAAGGCATAATCGCAATCTCGCACGATGAAGGCGCACCATTCCGACATGGTCGCTCCGCCCTTCAACAGTTCGTCGTCAAGCGCGGTGATGAACGCCCATTTCTCTTCTTCGCTCAAATCCGCTCCTTCATGCGAAGGCACTATCTGCAACTATGTGGGACAGTCAGAAACCCACCTCTAGGACATTGAAATATAATATAAAGTGGCGGAGAGGGAGTTACCCTCACACCCGGCTCATCCGGTTCCACGCATCCAGCCCGGCGATCTTGTAGGCTTCGGCCAGCGTCGGGTAGTTGAACGTGTTCTCGATGAAATAGTCGATCGTGCCCTTCAGGTTCAGCACCGCCTGGCCGATGTGGATGAGTTCGGTCGCGCCCTCGCCGACGATGTGCACGCCGAGCAGCCGGCGGCTCTTGGTCGAGAAGATCATCTTCATCATCCCGTTGTTCAGCCCCATGATGTGGCCGCGCGAGGTCTCGCGGAAGCGGGCGATGCCGCATTCGTAGGGAATCTCGCGCTTGCGCACCTCCTCCTCGCTCATGCCCACGGTGGACATTTCCGGCACCGAATAGATGCCATAGGGGAAGAATTCGGGCGGGGGCGGTGGCTGCAGGCCGAAGGCGTGGCAGGCGGCGACGCGGCCCTGCTCCATGGAGGTGGAGGCAAGGCTGGGGAAACCGATCACGTCGCCCGCCGCATAGATGTGCGGCACCGCGGTCTGCAGCGTCTTCGGTTCCACCGCGATGCGCCCGCGATGATCCACCGCGAGGCCCGCCGCCTCCAGGTTCAGGCGGTCGGTGGCGCCCACGCGCCCGGCGGCGAAGAGCAGCATGTCGGCCTGAACGGTGCGCCCGTCGGCCAGCTTGCAGACCGGCCGCTCATCCGCCCCCAGCGTGATCGAGGCGACATTGGAGCCGAGCCGCAGCCCGACATTGCGGTCGCGCAGCTCATGGATGAATTCCTCGATCAGCTCCTTGTCGATGAAGTCGAGAAAGGTGCTGCGCGGCTCGATCAGCGTCACCGCCACGTCTAGCGCCGAGAAGATCGAGGCATATTCGACCCCGATCACCCCGGCGCCGATCACCGCGAGGCTGCGCGGCAGCTTCGGCAGGTCGACGATCTCGTCGCTGTCGAACACGCTCATGCCGTTGAAGGGAACATAGTCCGGGCGGAACGGTCGGGTGCCGACCGCGATCAGCACATGCGCGCCGGTGACCTTGACGACATCGCCATTGTCCTCGGTGATCTCGACCGTGTGCGGATCAAGGAAACGCGCCTCGCCGCGCGCGGTCTTCACGCCGTTACGGGCGAACTGATGCTCCAGCACCTCGACCTCATGGTCGAGCGTCTTGTGCAGCCGCGCCATCAGGTCGCCGGCGCCGATATCCTGCTTCACCCGGTAGGAGCGGCCATAGAAGCCGCGCTCGCGCCAGCCGGAGAGGTTCAGCACCGTCTCGCGCAGGGTTTTGGAGGGGATGGTGCCGGTGTGCACCGACACCCCGCCGACCCGCCGCCCCTTCTCGATGACGAGGACGGACTTGCCGATCTTGGCGGATTGAACGGCGGCGCGCCGCCCCGAAGGGCCACTACCGATGACAATCATGTCGAAGTCGTACATGGAGGGGCAGGACCGTTCGCTGGCGGGGAAGGACTTAACTCCCCTGTCGATGCACGATGAATGCCAAGCCAGAATGACAATTGTGACCGATTGTGACGTCGAAACCTGTCCGGGGGCTTGGCTTTTGCGGGGGGATCGGGCTCCCATCGGACAGGCAGTGCGAGGGGGAATCGGGCATTGGGTGACGACAGCAACAAGCAGGGCAAGGCCGCCGAGGCCGCGATCGACGAACTGAGCACGGGATCGGGCGCGCCCAGCGCCAATGAGCGCACGCTGGAACAGGCGCTCGGGCTGCAGGTTCGCTCGATCCGCCGCGACCTCGACCTCACCGTGTCGGACCTCGCCAGCGCGGCGGGCATCTCGGTGGGCATGCTGTCGAAGATCGAGAATGGGCTGATCTCGCCCTCGCTCTCGACACTGCAGGCGATCTCAAACGTGCTGAACGTGCCGATCTCGACGCTGTTCTCCGGCTTCGAGGAAAAGCGCGACTGTTCCTTCGTGCCGGCCGGACAGGGCGTGCATATCGAGCGGCGCGGCACCAAGGTCGGCCATCAGTACGAGCTGCTCGGCCATGCGCTCGGCGGCGAGGTGGCGGTGGAGCCCTATCTCATCACGCTGAGCGAGGAGGCCGTGCCCTATACCGGCTTCCGGCATGCGGGCGTGGAATTCATCCACATGCTCTCGGGCGAAGTGGTCTACCGCCACGGCGACCGCAACTATCACCTGCGGCCCGGCGATTCACTGCTGTTCGACAGTGCCGCGACCCATGGGCCGGAGGAGCTTCTGGTGCGGCCGATGACCTATCTCTCGATCATCATCTATCCGCGCGAGCCGCGCTGAGCGCCCGCGCCGGGCGCCTCAGCTCTTGGCGCCTCAGCTCTGCGCGCGGCCGATGCTCATGATCGGGATTTCGAGCGTGAGTGAAAGGCCGTCCTCGGTCCAGGCGCGGGAAACCATGCCGTTCATCGCCCGCAACAGGGCCCTCTCCAGCACGGAGCCGAAGCCCTCCCGCGACGGGACCCCGTTGCGCTCCAGCGAGGTCTGCTCGGACCATTCCATGCGGAAGCGGTCATCCACCGACGAGACGTGAATGGTCAGCCGGCCGTTCGGCTGCGAAAGCGCCCCATATTTCGCCGCGTTGGTCGTCAGTTCGTGGAACAGCAGCGCCAGCGAGGTCAGCACGCTGCCGGACAGCGCCATGTCCTCGCCGCTGATCGCGATCCTGCCGCTCTCCGCGCAGTGATAGGGCGCCAGAATGGCATTGAGCAGGGCAATGGCCGTCGCCTCGGATTTCGCCTCCCCCTCGCTGCTCAGATCCGGCAGCGTGAGATCATGCGCGCGCGCCAGCGCCTGAAGCCGCGCGCGCAGGTCACGGGCAAGCTCCTCCGCGCTGCCGGCCGCGCGCGCGCTGAAATCGATCAGTCCGACCGTGACGGCGAACAGGTTCTTGATGCGGTGATTGATCTCGCGCAGCAGCATGTCCTGCTGCTCGCGCGCATGCTGGTGACGATGAACGTCGTGCGTCAGGGTTATCAGGAATTCGTCCTTGCGGCGTCCCGCCTCCCTGAGCGCCTCGGCCTGCACTTCCAGTTCGTCGCGCTGCGCGGCGATCATCTGCCGCTGCCGGTAGAGCTCGAAGAACACATCCGCCTTGCTGCGCAGGATGTCCGGCTCGATCGGCTTCTGGATGAAATCGACCGCGCCGGCCTCGTAGCCGCGGAACCGGCGCCGGTTGTCGGCGCTGCCGGCGGTGACGAAAATGATCGGAACGCGCCGGGTCCGCTCATTGCCGCGCATGAGTTCGGCCAGCTCGAACCCGTTCAGGCCGGGCATCTGCACGTCGACCAGCGCCAGCGCCACGTCGTTCTGCAGCAGCAGTTCGAGCGCCTCGTCCCCGGAGCGGGCCTTCAGCAACAGCAGGTCGTCCCTGCGCAACAGCGCTTCGAGAGACACGAGATTGTCCTCGAGATCGTCGACCAGCAGGCAGGGAACAGGGCTCATGTCGGGTTCAAACCTCCCGCAGAAAGGCGGCTATGGCGTTCAAAGACAGGATCTTCGCGCCGGGACAAAGATGTATCGCCGCCTCCGGCATCGCCGATGCAAAGGCCTCGTCCGGATTCTGCACGAGCGCAAGCCCCCCCAGCGCCACGACCGCGCTGAGCCCGCGCGCGCCATCCTGGTTGGCGCCGGTCAGCACGATGCCAACGAGCGCGTCTTCATAGGCATCGGCCGCGCTCTCGAACAGCACGTCGATGGACGGGCGGGAGTACAGCACCGGCTCGTCGCTGGATAGCGCAAGCGTGCGGTCCATCTCCACGAGGAGATGATAGTCGGGCGGGGCGAAATAGACGGTGCCGCCGACAATCGGCTCCTTGTCCTCCGCCTCGCGCACATCGATCTGGCATTTGCTGCGAAACAGCTCCGCCAGCATGCTGCGCTTGTCGGCGGGAACATGCACCACCACCATGATCGGCAGCCGGAAGCCCGCCGGCAGCGAGGGCAGGATGGCCGACAGCGCATCGAGCGCACCCGCCGAGGCACCGATCACCACCGCTTCGGTCCGCGCCGTCATGGCGCGCACCTTTGATAGATCTTCTCCTCGCGCACGAATTCCACGAAGGAATCCGCGTGGGCGGAAAAGCGCAGGCTCTCCTTCGCCCCCAGCCCCAGGAAGCCCTTGCGCGCGAGCGAGTCCTTGAACAGGCCCAGCGCGCGGTCCTGAGCGGAACGGTTGAAATAGATGAGGACGTTCCGGCAGGAGATGAGGTGCATTTCGCCGAACACGGCATCCGTCACCAGGCTGTGGTCGGAGAACACCACCTTGCGGCGCAGGCTCTTGTCGAAGGACGCCCGCCCATAGGCGGCGTGGTAATATTCCGAGAGGGAATGCCGGCCGCCGGACCTGCGGTGGTTTTCGGTGAACAGCGGGATGCGGTCCAGGCTGTAAATGCCGGTTTCGGCGGCCCGCAGCGCGTCCTGGTTGATATCGGTCGCGTAGAACAGCGTGCGCTCCTCCAGGCCCTCCTCGCGGAAGAGGATGACCATGGAGTACAGCTCCTCGCCGGCGCTGCAACCGGCGATCCACACCTTGAGCGACGGGTAGGTGTGCAGATGCGGCAGCACCTTTTCGCGCAGCGTGCGGAAATAGGTGGGATCGCGGAACATCTCGCTGACCTGCACGGTCAGAAAGCCGAGAAGGCGCGGCAGCATGGCGGGATCGCGCATCAACGCGTCCTGCATGGCCGAGAAGCTGGCAAAGCCCATCTGCTGGCGCCCCTGCCGCAGCCGCCGCTTGATCGAGGCCATGGCATAGTCGCGGAAGTCATAGTGATAGCGGTAATACAGAGCATCCAGCAGCAGCCGGATCTCGATATCCTCGGTCCTCTCGTGCGCCGCGTCTTCGCTCACCGTGGCATCCACACACGCACGAGGGACAGGAGCTTCTCCACGTCGAGCGGCTTGGCCATGTAGTCATTGGCGCCGGCATCGACGCATTTCTGCTGGTCGTCCGGCATCGCCTTGGCCGTCAGGGCGATGATCGGCAGCTTGCGCCAGGCGGCGTTGCGACGAATTTCGCGCATCGCCGTGAGGCCGTCCATGACCGGCATCATCACATCCATCAGGACGAGGTCGATGGGCCCCGTCGCCGCCTGTGCGGACCGCTCCAGAGCGTCCAGCGCTTCCTGGCCGTTGCGGGCGATTTCGACCACCGCCCCCCTCGGCTCCAGAATATTGGTCAGCGCATAGACGTTGCGCACGTCGTCCTCGACGATGAGGATCCGCCGCCCTTCCAGCAGCGCGTCACGGTTGCGCGCCTTGCGGATCATCTTCTGCTGCTCGTCCGGCAGCTCCGACACCACCTGATGCAGGAAGAGGCTGACCTCGTCGAGCAGGCGCTCGGGCGACTTGGCGCCCTTGATGATGATCGATTTCGAGTAGCGGCGGAGCTTCTCCTCGTCGTCCACCGACAATTCGCGGCCGGTATAGACGATGACGGGGGGAAACGAGTGGGCGCTTTCCTGGCTGATCGTCTCCAGCAGCGAGTAGCCTGAAGCGTCCGGCAAGGTCAGGTCGAGCACCATGCAGTCGAAGGTCTGCTCCTTCAGCAGCTTCAGGCATTCGGCGGCCGTGCCGGCGGTGACGGTCTGCACGTCGTGCGAGGACAGCAGCCGCGCGACGGCGTCCCTCTGCACCGGATCGTCCTCGACGATGAGCACCTTGTGGAGACGCTGCGCGAGCTTGGCTTCGAGCTTCTGCACCACCTCGACCAGCTGCTCGCGCTGCACCGGCTTCAGTGCATAGCCGACGGCGCCGAGCGACAGTGCGGTCTCCATATTGTCGGAGGCGGAGATCATGTGAATGGGGATGTGGCGGGTGCGCACATCGTGCTTGAGCCGATCGAGAACCGACAGGCCGGACTGATCGGGCAGACCGACATCCAGCACGATGGCATTGGGCATGAACTGCCGCGCCATGGCGAGCGCTTCCTCGGCCGTGCCGGCGACCAGCGCACGGAACCCCATCTCGCGCGAGAGGTCGCGCAGGATTTCCGCAAAGCTGTCGTCGTCCTCCACCACAAGCAGAACGCGCTTTTCGTCGGACGGCGCGTTGCGGTCGTCCTCCACCTTGCGCAAGGGGCGCGAAGGGGCGGCACGGGCGGGCTCGGCATCGACCTTTGCCGCCACGGGCGGGCTCGGCGCGGCCTGATCGCGTGGCGCGACCCGTGCGGGATCGTAGTGCGCGGGAATGGTGAGGGTGAAAGTGCTGCCCGCGCCTTCACGGCTGTTGAGGTCAATACCGCCACCCAGCAGCCGGGCGAGCTGGCGCGAGATGGAAAGGCCGAGGCCGGTACCGCCATATTTGCGGCTGATCGTGCTGTCCGCCTGGTGGAACGCTTCAAAGATCGCGCGCTGCTGGTCGGCGGCGATGCCGATGCCGGTGTCGGTCACGGCAAAGGCGATCTGCTCCCCGGCCACGGGCTTGATCGACAGCGTCACCTTGCCGGTCTGGGTGAACTTGAACGCGTTCGACAGCAGGTTCTTGAGCACCTGTTCGAGGCGCAGGCCATCCGTGTCGATGGTGTTCGGGCAGTCGGGCGACAGCTCGATGGCGAATTCCACGCCCTTCTGCTCCGCCACGGGCTGGAACAGCGGCCGCAGATTGGTGGTGATGCGCTGGAGCGGCAGTGTTTCCGGGCGGATCTCCACATGGCCGGCCTCGATCTTCGACAGGTCGAGGATGTCGTTGATGAGGTTCAGCAGGTCATTGCCCGACGACTGGATCGTGCGGGCATATTTGACCTGCTCCTCGGTCAGGTTTTCGTCGGGATTGTCGGCCAGCAGCTTGGCGAGGATCAGCGACGAATTGAGCGGCGTGCGCAGTTCATGCGACATGTTCGCGAGGAAGTCGGACTTGTAGCGGCTTGCCTGCTCCAGCTCGCGCGCCTTGAGCTGAACCCCGGCATTGGCGCGCTCCAGATCGTCGCGCTGTGCCTCCAGCAGCTGGGTCTGCTCTTCCAGCTGGGAGTTGGTCTGCTCCAGCTCGACCTGCTGCTGCTCAAGCCGGGCCTGCGATTCCTTGAGGGCGCGGCTCTGCTCTTCCAGTTCCTCATTGGAGACCCGCAGTTCCTCGCTCTGGGTCTGCAGCTCCTCCGACTGGCGCTGCGTTTCGCCCAGAAGCGCCTGCAGCTCGCTGCGGTAATGCGCCGAGCGCACCGCAACGGCCACGGATTGCGAGGCGCGTTCGAGAAGTTCGAGCGTGGTGGCATCGACCGGCCGCAGGAAGCCAAGTTCCATCACCGAATTCACGTTGCCATCGACGCTGCCGGGCAGGATCGCGATCGACCGCGGCTTGTCCTTCCCCATGGCCGAGCCGAAGGAGAGGTAGCCGTCGGGCACGTCGTTGATGACGCGCGGACGGTTTTCCAGCACGGCCTGCCCCAACAGTCCCTCGCCCACGCGCAGCTGAAGAGGGATGTCGGCCGTATCCGGGACGCCATAGGTGGAAGCGCGCCGATAGCGGGGACCATCCGCGACGAAGACCGCCCCGGCCACGGCGCCGAGATAGCGCGTGAGATAGGTCAGCAGGCTCTGCGACAGCTCCTCCAGATTCTGGTCGCCCATCATCGCGTCGGCCAGACCCACCTGCCCTTTCTGCAGCCATTCGTCACGGCGGCGGGCAACGGTCGCCCGGCGGATGAGGAAGCCGATGGTGAAGGTGAGCACAAGCCCGAGAGCGCCCGCCAGCATGCTGCTGACTAGCGCGACCTGCTGGGAGCGGTCCATCTCGGCGAGCCGCTCGCGGCGCAGCCGGGTCTCCTCCTGCGTCAGGGCCGCCAGCTGCGTCCGGATCGCGTCCATCTCGACCTTGCCACGGTCCGAGCCGACGACCACGAGCGCAGCCTCAAGCCCATGGGTGCGGCGCAGTTCGATGGTCTCGCCAAGCTCGGCCAGCTTGGCGGCCACATGCAGCCGCAGCAGCGCCAGCCGCGACTTTTGCGAGGGATTGTCGCTCGTCAGTTGCGCGACTTCCTCGATCTTGACGGGAATGGCGGCGAGGGCCAGCCGATAGGGTTCGAGGTATTTCTCGTCATTGGACAGCAGAAAGCCGCGCTGGCCGGTCTCGGCGTCCTGCGTGCTCGAACGGATGGCCGCCAGCGCGATGATGACCTCGTGCGAGTGGAAGATCTTCTCGCTGTTCTCTTTCAGCATCTGGAGATTGATATAGGCGACCGTGCCGCTCAGCACGAAGAAGACGATCGCGCCGATAAGGCTGATCGCCACCGCCGGATCGAGCCCGAGTCCGCGCGTCCTTGCGCCCATCGCCGAATCTTGTGTCATGACGCTGCCGTTGAGATGAGCTGAAAGCAACCATGCGCCGTCGCGGCGCGAGGAGGCGCGCGCCTGGCCTCTACCCGCGTATTGCCGGCACCCGCCCTGAAAGAAAAGTCGTCATCCAACAAACGAACGGCCGAAGCGCCACTCTCAACGCCGAGAGACATCCATGAACCTTAAGTTGCAAAATCGGTCTAGTCGGCGGGAAGGCAGGCGGCATTTCCACTCAGTGGCGGCCGATAACCGCGTTCGCGCGCCAAGGTTCCACGGATTTTGCAAAATATTTGCCGGGCGGTCGGCAGCTACCGCGGCGTGAGGCGCACTAGCCCTCGCGCACCGTGAACGGCACGACGCCGCGCCGGTCGGGATCGAGCGCGATCTCCCGGTCCAGCGGGGGAAAGGCACGCTCGGGGCAGGCGGCGCGCGGGCAGATGCGGCAGTTCACACCAAGCGGGGCGACGCTGGCCGCGCGCAGGTCCAGCCCGTCGGAATAGACCAGTTCGCCGGCATAGGAGATTTCGCAGCCGAGCCCCAGCGCGAAGCGGCGCTCGCGCTGGCCATGGCGCGTCGGCGGACGCGAGGCGGCGCGCGCGAGGCAGAGATAGCGCACGCTGTCGGGCATCTCGCCGACCTGCACCAGCGTGCGCGCGGGCTGCTCGAACGCCTCGTGCACGTTCCACACCGGGCAGGCGCCGCCATAGCGGGCGAACTGGAAGCGCGTCGCGCTGTGGCGCTTGATGACATTGCCGGCGCGGTCGACCTTCAGGAAATAGAACGGCACGCCCTTCTCGCCCGGCCGCTGCAGGGTTGAGAGCCGGTGGCACACCTGCTCGAGGCTGGCGCCTGTCATCGCGGCGAGAAGATCCAGATCGTGGCGCTTCTCGCGGGCGAGGCGGGCGAAGCGGCGATAGGGCAGGATCAGCGCGCCGGCATAGTAGTTCTGCAGCGACAGCCGGCAAACCTCGCGCGCGGTATTGCTGCGGAAGCCGGCATCGAGCACGTGCTGGTCGATGCGTTCGCTCTGCTCGAAGCGGGCGATCAGCGCGGCGAGGCGGAAGGCCTGCCCGGCGCGCCCCTGCGTGCGCGACAGCGCGGCGGTGCGGCGCCGCCGGTCATAGGCGAGCAGCGGCGCGTCGAGCTCGTCGGCGGGGGCGACATCGACCACGATGTCGTGGCGCTGGCGCAGATGCTGCACCAGCACCTCCACCGCATCCGCACGGGCGAACAGGTCGAGCGCGGCGTTGCGCTCCTCGGCCGCGCGGTCGAGGCCGTCGACGTAATTGTCGATGTAGTGGAAGTGGTCGCGCACCTCCTCGTAAGGCGCGAGGTTGCGGGCATCCTCGGGAGGTGCGCCACCATCCACCGCGCGGTCGACCGAGACCACCGCGTCGTCATGGGCGGCGCGGCGTTCCTCCAGCCGGCGCATCGCCCCGTGCAGACGCAGGAAGGCGTGCGCGAAGGCGGGCGCGTGGGTGGTGGCGTTCTTCAGGTCCTGCAGGCTCGGCTCCATCCCGCGGAACACCGGATCGGCCAGCGCCTCGCGCAGATCCGCAACGATACGGTCGAGATCGTCGGCGCCGAAGCGTGTAATGTCGACGTCGAAGGTGCGGCTGATCGCGAGCAGCACCGCGGCCGTCACCGGGCGCTGGTTGCTTTCGATCTGGTTGATGTAGCTCGGCGACAGCGACAGCCGCCGGGCGAAATCGATCTGGGTCAGGCCGAGCCGCTCGCGCACATGGCGCACGGCATGGCCGGCAAACACCTTCTTCGACATGACCGCCGCCCGCCCATCGTCGATTTTGTGAATTTTTTACAATTTTACGATCCGCATTTTCACATCTTATGTTTTGTCCTGCAAGGGCCTAGAAGCAAAGCATGTGTCGGCTAACCGGGCCAACATCCGGAATAAGAGCTAGGGGAAGCGCCCGATGAAGCACATTCTCGACGAGCTGGAACAGCGCCGCGCCGGCGCCCGCCTCGGCGGCGGCGAAAAGCGCATCGCCGCGCAGCACAAGCGCGGCAAGCTCACCGCCCGCGAGCGCATCGAGCTGCTGCTCGACACCGGCTCCTTCGAGGAGTTCGACACCTTCGTTCAGCACCGCTGCGCCGATTTCGGCATGGACAAGGCCGAGAAGATCCCCGGCGACGGCGTCGTCACCGGCTGGGGCACGGTGAAAGGACGCCGCGTCTTCGTCTTCGCCAAGGACTTCACCGTGTTCGGCGGCTCGCTGTCGGAAGCGCATGCGGCGAAGATCACCAAGATCCAGGACCTCGCCTTGAAGACCCGCGCCCCGATCATCGGCCTGTTCGATGCGGGCGGGGCGCGCATCCAGGAGGGCGTCGCCGCGCTCGGAGGCTATGGCGAGGTGTTCAAGCGCAACGTGCTCGCCTCCGGCGTCATCCCGCAGATCTCGGTCATCATGGGTCCGTGCGCCGGCGGCGATGTCTATTCGCCGGCCATGACCGACTTCATCTTCATGGTGCGCGACACCTCCTACATGTTCGTCACCGGCCCGGAGGTGGTGAAGACCGTCACCAACGAGACCGTCACCTCGGAGGAGCTGGGCGGGGCCAAGGTGCACACCACCAAGTCCTCGGTGGCCGATGGCGCCTATGAGAACGATGTCGAGTGCCTGCTGCAGATCCGCCGGCTGATCGACTTCCTGCCCGCCAACAACCAGTCCGGCGTGCCGGAATGGCCGAGCTTCGACGATGGCGAGCGCATCGACCCTTCGCTCGACACGCTGGTGCCGGACAATCCGAACAAGCCCTATGACATGAAGGAGCTGATCGGAAAGCTCGCGGACGAGGGCGATTTCTTCGAGATCCAGCAGGGTTTCGCCGCCAACATCATCACCGGTTTCGGCCGCATCGAGGGGCGCACGGTCGGCTTCGTCGCCAACCAGCCCATGGTGCTGGCCGGCGTGCTCGACTCGGATGCCTCGCGCAAGGCCGCGCGCTTCGTGCGCTTCTGCGACGCCTTTGAGATCCCCATCGTCACGCTGGTCGACGTGCCCGGCTTCCTGCCCGGCACGGCGCAGGAATATGGCGGGCTCATCAAGCACGGCGCCAAGCTGCTGTTCGCCTATTCGCAGGCCACCGTGCCGCTGGTCACCGTCATCACCCGCAAGGCGTTCGGCGGCGCCTATGACGTGATGGCCTCCAAGCATGTCGGCGGCGACGTCAATTACGCCTGGCCGACCGCGCAGATCGCGGTGATGGGCGCCAAGGGGGCGGTGGAGATCATCTTCCGCGCCGACATCGACGATCCCGAGAAGATCGCCGAGCGCACCAGAGAATATGAGCAGCGCTTCCTCTCGCCCTTCGTGGCGGCCGAGCGCGGCTATATCGACGAGGTCATCACGCCGCGCTCGACCCGCAAGCGCCTCGCCCGCGCCCTCGCCATGCTCGCCTCCAAGAAGGTCGAAGCGCCTTCGCGGAAGCACGATAACCTGCCGCTCTGAGGTTCAGCGATGTTCAAGAAGATCCTCATAGCCAATCGCGGCGAGATCGCCTGCCGGGTCATCAAGACCGCGCGCAAGATGGGCATCAAGACGGTCGCCGTCTTCTCCGATGCCGACAAGGACGCGCTGCATGTGGAGATGGCGGACGAGGCGGTGCATATCGGCGCCGCGCCCGCCGCGCAGTCCTATCTGCTCGCGGACAAGATCATCGAGGCGTGCAAGCTCACCGGCGCGGAAGCCGTCCACCCCGGCTATGGCTTCCTCTCCGAGCGCGCGAGCTTCTCGCAGGCGCTGAAGGATGCCGGCATCGTCTTCATCGGCCCCAATCCGGGGGCCATCGAGGCGATGGGCGACAAGATCGAATCCAAGAAGGCGGCGGCGGCGGCGAATGTCTCGACCGTGCCGGGCTATCTCGGGGTGATCGAGGATGCCGCGCACGCGGCAAAGATCGCCGACGAGATCGGCTATCCCGTGATGATCAAGGCCTCGGCCGGTGGCGGCGGCAAGGGCATGCGCATCGCCCATTCGCGCGACGAGGTGCAGGATGGTTTCGACCGGGCCCGCTCGGAGGCGAAGTCTTCCTTCGGCGACGACCGGGTGTTCGTGGAGAAATTCATCGTCGAGCCGCGCCACATCGAAATTCAGGTGCTGGGCGACAAGCACGGCAACGTCATCTATCTCGGCGAGCGCGAATGCTCGATCCAGCGCCGAAACCAGAAGGTGGTCGAGGAAGCGCCCTCCCCGCTCCTGGACGAGGCGACCCGCAGGCGCATGGGCGAGCAGGCGGTGGCGCTGGCCAAGGCCGTCAATTACGACAGCGCCGGCACGGTGGAGTTCGTCGCCGGGCAGGACAAGTCGTTCTATTTCCTCGAAATGAACACCCGCCTGCAGGTGGAGCATCCGGTTACGGAACTCGTCACCGGCATCGATCTCGTGGAGCAGATGATCCGCGTCGCCGCCGGCGAGCCTTTGTCGCTCCGCCAGGACGATGTGAAGCTGAAGGGCTGGGCGGTGGAATCCCGCGTCTATGCCGAGGATCCCTACCGCTCCTTCCTGCCCTCCATCGGCCGGCTGACCCGTTATCGGCCCCCAGTGGAAGGCGTGACGAATGCCGTCACCACCCGCAACGACACCGGCGTCTATGAGGGCGGGGAAATCTCGCTCTATTACGACCCGATGATCGCCAAGCTGATCACGCACGCCCCGACCCGCGAGGAGGCGATCGAGGCGCAGGCGGATGCGCTCGACGCCTTCGCCATTGACGGCATCCAGCACAACATCCCCTTCCTCGCCTCGCTCATGGCGCATGAGCGCTGGCGCAAGGGTCATCTGTCCACCGGCTTCATCGCCGAGGAATACCCGGACGGCTTCCACCCCACCGCGCCGACACCCGCTCTGGCGCGCAAGCTCGCGGCGGTGGCGGCGGTCATCGACAATGTCGGCAATGCGAGGAAGCGCAAGATCTCCGGCCAGCTCGCCGGCCGGCCGGTGATGTTCGAGCACCAGCGCGTGGTGGATCTCGGGGGCACCTATCTGCCCTGCGAGGTCGACCGCGCGGCGGGCGGCTTCATCGTCACCTTCCTCGATGCGGAGGGGCAGCCGGCCGGCACGCATGAGCTGCGCTCCGGCTGGCAGCCGGGCGAGCCGGTGTGGAGCGGCGTGTTCGACGAGGAGGCGATTGCCGTGCAGGTGCGCCCGCGCCTCAACGGCGTCGCGCTCGCCCATCGCGGCGTGGCGGTGAGCGCCATCGTCTATACGCGACGGGAGGCGGAGCTCGCCGCGCTGATGCCGGAGAAGCTGGACGCCGGCAGCGGCAAGCAGCTGCTCTGCCCGATGCCGGGTCTCGTCGTCTCCATCGCGGTGAGCGAGGGACAGGAAGTGAAGGCCGGCGAGGCATTGGCCGTGGTCGAGGCGATGAAGATGGAGAACGTGCTGCGAGCCGAGCGCGACGCCACGGTGGCGCGGATCATCGCCAAGGCCGGCGACAGCCTGAGCGTCGATGCCGTCATCCTCGAATTCGCCTGAGCCGGAGCGCGGGAGATGGATCTAGACCTCGACACCTTTCCCGCCGCCACCCGAGAGGACTGGCTGAAGCTGGTCGACGGCGTGCTGAAGGGCGCGCCTTACGACAAACGCATGCTCACCCGCACGCCGGACGGCTACACCCTCGACGCCCTGCCCGAACGTCGGCGCGATGCCGCCCCCATCGCCGGGCGCCCGGCCGGCGCGCCGTGGAAGATCATCGCGCGCATCGACCATGACGACGCCGCGCTGGCAAACGAACAGTTGCTGGAGGACCTGAACGGCGGCGCCGAGGGGGCCACGCTGGTTTTCGCCTCCGCGCCCTCGGCCGGCGGCTTCGGCCTCCCGGTCCGGCACGAGGAACTCGTCCGCGTGCTCGTCGGCGTCATGCCGGAGCTCGTCACGCTGCGCGTCGAGGCCGGGCGCTATCAGGGCCGCGACATCGCGCTGCTGCTCGCCCGTGAGTTCGAGAGCCTCGACCCCGCCTGGCTCGACATTCGCTTCGGGCTCGATCCGCTCGGTGATTTCGCCGCCCTTGGCGCCGCGCCGATCGAGTGGGATGCGCTGTCGGCCCGGCTCGGCCAGACCGTCGCGACGCTGCGCGCGCGCGGGTTTACCGCCCCCATGGTGCGGGCGGACGGGCGGCTGCACCACGCCGCCGGTGCCACGGACGCGCAGGAACTCGCCGCCGTGCTCGCCACCGCCATCGCCTACCTGCGCGCGCTTGAGGCCGGCGGCCTCGCGCTGGAGGACGCCGCCACCGCCATCGAGGTGACGCTCACCGCCGATGTCGACCAGTTCGGCACGCAGGCCAAGCCTCGCGCCTTCCGCCTGCTCTGGGCGGCCGCGCTCAAGGCCTGCGGCGTGGAGGCGAAGCCGGTTGCGATCCACATGGAAACCGCGTGGCGCTCGCTTACCCGGCGCGACCCCTATGTGAACCTGCTGCGCGGCACCATCGCCGCATTTGCGGCCGGCGTGGGTGGCGCCGACAGCCTCGCCGTGCTGCCGTTCACCCAGGCGCTCGGCCTGCCGGACAGCGCCGCCCGCCGGCTGGCCCGCAACACCCAGATCATCCTGATCGAGGAATCCAACATCCACCGCGTTGCCGACCCCGGGGCGGGCGCCGGGGCGGTGGAGGAGCGCACGGAGAAGCTGGCCGCCACGGCGTGGGAGCTGTTCCGCGCGATCGAGAAGGAGGGCGGCATGGTCGAGGCGCTCGCCTCCGGCAGCTGGCAGCGCCGCCTTGCCGCCGCCCGCGCCGCACGGGCGAAGGACATCGCCACACGCCGCCTGCCGCTCACCGGCACGTCGGAATTCCCGCTTCTCGGCGAAGGCGTGCCTACCGTGCTCGCCCCCACCCGCCGCAGCTCTGCCGCGCCGCCGGCGGAGGGCGCGCTGCTGTGCGAGCCGCTGGTGGCTTCGCGGCTCGCGGCCCCGTTCGAGGCGCTGCGCGCGGCGGCCGAAGCGGCGAGCCCGCCGCCCGCGGCGTTCCTTGCCAGCCTCGGCACGCCGGCCGATTTCACGGCCCGCGCCGGCTTCGCCAGCACCTTCCTTGAGGCGGGCGGCATCGCGGCCGCTCCGAATGACGGCTTCACGGAAACGGCCGCGCTGGTCGAGGCTTTCCGTGCCTCCGGCGCCCGGCTCGCGTGCCTGTGCTCCTCGGATGCGGTCTATGCGAGGGACGCCGCGATGGCGGCCCGCGCGCTGAAGCAGGCGGGCGCCTCCCTCATCTTCCTCGCCGGCAAGCCGGGCGAGCAGGAGGCGGACTGGCGCGCGGCGGGCATAGACGGCTTTCTCTTCGCAGGGGCGGACGTGATCGAGGTGCTTGGCGATCTTCATGCCCGGCTCGGTGTCGGCAGGAGGGAACCATGATCCACGCCGCTCGTTGCCTTCAGGTCGCTGCTTTTTGCGACCTTGAAGGGAAATGCCATGAGAACGCTGAGATACGCCTCAGGCGTGGCGGCGGTCTGTGGGGCGCTTCTCGCCTCCCCGCTTTCCGCCCAGCCGGAGCTTGCCCAGAACGCGCACGACGGCGTGTGGCGGGTGGCGACAGAGCCGGCTACCGGTCCGTGCTCGAAGAGGCTGGAATTCAACCTCTCGGTCGAGGGCGGCCAGATCACCTATGCCGGCATCATGCCGGTGGATGCCAGCGGTTCGGTCGATCCGTTGGGGGTGATCGAGATCCGCGTGGTGCGCGGCGACGAAACGGTGGCGGCCAAGGGTCTGGTGCGCGGGGATGTCGCCTCGGGCGAATGGGTGTCGCCCGCGAAGAACTGTACGGGGTCGTGGGTCGCGCGCCGGGCCTGACCCTGCCGGCTCCCGGCGCCCAGGGGGGTGTTCCGTGAGCCGCATTCCGAACTTCGCCGCCATAGACTGGGCGCGCGCCCCGGCGGGCACGCCCTCAATCGGCGCAGAGCCGTGGACCACGCCCGAGCGCCTCGCGGTGAAGCCGCTTTACGGGGCGCAGGACATTGCCGGCCTGTCGGTCGTCGACAGCTATCCCGGCATCGCGCCCTTCCTGCGCGGGCCCTACCCGACCATGTACGCGACCCAGCCCTGGACCATCCGGCAATATGCCGGCTTCTCCACGGCTGAGGATTCCAACGCTTTTTACCGGCGCAACCTCGCCGCCGGGCAGAAGGGGCTTTCCGTCGCCTTCGATCTCGCCACCCATCGCGGCTATGACAGCGACCATCCCCGCGTCGCCGGCGATGTCGGCATGGCGGGCGTCGCCATCGATTCCATCTACGACATGCGCACGCTGTTTTCCGGCATTCCGCTGGACCAGATGAGCGTGTCCATGACCATGAACGGCGCGGTGCTGCCCATCCTTGCGCTGTATGTCGTGGCCGCCGAAGAGCAGGGTGTCGCGCCCGCGCAACTGTCGGGGACCATCCAGAACGACATTCTCAAGGAGTTCATGGTCCGCAACACCTATATCTACCCGCCCGCGCCCTCCATGCGCATCATCTCGGACATTTTCGCCTTTACGTCCAAAGAGATGCCGCGTTTCAACTCGATCTCGATCTCCGGCTATCACATGCAGGAGGCGGGTGCGACGCAGGACCTCGAACTCGCCTACACGCTGGCCGACGGGCTGGAATATGCCCGCGCCGGCGTCGCGGCCGGCCTGCCGATCGACGCCTTCGCGCCGCGCCTGTCCTTCTTCTGGGCGATCGGCATGAACTTCTTCATGGAGGTGGCGAAGCTGCGCGCCGCCCGGCTGATCTGGGCCAAGCTGATGGCGGATCTGGGCGCCGCCAATCCGAAGTCGCTGCCGCTGCGCACCCACTCGCAGACCTCGGGCTGGAGCCTGACGGCGCAGGACCCGTTCAACAACGTCATGCGCACCATGGTGGAGGCGATGGCGGCGACGCAGGGCCACACCCAGTCGCTGCACACCAACGCGCTGGACGAGGCGCTGGCCCTGCCGACCGACTTTTCCGCCCGCATCGCCCGCAACACGCAGATCCTGCTGAGCCAAGAGAGCGGCACCACCCGCGCCATAGATCCGTGGGGCGGCTCCTTCTTCGTGGAACGCCTCACCGCCGATCTTGCCGCCAAGGCGCTGGCGCATATCGGCGAGGTCGAGGCGCTGGGCGGCATGGCCAAGGCGATCGAGGCCGGCATCCCCAAGCTGCGCATCGAGGAAGCGGCCGCGACCACGCAGGCGCGCATCGATTCCGGCGCGCAGACCGTGGTCGGCGTCAACAAGTACAAGCCTGAGCGCGAAACGGCCATCGACGTGCTCAAGGTCGACAATTCGGCGGTACGCGCGGCGCAGCTGGAAAAGCTGGCGCGGCTGAAGGCCGAGCGCGACCCGCAGGCCGTGGAGGCCGCGCTCGACGCGCTGCAGAACGGCGCGGCGGGGCATGGTAATCTCCTCGCGCTCGCCATTGATGCGGCCCGCGCGCGGGCGACGGTGGGCGAGATATCTTACGCGCTGGAACGCGTGTTCGGCCGGCACCGGGCGGAGATCCGCGCGGTTTCCGGCATCTACCGGCGGGAGGCCGGAGCGATGAGCGACAAGGTAGCCCAGGTGCGTGCGCGCGTTGAGCTTTTCGAGCACGAGGAAGGCCGCCGCCCGCGCATCCTGGTCGCCAAGGTCGGGCAGGACGGGCATGACCGGGGACAAAAAGTAATCGCCACCGCCTTCGCCGATCTCGGCTTCGACGTCGATATCGGCCCGCTTTTCGCCACGCCGCAGGAGGCCGCGCGGCAGGCGGTGGAGAACGACGTACACGTCATCGGCATTTCCTCGCTCGCCGCCGGCCATCTCACGCTGGTGCCACAGGTGAAGGCCGCGCTCGCCGCCGAGGGGCGGCCGGACATCATGGTCGTGGTTGGCGGCGTGGTGCCACCGCAGGATTATGCGGCCGTCTTCGAGGCTGGCGCGGAGGCGATCTATCCCCCCGGCACGGTCATCGCGGACGCAGCCGACGGGCTGCTCGACAAGCTGGGCGAGCGGCTCGGCCACAAGCAGCGGGCGGCGGAGTAGACGCCCTGCGACGTGGGGGCGCTTGCGCCCTCTTGCCGAACCTCGGCGCCAGCGGGTGAGAGTGAGGCCGCGGGACGCGTGATCGCGGATGACGGCGCCCAGCGCACGGTCAGGCTGATCGAAAACACGGCAGACCGGCCTTTCATTTGAGAGGCCGTCCGCCGGCATTGGTTGGGCAGCCTGCTCGCAGACGTCACCCAAAGGCGGGCGGGATACCCAGCGCCGAGCCGGCAAGGTGCTGCGCTTTCTCGGCTATTTCCGCCGCATGGCGTGCGCCCGAAGGCGCGATCCCGGCGCCTTGTCTCGAAACGGCCCGCGCTGGCACGGCGATTGCTTACTGGCTTGTATACAAGTTTGTGAGCAAGCCAATGAACCCAGCCACCGCCAATATCGAGGAAGCGATCCTGGGCGCATCAATCCGGGCACGCGGCTCGGCGAGCAGAAACTCGCGGATCTGTTCGGCGTGTCGCGCACCCGCGTGCGCGAGGCGATGATGCGGCTGGAGACGCGGGGCGTGGTGCAGGTCAGCGCCCGGCGCGGCTGGTTTGTAGTCGAACCCTCGGCCGAGGAAGCGCGCGAAGCCTTCCAGACCCGCCGCGTCATCGAATCCGGCCTGCTGCAGACCCTGAAAGAGGTGCCGCCGCGGGTACTCGACAGCCTGAAGCAGCACGTCGCGATGGAGCGGCAGGTAATCGAGAGTGGCGATGTGGGCTCGCGCGCCTGCCTGCTCGGCGACTTCCACATCCATCTCGCCGACGCGCTCGGCAACCGGCTGCTCACGGAGATCATCCGCGACCTCACCGCCCGCACCACGCTGATCTCGATGCTCTACCAGCCGACCGAGAAAGCCGAGGAATCCAGCCACGACCACGAGGACATCGTCGCCGCCATGGAGGCGGGCGACCTCGCTTTGGCCGCCCGGCTGATGGACGAGCACATCGGCAAGGTCGAGGCCGGGCTCGACCTCACCGCCCGGCCCGATCCGCTCGCCGCGCTCCGCGAATTGCTGTCGCCGTCAACCTTCGACGGCAACGCCCCTTCCGTACCGCATGTGCATTCCCACACCCCGTCTCACGCAAGAGAGGACTGACCGCATGAACCGCCGCACCCTTCTCGCCCTCGCCGCCGGCGCGCTCTTCATCGCCGCGCAGGCACCCCTCCCCGCCCGCGCCGACGCACTCGCTACCATCGAGGCCGACAAGGTCATCCGCATCGCGGTGCCGCAGGACTTCGCGCCCTTCGGCAGCGTCGGCGCCGACATGCAGCCCAAGGGCTACGACGTCGATGTCGCCAAGCTGATCGCCGACAAGCTCGGCGTGAAGCTGGACCTCGTGCCGGTGACCAGCGCCAACCGCATTCCCTATCTCCAGACCAACAAGGTCGACCTCGTCATCTCCTCGCTCGGCAAGAATCCCGAGCGCGAGAAGGTGATCGACTTCAGCGCCGCCTACGCCCCGTTCTTCTCCGGCGTGTTCGGCCCGGACGACATCAAGATTTCCGAAGCGAAGGACCTCGCCGGCAAGACCGTCGGCGTCACCCGCGGGGCGATGGAAGACCTGGAGCTGACCAAGCTCGCGCCGGCCGATGTCACCATCAAGCGCTATGAGGACAATAACGGCACCATCTCCGCCTTCCTCTCGGGCCAGGTCGATCTGGTCACGACCGGCAATGTGGTCGCCGCCGCCATCCTCGAGCGCAACCCGCCGAAGAAGCCGGAGCTGAAGTTCCTCATCAAGAACTCGCCCTGCTACATCGGCCTGAACAAGAACGAGCCGGCCCTGCTCGCCAAGGTCGACGCGATCATCGCCGCCGCCAAGAAGGACGGCGCGCTCGACGCCATCTCGCAGAAGTGGCTCGGCGCCAAGCTGCCCGCCGATCTCTAGGCTTCTGTTTCCCGGCCCAGCGTAGGCGAAGCCGGAGCGCCGAGCCGGGATCCAGCGCCAAGAATCTGCCGAAGGCACTTGCCTGAAGGAATTCCGAGGCTTCGCCAAGTCTCCCCTGGACCCCGGATCGGCACCACGCTTCGCGCGGCTTGTCCGGGGAACGGCCGTCTTCCCTCACCACCACAGCGGGAGTTCACGGGCATGAACTACGCATTCGATTTCGGCTGGATCACCGATTACTGGCCGGTTCTCCTGAAGGGTGTCGGCATCACCGTCGAACTGACCCTGGTGGGCGGCGTGTTGGGCGTGTCGCTCGGCATTGCCTGCGCCTGGGCGCGCGCGCTCGGCCCACATTGGCTAGGCGGGCTTGTCAGCATCTATGTCGAGCTGATCCGCAACACCCCGTTCCTGATCCAGCTGTTCTTCATTTTCTTCGGCCTGCCGGCGCTCGGCGTGCGCATGGGCGAGCTGGAAGCGGCCAACCTCGCCATGGTCATCAATCTCGGCGCCTATGGCTGCGAGATCATCCGGGCCGGCATACAGGCAACGCCCAAGGGCCAGTTCGAGGCCGGCGCGAGCCTGGGCATGAGCCGCCTCCAGACCTTCTGGTATGTCGTGCTGATCCCGGCGCTGCAACGCATCTGGCCGGCGCTGTCGTCGCAGATCGTCATCGTCATGCTGGGCTCGGCGGCGGTGTCGCAGATCGCGGCGGAGGACCTTACCTTCGCGGCGAACTTCATCCAGTCGCGCACCTTCCGGGCGTTCGAGACCTATTTCGCGGCGACGCTGATCTATCTCGCCCTCGCCATCACGCTGCGCCAGCTGCTGCGTGGGCTCGGCTGGACGATCTTCCCCAGGCGTGGAGCGGCCCGATGAACGACTTCACCACCTGGGACATTCTGCGCAACCTGCTGCTCGCCGCACGCTGGACGGTGCTCCTGTCGCTCGTCTCCTTCATCGGCGGCAGTCTCGTCGGCGCCGCGCTGCTGTTCGCCCGCATCGGCAAGAACAGGGCCGGGCGGATCTTCGTGAAGACCTATGTCGAGCTGTTTCAGGGTACGCCGCTGCTGATGCAGCTGTTCCTGGCCTTCTTTGGGCTGGGGCTGTTCGGCGTCGACGTGCCAGCCTGGCTGGCTGCAGGGGTGGCGCTCATCCTGTGGTCGGCGGCGTTCCTTACCGAGATCTGGCGCGGCTGCGTCGAATCCATCACCAAGGGCCAGTGGGAGGCTTCCTCCAGCCTTGGCATGGGTTATGTGCAGCAGATGCGCTGGGTGATCCTGCCGCAGGCGCTGCGCATCGCCGTGCCGCCCACGGTCGGCTTTTCCGTGCAGGTGGTGAAAGGCACGGCACTGACCTCGATCATCGGCTTCGTCGAGCTGTCGAAGGCCGGGACGATGGTGACCAACGCCACCTTCGAGCCCTTCACCGTCTATGGCTTCGTGGCGCTGATCTATTTCTGCCTGTGCTGGCCGCTGTCCAAGTCTTCCCAGATCCTCGAGAGGAAGCTCAATGTCGCTCATCGAAATCAGTGAAGTGAAGAAGCGCTTCGGCGACAACGAAGTGCTCAAGGGTATCAATATCGATGTCGAGCCGGGCGAGGTGATCGCCATCATCGGCAAGTCGGGCTCGGGCAAGTCGACATTGCTGCGCTGCATCAACGGGCTGGAGAATATCGACGAAGGCTCGATCTCGGTCGCCGGCGCGCAGTTGCTGCCGGACGAGCTGCATCTCAAGGCGCTGCGCCTCAAGGTCGGGATGATCTTCCAGAGCTTCAACCTGTTCCCGCATCTCACGGCGGGCCGGAACGTCATGCTCTCGCAGACCGTCGTGAAAAAGACCCCCAAGGCCGAGGCGGAAGCCATGGCGAAGAAGATGCTGGAGCGTGTCGGCCTTGGCCACAAGTTCGACGCCTATCCCGACCAGCTCTCAGGTGGCCAGCAGCAGCGCGTCGCGATCGCCCGCGCGCTCGCCATGCAGCCCATCGCCCTGCTGTGCGACGAGATCACCTCCGCGCTCGACCCGGAGCTGGTCAACGAAGTGCTCGCCGTGGTCAAGGAGCTGGCCTCAGAGGGCATGACGCTCATGATGGTCACGCATGAGATGCGCTTCGCCCGCGAGGTATGCTCACGCGTCGTGTTCATGCATCAGGGCCGCGTGCACGAGATCGGGCCGCCGGAGGAGGTGTTCTCCAACCCGAAGACGGCCGAGCTGAAGCAGTTCCTCGGCGTCATCCACTGACGCCGGGATCGTTGAGCATGAGCAGCGAGGCAGCCCGCCGGCGGTACGCGCTGCCGGTGGAGAACAGCTCGGCGACCCAGTCGACAAAGACGCGAAGCCGGCTGGAGAGGTGCCGGTTCGGCGCGTAGACGACGTGCAGGATGATCGGCGCGCTCTGCCACTCCGGCAGCACGCGCACCAGCCGGCCGGCCTCGATATAGGGCAGCACCATCGGCTCGACCGACTGGGTGATGCCGAGGCCCGCGAGGCCCGCGGCGAGATAGGCGGTGGAATCATTCACCGCCACGAAATAGGGCAGGTCGAGATCATAGCTTTCCTCGCCCCGCACCACGTCGAACGCCACGCGCCGGCCGGTGCGGGCCGAGAAATAGCCGATGACGCGATGCGCCGTCTCCAGCTCGCGCGGGTGCTCGGGCATGCCGTATTGCTGGATGTAGCCCGGCGCGGCGCAGAGTGTGAGCTGCACCTGGCCGATGCGGCGGGCGATCAGTGTCGGATCGACCAGCTCGCCGCCGCGAATGGCACAGTCGACATTCTCCGCCAGCAGATCGACCGGCCGATCGGACACACCGATATCCAGCTGGATGTCGGGATAGCGGGCGAAGAAATCCGGCAAGGCCGGGATAAGCGCGTAGAGCGCGAGCGAGGACGGCACGTCGATGCGCAGCCGGCCCGACGGGGTCGCCTGCGAGCGCGTCATCGAGCCGTCGAGTTCGTCGAGATCGGACAGCAGCGCCACCGCCCGCTCGTAATAGGCCGCACCGTCCGGCGTCACCCCGACGCGCCGCGTCGTGCGGTTGAGCAATTTGGTGCGCAAATGCGATTCCAGCTGCTGAATCAGCTTGGTAATGGTGGGCTTCGGCACTTCCAGCAGGTCGGCGGCGCGGGTGAAATTGCCCGCTTCCACCACGCGGACGAAGGCCCGCATCGCAGCGATCTGGTCCATGCGGTTCGGTGCTCGATTATTTCCTATTGTGAATAATGAAATCCTGAATCCACTATTTTTTCAATGAGGACGCAGGACTAAGTTTCGCCGCACTGCAACAGGGGAAATCGGGTGGCGGCCGCGCCACTGCATTTCCAAAGGTGGCGTCATGTCGACTCTCTGGACGGAAGACCGGTTGGATCTGGACGGGACGGCGCTGCCGGTCCGCGTCTACCACACCGCGTCCGTCCTGCGCCCGACCCCGCTGGTCCTGCACCTGCATGGCGGCACCTTCACCTGTGGCGACCTCGACTGTAGCGTCTCTATCTGCCGTTCCATGGCGGAAGCCGGCGCGGTGGTTGTTTCGCTCGACTACCCGCTGGCACCCGAGCATCCGTTCCCGGCGGCGCTGAACCTTTCCTTCGCGGCCCTCAACCTGCTGCACCGCCAGCGGGCCAAATGGGCCGGGCGCGGCGCGCGACTGTTCGTCGCCGGCGAGGAAGCCGGTGCCAACATCGCCACCGCACTGACCTTGATGGCGCGCGACCAGAACCATCCGCCGGTGGCCGGGCAGATCCTGATCTCGCCCATGCTCGACCCGTGCCTCGCCTCACGATCGATCCACGCGGCCGAGGCCGGCGAGGTGGGCTGCAAATGGGCCGACGGCTGGCACTTTTATCTCGGCACCGCCGACAAGGCCGCCCATCCCTATGCCGCCCCGCTCGGCTCGCGGCGCCTCGGCGGCATCGCGCCGGCGCTCATCATCACCTCGGACGACTGCCCGATGCACGATGAGAGCCTCTCTTACGGGCAGCGCCTCGGCGCGTGCGGCGTGCCTGTCGAAAGTCATGTCGTCGCCGAGACGGAAGACGCCGTCGACGGCGCGCCGGATGCCGCCAGCCTGCCGCCCTGGGCGCGCGAGCTTGTGCCGCTCTTCACCCGATTCCTGGCGGCCCCCGAAGCGGCCGCCCTGCGTGCAATTCAGGCCTGAGGCCAGGAGACTATCCATGACCGACGAACGCGTTCGCAACCATGTCGCCATTCCCGAGATCGTACGCGCTGAAATCGCACGCGATCTGACCATCCAGCCTCGCCGTCGCCGCTGGCGGGATACCGGCGTGGTGCTGAGCCTCGCCACCGCCGCGACCGCGGCCGCCGTTTGGTTCGCCTGGCCGATCAGCTCCGCCCTCGCCACCGATCCGGCGACGCCGCAGGCCCAGGCGCCGCAGGGCGTTCCGGTGTCGGTCGCCGTGCTGAAGATCCGCGACACCATGAAGTGGGACGAGTTCTCCGGCCGTCTCCAGGCGGTCGAGCGCGTCGAGGTACGCCCGCGCGTTACCGGTGCGGTGAAGGCCGTCCATTTCCGCGAGGGCGCGCTGGTAAAGCAGGGCGACCTGCTCGTCACCATCGACCCCGCGCCCTACCAGGCCGCGCTGAATCGGGCCGAGGCCATGCGCCAGGCTGCCGAGGCGCAGGTCGACTTCACCAAGAACGAGGTGGATCGCGGCAAGCAGCTCGTCGACAACCGCGTCGTCTCGGTGCGCGACCTCGACCAGCGCACCAATGCGTATCGCGAGGCGGAAGCCAATCTGCACGCCGCCGAAGCCGCGCTGCAGACCTCCCAGCTCGACCTAGACTATACCGAGGTGCGCGCGCCAGTGGACGGCCGCGTTGGCCGCATTGACGTGACCGTCGGCAACCTCGTCGCCGCCGGCCCCACCTCGCCGGTGCTCACCACGCTCGTCTCCGTCGATCCGATCTATGTCGGCTTCGCCGCCGATGAGGGCGCGGTGGGCGAAGCGCTCGCCACGCTGGGCTCGGGCGACGTGCTGGGCGAGATCGACCGTATCCCGGTCGAGATCACCACCGCGACGACGGGCGGCAAGCCGGCCACCGGCCATCTCCAGCTCGTCGACAACCAGGTCGATGCGACCACCGGCACCTTCCGCCTCCGCGCGGTGTTCGACAACAAGGACGGCCGGCTCGTTCCCGGCCAGTTCGCCCGCGTCCGCATGGGCCGCGCCCAGTCGGAGCCGGCGCTGGTCATCAGCGAGCGCGCGGTTGGCACCGACCAGGACAAGAAGTTCGTCTTCGTGGTCGATGGCGAAGGCAAGGCGAGCTATCGCGAGATCAAGCTCGGCGCGCCGGCCGAGGGGCTGCGCGTGGTCGCCAGCGGCCTGAAGGAAGGCGAGCGCGTCGTCGTCAACGGCCTGCAGCGGGTGCGCCCCGGCGCGCTGCTCGCGCCCGAGGTCGTGCCCATGGAATCCGCTTCCGCCGCCAAGGCGACGGACAACGCCACTTCCGTCGCCGCGCGCTGAGACCTTTCTCCAGCGTAGTCCGGCAACGCCTCCTTGGGGGGAGGACGCTATGAATCTGTCCAAATTCTTCATCGACCGGCCGATCTTCGCGGCCGTGCTCTCGGTCCTCATCTTCGTCGCCGGCCTGCTGGCGCTGCGGGTGATGCCGATCTCGGAATATCCGGACGTCGTCCCGCCGCAGGTCATTGTCCGCGCGCAATATCCCGGCGCCAGCCCGAAGGTCATCGCCGCCACCGTGGCGACGCCGATCGAGGAGCAGATCAACGGCGTCGAGGACATGCTCTATATGTCCAGCCAGGCGACCACCGACGGCGTGATGACGCTGACCGTCACGTTCAAGCTCGGGACCGATCCCGACAAGGCGACGCAGCTGGTGCAGAACCGCGTCGCGCAGGCGGAACCCCGCCTGCCGGAAGAGGTACGCAGCCTCGGCATCACCACGGCGAAAAGCTCGCCGAACTTCATCATGGTGGTGCATCTGGTCTCGCCCAATGACCGCTACGACATCACCTATCTGCGCAATTACGCGGTGCTGAACGTGAAGGACCGGCTGGCGCGCATCGCCGGTGTCGGCCAGATCGACATCTTCGGCGCCGGTGACTACTCGATGCGCGTCTGGCTCGACCCGCAGAAGATCGCCGAGCACGGCCTTTCCGCCGGCGATGTGGTGAACGAGATCCGCGCGCAGAACGTGCAGGCCGCCGCCGGCACCGTCGGCGCCTCGCCCGCCGCGCAGGGCGTCGAGCTGCAGCTTTCCGTCAATGCGCAGGGCCGCCTCGAAACCGAGGAGGAGTTCGGCGACATCGTGGTGAAGAGCGGCATGGACGGCCAGATCGTCCGCCTGCGCGACGTCGCCCGCATCGAACTGGGCGCCGCCGACTACGCGCTGCGCTCGCTGCTCGACAACAAGCAGGCGGTCGGCATCGGCGTGTTCCAGGCACCCGGCTCGAACGCGCTGGAGATCGCCGCCAACGTCAAGGCGACGATGGAAGAGGTGAAGAAGACGATGCCGGAAGGCGTCGACTACGACATTGTCTATGACACGACCGAATTCGTGCGCGCCTCCATCGAGGCGGTGGTGCACACGCTGTTCGAGGCGGTGCTGCTCGTCGTCATCGTCGTCGTGGTGTTCCTGCAGACCTGGCGCGCCTCGATCATCCCGCTGCTCGCCGTGCCGGTCTCCATCGTCGGCACCTTCGCGGTGATGTATGTGTTCGGCTTCTCGATCAACGCGCTGAGCCTGTTCGGCCTGGTGCTCGCCATCGGCATCGTCGTCGACGACGCGATCGTCGTAGTGGAGAATGTCGAGCGCAACATCGAGAACGGTCTCTCGCCGCGCGAAGCGTCCTATCGGGCCATGGCCGAGGTGTCGGGCCCCATCATCGCCATCGCGCTGGTGCTGGTCGCGGTGTTCGTGCCGCTGGCCTTCATCTCCGGCCTGTCCGGCCAGTTCTACCGGCAGTTCGCGCTCACCGTCGCCATCTCGACCGTGATCTCGGCGATCAATTCGCTGACGCTGTCGCCGGCGCTGGCAGCGCTGCTGCTCAAGGGGCACCATGCCGAGCCCGACCGGCTGCAGCGCATCATCAACTTCCTGTTCGGCTGGTTCTTCCGCGGCTTCAACTGGGCGTTCTCGCGCGGCTCCGCCGGCTATGGCGGCGGCGTGCGCGGCGTGCTGAAGGCCAAGAGCGTGGTGATGATCTTCTATGCCGTCATGCTCGGCGCCACCTGGTGGCTGTTCCAGGCGGTGCCCGGCGGCTTCGTGCCGGCGCAGGACAAGCAGTATCTCGTCGGCTTCGCCCAGCTGCCGGACGGCGCCACGCTGGACCGCACCGAGGAGGTCATCCGCCGCATGACGGAGATCACCCTCGCCGAGCCGGGCGTCGCCAACGCGGTCGCCTTCCCCGGCCTGTCGATCGCCGGCTTCTCCAACTCGTCCAATGCCGGCATCGTGTTCTCGACGCTGAAGCCGTTCGAGGAGCGCAAGGATCCCTCGCTTTCGGCCGGCGCCATCGCCATGTCGCTGAACCAGAAATACGGCGCGATCCAGGATGCCTTCATCGCCATGTTCCCGCCCCCGCCGGTGCAGGGCCTCGGCGTGGTCGGCGGCTTCAAGATGCAGATCGAGGACCGTGCCGGTCGCGGCTATGAGGAGCTGGCGAACGTCACCAATGCCTTCATGGCCAAGGCGATGCAGGCGCCAGAGCTGACCGGCCAGTTCTCCACCTTCCAGGTGAACGTGCCCCAGCTCTTCGCCAATGTGGACCGCACCAAGGCCCGCCAGCTCGGCGTGCCGATCAGCGCTGTGTTCGAGACGCTGCAGGTTTATCTCGGCTCGCTCTATGTGAACGACTTCAACAAATTCGGTCGCACCTATTCGGTGCGGGCGCAGGCCGACGCGCCGTTCCGTTCCAAGCCGGAGGATATCGGCCAGCTGAAGGTGCGGGCGAACAATGGCGAGATGATTCCCCTCGCCGCGCTGCTGAAGGTGGAAATGACGGCCGGGCCGGAGCGCGCCATGCGCTATAACGGCTTCCTCACCGCCGACATCAACGCTTCTCCCGCCCCCGGCTTCTCCTCCGGTCAGGCGCAGGCAGCGGCCGCGCGCATCGCGGCCGAGGTGCTGCCGCCGGGCTTCGACTTTGAATGGACCGACCTCACCTATCAGGAGATCCTCGCCGGCAATTCCGCTGTGCTGGTGTTCCCGCTCGCCCTGCTGCTCGTCTTCCTCGTGCTGGCGGCACAGTATGAAAGCCTGACCCTGCCCATCGCGATCATCATGATCGTTCCCATGGGCATATTGGCGGCGCTGTTCGGCGTCTGGATGGGTGGGGGTGACAACAACATCTTCACCCAGATCGGCCTCGTCGTGCTGGTCGGCCTCTCCGCGAAGAACGCGATCCTGATCGTCGAGTTCGCTCGGGAACTGGAGTTCCAGGGCCGCACACCGGTCGAGGCCGCGATCGAGGCCAGCCGGCTGCGTCTGCGGCCGATCCTGATGACGTCCTTCGCCTTCATCATGGGCGTGCTGCCGCTGGTGCTCTCCACCGGCGCGGGCGCCGAGATGCGCCATGCCATGGGCATCGCGGTCTTTGCCGGCATGCTCGGCGTGACCTTCTTCGGGCTGTTCCTCACGCCCGTCTTCTACGTGCTGCTGCGCAGGCTGACGGGCAACCGCAAGCTGCGCCAGCATGGCGAGGTGCTCCCCGCCCTTCATCCGGCGGAGTGAGCCAAGGCCGGCTGGAAAGAAAGGCTCAGGGTGCCGTCCCGCCCCCCACTCGGTGCCCGGGGTTCGCAGCTTTCCAGCCGGCCGTCCTATTGCCGACATCGACAACGGGCCTCCGCGATGCCACATGCAGCGCGGAGGCCTTTTCACGCATGAAGCCCATCAAGTCTGACTGGACCGACGTCGTCCTCGTCTGCCGCAAATGCGCGAAGAAGCTCAAGGGCGGCTTCGGCGCCGACGGTCGCGACAGCCTGCCTGCGGCGCTGAAGGCGGAGATCGCCCGGCGCGAGGGCGGCAAGCCGATGAAAAAGCCGCGTCGCAAAGGCGCCCAGGTCGCCGTCGTCGAGGTCGACTGCCTCGACATCTGCCCGAAGAACGCGGCCGTCCTCATTCCCGCCGGCGCGCCGGAACGCTGGCTCAGCGTGCCGCGCGGCGCCGACATCCCCGCGCTCGTCGAGTCGATCGCGCCCGCACGCAAGGCCTGATCGGGCGACTACGACCCGCTGGCGGCGGGTGCCGGCTGCGGCGGCTTGGGTGGGTTCAGCGCCCACACCATGACGGTCATGATACTGACGCCGATGATGATGCCGACCAGCCGGTCGATCGGCGGCTCCAGCGTGGAGGGCGGCCCGATGCCGACCAGCGTCACGAGATAGGCGATGGCCGATTGCGTGCCGATATAAGCGTTCGGCGACTTCGACAAATGCAGCCGCGAGAAGGTGAAAACGCCAAGGTACAGCGCCGCCGTCCACCACCACTGATCGGCCGCGTCGATCAGCACCACGACGATACCCGCCGTCCCTCCGATCATGCAGCCGAAGATGCGCTGCGCCCCCCGATGGCGGGTCGCCAGCGGGTCGGCATCGAGCACGACAAGGCTGGAAATCAGCACTTGCGGCAATTGCGGCAGGTCGAACAGCGCCCAGATCACCACGATGGTCAGCGCGCCGATCCCCGCGATGAACGCCTGGCGCCGCGCGTTTTCAGCCGTCGTCGTGGCGGCCTGCGCCACGATATGCGCCGGCAGTTCGCCCGCACGCGGCCCCAGCGCCCAGTTCGCCAGCGTGCCGCAGACCACACCGATGAGGATTTCATAGGTGCGGTAATGGGCGAAGTCGTAGAGATCCTGCGGCTGGACCATGGTGTAGAGGATGAGCAGCGCAAAGCTCAGCCCGCCGTAGAACCAGGCGTAGCCATAGGCGCTGCGCTGGCGGCCATAGGTGCCGACCGCCGCCGCGACCATGACGGAGGCGGCCTGCATCGACTGCATGCCCTCCATCCACTGGCCCAGGACATAGCCGCCCGTCACGCCGACCAGCGTACCGACGATGCGCAGCAGCCCTTTGGTGAACAGGGCGTCGCGGTCGACATTGGCGATGATCATCACGCTCAGCGCCGCCCAGTACGGCTCCTGCAGATGCATCCACAGCGCGATATAGACTGCGGCGAGCACCCCCGAAGCCGTCGCGAATGCCTGGCGGGTAACGTCATCCATGCCTAGAACCAGATCAACACGCGCGCATCCGCGCCGTTGAACAGGCCGAGCCCCGGCGGCCAGTCGTCGAGCGTGACCTCGATGGGAAAGCGGCGCGGCAACCTTACCCAGTCGGTCGTCGGCTCGACATAGGGGACGACCTCCGGGTTCTTGGCCGAGCGCGCCACGCCGGCGGCGATGCCGCTGACATGGCCGGCATGGATGACCCAGGGGTCGGAGCCCAGCGTCAGCCAGACCCGCTGGCCGGGGCGGATGCGGGCGAGATGGCGCTCGAACACATTGGCCACCACGCGCCGGCGGTTGTCCGTCACCACCGCGAGCACCTGCGTGCCGCGTTCGAGATAGTCGCCCTGCCGAATGGTGAAGGGAGCAATGCGCCCCGCCTCGGGCGCCGACATGACGGTCTTGGAGAAATCATACTGCGCCCTGGCGAGATCCGCCTGCGCCGAGGCGATGATGGCGGCGGCCACCGCAACGCGGCGGTTGGCCACGTCGAGAGCGGCTTGCGCCGTCTGCACATTGGCGACGGCGGTGGCGACGTCGCGGGTGGCGACATCGAGGCTCGCCTCGGTGGAGAAGCCGTCGGTGGAAAGCGACTTCACCCGGCCAAGCTGCGCCTCGGCATTGGTCCGCACGGCCTGGGCCGAGGCGACGCCCGCCTTGGCCGAGTTCACCTCGTCCCTGGCGAGATCGAGGTCGGCCTGGGCCTGCGTCACGGCCGCCTGCGTCTGCTGCACCTTGAGCAGATAGGGTGTCTTCTCGATCTCGAACAACACCTGGCCCGCGCTCACGTCCTGATTGTTCTGCACGGCGAGCCGGGACACCGGACCCTCGATCTCCGAGGAAATGACCACGATGTCGCTCATCACATAGGCGTCCGCCGTATAGGCGAAGAACCGCACGCTGATCTCGTACAGGGCGAACAGGCCCACCAACACGCTGACGATGAGCAGCACGGGGTGACGCAAAAGGCGAGCAAGCATGGGGCCTCGAATCTCCGGCGCCGGGCCAGCGTCGGTCGGCGCATCATCACCATTTTGACAGCCGGGCTCAATCCGCGCTCCGGACAGACAGCAAATAGGCGCTATAGTTTGGCGCGATCTGTCCGCTTATGGTCCGCTGCGTGTCTTTCCCTGTGGAGGCCGGCGCCTATCATGGCTGTATGCTCACTGCGATGGAGACGCCGAAAATGTCCGCAGATACTGTTCTTCTTGTCATCGACGCCCAGGAGTCCTTCCGTCATCGCCCCTATTTCCGGGACGAGGGACTGGCGGCCTATCTCGAACGCCAGCAGGCGCTGATCGATGGCGCGAAAGCGGCCGGCATTCCCATCGTGCAGGTGTTCCATGTCGATCCCACCGGCCCGTTCTCGGAAGCCTCGGGCTTCGTGCGCACGCTCGCCCCGCTGCAGCTCGAACCCAACGCCGTGTTCCGCAAGACCCGGCACAGCGCGCTCATCGGCAGCGGCCTCGATGTGTGGCTCAACGTGAACGGCGTCCGCCGCGTCATCGTCTCCGGCATCCGCACCGAGCAGTGCTGCGAAACCACGACGCGCCACGCCTCCGATCTCGGCTACGCCGTCGATTATGTCGGCGAAGCCACGCTGACCTTCCCGATGACCGACGCCCATGGGCGCGAATGGAGCGCCAGCGAGATCCGCGCCCGTACCGAGCTGGTGCTCGCCGGCCGCTTCGCCCGCATCGCCACGGTGGAAGAAGCGCTGGCCGGCATCGTTCACAAGGCGGCGGCATGAGTGCCGGGGCGCCGCAGCGGACGATCCGCGTTTTCGTGGTGGTGCCGCCGCGCGCCCTGCTGCTCGACATTGCCGGCCCGATCGAGGTCCTGCGCAAGGCCAATCTGGTGCAGGACGCCGTGCGGTTCGAGGTCAGCTATGTCGGGCCGTCGCCCGAGGTGCGAAGCTCGGTCGGGCTCGGGCTGTCCGGCATCGAGCCGCTGCCGTCGGCGGTGCCGGACAAGGCGATGGTCATCGTCTCCGGCGCGGCGGATGAGCCGCTCGGTACCCCGGCGAAGAGCCGCGCGCAGGACGCGCCGGACGAAGCCCTGATCGTGGCCTGGCTCGCCCGCGCGGTGCGTCCCGGCATCCGCCTCGTCACCATCTGCTCGGGGGCGCTGCTCGCCGCTCGCGCCGGCCTGCTCGACGGCCATGAGTGCACCACCCATCACGGCACCATCGACGAACTGGTAGCACTCGCGCCACGGGCGCGGGTGCGCGAGAATCGGCTTTATGTCGAGGATGGCGAGCGGCTGACCAGCGCCGGGATCACGGCCGGCATCGACCTGATGCTCGCGCTTGTGGCACGCGAGGCCGGCGCACCGGCAACGGTCGAGGTCGCGCGCTATCTCCTCGTCTATCTCAGGCGCGCCGGGGCGGACCCGCAGCTCTCTCCCTGGCTGGAAGGGCGCAACCATATCCATCCCGCCATCCACCGCGCCCAGGATGCCGTGGCCGGCGATCCGGCGCGCGACTGGTCGGTGGAGAGCCTCGCGCGGGTTGCCGCCACCAGCCCGCGCCACCTCTCGCGCCTGTTCAACGAGCATGCCGGCATGAGCGTCACCGACTTCGTCAACCGCATGCGGGTAGCGCTGGCGCATGAGCTGGTGGTGGGGTCCAAGCTCGACATGGAGCAGGTGGCGGAAAGGGCGGGCTTTTCCTCCGCGCGCCAGCTGCGGCGCGCATGGAGCCGGCTGCACGCCCACGCGCCAAGCCATGCGCGCGACGCCGCCGCGCCCTGAGCAAGCGCGCTACACGCTCTCGCCTGTCACCAGGGGAAATGTCACGCGCTGGATAAGCCCGCCCTGCGGCCCGTTCTCCAGTTGCAGCGTGCCCTCATTGGCGGAGATGATCTCATGCGCGATGGCAAGGCCGAGGCCCGCGCCGGGAATGGGCGCACCGCGCGCGGGATCGACCCTGAAGAACGGCTCGAAGACACGCCCGATCAGCGGCTCGGGGATGCCCGGCCCCTTGTCGGCGATGATGATGCAGGCGTGACCCTGTGAGGCCTCGACACGCAGCTCGGCCTTCACGCCATGGGTGGCCGCGTTGATCGCCAGATTGCGGATCGCGCGGCGCAGCGCGAGCGGACGCGCCTTCACGAAGGCAGGTTCGGCATGGAGAAGCGTCATGTCCATGCCGATTTCCCGCAATTCGCCAACCACGTCCGTCACCAGCTGGTCGAGCCTCAGTCGGCTCTTCGGCGAGGCGTCGACCTCCTCGCGCACGAGGCGGATGGCGCTGTCGGCGATGCGGTCGAGTTCGTCGAGATCGGCGATCCAGTTCGCCCTCTCGTCTTCGTTCAGGAACTCCGCCCGCAGGCGCATCCGCGTCATCGGCGTGCGCAGGTCGTGGCCAGCGGCGGCAACGAGGCGAATGCGGCTCTCCATGGCCTGCTTGAGGCGCGAGGACAGCCGATTGATCGCGCGCGCCGCCGCCCGGACTTCGGTCGGCCCCGCTTCATCGAGCGGCTGAAGTTCGCCATCCGGCCCCAGCGTGGCGACCGTGCGCTCCAGCAGGGCGAGCGGCTCCGTCAGCCGGCGTACCGCGATCACAATGACCACGGTGACGCCGAATGCGAGGAACAGCGCCCAGAGGGCGAGCAGCCAGCCGGCATTTGACGGCTCGTGCGGCATGATGACGGGCAAGGTCAGCCATCGGCCGTCTGGCAACCGGCCGGCAATGACCGGCACAAGGGCGGCGTTGACGTCATGAACGACGATACGCTCCGGCCGCCCCAGGCGCGCCAGCGCCGCATTGATGCCGTCGGTCGGCATACCCATGATGTCGCCGACCGGCTCCTCGGTCCGCACACCGAGATAGCCGCTACCCGCGAGCGGGGCCGCAGCACCAGCGCCTGCGACGAGATCCGCCAGCATCACCCATTGCGCCGCCAGCGCCTCGTCGGTCGCCTCGAAACTCGGCGGCGACAGCAGCAGGAAGGACACGCCGGTCGCCAGCAGCACCACCAGAAGCACCGCGCCCACCAGCAGCGCGGTGATCTTCGCGCGCAGCGTGTTCATGGCGTCTCCGGCGGCGCGGCGGATGCCGGCGCCGCTTCCACCGCGACGGTCAGCTGATAGCCGCCATTGCGCAGCGTCTTGATCATGCGGAAATTGCCCGCATCCCCCAGCTTGCGCCGTACCCGGCTGAGCAGCACGTCGATCGAGCGGTCGAACGAGCCGCCGCTGCGCCCCTGGGTGATGTCGAGCAACTGGTCGCGGGTGAGCAGCCGGCCCGGCCGCTGCAGGAAGGCGAGCAGCAGTTCAAACTCCGCCCCCGTCAAGGGAACTTCCGCTCCGCTGGCGTCGAGCACGCGGCGGGTGGCGGGATAAGCGGTGAACCCGGCGAAGTGGAGCGTCTGCTGCGCCGGTGCAGCCGCCGGCGCCTCGCGACCGCTGGTCCGCCGCAGCACGGCGCGAATGCGCGCCAGCAGTTCGCGCGGATTGAAGGGCTTGCCGAGATAGTCGTCGGCGCCGACCTCAAGCCCGATGATGCGGTCCACATCCTCCTTGAGCGCCGTCAGCAGGATCACCGGCACGTCGGAACGGCCCCGCAGCGTGCGGCAGAGTTCAAGCCCGGAAATATCCGGCAGCATCAGGTCGAGCACGACCAGATCGATGCGGTTGCAGGCAAGGGCCTCCTCGGCATGCCGCCCGTCCTTGACGAGGGTCACGCGGAAGCCCTGCCCCTGGAGATAGCGGCCGAGAAGCTTGCGGATTTCCTGGTCGTCATCAACCACGAGGATGTGGGGTGTGCTTTCCAACACTCGCTCCGGAACCAAGGCGTGCGACCTTCCATCGGCGGACAAGGCATCCGGTTCAACGACGAGATGGCAACTGAAGATTGCCCGCGCCCCGACAGCAACATCGGGAAACAAAAACGCTACCGACGTCAACTGGCAGGCCCCCTCGTCGCGGCTGCCGGAACGGAATCGGCGGATCCTTGTTGGTATCCGACCACAGGGAGGTCACACATGGTCGAGATCACTTTGGCTCTGGTCGCCCTGAGCTTCCTGGCGCTGATTGCCCTTCAGGCGGAGCGGGCGATGAACGATGTCGCTGGCGTGCGTCAGCGGATCATCCGCGACAGCAAGGAACCGGCCCGCCCCGGGCGCCGCGACTGATATGCGGGTGTCGCCCGGACGCGGCGACGCCGGTGCTTCGCGCGTGCCGCACAAGGCGGCACGACGTCCATTTCCCGCACGCCATCGCCTTCGCTCCCCTCCCGATGCCGACGGACGCCCCCCCCTGCGAATGCCCGCGCCGTCGGTATTGCCGCCGACCGCGGTAACAATGTCCCCTCGTAAATCCGCAACCGGGCTTGGCAGCCGGCGCAACTGGCATCAGTTTACTCCCCGGCCGCGATCCTGATCGACGGCCCAATGACTAAGGGGAAACAACCATGTCGGAGGATAACGCCATCACGCCGCCCGGTGCGCCCGGCGGCCCGGCGCGCTGGACATCGAGCGCCAAGGTCGGCGTGGGCACGGCCCGCACGGCAGCGAGCCGGCTCTGGTTCACGCTGAGCCACGGCATCCTCAACGAGATCTATTATCCGCGCGTCGACATCGCCTGCACCCGCGACTTCGGCTTCCTCGTCACGGGACCGGACGGCTATTTCGCCGAGGAGAAGCGCGATGCCGACCATGAGGTCGGCGTGCTGGAACACGGCGTGCCGGCCTACCATCTGCTCAACACCGCCCATGACGGGCGCTGGCGGATCCAGAAGCAGATTCTCACCGATCCGCGCCGCGAGGTGCTGGTGCAGAAGGTCACCTTCGAGGCGCTGATCGGAGATATTTCGGACTACCGCCTGTTTGCGCTGCTGGCGCCGCATCTCATCAATGCGGGCGCGGACAACACCGCCTGGGTCGGTGACTACAAGGGCACGCCGATGCTCTTTGCCTCCGGCCG
>QFQD01000022.1 GCA_003241485.1 Ancylobacter novellus
ACGGAGCCGACTGATGCCCCCACGCCGCCCTGCGCCGCGCGCAACCGGTCGTTCAGCGCCCCGCGGATCAGCGAGGACTGCTCCATGAACACCGACTGCACCGAGGCGTGAACCTCGCCCGAGAGCTGGTCATAGGCGAGCCGCGCCTCGCTGGCCGAGTTCAGGAACAGCAGCGAATTATACAGCGCCAGAGACGGGCCGACCTGGCCCAGCGTCCCGAGAGCGCCCGCCGTGGCGAACTGGTTCGGCGTCGCGGCGACGCTGGTAAACACCGCGGGAGGCTCCGGCGGGCCGGGGGGCGTGGGCACGTCAATGGCGACGATGACGTTCACGCCAGTGGCGAGGTCGTTGACGTCCGCCGTCAGGAAGATCGAATTCGTCGTCACCGCGCCGAAGCTCCCGACCACGCCGCCACCCGCGGTGAGGATCGTATAGGTCACCCCGTTCTGGTAACTGGTCTGCGGGTCGAACGCGATCAACTGCACCCCGGCCCCGTTGAGGACGGCCTGACCGGTTGCCACGATCAGGTCGCTGGTGCCGTTGCCGGCGAGTTCGACCTGATAGACGGAGCCAGGCGAGAAGGTTATGTCGCCATTCACATGCAGCGTGCCGATGGAGTTGCCCGGGGCCACGGTCGCACCCGACCCCAGGGTCACCGGCCCCATCGTGCCGTTGCCGCCCAGCGTGCCGCTTGACAGCACATCGACCGCGCCGCCCAGTATACCGTTCACCGACAGCTTGCCGGCCGCGACCGTGGTCGTACCGGTGAAGGCGGTGCCGTCGCCGGTATAGTTCAGCGCCCCTGCTCCCGCCTTCACCAGCGCGCCGGTGCCGGAGAGCGTGCCCGTATAGGAAATGTTGTCCGCCCGATAGAATTGTAGCGTACCATCAGTGTTGATGAGCGCCGGGCCGACGATCGAGCCCGAAATACCGCCGTTGCCGAGGCTTAGGGTGCCACCGTTGATCGTGGTCATGCCGGTGTAGTCGTTATCGGCGAGGAAATAGGTCGTGCCGGCCTCGACGGATACCGAGGTTTGACCGGTGCCGCCCGCCGTCGGGTCGACATTCTGCGTGATCAGCACGGGCGTGCCGGAGGCGGTGCCGTCGCTGGTGAAGTAATAGGCGCCGGAGGTGTGGTTGAACACCACCGTGCCCGCCCCGCCGGATGCCCCGACGCTTTCGGCCCTGACGATACCTGGCGCGCTCGCCGCGGAACCGGCCGCGCTGCCGATGACCAGCGTGCCCGAGCCGTTGGCCCCGCCGGCGAGCTCGATCGTGCCGCTGCCGCCATTGATTGACACCGAACCGCCCGACACGGTCAGCCGGCCGACGCCGCCATAGGCGACATAGAGCTCGCCGAGCACGTCCAGCGCGCTGCCGTCGCCCGACACCACCACCTCGCCGCCGGTTCCGGTGTAGTTGGCGAGATAGAGCCCGTCGGTGATGGTGAGCGAGCCGCCGCCGGACACGGTGATCTCAGGCGTCGCCGCCGCTCCGTTGGCGACGATGTAGGAATCGAGGATGGTCGCCCCGCCGGTCACCTCGAAGGTGCCGCCCCAGAAGGCGACGCCGCCGAAGGTCGAATTGCCTGTCGACACCAGCGTGCCGCCGTTCAGCGAGAAATAGCCGCCGAAATCGCTGTTGCCCGACAGCGTCAGCGTCTCGCCCGGCGCGCTGAACACGAAGGCCGCCGGCCCCGGCCACGGCGCGCTGGCCCCGGTGATGGCGCCGGCGAAGGTGCCGCCGTGATAGAGATAGATCGCCCCCTGCGACCCGGTCTCCAGCGTGCCCTCGCCCGCCAGCAAATGCAGCGACGCGCCATAGCCGTTCAGATCCAGCGTCGCGCCCGCCGAAATGCTCACATCGCTGAACAAAGGCAGAGCCGTCGCGGAACCGACGACCAGCGTGCCCTCGCCCACGGTCGTTCCGCCGAGATAGCTGCCAATGCCCGCCAGTGTCAGCGTCGCGCTACCCATCTTCACCAAGCCGCCCGTGCCGCTGATCGTGCCGGCATAGGTGCCATCAAGAGATTGATTGACCGTAAGGTCGATCCCGCCGGGTGCGGGCGCGGAACGGATGACCAGCGTGCCCTCGCCGAGGTTCGTTCCGCCGACATAGGTGTTGCTGCCCGACAGTATCAGCGTTCCGGCGCCCGCCTTTGTCACCGTTCCGCTGCCCGACAGTATCAGCGTTCCGGCGCCCGCCTTTGTCAGCGTTCCGCTGCCCGCCACTGTCAGCGTTCCGCTGCCCGTGCCGCTGCCCGTGCGGGCAGAGTTGCCATCAAGAGTTTGAAGGACCGTAAGGTTGAGCTCGCCGAGTGTGATGCTCGCGCCGCTATCGGTACCCGAGAGGTTGGCAATGCTCGCGCTCGTACCGGTCAGTCCCGACAGGTCAAGCGCGTCATTCACGGTGACGCCGGTTGCATTGGCGAGCGTGGCCGACCCGGCTAACCTCAATGTACCTTCGCTGACGATGACCTGCATGCCGTTGCCGACATCCCCATCGGTGATGGTCCAACGGGATGTTCCGGCCTTCTCCAGCGTCCCGAAGCCGCTCCCCGCATAGGTGCCGACCGCGCCGGTGAAATCCGCCGCGACGTTGTTGTCGCCACCGAGGACAAAGCGATCCGTACTGCCGACGCCGGTGAGGGCGCCGGTGATCGTGCCAAGATTGCCGCCCGCATCCGCACGCAGTTCAAGCGTGTTGCTGCCGCCGGTGAAGGCTATGGCGGAGGCCCGCCCCATGCCTTGCGCGCCGCCGGTGATGGAGGCCGTCGCGCCGTCGAGAATGATGGTGAGCCCACTGCCGGAAATACCGGCGCCACCGATCGGACTTGCCCCCGTGCCGCTGGCCCCGCCCGTTACGCCCGCCTGGACGAGGATTTCCGTCCTGCCGGTCGTGTTCGTCGCGCGAATGCCATCGCCTCCCCGGCCGGAACCAAAAAGGCCATCCGTGGCCGCACCGCCGACGACATCGGCCTTGATGACCAGCGTATTGTTGCCACTCGTGCCGGAGACGACAATGCCGTGACCGCCATCAGCCCCGACCGCGTTGCCCGCTCCTGCCGCGCCGCCCGTTACCGCGCCTTCTAAGGTGACGACATTGTTGCCGTCGCCACCCTGCAGCGCAAAACCGCTTCCACCATTGCCACCTTGGTACGACGCGCTACCAATGCCGGAGCCGCCCGCGCCGCCATTCAGCGCCGCTCCGATGACAAGCGTATTGGCGCCTGTTGCCTGATGCAGGACAAGGCCGCTGCCACCATTTCCGCCTACGGCACCCCAGCCATAATCGCCGCCCTGACCGCCGGAGATAGCAGGAACATTGCCTGCATCTATGTTGGCAATGCCGCCGGTGAGGCCGGTGATGACGGCGCCGAAGCCGCCGCCGCCGCCACCGCCGCCATAGCCAGCAAAGCCCGCCTCGCCACCCTTGCCGCCATTTCCGCCGGCAATCATGCTGGCGGGCAACGCGCCGAGCGTGCCGACATAACCGTGGGCGCCGCCACCACCGCCACCGCCGGAATTATTGTTACCCGCGGTCTGGCCATCGCCGCCGTCGGCACCAGGCGAACCGCCGCCTATGCCACCGGTTCCGCCCCCGGTGGAGCCTGCGCCACCGTCACCGCCGACACTGCCGCTACCGCCGCCACCACCGCCGGTGGTGGGATAATCGGCGTTCGAGCCTGTGCCGCCTGTGCCGCCGAGGCCGGTGAGGTCTGCCGTGCCGCCCGCGCCGCTGCCGATGAGAATGCTGCCGCCGCCGGTTCCACCATCACCATCGGCCGCGTGGGCTGGCGTCACGAGCAGCGGAGAGGAGAGCAGGAGCGGCGAAAACAGCGCCGTCACAATCAGGCAGCCCGCAACGGAGCCCAGCAAAGCTGACCGGCGGCGGGAAAGACGGGGGCTGTTGCCGCCGGAGGAATAAGGCAAGGAGGACGTGGCCTCGACGCAGGACTGCCAAGGCACGTTACGCTCCCTTAGATACCGGAGCGGAAGGTTAGGCGATGCGGTGCTGCCGGCGAAGTCTCGTAGACCCGCCTGACGTCGAGAAAGCACACCTGTTGCCCAAAGGGCACATGCCCCCGCCTGTCAGCCCGCCATGCGGAAGGCCGCTGCGCGCCGGTGTCCCTCCAGCCCTTCGCTGGCGCTCTGGCGCACGGCCGGGGGCGCGACAGCGGCGACGCCGCGCTCATCCAGCCACTGATGCGTGCAGATCTTCACGAAGGAGCCGACCCACAGGCCGCCGGTGTAGCGGCCGGCACCCATGGTGGGCAGGGTGTGGTTGGTGCCGCAGCATTTGTCGGAATAGACCACGCTCGCCAGCGTGCCGATGAACAGCGAGCCGTAATTGCGCAGCTTTGCCGCCGTCGCGTGCGCATCATGGGTGTGGACCTGCAGATGCTCGGCGGCGATGTGGTCGGAATAGGCGATCATCGCCTCCTCGGAGTCGCACAGCGCGATCTCGCCGAAATCGGCCCAGGCCTGACCGGCGACGGGGGCCGTGGAGAGCGTCGCGAGCTGCTTTTCGACCTCGACCAGCGTCGCCTGCGCCAGCGAGCGGCTGGTGGTGATGAGGCCGACACGGGTGCGCACGTCGTGCTCGGCCTGCGCCAGCAGGTCGGTGGCGATCATCTCGGGATCGCCCGTCTCGTCGGCGACGATGAAGATCTCGCTCGGACCGGCGAGCTGGTCGATGCCGACGGGCCCGAAGACCTGGCGCTTGGCCTCGTTCACATAGGCATTGCCGGGACCGACCACCTTGTCGGCGGCTGGAATGGTCTCGGTGCCGAACGCCATCGCCGCGATGGCCTGCGCGCCGCCGACGCGGAAGATGCGGTCGGCGCCGGAGAGATGGCAGCCGGCGATCATGGCAGGATGGGCGGTCGGCGGCAGGCAGGCGATCACCTCGTCGCAGCCGGCCACCTTGGCGGGAACCAGCGTCATGATCGGCGCCGACAGCAGCGGATAGCGCCCGCCCGGCACATAGGCGCCGACGCGCTGGATCGGAATCACCCGATGGCCGAGGTGAAGGCCCGGAAGCGCTTCCACCTCAAGCGGAAGGATGGTGGCGAGCTGGGCCTGCGCAAACGCACGCACGCGCTCGATGGCGAATTCGGTGTCGGCGCGGGTCTGCGGGTCGAGATTGGCGAGAGCGCTCGCGCGCTCCTCCGCCGTCACCTCGATGGAGGTGACGTCGCTCTTGTCGAACAGCCGGGAATAATGGCGCACCGCCTCGTCGCCGCGTGTGCGGACCGCGTCGAGCACTTCCTTGACCGTGGCGGCGATCTTGGTGGTGTCACTGCCATCGTCCTGGCGCGGCGCCTTGATGTGGTGGATCTGGGCGCGGAGTTCGGGGCTGAGAGCGGACATGGCGTTTCCCTGTGATGGCGGGTGGATGGTGAGGCCCGCCGCCCGCCGGGACAATTGGCGGCGAGGTGGTCGTCTATTATATTCACCGGCCATCTCTGACCCCTGCTCCGCGCACGAGGCCGCCATGCCGCATATCGGACCTGGAATTCGCGAACTGCGCCGTCGCCGCAATCTCGGCATCCGCCGGCTGGCGCTGCGGTCGGGCGTCTCGCACTCGTCGATCTCGCTGATCGAGCGCGACAAGATCAGCCCGTCCATCGACACGCTGGCGGCCATACTGGAGGCGCTGGGCACGACGCTGGTCGGGTTTTTCTCGGAACTTCAGCAGATGTCGTCCTACTCGCCCTTCTATGAGGCGGCCGAATTGCCGGAAGTCGGCAGCGGCGAGGCGATCTCCTATCGCGTGATCGGCATTAATCACCCCAACCGGCAGATCCTCGTCCTGCACGAGACCTATGCCGTCGGCGCCGATACCGGAGAAGCGTTCTCCCATACCGCGCAGGAGGCGGGCATGGTGATACGTGGCGCGGTCGAGGTCACGGTGGAGAGCCGGTCCAAGATCCTGCGCGCGGGCGACGCGTATTATTTCGACAGCAAGCTGCCGCACCGCTTTCGCAATGTGGCGGAAGAGCCGAGCGAGATCGTCAGCGCGATCAACCCGCCGACCTATTAGGGCGTGTCAGCCCAAAAACCGGGCATAACTGGTCATTATATTCACCGACCCTGCTTGCCCTCCCCCAACGTTCTGTCACGCTGGGCGGTAGCGTGCTTTGCTGCACGGATCAACGACAACAGGGGGAAATTCCATGACGGTGAAATCTGCTCTTCTTCGGATCGGCGGCGCCGGCCTCGCCCTTGGCCTGATGGCAGCGGCGGTCCCGGCCTCGGCACGCGATCTGACGGTCGTGTCCTGGGGCGGCAACTATCAGGACGCACAGAAGAAAATCTACTTCCAGCCATTCTCCAAGGCCATCGGCAAGCCCGTGCTCGACGAGAGCTGGGACGGCGGCATCGGCGTCATCGCCGCCAAGGTAAAGGCGGGCGTGCCGAACTGGGACGTGGTGCAGGTCGAGACCGAGGAACTTGAGCTCGGCTGCGCCGACGGCTTCTACGAGAAGATCGACTGGAGCAAGCTCGGCGGCAAGGACAAGTTCCTGCCCGCGGCTGTCAGCGACTGCGGCGTCGGCGCCATCGTGTGGTCGACCATGCTCAGCTACGACGCCGACCGCCTGAAGACCCCGCCGACCTCGTGGGCGGATTTCTGGGACGTGAAGAAATTCCCCGGCAAGCGCGGTTTCCGCCGCGGCCCGAAATACTCCCTCGAATTCGCGCTCATGGCCGACGGCGTGAAGCCGGAAGAGGTCTACAAGGTTCTCGGCACGCCGGAGGGCGTCGACCGCGCCTTCAAGAAGCTCGACGAGCTGAAGCCGAACATCGTGTGGTGGGAAGCCGGCGCGCAGCCGCTCTCCCTGCTCGCGTCGGGCGAAGTGGTGATGTCGACCGCCTATAACGGGCGCCTCGCCGGCATCAACAAGACCGAAGGCAAGAACTTCCAGGGCGTCTGGCCGGGCAGCATCTACGCCATCGACAGCTGGGTCATCCTCAAGGACAGCCCGAACGCCAAGGAAGCGATGGACTTCATCGCCTTTGCCAGCGCGCCGGAGAACCAGTCGAAGCTGCCGGAATTCATCGCCTACGGCCTGCCCAACAAGGCTGCCGCCGCGATGGTCCCCGCCGCCCTGCAGAAGGACCTGCCGACCACGCAGGCCAACCTCACCGGCGCGATCGCGCTGGACGGCGCCTTCTGGGTCGACAATGTCGAAGAGCTGACCAAGCGCTTCAACGCCTGGCTCGCCAAGTAAACCAGGCTCGCCAAGCTAGCTCCCGCGCCGCGCCTTCCGGAGGCGTGGCGCGGGAGATGGGCTATAGTTCATGTGGTACACGCGATTCTTGATCGTTGGCCCGGCCGGCCCGATCGTCGCCTGAAGGTGACTTCGCGCGGGAACATCACGCAAAGCCCTCATTCCGGAGATTGCGTTTGGCGCCCTTCATCCATTTCGATCAGGTCACCAAATCCTACGGCCCGCTGCGCGTCGTTGATAAGCTCGACCTGCAGGTCGCCAAGGGCGAGTTCGTCAGTCTGCTGGGTCCGTCCGGCTCGGGCAAGACCACGATACTGATGATGCTCGCGGGTTTCGAGCACCCGTCCCACGGCGCCATCTGGCTCGACGGCACCCGCATCGAGAACCTGCCCTCGCACAAGCGCAACATGGGCGTGGTGTTCCAGAACTACGCGCTGTTCCCGCACATGACGGTCGCCGAGAACGTCGCCTTTCCCCTCGTCATGCGCGGGGTCTCGAAGGCGCAGGCCGCCGAACGCGTGGCGCGCGCGCTCGACATGGTTCGGCTCGCCCATCTCAAGGACCGCCGTCCCGCCCAGCTTTCGGGTGGCCAGCAGCAGCGTGTCGCGCTGACCCGCGCGCTGGTGTTCGAGCCCACGGTCGTGCTGATGGACGAGCCGCTGGGCGCGCTGGACAAGCAATTGCGCGAGCACATGCAGCTCGAACTGCGCGACCTGCATCGCAAGCTCGGCCTGACGGTGATCTTCGTCACGCATGACCAGTCCGAAGCGCTGACCATGTCGGACCGTATCGCCGTCTTCAACGCCGGCCGCATCGAGCAGCTCGACACGCCGGAAGGCATTTATGACCGCCCGCGCACCCGCTTCGTCGCCGAATTCATCGGCGAGACCAATCTGTTCGAGGGGGTGGTGAAGCAGGTTTCCGATGGCATTGCGGACGTCACCCTCAATGACGGCGTGACGGTTCGCGCGGCGATGCTCGCCCCGGTCGAGGTCGGCGCGCCCATCCTGGCTTCGGTGCGCCCCGAGCGGGTGCATCTGCAGAGCGAGGCGGGATCCGCCAACGTCATTCCCGTCACGGTGACGGACAATGTGTATCAGGGCGACCATCTGCGCACGCATCTCTCCGGGCCTGGGCTCGATCTGGTCGCCAAGGTGCAGCGCCGCGTTCCAGTGGGGCCGGTCGGCAGCACGGCCTTCGCCTGCTTTGAACCCTCAGAATGCACGTTGATCGCGCCATGAGCGGCTCGCCCGGACGCTCCCGCGCCTCCGCGCTGCTTCTGGTGGCGCCGCTCTTTCTGTTCCTCGCCATCTTCTTCGTCTGGCCGCTGGTGATGATGGTCACCGTCTCGGTCACGGATGGAACCGTGCGCGCGGTTCTTCCCGAGACCGCCAGCGCCATCGGCATTTGGGACGGCACGGGCGTGCCGCCCAAGCAGGTGCAGGACGCGTTCGTGACCGATCTGCGCGCGCCGACCGACGACATGGCGTTCGGCGACGCGGTGCGGCGCCTGAACAGCGAAGTTTCCGGCTTCCGCACGCTGCTGGGGCGCACCGCCAGCGCGGTGCGCGAGGCGCCGGCCGGCGAGCCCGTCGACCTTGCCAGCCTCGACAAGCGCTGGGGCGAGACGCGGTACTGGCAGGCCCTGCAACGGGCCATGCCGAACTACACCGACCGCAACCTCCTCGCCGCAGTGGATCTCAAGCGCGATGCCGGCGGCAGCGTCGTGGCCGACAGCTCGGTGAACCGCATCATCATGCTGCGGACCTTCACCATTGCCGCGCTGGTGACGCTGATCTGCGCGGCGATCGGCCTGCCCTACGCCATGATCGCGGCGGCGAGCACGGGCTGGGTGCGCAATGTCCTGCTGCTTGCGGTGCTGCTGCCGCTGTGGACCTCGCTGCTGGTGCGCACCGCCTCCTGGGTGATCCTGCTGCAGAATGAGGGGCTGATAAACCAGGCGCTGCTTTCCGTCGGCATCGTGGACCAGCCGCTGCAACTGATCTTCAACCGCACGGGTGTCGTCATCGCCATGACCCATGTGCTGCTGCCCTTCATGGTGCTGCCGATCTACAGCGTGCTGCTCGGCATACCGCGCAATCTCATGCCGGCGGCCAGCTCGCTGGGTGCGAGCCGCCTGCGGGCCTTCTGGCATGTGCTGCTGCCGATGGCGCTGCCGGGCGTGCTCTCCGGCTCGCTGCTCGTCTTCATGGTGGCGCTGGGCTACTACATCACGCCCGCGCTGGTGGGCGGCGCGGAGGACCAGATGATCTCGTCGGTCATCGCCTTCTTCGCCACCGGCACGGCGAACTGGGGCATGGCGGGCGCGCTCGGCCTGATCCTGCTGGTCACGACCACGGCGCTCTACCTCGTCTATGGCCGCCTCTCGCGCTCGCCGAACATGGTGGGGGCCTGACGATGGCGCCGCACTCGGCTTCCCTGCGCACCGGCCAGATCGTCTTCGGCGCGGCGGTGATGTTCTTTCTCGTCGCACCGATCGTCGCCATCCTGCCGCTGGCGTTCAATTCCAGCGTGTTCCTGAACTACCCGATCGAGAGCTTCTCCTCGCGCTGGTTCGTGGAACTGCAGACCAGCGAGACGTGGCGGCGCTCCATCATCAACAGCCTCATCATAGGCTGCGGCGCGACGCTGGTGTCGACCGTGTTCGGCACGCTGGCGGCGCTCGGCCTGCGCAATGCGCGCCTGCCCTTCGCCAGCCTGCTGCGGGTGATGTTCCTGCTGCCCATGGTGGTGCCGGCCGTGGTGCTCGGCGTCGGCATGCAGATTCTCTACACGCGGCTCGGCCTCGCCAGCTCCTATATCGGCGTCATCGTCGCCCATGCGGTGCTGTGCGTGCCGTTCGTCATCGTGAGCGTGACCGCCTCGCTCGGCGGCATTGACGGCTCCATCGAGCGGGCGGCGAGCAGCCTCGGCGCCAATCCGGCGACGGTGTTCCGGCGCATCACCCTGCCGCTCGCGCTGCCGGGCGTCATTTCCGGCGCGGTGTTCGCGTTCGCGACCTCGCTGGACGAGGTCGTCATCACGCTGTTCGTCGCCGGCCCGAACCAGCGCACGCTGGCGCGGCAGATGTTCGCGAGCATACGCGAGAATGTGAGCCCGACGGTCGCGGCGGCGGCGTTCCTGCTGATTATCGGCACGCTCTGCCTCGCGGGCCTGGCCGCCCTGCTGCGCTGGCGGCAGACCCGTCTGGCGGCGGCCAAGGCGGAATAGGGCCGCCGCTAGGCCTTCAGCAGGTCGCGCAGGGTCGCCTCGATCACCCGCGTCGCCGCATCGAGGTCGCGGATGCGCACATGCTCGTCGGCCGCATGGGCGTTCGCGTCGAGGATCGAGCGTGGCCCGGCTCCATAGAGCACGGTGGGGATGCCGGCGGCGGTGTAATGCCGGGCGTCGGTGTAGAGCGGCACGGCGGTCGCGGGCGGTGTTTCGCCCAGCACGGCGGCGGCGTGGCGCTGAAGCGGCTCGACCAGCTTCTCGGTGCCCGGCAGCGTCCGCAGCGGCTCGGCGAGGATGATGCGCCGGCACTCGATCTCGATGCCCGGGCGCCCCGCCACGGCCGCTTCGATGAGCGTGGCCAGCTCCGCCTCGACGCGAAGGCCGTCCTCTTCCGGCGTGAGCCGCCGGTCGACGCGCAGGCTGATGCGGTCTGGCACGACATTGGTGTTGATGCCACCCGAGATCAGCCCCACCGTGATCTTCGGCGAGCCGATGCCGGGGGTCGCGCTGGTGAAGCCATAGAGGCGCTGGCGCTCGGCATAGATGGCGGTGAGGATGGCGTTCGCCGCCTCCAGCGCGTCGGCGCCGGTCTCCGGCAGGGCGGCGTGCGCCTGCTTGCCGCGCACCACGATCTCCAGATGCAGCGCCCCGTTATGGGCGACGACGATGGCGTAGGAAAAGCCGGCCGAGATGGCGAAGTCCGGCCGGGTGATCTCGTGCTCAAGCAGCCATTTCGGCCCGAGAAAGCCGCCGGCCTCCTCGTCATAGGTGAAATGCAGCTCGACCGTGCCGTTCAGCCCTTCCGGCCGTTCTTTCAGCCCGAGCAGGGCGAAGGTGTAGGTGGCGATGTCGGACTTCGAGACGGCGGCGCCGCGCCCATAGATCGCCCCGGCCTTTTCTTCGGCGCCATAGGGATCGAAGGTCCAGCCCTCGCCCGGCGGCACCACATCGCCATGGGCGTTCAGCGCTATCACCGGCCCGCCGGTGCCGAAGCGTTCGCGCACTACGAGATTGACCACGGACCGCATGCCGTGGCTCTTCACGAAGGGTTCGGGTACGGCGTGCCGCTCCACGGCGAAGCCGAGCTCCTCCAGAAGCTGACCCGTCACCTCCGCATGCGGCGCGCAGTCGCCGGGCGGGTTGTCGCTCGGCACGCGCACCAGCGCCTTGAGGAAGGCGACCTCGCGGGCCAGCCGCGCCTCGTCGTCGGCATCACCGGTCAATTCGGCGCCCCCCGCTGGCAATATCCGGCTTCGTGTGTCGGAAGCGCCCGGTGAAACGAACCAGCGCGGCGATGTCCAGCGGAACGCTCATGGTGTCGCTTCCAGCCTCAACCCCTGCGGCATCCGATCAACCTCCGGCCGGTGTCGCCTTTCCTCGCGCATCGCATATGGACGCCGCTTTGGCAACGCGGCGCAGCGGCCCGCGGAAACGCAAACGGCGGCGCCCCGGGGGAGCGCCGCCGTCCTCATCCCGCGGAAGCCGCGATTATTTCGAGCCGGGAACCTTGTCGGTGATGCCCTTCACATACCAGTTCATCGACAGGATATCCTTGTCGGGGAGAACCTCGCCCTCCTTGACCACCAGCTTGCCGGACTGGTCATAGATCGGGCCCTTGAAGGGGTTCAGCTCGCCGGACTTGATCTTGGCCTCGGTGGCCTCGGCCATCGCCTTCACGTCGTCGGGCATGTTGGTGTAGGGCGCCATGACGACCTCGCCGTCCTTCATGCCGCTCCACGTGTCGGTCGACTTCCAGCTGCCGTCCATCGCCGCCTTGACGCGCTCGATGTAGTAGGGCGCCCAGTTGTCGACGATCGAGGTGAGCTGAGCCTTCGGGCCGAAGGCGATCATGTCGGAAGCCTGACCGAACGCCTTGACGCCGCGCTGCTCGGCGGCCTGCATGGCGGCCGGGCTGTCGGTGTGCTGGGAGATCACGTCGGCGCCCTGGTCGATCAGCGCCTTGGCGGCATCGGCTTCCTTGGCGGGGTCGAACCAGGAGTTCGCCCAGACGATCTTGACCTTGATGTCGGGGTTCACCGACTGCGCGCCGAGCATCAGCGCATTGATGCCGGAGATGACTTCCGGGATCGGGAAGGAGGCGATGTAGCCGATCGTGCCGGTCTTCGAGGTCTTGGCCGCGATCTGGCCGAGGATGTAGCGGCCCTCGTGGAACTTGGAATTATAGGTCGAGACGTTGGCGGCGCGCTTGTAGCCCGTCGCGTGCTCGAAATAGACCTTGGGGTAGCGCTTGGCGACCTTCAGCGTCGGCTCCATGTAGCCGAAGGAGGTGGTGAAGATCAGCTTGTTGCCGGCGCGCGCCAGCTGCTCGATCACGCGTTCGGCGTCCGGGCCCTCGGGCACGTTCTCGACATAGGTCGTCTCGACCTTGTCGCCGAACTCCTTCTCCACGGCCTTCCGGCCCTGGTCGTGCTGGTAGGTCCAGCCGAAATCGCCGACCGGGCCGATATAGACCCAAGCCGCCTTGAGCTTCTCCTGCGCGCTGGCCTGCCCGATGCCGACGAGGCCGAGGCCCGCGGCGACGGCGACCGCCATGGATAGAATCTTGCGCATGAACGTCTCAGCTCCCGTCTTCACTGCGGCTTTCACTGTCACCGGGCGCGGCCGCGACGCGCGCCGGGAGGCCGCCGAAGCGGCCGGAGGTGGAATGCCCGTCAGCGATCGGGCACGAAAGGCACGCCGAGCGAGGCTGGCGCCCCCTGCCCGCGCTTCAGCGCCGAGATGACGACCAGCGCCGCGATCGTCGCAAGATAAGGCAGCGCCGACAACAGCTGGGAAGGAATGCCGAGGCCGAAGCCCTGCACATGCAGTTGCAAGGTCGATACCGCGCCGAAGAGATAGGCGCCCGCCAGCAGCCAGAGCGGCTTCCAGGCGGAGAACACCACCAGCGCCAGCGCGATCCAGCCGCGCCCGGCCGTCATGTCGCTGGCCCAGAACGGGGTGTAGGCGAGGGAGAGATGCGCACCCGCCAACCCCGCGCAGGCGCCACCGAACATCACCGCCAGCGTGCGGATGCGGCGAACGGGGTGGCCGAGCGCATGTGCCGCCACATGGCTCTCGCCGACCGCGCGCAGCACCAGCCCGGCGCGCGTGCGCGCGAGGCCATAGGTGACGAGCGCCAGCAGCGCGACCGACGCGTAGACGAAGGCGTCCTGCCCGAACAGCGCCTGTCCGATGATGGGCAGGTCGCTCAGGCCGGGGACGGCGAGGGCCGGCGCCGCGTCGATCCGCGTGCCGACGAAGGGCGCGCCGATCAGCCCGGCCACGCCGAGGCCCAGAATGGTGGTGGCAAGACCGGAAGCGACCTGGTTGGTGGCGAGCCAGATCGCCAGCACGGCGAAGACCAGCGAGAGCGCCGCACCCGCGAGCACGGCGGCCAGCGTGCCGAGCAGCAGGCTGCCGCTACCATAGGCGGTGGCGTAGCCGACCGCCGCGCCGACGATCATCATGCCCTCGACGCCCAGATTGAGCGTGCCGGCGCGCTCCGCCACCAGTTCGCCAAGCGAGGCGAGCAGCAGCGTGGTCGCGGCTGCCACGACGCTGGCGAGAACGGCGCCGATGATGGCGGCATCAAGCATGGCGCGTCCCCTCCACGCGGCGGATGCGGTAGCGGATCAGCACGTCGGCCGCGAGAATGGCGATGAGCAGCGTGCCCTGGAAGACGCGCGTCACGTCGAAGGGCAAGCGCATGGAAATCTGCGCCGCCTCGCCGCCGATATAGGTGAGCGCCAGCACGAGGCTCGCCACCAATATGCCGACCGGATGCAGCCGCCCGAGCATGGCGGCGATGATGGCGGTGAAGCCGTAACCCGGCGAGATGGACGGCTGGAGATTGCCGATGGGCCCGGCCACCTCGATGATGCCGGCAAGCCCCGCCAGCGCGCCGGAGACGGCGAACACGCCATAGGTCACGCGGCGCTCGTCGAAGCCGGCGAAGGCCGCCGCACGCGGGGCCGAGCCGCCCAGTTCGATGGAATAGCCGATCAGCGTGCGCCCCAGCACGAAGGTGGCGATCGCGACGACGATGAGCGCGATGAGGATGCCGCCATGCATGCGGCCCTCCTCCATGAGCAGCGGCATGGTGGCGACGGGGTCGAAGGTCACGCTCTGCGGGAAATTGAAGCCCGCCGGATCCTTCCAGGGACCGCGCACGAGGTAGTCGAGCCCCAGCTGGGCGACATAGACCAGCATGAGCGAGGTGAGGATCTCGCTGGAGCCGAAGCGCACGCGCAAGAAGGCGGGAATGAGCCCCCACAAGGCGCCGCCAAGCGCGCCCAGCACCAGCATGGCCGGCAGCACCCACGGCCCCGCCTCGGTGCCATGGGTCGCCAGAGCCAGCCAGGAGCCGACCACCGCGCCGGCGACATACTGTCCCTCGGCGCCGATGTTCCAGCGGTTGGCGCGGTAGCAGAAGGCGAGGCCTATGCCGATGATGAGCAGCGGGCTGGCCTTCACCACCAGTTCCTGCAGCGTCCAGGGGTCGAGCAGCGGCTCGACGAAATAGATGGTGAAGGCGCGCACCGGATCGTGGCCGAGCGCGACGAACATCCCCGCCCCGACGATCAGCGTGAACACCAGCGCCAGCAGCGGCGCGGCCGCCAGCCGCAGAGTGGAGACGTGTTCCTGCCGTTCGAGCCTAAGCGGCATTCGCGCCCTCCCCGGCTTCGCTGTGGTGGGCGCCGCCCATGGCAAGGCCGATCGCCTCACGCGAGGTTTCGGCGACCGGCACCGGCGCGGTCAGGCGCCCCTCGCTCATGACGGCGATGCGATCGGTGAATTCGAGCAATTCGTCGAGGTCCTGGCTGATGACCAGCACCGCGCATCCCTCCGCCGCCTTCGCGCGCAGCGTGGTGCGGATGAAGGCGGCCGCCGCCGCGTCGACACCCCAGGTGGGCTGGTCGACGACGATCAGCACCGGGTCGCGCAGCACTTCGCGGCCGATGACGAATTTCTGCAGATTGCCGCCGGACAGGCGGCGTGCCTTCGGGTCCCTGCCGCCGAAGCGCACGTCGAAGCGCTTCACGATCTCCTGGAAACGCGCGAACAGCAGCGAGCGGCGGATCACGCCCATTCTGACGATGGCGCCGTCGCCATGCGTCGTCAGCAGCACATTGTCGGACAGCCGCATGTCCGGCGCGGCGGCATGGCCGAGCCGTTCCTCCGGCACAAAACCGGCCCGCAATGCGCGCCGCTGCGTGGGGCCGAGCGCGCCGGCGGGAACCGTGTCGATGACGATGCTCTCGGGATCCTGCGCCAGCTTTTCGCCGGAGAGCGCCTCAAACAGGGTGGTCTGGCCGTTGCCCGCCACGCCGGCGATGCCGACGATTTCGCCAGCCCGGATCTCGATATTGATGTCGTGCAGTGCCGAGCCGCGCGAGCCGTCGCCCTTCACGTCGAGGCCGCGCACCAGCAGGCGCGGCGCGCCCAGCTCATGCGACACGTTGCGGGCCGTGCGCGGCACCTCGGCGCCGACCATCAGCCGGGCGAGGCTCGACGATGTCTCCCGCTTGGGATCGACCTCGGCGATGAACTTTCCGCCACGCAGCACGGTGGCGCGATGGCAGAGGCGGCGGACCTCGTCCAGCTTGTGGCTGATGAACAGCACCGCCCGGCCCTCGCCGGTCAGCAGGTCCACGGTGCGGAACAGCCCCTCCGATTCGTCCGGCGTCAGCACGGAGGTCGGCTCGTCGAGAATGAGCACGCGCGGATCGCCCAAAAGGCAGCGCACGATTTCCACCCGCTGGCGCTCGCCGACCGATAATTCGCCGACGCGGCGCCAGGGCTCGACCGAGAGGCCGTAGCGATGCACGCACTCCTCGATGCGGGCCGCCAGCGCCGGCAGCGGCTCGTGGCCCGGCAGGCCGAGCGCCACGTTCTCCACCACGGTCAGGGCGTCGAACAGCGCGAAATGCTGGAAGACGACGCCGATGCCTCGGGCGCGGGAGGTGGCGGGGTCCGGGAAGACGATGGGCGCGCCGTCATAGAGCAGCTCGCCCGAATCGGGCTGCAGCAGCCCGCACATCATCTTCACCAGCGTCGACTTGCCGGCGCCGTTCTCGCCCAGCAGGGCGTGGGTCTCTCCCGCGCGGATGGCGAGGCTGACATTGTCATTGGCGACCAGCGCGCCGAACCGCTTGGTAAGTCCCACCGCTTCGAGAAGAGCGGCGGGCATGGCACGCTCAACCATGCCGCGCGCCTCGCGAAACCGGGGCGGACGACAGGCCGGGCGGGAGGTGCGGCGCGCGATTCATGCGGTCTCGCGGAAGGCAGAGGGACAGTGACGAAGCATGGCATGCTCCTTTTACGGAGCAAGCCTAAACTCTGGTCCGCACGGTCCGAATTCTGACGCGTTTCGCGCCATCCACCGGTCTCTCAGGGCAGGAGGACGGTGGAGCCTGTGGTACGGCGCGCCTCAAGCTCGCGGTGCGCCTCGGCGGCGTCGGCGAGCTTGTAGCGCTGGTCGACGGCGATCTTCACCACCCCGGAGCCGACGACCTCGAACAGGTCCTTCGCGTTGGCCAGCAGCGCGTCGCGAGTGGCGACATGAGTGAACAGCGTCGGCCGCGTCGCGTAGAGCGAGCCCTTCTGCGAGAGCGCGAGCAGGCTGAAGTTCTGGATGGCGCCGGAGGCGTTGCCGAAGCTGACGAACATGCCGCGCGGGCGCAGGCAGTCCAGCGACGCGGGATAGGTCGCCTGCCCTACGCCGTCATAGACCACGTCGCACAGCGCGCCCTCGGTGATCTCCTTCACCCGCGAGACGAAATCCTCGTCGCGGTAGTTGATGACATAGGTGGCGCCATTGGCGCGGGCGAGTTCGCCCTTCTCGGCCGAGCCGACCGTGCCGATCACCGTCGCGCCGAGATGCGCGGCCCACTGGCAGAGAATGAGCCCGACGCCGCCGGCGGCGGCCTGCACGAGAATGGTGTCGCCCGCCTTCACGGGATAGGTCTGGCGCAGCAGATAGCGCGCCGTCATGCCCTTCAGCATCATCGCCGCCGCCGTCTCATCGGGGATGGAGGCCGGCAGCTTCAGCAGCGAGGCCACCGGCATCACCCGCTCGGTGCAATAGGCGCCGAACACCGTGCCATAGGCCACGCGGTCGCCGGGGGCGAAATCCGTCACGCCCGGGCCGACCTCGACGACCACGCCAGCCGCCTCGTTGCCGGGGATGAACGGCAGGCCATTCGGCGCGGGATAGAGGCCGCTGCGGAAATAGGTATCGATGAAATTGAGGCCGATGGCGGTGTGGCGGACCTTCACCTCGCCGGGGCCGGGAGACCCGACGGCGATTTCCTCGAACTTCAGGACCTCGGGTCCACCAATTTCATATACCCGTACTGCTGACGGCATGCCGGTCTCTTACGTTTTCTGGGAGGGTGAGCCTCACGCTACCGGCGTCTTGCGACGGAACGGGATGAGGCCGAACAGGAGGAAGTAGAGCGCGCAACCGGCGAGGCCGAGGGTGACCCAGGTCGGCGGGCGCAGCCCGTCCACCACGGCGACGATGCCGAGCACCGCCCACAGGGCCAGCAGCGCGATGGTGACAAGCCGCAGCCGCACCACGCGGAACGGGTGCACGAACTTGATCGGCAGGAACGTGCCGATCGACAGCGCGGCGATGATCGCGGCAATAACCCAGTGATTCATCGGGATGAGGAAGAAGTAGAACACGACGAGGTTCCACACCGCCGGGAAGCCCTGGAAATACAGGTCGTCGGTCTTCATCTCGGTGTCGGCGAAATACAGCGCGCTGGTCAGCAGGATCGCGGCGCTGGCGGGCACGGCAAGCCAGGCCGGCATCATGCCGCTGGTCGCCACGGCGAAGGCCGGCACCAGCACATAGGTGAGATAGTCGACGACGAGATCGAGCGTCTCGCCCGACCAGCGCGGCAGCACTTCCCACACCCGCGCCTTGCGGGCCATGCTGCCGTCAATGCCGTCGACGAACAGCGCGGCGCCGAGCCAGGTGAACATCAGCGCCCAGTTGCCTTCGACCGCGGCGATCAGCGCCAGCAGGCCGAACACCGCGCCCGAGGCGGTGAACAGGTGCACGGCAAAGGCAACCGTCTGCCGGCGGGTCGGGCGCTCATGCAGCGCTTTCTCCACCAGCGATTTCGACGTCACCGCCATCGCATCCCCTCCCGCGACCGCCGGATCGGCTGGGTCGTCTTTCGCCTGTTCTGCGTCAAGCATATAGCACACGCCCGCATTGATCCGCATTGCCAGACCACGCGGCCCTGCTTATCCCACACTCCTGCGCAGGCTTATAGTCCCGCAGGCGATCGACCGGCGCGCAATCGCCCGATCCGCTGGAAAGTGACACAGGAGGTCCACATGGCATCTCGTTTCAACGCCGGAAGGACGGTCGCGGTTGCCGGCGGCGGCGCGAGCGGGCTGGTGGCCGCCCTCGCCCTTGCCGCGGGCGGGTTGCATGTCACGCTGATCGCCCCCCGAAGGGCGCCCGATCCGCGCACCACCGCGCTGATGGACGGTTCGGTGAAGGCGCTGCAGGCGCTGGGCGTGTGGCCGGCCCTGCTGCCGAACGCGGCGCCGCTCCGGGTGATGCGGTTGATCGACGGCACGAGGCGGCTTCTGCGCGCCCCGGAGGTCGATTTCCGCGCGGGCGAACTCGGGCTCGATGCCTTCGCCTGGAACCTTGAAAACGAGCCGCTGCTCGCCGCACTGGACGCGGCGGTCGCCGGACAACCGGCTATCGAACGGATCGAGGCCAGTGTCGTTTCGGTGAGCGATGGAGAAGATGGGGCGCAGATCGAGCTCGATGACGGGCGCGTGCTGAATGTCGCGCTGGTCGCGGCGGCGGACGGGCGCAATTCGCCCTGCCGGCGCGCGGCGGGCATCGAGGTGCGGCTGCGCGAATATCCGCAGGTCGCGGTCACGGCGACGCTGGCGCATACCCGCCCGCATGGCGACATCTCGACCGAATTCCATACCGAGACCGGTCCGTTCACGCTGGTGCCGCTGCCGGGCGAGCGCTCCAGCGTTGTCTGCGTGGTGTCGCCGCGCGAGGCCGAGCAGCTGATGGCGCTCGATGCCGACGCTTTCGCACGGGTGATGGAGCGCAAGGCCCGCTCGATCCTCGGGACGATGCGGCAGGATTCGCCGCGGGGGAACTTCCCGCTCAGCTCCCGCACCGCCATGAGCTTTGCCCGAGGCCGCATCGCCCTTGTCGGCGAGGCCGCGCACATCATCCCGCCGATCGGCGCGCAGGGGCTGAACCTCGGCATTCGTGACGCGGCGACCCTCGCCGAACTGGCAAGCGCGGCGGCGAAAGACGGCGAGGACATTGGCGGCGCGGGCGTGACGGAAGCCTATGAGCGCCGGCGCCGCGCCGATGTGGAGAGCCGCAGCTTCGCCGTGGACCTGTTCAACCGCTCGCTGCTGTCCGGCTTCGTGCCGGTGGCGGGGCTGCGCGGCTTCGGGCTGTGGCTGCTGGGGCGCTCGCCGCTGCTGCGCCGCGCGGTCATGCGCGAAGGTGTCGGGCCGACGCGCGACATTCCCCGCCTGCTGGCCGGGGAGCCGCTCTGAGCCTCAGTGCAGGCCGTGCGGCAGCATGTCGTGCTGCACGGCGTACAGCATCAACGTCACCGTGACGACGGAGACGACGGTGCCGATGAGCACGCCGCCCGACGCCCCCTCGACATAGGTCTCGTACTGCTTGGCCATGATGAACGCGTTCAGCGCCGGGGGCAGGCTCGCCATCAGCACGGCCGTGGCGATCCACACCGGCTCGAATCCCCCCACCGTGGTGAGCACCAGCCAGACCAGCGCGGGATGGACCACCAGCTTGATGAGCAGGAGCGCGGGAACCTCGCTCTGCATGCGGTCCATCGGGCGCAGCGCGACCGACACGCCGAGCGTGAACAGTGCGCAGGGCGCGGCGGCGTTGCGCAGGAATTCCAGCGTCTTCTCGATCGCCGCCGGCGGGTGGAACTCGATATAGGCGGCCAACACGCCGAGGAAGGTCGCGACGTTGAACGGGTGCGTGACCACCCGGCGCACGACAAGCCATGCCGTCGCACCGATGCCGCGCCGGTCGCGCCCGCCGATCGCCATCATGATGGGGATGATGGTGAAGAAGAACAGGCTGTCGAACACGAAGATCAGCGCGGTCGGCACCGAGGCCCCTGCCCCGAGCGCGCCCAGCGTGAGGCCGGGGCCCATATAGCCGACATTGGCGTAGGAGCCGACGATGGCGGCAATGGCGGCTTCCGGCAGGTTGCCGCGCCGCAGCCAGAGACCGACAGCCAGCGACAGCGCGAAGCAGGCCGCCGTTGAGAGCGTGGTCGCCGCGATGAAGCGCCCGTTGGTCAGCTCATGAAAGGGCGTGCGGGCGACCAGCGAGAAGAACAGCGCCGGCAGCGCGACATAGATGATGAAGAAGCTGAGCCAGGCGAGGCCGCTCTCGGGAATGCGCGCCAGCCGGCCGCATCCCAGCCCAAGGAAGATCACACCGAAAAAGGGTAGCGCCAGCGCCAGAACCTCGGCCATGGGCGTTCGCTACCGGCTCGCCGGAAACGGGTCAATCAGTCTTTTTGAGCGGCCGCCTTCTCGCCGGGGGCATAGTCGTTGCATGATGCGCATGGGGCCGGAGGGCACTGTCTGGCGCGGGGGCCACGCGCGGTTGACAGGCTTCCGACCGGCCCTTACGGGTCGCGCCTCAGGGAAAGGCACACGGCAATGATGAAGGAGCGGCAGGCGAAATACCGCATCGGGCAGGTCGTGCGCCATCGATTCTATTCATTCCGCGGCGTGGTGTTCGACGTCGATCCCGAATTCTCCAACACCGACGAGTGGTGGGATTCGATCCCCGAGAACATTCGCCCCACGACCAAGGACCAGCCGTTCTACCATCTGCTGGCGGAGAATGCCGAGACGGAATACGTCGCCTATGTCTCCGAGCAGAATCTCGAACCGGACAATTCGGGCGATCCGGTGCGGCATCCGCAGGTCGAGGAGATGCTGAGCGCCGACGGCGATGGCGGCTGGCGGGTGCGCAGCGAGCGCCTGCAGTAATTCGCGACGCGTTCGCACCGCGCCTCAAACGAAAACGCCCGGCACAGGACCGGGCGTTTCGCATTTCAGGGGCAGGCGCGGCTCACTGCGCGGGCTGCGCGCCCTTCAGCTTCTCGGCGCCGAGCTTTTCGAGGCCGGCCTTGGTCTGCTGCTCGCGGGCATCGGCCTCGGAACGGAGCTGGTCCTGACGGGCCTTCACCTGCTCCTGGATCTTCTTGACCTGCTCGTCGAACACCTTCGGGTCGGTCTGCGGGCCGTCATAGATCTTGGCGAAGTCGCCAAGGCCGATCGGGTAGGAGATGAGGCGGCCGACGGCGTTCGCGACCTGCAGCGTCAGGCCAGGGGCCTTCTTCATGCGGTCGATGAAGCCCTGGTCGACCTGGATGTCGCCACGGCACATCTGCTGGTCGCACATGATGAAGGTGCCGAGAATCGGCTGCTCATTGGCCAGCGCGACGCGGAAGCCGTTGCGCAGCAGGAGGCCGGTCGGGAAGGAGACGATGAACGCCTTCTTCGGGTCGTCCTTGATCTCGAAGACGCCGAAGCGGACGAGGAACTGCCCGGTATCGGTGATGATGGTCTGCTCCATGTTGCAGACCTCCTTCTTGATCGCCGGCTCTTCCTGGCAGCGCTTCACCCACGGAATCGGAATCGCGGGGATCTGCTGGTTCTGGGCCTGCTGGCCGGCAGCAGGGGCGGCCGGCTGGGGCGCGGCTGGCGCGGCGGCGGGCGCCGCGGGCTTGGCAGGCTTGGCCGGCTGGGTCTGCGCATTTGCCGCAGTGCCCAGCATCGCCAGCGCAAGAATGGCGCCGGCAGCAGAGCGCGCGAGTATCGAGCGTGTGGTCATATCGAAATCCTGTCGTTCGGCCCGCAACGGGAGTGTGGTTGGCGGACGTCTCGGCGCCAGCATGGAACGCGGGGCTGTCTCATGCCCAAATGAGGCGAGACAGTGACCCTCGGCCTATCCAGACATCCGTCCGTGCTAGACATGTTGGCCTGTGCGCGAGTCGTTTCTGTGGTGACCTGGGAGCCTAAGCGTGACCGATATCGCCCGCCGCGCCTTCATACGCAATGCCGTATTTGGCGGCGCGGCCCTGACATTCGGTCCCGCCCTCCTGCGCGAGGCCCGCGCCCAGACGAATGGGCAGGCCCGGCATGGCATCGCCATGCATGGCGAGCCGCTCTATCCCGACGGTTTCCAGCATTATGCCAGCGTCAATCCGGACGCGCCCAAAGGCGGGCGGCTGGTCCAGGGTGCGGTGGGCGCCTTCGACAGCCTGAACCCCTTCGTGGTGCGCGGCACCGCGCCGCCCTTCGTGCGCTGGAATATCGTCGAGAGCCTGATGGCGCGATCGCCTGACGAGGCGTTCACCTGCTACGGCCTGCTTGCCCGGTCCATCGCGACCGACGAGGACCGCACGCACGCCACTTTCGAGATCGATCCGCGCGCTCGCTTTTCCGATGGCCAGCCGGTGACGGCGGACGACGTGCTGTTCTCCTTCGAGCTGCTGCGCACCAAGGGGCGGCCAAACCATCGCAGCTATTACGGCCGCGTCGCCAAAGCCGAAGTGACCGGCCCGCTGACCATCCATTTCGATTTCGGCGTGGTCGACCGCGAATTACCGCTGATCCTCGCCTTGATGCCCGTGCTGGCGCGCCACGCGGTGGACCCGGCGACCTTCGACCAGACCAGCTTCACCGCCCCGCTCGGCAGCGGCCCCTACCGTGCCGCCGAGGTGAAACCGGGCGAGAGCGTCACCCTCCAGCGCAACCCGGATTATTGGGGCCGCGACCTGCCGGCGACGCGCGGCAACTTCAATTTCGACACGCTGCGCTATGATTTCTACCGCGACGTGAACAGCCTGTTCGAGGCGTTCAAGCGGGGGATCTACGACATACGTTTCGAGACCGACCCCGGCCGCTGGAAGAGCGGCTACGACATTCCCGCGGTGCGTGACGGGCGCATCATCAAGGAAGAGATCGAGACCCGCACGCCCAAGCCCTATTCGGCGCTGATCTTCAACATGCGGCGGGACATCTTCGCGGATGCGCGCGTGCGGCAGGCGATGGTCGAGCTGTTCGATTTCGACTGGGCCAACCAGAACCTCTATTTCGGTCTCTACCGCCGCAATGGCAGCTTCTATGACGGCTCGGAACTCTCCTCGCTCGGCCGGCCGGCGAGCGCGCGCGAGCGCGAACTGCTCGCGCCTTTCCCCGAGGCCGTGCTGCCCACCGTGATGGACGGCACCTGGCTGCCGCCGGGCTCGGACGGTTCCGGCCGCGACCGCGCGCAGCTCAAGCGTGCGCTGGACCTTTTCGGCGAGGCCGGCTGGACGCTGACCAAGGGCGCGCTGACCGACAGGGATGGACGGCGCTTCGCACCCGAGATTGTCGTCGGCACCAAGGATCAGGAGCGGCTGGCGCTGGCCTACCAGAACATGCTCCGCCGCGCCGGCATCACGCTCAATATCCGGCTCGTCGACAATGTGCAGTTCGAGAGCCGTAAGCAGAACTACGATTACGACATCGTGCCCTATATCTGGGACCAGTCGCTCTCGCCGGGCAACGAACAGGCGTTCTATTTCGGCTCGGCCGCCGCCGACACGCCCGGCACGCGCAATTTCATGGGGCTGAAGAGCCCGGCGGCGGACGCCATGATCGCGGCCCTGCTGGCGGCGCGGGATCGGCCGGATTTCGTCGAGGCGGTGCGCGCGCTCGACCGCGTGCTGATTTCCGCCCGCTTCTCGCTGCCGCTGTTCTACACGCCGGGCCAGTGGGTCGCCCGCTGGCGGCAGATCGAACGGCCCAAACAGCTCGCGCTTAGCGGGACGCTGGCGGAAAGCTGGTGGCGCGCGCCGGGAAGCTGACCGGCGTCGCGGGCGAAACGGCTGCCACGCGTTGCGCAGGCTTTGCCCGTTTCGTTGACCTTCTCCGCATGAAGGGCTGGACAGTTCCGACGGAAAAGGTTCCTTAAGGGCGGGTTGCCGCGCCGCCAGTGGATGCTCTCCGGGAAATGGCGCGCCGCCCGACGGGATCATTTCGGAGTTGTTCCATGCGTTACGCCGCGCTTTTGGTGATTGGGCTCTGCGCCGCCGGCGCGCTTCCCGCCAGCGCCCAGCAATCGATCACGGTTCACCCCAAGCAGCAGCCGCAGGTCGGTGGCGAGGGCGGGCTGGAGATCAAGATTCCGCCGATCAACAACCCGAATTATCTCGATTATGGCCCGCTGCCGGACAATCCCGGTGCCGACAAGAGCCAGGACTACATGAACCAGGCGGGCGGCAACGATCCTGACATGTCCGGACCCGGTTCGGACAATGACGCCGACATCCTGCCCGACAGCGACGGTGCCTATAATGGCCCGATCCCGGGCACGCCGTTCTGAACGACATCCTTCGTCCCGGCTAAGGCGCAGCGAAAGGCCGGGGTGGTTTTCCGTCCTGATCGCGACCCCGGATCGGCCTTTGGCCGTCCGGGATGACGCGGTCAGGAACGATCGTCACGCCGCCTTGGCGCCCTGCTCCGCGATCTTGGCCAGTTCCTTCAGGATCTGCGACGTGCCCTTGAGCCGGGCATTGGCGTTCGGCCAGTCCTCCGAGAACACGACCTTGCCGTCCGGCCTCATCTTGGCGACGACGTGCGGCTTGCCGACATAGGTGATGAAGCCCGCCGGATTGGGGAAGCGCCCGTCGCGGAAGGTCAGCACCGCGCCGCGCGGGCCGGCATCGACCTTCTCGACATTGGCCCGGCGGCAGAACGCCTTGATCGCCACCAGCTTGAGCAGCTGTTCGACCTCCTCGGGCAGCGGCCCGAAGCGGTCGACCAGTTCGGCGCCGATCGCCTCGATCTCGCCATCCGTCTCCATCTCGGCGAGGCGGCGGTAGAGGCTGAGCCGGACATGCAGGTCCGCGACATAGTCCTCGGGGATCAGCACGGGCGTGCCGATGGAGATCTGCGGCGACCACTTGTCGGCAACCGGGGCGGTGATGCCGGCCTTGAGGTTGGTGATCGCCTCCTCCAGCATCTCCTGATAAAGCTCGTAGCCGACTTCCTTGATATGGCCCGACTGCTCGTCGCCGAGCAGGTTGCCGGCGCCGCGAATATCGAGGTCGTGGCTCGCCAGCTGGAAGCCGGCGCCCAGCGTATCCAGCGACTGCAGAACCTTGAGGCGGCGCTCGGCCTGGGTGGTCAGGGCCTTCTCGGTCGGCAGGGTGAAGATCGCGTAGGCCCGCGTCTTCGAGCGGCCGACGCGCCCGCGCAGCTGGTAGAGCTGGGCGAGGCCGAACATGTCGGCGCGGTGGATAATCAGCGTGTTGGCCGTCGGGATATCGAGGCCGGATTCCACGATGGTGGTCGACAGCAGCACGTCGAACTGGCCGTCATAGAAGGCGGACATGATGTCTTCGAGCTGCGTCGCTGCCATCTGGCCATGCGCCACGGCGACCTTCACCTCGGGTACCTGCTTGTCGAGGAAGTCCTTCACCTCGCCGAGATCTTCGATGCGCGGGCAGACATAGAAGCTCTGGCCGCCGCGATAGCGCTCGCGCAGCAGCGCCTCGCGCACGATCAGCGGATCGAACGGCGTGACGAAGCTGCGTACCGCCAGTCGGTCGACCGGGGGCGAGGCGATGATGGAGAGCTCGCGCACGCCGGTCATGGCGAGCTGCAGCGTGCGCGGGATCGGCGTCGCGGTGAGGGTCAGCATGTGCACCTCGGCGCGCAGCTGCTTCATCTTCTCCTTGTGGGCGACACCGAAATGCTGCTCCTCGTCGATGATGACGAGGCCAAGATCCTTGAACGAGATGGTCTTGCCGAGCAGCGCGTGGGTGCCGACGACAATGTCGACGGTGCCGTCCGCCAGGCCCTTCTTGGTCTCGGAAAGCTCCTTGCCGGAAACGAGGCGCGAGGCCTGCCGCACGACGATAGGCAGCCCCTTGAAGCGCTCGGAGAAGGTCTTGAAATGCTGGCGCGCGAGCAGCGTGGTCGGCACCACCACTGCCACCTGCTTGCCGTTCAGCGCCACCGCGAAGGCGGCGCGCAGCGCGACCTCGGTCTTGCCGAAGCCGACATCGCCGCACACCAGCCGGTCCATCGGGTGGCCGGAACCGAGATCGTCGAACACCGACTCGATGGCGGCGTCCTGGTCCTCGGTTTCCTCATAGGGGAAGCGGGCGCGGAACTCGTCATAGAGCCCTGCCGCCGGCACGAGACGCGGAGCCTCATGCAGCTGGCGCTGCGCCGCGATCTTTATCAGCTCGGCCGCCATCTCGCGGATGCGGCTCTTCATCCGCGCCTTGCGCGTCTGCCATCCGCCCCCGCCCAGCCGGTCGAGCTGCGCCTCGGTATCCTCCGAGCCGTAGCGCGAGAGCAGTTCGAGATTTTCCACCGGCAGGAAGAGCTTGGAGCCCTCGGCATAGTGGATTTCGAGGCAGTCGTGCGGCGCGCCCATCGCCTCGATGGTCTTCAGGCCGATGAAGCGGCCGATGCCATGGTCGACATGCACGACAAGGTCGCCCGCCGTGAGCGAGGTGAGCTCGGCGATCACATCCTGCGCGCGGCGCGCCTTTCGCTTGGGCCGCACGAGGCGATCGCCGAGAATGTCCTGCTCGCCGATCACCGCCAGCTGGTCGGTCTCGAAGCCGCTCTCGATGCCCAGCACGGCAAGGCCGATCGTGCCCTTGGGCAGCGCCTCGGCGGCGTCGCGCGTGCCGACGGTCTGCGTGCCCTTCAGCCCATGGTCGGCCAGCACGGTGGAGAGCCGGTCGCGTGAGCCGTCCGACCAGGCGGCGAGGATCGTCCGCTTCTTCTTCGCGAGGTCGCGCAGATACGCGACCGCCACATCGAAGAGCTGCGCCTCGGGGTCGGCCCGCTCGGGCGCGAAGGAGCGCGGCGGGCGGCCGTCGAGGTCGATCACGTCCTTCGATTCCGGCAGGGCAAAGCCGGAAATGGCGATGCCGGTGGCGGTCACGCGCCGGCGTTCCCACTCATCGGCGGTGAGGTAGAGCCTGTCCGGGGGCAGCGGCTTGTAGGGCGTGCCTGCGCCCGCATGCTCCAGAGCCTCGCGGCGGGCGTCGTAATAGTCGGCAATCTGCTCCAGCCGCGACGTGGCTGCCTCTCCACCCTGCGCTTCCATGACGATGGGAGCGTCCGGGGCGTAGTCGAACAGCGTGTCGAGCCCGTCATGGAACAGCGGCAGCCAATGCTCCATGCCGGGATAGCGCCGACCCTCGCTCACCGCCTCATAGAGCAGGTCGCCGCGCTGGGCGGCGCCGAACTGCGCGACATAGGCCATGCGGAAGCGCCGCATGGTCTCGGTGGTGAGCTGCAATTCGCTCATCGGCACCAGATCGAGCGAGCGCAGCTGCATGGCCGTGCGCTGCGTCTCCGGATCGAAGGAGCGGATGGATTCGAGCGTGTCGCCGAAGAAATCGAGCCGCACCGGCATGGCGAGGCCCGGCGGGAACAGGTCGACGATGCCGCCGCGCACCGCATATTCGCCGGTGTCGCGCACGGTCGAGGTGCGCTGGAAACCGTTCATCTCGGCCCAGCTCACCACCTCGTCCAGCGACAGCGCATTGCCGGGCGCGGCGGAGAAGGACTGCGTCGCCACCAGCTCGCGCCGCGGCACGCGCTGCATCACGGCATTCACCGTGGTCAGCACGATGGAGCCGGCCTCGCGTCCCTTCACGCGGGCAAGGCGCGCCAGCGTCGTCATGCGCCGCGCGACGATGTCGCCATGCGGCGAGGAGCGGTCATAGGGCAGGCAGTCCCAGGCCGGGAAGGGCAGCACCTCGACGCCGGGCGCGAAGAAGGAGAGCGCCCGCTCCAGTTCGCCCATCCGCTCCGTGTCGCGGCAGATCACCATGAGCGTCGGCCAGGGCGCGTCGTCGCGGGCGGCTATGGCGCGCGCGAGGTCGGCGACAGCCAGCCCCTCCATGCCGGTCGGCACATTGGCAAGGGTCAGCGTCCGGCCCGGCGCGAGACGGGAGGTGATGGCGGCAAGCGGCGTCTTCATCGGTCAGCGGTCTTCATATTTCGGGAACGCCCTCGCCCGACAGATGGAACTGCCGGAAGCGATGGAAGATCGGTGTGTCGAAAGCAGGCGCGGGCTGCCCGCTGTTCAGCCAGCCGAACAGGTCCGGATCCTCGACCTCGATGAGTAGCTCGAAATCGGCGACGTCCTGCTCGCTCATCTCGCCGATGAGGGCGTCGGCGAAACGACCCATCAGCAGGTCCATCTCGCGCGTGCCGCGGTGCCAGGAGCGGTAGAGAATGCGGCGGCGGCGGGCGTCGAGCCCCGCGCTTGAACGGGTTGTTCCGGTCATATGGGTCCTATGGTCCGATGGCGCGGGGGCCATGGAAGGGCGAGTGTTTAGCGCGCAACGCGCGCTCTGTCAGGTAGGCATTGGGCGGGTGCCGGCAATGGCCTCGATGAACAGTCCTGCGCTTGCCCCTCCTCCACATCCAACCCGCGCCGCCACGTTGCGCCGCGCGGCGGCTTCGTCCACTTTCCCCGCATCATGCGGCCCGACATCCTCAACCCCTATTTCGCGCCCATTACCGGCCTCAGCGGCATCGGCCCGAAGCTGGTAAAGCCATTCAACCGCCTGCTCGGGCGGGACGACGGCGCGCGGGTGCTCGACCTGCTGCTGCACCTGCCCGCCTCCACCATCGACCGGCGCGCCCGCCCGACCCTGTCCGAGGTGGTGCCGGACACGGTGGTGACGCTCGAAATCGTCGTCGACCGCCATGTGCCGATCCCGCGCGGCTCGCGTGCCCCCTATCGCGTCTATGCCCATGACGAGACCGGCGACATCGTGCTCGCCTTCTTCAAGGCCGAGCGCAGCTGGATGGAGCGGCTGCTGCCGGTGGGCGAGACGCGCTGGATCTCCGGCACGGTGACACTTTACGACGGGATGGCGCAGATGACGCATCCCGACCGGGTGGTCGACGCGGCCGGCCTTGCCAAGCTGCCGCCCATCGAGCCGGTCTATCCGCTGGTGGAAGGTCTCGGTCACGGGCATGTCCGCCGCGCGGTCGAGGCGGCGCTCGGCCAGACGGGCGAATTGCCGGAGTGGCAGGCCGGCACGCCGGCCGTGAGCTTCCACGCCGCGCTGCGCAAGGTGCACCAGCCGCACGAGACGCCGGACGCCGCGCCCGAGGGCCCGGCCTGGCGGCGCCTTGCCTATGACGAACTGCTCGCCGGCCAGCTGGCACTGGCGCTGGTGCGGGCCCGCACGACCAAGCAGGTCGGTCGGCCCAGCCTCGGTGACGGGCGGATCGCGCGACGCATCGAGGCGGCTCTTCCCTTCTCGCTCACCGGCTCGCAGAGCGCGGCGCTGGCGGCGATCCGCGCCGACCTCGGCTCGAACGACCGCATGCTGCGCCTGCTGCAGGGCGATGTGGGCTCGGGCAAGACCGTGGTCGCGCTGCTTGCCACAGCCACGGTCATCGAGGCCGGCCGGCAGGCGGCACTGATGGCGCCGACGGAGATGCTGGCCCGCCAGCACATGAAGACCATCGCGCCCCTCGCCGAGGCCGCCGGACTGCGCGTGGCGCTGCTGACCGGCCGCGAGAAGGGCCGGGCCCGCGAAGGGCTGCTCGCGGAGCTGGCATCGGGCGAAGTCGACCTCGTCATCGGTACCCATGCCCTGTTCCAGGAGGGCGTCGCCTTCCGCGACCTCGCGCTGGCGATCGTCGACGAGCAGCACCGCTTCGGCGTGCATCAGCGCCTCGCGCTGGCGTCCAAGGGCGAGGCGGTCGACGTGCTGGTGATGACGGCGACGCCGATCCCCCGCACGCTGGTGCTGACCTATTTCGGCGACATGGATTCGAGCGAGCTGCGCGAGAAGCCGGCCGGCCGCAAACCGATCGATACCCGCGCCATCCCTTCCGATCGCATCGACGAGATCGTCGCCCGGCTCGGTTCGGCGCTGGCCGAGGGACGGCGCGCCTACTGGATCTGCCCGCTGGTCGAGGAATCGGAGAATTCCGACCTCGCCGCCGCCGAGGCGCGCTTTGCCGAGCTGCGCATGCATTTCGGCGACAGGGTCGGCCTCGTCCACGGCAAGATGAAGGGGGCGGAGAAGGACGCGGCCATGTCCGCTTTCGCGGCGGGCGAGACGCAGCTTCTGGTGGCGACCACGGTGGTCGAGGTTGGCGTGGACGTGCCGGAGGCGAGCATCATCGTCATCGAGCATGCCGAGCGCTTCGGCCTAGCGCAGCTGCACCAGTTGCGCGGGCGCGTCGGCCGGGGCGATGCTGCCTCGACCTGCATCCTGCTCTATCGGCGCCCGCTCGGCGAGGTCGCCCGCCAGCGGCTAGAGGCGCTACGCTCCTCCGAGGACGGCTTCTTCCTGGCGGAAGAAGACCTGCGGCTGCGCGGCGAGGGCGACGTTCTGGGCACGCGGCAGAGCGGCTTCCCCGGCTTTCGCCTCGCCCGGCTCGACATCCATGGCGATCTGCTGACGCGGGCGCGCGCGGAAGCGCTAGACATCGTTCAGAACGATTCCGATCTGGTTGGGGAACGTGGAGCGGCGTTGCGGATTTTGCTACATATCTTCGAGCGAGACGTCGCCGTGAAGCTCCTGAGCGCCGGCTGATTATTGCGTGACGCCCATGGAAAGACTTGCCCTTTCGGCTTCGATGAACCCGAGCGAAGAAAAGCCACGCAGGATAACTTCCGCTGCGTCACCCATGCGCTGGCTGATGTTTGCGCTCGGCTGGGTCTGCGTCGGCATCGGCATTGTCGGCATCATCCTGCCCGGCCTGCCCGGCACCGTGTTCCTCATCCTCGCCGCCTGGCTGTTCTCGCGCTCCTCGCCGCGCTTCGAGAACTGGTTGCTCACCCATCCGCGCCTCGGCCCCTCTGTGGTGGCCTGGCGGGAGAGTGGCGCCGTGCCGCGCTGGGCGCAGTTCGTCGCCACCGGCAGCATGGCCGGCAGCTTCGGCGTGCTGGTGCTGCTCGGCCTCTCCGCACCGGTGCTGGGCATCATCGCCGTCACCTTCGTCGCGGTCTCGGCCTATCTGCTCACCCGGCCAACCTCATGAGACGCAAGCCGATCTGCCTCATTCTCGCCGGCGGGCTGTCGCGCCGCATGGGCGGTGGCGACAAGGCGATGAAGACGCTGGGCGGCGACACCATCCTCTCCCGCATCGCGCGCCGTCTTGCGCCGCAGGTGAGCGTGCTGTGGCTCAACGCCAATGGGGATACCGAGCGCTTCGGCCTCGACCTGCCGGTGGTGCCTGACAGTCTGCCGGACACGCCGGGGCCGCTGGCCGGCGTTCTCGCCGGGCTCGACCATGCGGCGGCGCACCCTTCGACTTCCAGCCATGTGCTGACCGTGCCGGCCGACTGCCCGTTCCTGCCGGATGATCTCGTGACGCGGCTCGTTCTGGCCGCAGGCGACACGGGCTCGGCCTGCGCGGCGTCCGGCGGGCGGGTCCATGGCGTGGTCGGCCTGTGGCCGGTGGCCGGGCGCGAGAGCCTGCGGCATCTGTTGGTGGAAGAGGGCGTCCGCCGGGTCGATGGCTGGCTGGAGCGCGCCCGCGCGGCGCGCGTGGAATGGCCCGCCCTGCCCTATGATCCGTTCTTCAACGTCAATACGCCCGAGGACCTCGCAACGGCGGAGGACATCCTGAAGGCCTATCCCACGGCCTGATCCACCACGCGCCACTGAATGCTGGCGACCGGGACGGCATGGCGCTGCACCGCGTCGGCGATCGCCTCGATATCGTCGAGGTCCAGCACCGGCAGCGGTGCGTCCGCAAGCGCCGTATCGGATGCGATGGCGAGGATGTGCGGATCATCGGGATGAAGGAACGGCTTGCCCACCTCGGCGCGGTGGATCTCGATCTTGGGGTGGTGATCGCGCTTGAAGCCCTCGACCAGCACGATGTCGACCGGCGAGACATGCGCCAGCAGCTCCGGCAGATCGGGCTCGGGCGCGCCGCGCAATTCGTGCATCAGCGCCCATCGCGTGGCGGAGGCAACCAGCACCTCGCTGGCACCGGCAAGGCGATGCGTGTGGGAATCCTTGCCGGGCTTGTCGATATCGAAATTGTGGTGCGCGTGCTTGATCGTGGAGACGGTAAGCCCACGCGCCACCAGCGCCGGGATCAGCCGTGCCAGCAGCGTGGTCTTGCCGGCGCCGCTCCATCCCGCAAAGCCGATCAGCCGCATGTGTCTCTCCCGGTTTCCGCGTCCCAGTTCGTGTCCGCAGGGCATGAAGTCAAGCCGTCCGGGCTCATGACCCGATCGCGCTTTCCACTTGCCGCCAAAGGGGAGCCGTCCTAGCAGGGCGCAGGGAGACGAGGATCATGGCGACCAACGATCGTGAGGCCACGTCGGATCAGCCGGTCCGGCTCGACCTGAGAGGGCTGAAATGCCCCCTGCCCGCGCTGCACACCCGCCGTGCGCTGGAACGGGCGGCGCCGGGCACGCGGCTGGTGGTCGAATGCACCGATCCCATGGCGGTGATCGACATTCCCCATCTCGTGCGCCAGCGCGGCGACGAGCTGGAGGCGCAGGAGACGGCCGGCCTTCCGCTGGTGTTCCACATTCGGCGAGCGGGCAGCTAGGCCCCGTCGCGCCACGCGAAAGGCGGTCTGCAGCTGCGCGGATGCGGTGGTATCGACGTCGGCGTGAGCGGTAGACAGTTTCGCGCGCTCCCGGTTCTATAGACGGGCGTTTGCTGCGCTCTGGGGGATGGAATGAAACTGCCGCGCCTTTTCGTTGCCGCCGTGTTTCTGCTTGCCGGCCTTCTCGCCAGCCATGGAGCCTTCGCCCAGACCTCGCCTCGCCCGCCATGGGCGGCTGCCCCGGTGACGCAGAAGGGCAACGGTCCGCTACCGACGCGCACGGACACCCATGTGTACCTGCTGCGCGGCCTGTTCGGCGTATTCTCGCTCGGCATGGACAGCCTGTCGCAGGAACTGGTCGAGCAGGGCTACACGGCCGAGATTTACGGCTGGGACGAGGCGGAAAAGGTGGTCGCGCAGATCTCCACCCGCTTCCAGAAGGGCCATACCGGCCCGGTTGTGGTGATCGGCCATTCGCTTGGCGCCAATGCGGTCATCAATGTCGCCACCGCCGTGCAGGCGCAGAACATTCCCATCGCGTTCGGCGTCACCTTCGACGCCACCGATCCCGGCCCGGTCCCGGAGAATGTCGCGGTGTTCTATAATTTCTGGGCGCAGGATGGTTTCGGCAAGCCGGTCAGCGCCGTGCCCGGCTACACCGGCCAGCTGGAGAATTTCGACCTGTCGGGCGACCCCAATATCAGCCACACCAGCATCGACACGATGGACAAGTTCCACCAGTTCATCATCAAGACGCTGGAGGGCATGACGAGCAAGTGAGGGCGGCTCAGTCCGCCGCCGAGGGCGTGCCGGCTGACGCCAGCGCCGCGCGAAATTCCTCGGGCAGGATCACATTGTCCGGCGCGTCGCGGAACAGCGGCGCGACCTGCGCGGGCTGATAGCCGGCAAGCCCGCATCCGATGGGGGTGAGTTCAAAGGACAGGTCCGGCCGTCCGCGGGCGAATTTCAGGAAGCGGCGGACATATTTCTCGATTTCACCCAGCGAGAGCGCCTCAATGTCCCAGTTCATGGTGGGAATGGCGAAGCTCATGCCCGTGAGGCCGAACCCGACACCCCATTCCGCCCCGCGATTCTCATAGGCCCAGCGCGCCGCACCGGCACCATGGATTCCGGCGAGATTCGAGCCGAAGACGAAGATCGGGGCGCGTGCCATGCTCGGCCTTTCCTACAGTGCATCGCGCGGGATGAAGCTGGCCCGCACGGTCCATTCTCTCAGAATATACGTCGATTCCGTGATGAGCCGGGCTATCCCAAACGGCGCAGCTGCCCGCGCTAGGCGCGCGTTTGCTCTCCCTTGAGGAACATTCTCCACGCGTAGTCGAAGAACGCCGCGCGCGTCGCATCGTCTGCCAGCCCGTCGAAACCCAGCAGCGCCTCCTTGAGGGCCCAGCCGGTCAGCGTTCCGCTCAGCGCGCGTGTGGCGGCGTCGGGATCGAGATCGCCCCGCAAGTGCCCGGCCTCGCGCGCCTCGATGATGAGTTCGCGAATAACCGCGTCGATGGGCTCCATCACATTGCTCCGCACCCAGACCGTGAGTTCGGGAAAGCGCTGCGCCTCCGTCAGCAGAATGCGGTAGATCGCGATGGTGGAGGGCTGGATCACGACGTCCAGAAGAGCGCGGCACGACAGATTCAGCTGCACCAGCGGATCCGGTGACGATTTGCGCGCGTCGACATGGGCTTGGGTAAGCACGTCGCTCAGGTCTTTGACCACCGCGAAGAACAGCGCCTCCTTCGACGCATAGCGCCGATAAACCGTGAGCTTGCCGATTCCCGCTTCCACCGCGATCCGCTCGATCGACGTGCCGGCAAAGCCATGGCTCACGAACATCGCCGTCGCAACTTCCAGAACGCGGCGGTCGAGTTCCATCGCGCGTTGCGGGTCGGGGCGACCGGTTTTTCTCACAATGTCAGCCTGTCCCATTCTGCCCTCTCCATCGACACGTTGCCCGCCAGTTGACCCGGCTTCAAGGTGACATTAATAGAACGATACGGTATCGTTTTATAAATTGACACCCTTCGTTGCGACGGAGCCGGTGTTTTCGCAAAGCCAATTCCGGTGAGAATGCAGATGGCAGGTTGGCAGACCGGACAAATGCTCACGAGACGGGGTCCCGCCGTCGCGGCGCTGCTGCTCGCCGTCTCACTGGCCGCTTGCGGCGAAGACAAGCAGCCGGCGGCCAAGGTGCCCCTGCCCGTCGCGACGGAAACGGCGGCACTGGTCCACATCGACAACGTCGTTTCGCTCACGGGCGAAGTGCGCGCGCGTGTGGAGAGTGACTTGTCGTTCCGGATTGCCGGGCGGATCGCGACGCGTCTCGTGGATGTCGGCGCCACGGTCGCAGCCGGCCAGGTCCTCGCCACGCTGGAAACGACGGAGCAGGCCACCGAGGTTGCCTCCCGAAAGGCCGGCGTGCAGTCGGCCGAGGCGACGCTTCGGCAGGCGACAAGTGCCTTTGAGCGCCAGCAGGAGCTGATGAAGAGCGGCTTCACCACGCAGTCCAGTTTTGACGATGCCAGTCAGGCGCTCACCGCCGCCCAGTCGGCGCTGAAGACGGCGCAAGCCAACCTGTCCACCGCGGAGCAGCAGCTTGATTACACGTCGCTGCGCGCGGATTCCGCGGGAACGATCACCTCCCGCAACGCGGAGGTCGGGCAGGTGGTCGAAGCGGCACAGGCCGTCTTTACCCTCGCCCATGAGGGCGCGCGGGACGCCGTCTTCGAGATCGACGAATCGCTTCTCACGGATGAGCTGAAGGACGCGACCCTGTCCCTCACACTGCTGTCCGATCCGTCCATCCACGCTTCGGCGAAGGTCCGCGAAGTGGCGCCGATGATCGATCCGACGACCGGAACGATCCGCGTCAAGCTCGCCATCGAGAACCCGCCGCCGCAGATGGGGCTCGGTACCTCGGTTGTCGGTGTCGGGCGGTTTCGGTCGCGGGAGGTGGTCAGCTTTCCTTGGCAGGCCTTCTTCTCCGAGGGCGACAGCCCCGCCGTCTGGGTCGTGGCTCCAGACAGGACTGTGTCGCTGCGCCGCGTCGTGATCGACACTTATCGAAGCGGGAAATTCGGTCTGCGCAGCGGCGTCGCGCCGGGGGAGACGGTGGTAATCGCCGGCGCCCAGCTGCTGCACCCCGGTCAGGTCATCGATCCGCGTTCAGCGGATGGGAAATCCCCATGAAACGCTCCCTTGTTCCCCTACTCCTGCTCGGATGCCTGTCACTCGCGGGTTGCAAGGCCGAGGGCGAGCCGGCGGATGCCGCCCCGCCGCCCCGGCCCGTGCTGACCGTTCTGGCCGAACCGGCAGGCGATCGCGCGGCAGGGTTCGCCGGCACCATCCAGCCGCGCTACCAGGCCGCTCTCGGTTTCCGCGTGCTCGGGCGGGTCATCGCCCGCAATGTCGATGTCGGGGACCGCGTGAAGCCAGGCCAGGCGCTGATGCTGCTGGATCCGATGGTGCTGGATCTGGCCGTGCGGGCACGCGAGGCCGATCTCGCCACCGCGCAGGCGCAGCTGTCGAACACGACCTCCGCACAGTCGCGCAGCGAGACGTTGCGCGACAAGAAAGTCGTCAGCCAGGCGGAATTCGAGAACGCGCTGCAGGCGCGAGAGGCGGCTGCCGCCTCGGTGGAACAGGCCAAGGCCGCCCTCACCCAGGCCCGCGAACAGCGCAGCTATGCCACGCTGAGCGCGGATGTCGACGGCATCGTCGTGTCGGTCGCGGCCGAAGTCGGGCAGACCGTCTCGCCGGGCCAGACGGTCATCACCGTGGCTCGCACCGACGAAATCGAGGCGGTCGTCGATCTTCCCGAGGACGTGGCACGCGCGCTCTCGACCGGCACGCGTTTTTCCGTCGCCCTGCAGTCGGCGCCATCGGCATCGACCTCGGGCACGGTACGGGAAATCGCGCCGCAGGCCGACGCAACGACCCGGATGCGACGGGTCAAGATCACGCTCGACAATCCTCCCGACGCCTTCCTGCTGGGCGCAACGATTTCCGCTGTCCCTCTCGATGTGGCGGGAGACCGGCCTATCGAACTGCCGGCCTCCGCCGTGCTGGAGCGCGATGGCGCGCCGCGCGTCTGGGTGGTGGATCCGGCCATGGGGACCGTGAAGACCGTACCCGTGACGATTGCCGACCGGGACGACGTGCATGTGCGCATCTCAACCGGGCTTGAAGCAGGCACGCAGGTGGTGATCGCCGGCGTGCACAGCCTGACCGAGGGACAGCTCGTTCAGACAGACGGAAAGGCCAATCCGTGAAGAACTTCAACCTTTCCGACTGGGCGCTGCGGCACCGTTCGCTGGTCTGGTACTTCATGCTCGTCTTCTCGCTGGCGGGCCTGCTCTCCTATTTCAATCTCGGCCGTGCCGAGGATCCCGACTTCACCATCAAGACGATGATCATCCAGGCGAGCTGGCCGGGCGCGTCCGTCGAGGACACGATCAGCCAGATCACCAATCGGATCGAGAAGAAGCTCGAAGAGCTGCCGGCCTTCGATACGGCGCGCAGCCTCAATACGCCGGGCTCGACCACGATCTTCGTCGATCTGCGCGACACGACCAAGGCCAAGGATATCCCCGATATCTGGGTCAAGATCCGCAACATGATCGGTGACATACGGAGCCAGTTTCCCGAAGGGGTGGTCGGTCCGTTCTTCAATGACAGTTTCGGCGACGTGTTCGGCAACATCTACGCCTTCACTGCCGATGGGCTGAGCCAGCGCCAGCTGCGTGACTATGTCGAGGACATCCGCACAAAGATCCTCACCGTTCCGGATGTGGGCAAGGTCGACCTGATCGGTGCGCAGGACGAGGTCATCTATCTCGAATTCTCGACCAAGCAGATCGCCGCGCTCGGCATCACCCAGCAGATGGTCGTCGACACGCTGAAAGCGCAGAACGCCATTTCGCCATCCGGCGTCATCGAGGCCGACGGCGAGCGCATCAGTATGCGTGTCGGGGGGCAGTTCGTATCCGAGGACAGCCTGCGGGCGATCAACCTGCGCATCAACGACCGCTTCTTCCGCCTGGGGGATGTCGCCACCATACGGCGCGGCTATGTCGACCCACCGACCGCCCTGTTCCGGGTCAATGGCGAGCCGGCGATTGGCGTCGCCATCGGCATGAAGCCGAACGGCAACCTGATGGCGTTCGGCGAGGCGCTCAAGGCCGAGATGGCGCGAATCGAGCGGGAATTGCCGGTTGGTATCGGCGTGCATCTGGTGTCCGACCAGCCCGCCATTGTGCACGAGGCGGTCGGCGGCTTCGTCCAGGCCTTGATCGAGGCGGTGGCGATCGTCCTGATCGTGAGCTTCGTCAGCCTCGGCCTGCGCGCCGGGCTCGTGGTGGCTGTGTCGATCCCTCTGGTACTGGCCATCACATTTGTGGTGATGGAGTTCTGGGGCATCTCGCTTCAGCGCATCTCGCTCGGCGCTCTCATCATCGCGCTCGGGCTACTGGTCGACGACGCCATGATCGCGGTGGAGATGATGGTGGCACGGCTGGAGAGGGGCGACCCGATCGAGAAGGCCGCCACTTACGTTTACACCCACACCGCCTTCCCCATGCTGACCGGCACGCTGGTAACGGTGGTCAGCTTTTTCCCGGTGGCGCTCAACAACAGCAATGCGGGTGAATTCACCTTCACCCTGTTCGTCGTCATCGCGGTCTCGCTGCTCGTGTCCTGGCTCGTGGCGGTGCTTTTCGTGCCGCTGCTCGGCGTGACCATGCTGCCAAAGACGATGAAGAGCCATCACGACCAGCCAGGCCGGCTGACGCGCGGCTTCGGCGCGCTGCTGCGCCTGTGCGTGCGCTGGAAATGGATGACCATCGCCGCCACCGTGATGCTGTTCGTCCTGTCGATCGTCGGCATGGGTTTCGTCCAGCAACAGTTCTTCCCGTCCTCCGACCGCAACGAGGTCATCATCGACTGGACCGCGCGGCAGAACACGGCGATCACCGAGACGTTGGCGCAGATCGAGCGATTCGAGAAAACCGCGCTGGCCGGCGATCCCGATATCGACCACTGGTCCTCGCATGTCGGCGAGGGCGCGCCGCGCTTCGTGCTCTCCTTCGACGTGCCGCCGGCCAGTCCGAATTTCGGCCAGATCGTCATCGTCGCGAAGGATATCGAGGCGCGAGAGCGGCTGCGGGCGAAATTCAAGCCCATCCTTGACCGCGACTTCGTCGGCATAGACGCCTTCGTGCATCTGCTCGATATCGGCCCGCCTGTCGGCCGCCCTGTGCAGTATCGCGTCAGCGGTCCCGACATCGCCACGGTGCGCGAGCAGGCGCAGAAACTCGCCACCAGCATCGGCCAGAACCCCGCCGTCGGCGACATCGTCTATAACTGGAACGAACCCGCCCGGGTGCTGAAGGTCGACGTCCTGCAGGACAAGGCGGCACAGCTCGGCATTACGTCGGAGACCATTTCGACCGCGCTGAACAGCATTGTCGGCGGTTCCGCCACCACTCAGGTGCGCGACGACATCTATCTTATCGATGTGGTCGGCCGCGCGCAGAAGAACGAGCGCTCCTCGCTCGATACGCTGAAAAACCTGGAGATACAGACCAGCAGCGCCAAATCCGTGCCGCTCGCGGCAATCGCCAACATCCGCTACGAATTCGAACAGCCCATCGTCTGGCGGCGAGGCCGGCTGCCGACTCTCACCCTCAAGGCCGCCATCATTGGCGACGCGCAGCCCGCCACGGTGGTCGCGGCGCTGGAGCCGGCGGTGAAGGCGGTGCAGGAGCAGCTTCCGGCCGGCTATCGCATTGTCGTCGGCGGCGCGGTCGAGGAAAGCGCCAAGAGCCAGGGGCCGATCCTTGCCGTGGTGCCGTTGATGCTGCTGACCATGGCGACGATCCTGATGATCCAGCTGCAGAGTTTCCAGCGGCTGTTCATGGTATTCATCGTCGCGCCGCTGGCATTGATCGGCGTGGTCGCCGCCCTGCTGCCGAGCGGCGCCCCACTCGGATTTGTCGCCATTCTCGGCGTGCTGGCGCTGATCGGCATCCTCATTCGGAACTCGGTCATCCTGGTGGTGCAGATCGAGGAATTGCGACACGAAGGCATGGACGGCTGGTCGGCGGTGGTTGAAGCGACGGAGCACCGCATGCGTCCCATCATGCTCACCGCCGCGGCTGCCAGCCTGGCGTTGATCCCCATCGCGCGGGAGATCTTCTGGGGGCCGATGGCCTACGCCATGATGGGCGGCATCATTGTCGGCACGGTGCTGACGCTGCTGTTCCTGCCCGCGCTCTATGTCACCTGGTTCCAGCTCAAGGAGCCTGATCCGACCCCGGCACCGCCCTTCCCCGCTCCGCATTGAGCGGGGAAGGCGCCGCCACGCCCTGTTGTTGGCCATCCGTATCGCGGCGGCGGAACGCTGCGATCAGCCGAGGGCGTCGGCCTCGGTGATGAGGCGCGCGAACTGGTCGCGGCGGGCGAAATAGGCCGGCTTGATCTTGTCCAGCTTGCTGGAATCGACCACCAGATGGGCCTCGGCCGCGCGCGCCAGCACGGCCTGCTTGATCGGC
>QFQD01000099.1 GCA_003241485.1 Ancylobacter novellus
CGCCTGATGACGGTCGGCAGCCTCGACAAAACGTCCCATCTGGCACCTCCGAAGCAGTGCCTAAACTTAGCATAATCAGGGGTTTTCACACAGCCTCGGCCCCGGAGCCGACTGTCAGCAAAGCGCCCCCTATTCAGACATTCAACCGGCTCCGGTAAGTTCCGAAAAGCGGACATCGCTTTCGCGCCCGACGGGCTACCTGAATAGCGGTGGTTGCAAACTGTCGGGTCTGGCGACGGGCCGTAGGACAAGCAGACCCTCCGAAGGCCGGGAGCCACGCCGTACGGTTGCTACGCGAGCTTTCCTGCAGTGAAGTCACGCGCGAGTGCAATGTACGCCTGGAAAGCGGCGGAGGCATTGCGGCGATTATAGCAGTAGAGGCACAGCGAATCGAGCGGCGGCGTCCAGGCGAACCGGCGCTGGAGCAGAGCGACCGTGGTGCCGGCGGCGGTCGGGATTACCAGAAAATCAGCGCTCACGACCAAATTTGAGAGACGGTCGCCCCGCTTTACGACGAGATGGGACGAGCTGCCCGTTTGCCACTACGTTTTACCCTCGGTGGATTGAGTGGCCGACGAGTGCTGGACGGCTGCAATGCCAACGGACTGATCTGGTCAGGATGAGGCCCGACTTGGCTCACACGATTGAAGAATGATGCTGCCAAGAACGAGACAAGCATCTGGTATTGCTTGTCGAGAGGTATGAACCGCTCGCCCCCAAGGCGCTCGGTAAGGTCTGTCAGCTTCTTGGCGACAGCCGGGTCGTCATAGTCGGCCGACATTGAGTGGGCGAACATGTTCCGAATGGCTCGAAGGAGATCAACGGCATCCCGCTCGTCTTCTGAAATAAGACCGACCGAGTAGGCCAATAGAGTTCGGGCGGACCAGGTACCCACCGGGGAATTGAAATCGTCGAGCAAAGCGTCGGTGGCATCACCTGCGACGAGGTAGCTCTTTAGAAATCTCATGAGCGCGTCCTCGATGAGTGCGCCATGCACCATCGCCGATCAGCTCGCGAAGCTTGCTCTGTTAGCGAAACAAAGCACGTAGCCTCGCGGCCCATGTGGCGTTAGAAATCGCCATCAACGTCCTTGCGGGGCTGGACATCATTGCCGATGTGGGATCGACATCCTGTCAATCTCTCGCTGCTGCATATGCTGCCGGACGCCGCCGATCGTCAGGGCGTGGCGCTGGTGCCGCTGCTGGGCCGGGCGGGCATCGGCGGGGAGCTCGAACCAGGCCGTCGCGTGGCGCGGGCGCAGATCGCCACACTGCTTGAAGATTTCTCGCGGCGGGCAGGCTCACCCGGTATCGGGCTTGACCTCGCGGCCGGCGCGGACCCGCTGCGCCTGGGCCCCAGCGGGCAAGCGCTGCTTGGAGGGCGGACGCTGCGCGAATGCCTTCATGCCCATACGCGCCACATGCCCTCCTTACAGGGCGGCGTCCATATCGCCGTCCGGGAGACCGACGGACGGGCGTGCTGGCACCATTCCTTTGCGGACAGCGATGCCGGCCATGCCGGGGTGCTCAATGAGGGCGTCGCCGGTTTCGTGGTTGCCGCGCTGCGGGCGGTCGCGGGGGAGGCGGGTGGCGACCTTCACGTTGAGCTGCCGCACCGGGCGCGCATGCCGGTCCGCGATTATGAGGACAAGCTCGCTGCCGGCGTCTCGTTCGGCAATGGCGTCGGGATTACAGTGAGCTTCGACGCGGCTTGGCTCGACCGTCCCAACGCCCTGTTAGGCACCCTGCCGCCGGCGCCGGAAGAGGGGGGGACGCCACCTCTCGTGTGGGATCCCTGCGACGACCGCACGCTGATCGAGACGCTCGACCTCATTATCTCCGCTGCGGCGATGGCGGGACACTTGTCGCTTCTCGACACGGCGCAGTGCCTTGGCTTGTCGCCGCGCAGCCTCCAGCGCCAGTTGGCGCGGCTTGGGACGACGTTCGAGGCGCAAGTGGACGCGTGGCGGCATCGGCAGGCCCGCCGCTATCTCGCCGACCGGACGCTCCCGGTCATGTCGATTGGCCGGCTGCTCGGCTATCGCGACCCGGCCCATTTCGTCCGCGCCTTTCGTCGCTGGGAGGGTGCCTCTCCCGCCAGATGGCGAGAGGCGATGCTGGCGCGAAATGGCAATTGAGTAGCGCTTCGCCCTTTGGCTATGGCTTGTCCTGATCGACACAGACGTGCGCCGCCCCGACGGTCAGCCGCTTAGACAGGCGTGGAAGTGACACTGGTGATGGGCGCAAAGGGTGCGGAAGCTCTTCAGGCTGATCCCGGTGCCCACGCCGTAGACGGCATGATGTGGATCGCGGGAGGCCGCTTCCTCATGGGCTCCAACCGCCACTACCCCGAGGAGGGCCCGGCTCATCCGGTCACGGTGGACGGCTTCTTCATTGATCGCACTCCGGTCACCAACCGGGACTTCTCCCATTTCGTCGCCGCTACCGGCTACGTCAGCTTGGCCGAGCGCCCGCCGCGGCCGGAGGATTATCCCGGAGCCGATCCCCGCCTGCTGGTGCCCGGTGCGCTGGTTTTTGTCTCGCCCGTGGACGAGGGCGACGCGCAGGACTGGACGCGGTGGTGGCGCTTCACCCCCGGCGCCGACTGGCGCCATCCCAAGGGCCCCGGCAGTTCCATCGCGGGACGGATGGACCATCCCGTCGTGCAGGTCGCCCATAGCGACGCGCTCGCCTATGCGCAGTGGAGCGGCAAGGAACTTCCCAGCGAGGCCGAGTGGGAATTCGCCGCCCGCGGCGGGCTCGATGGCGCCGACTACGCCTGGGGCGACGAGCTCGCGCCCGGCGGCGTGCACCGCGCCAACACCTGGCAGGGGCGATTCCCGATGGAGAACCTCGCAGAGGACGGCCATGCCGGCTCCTCGCCGGTCACTGCCTACCCGCCGAATGGTTTCGGCCTGTTCGACATGATCGGCAATGCCTGGGAGTGGACCGACGACTGGTTCCGCCCGCGTCACCGCGAACCGGCCGACAAGCCCTGCTGCATCCCCCGCAACCCGCGCGGGGGAAGTGCGCTGGAGAGCCTCGATCCGCTGGCGCCCGGCACCCCGCGCAAGGTGCTGAAAGGCGGTTCGCATCTGTGCGCGCCCAGCTATTGCCGCCGCTACCGCCCGGCGGCCCGCCAACCCCAGACCCCGGACACCGCCTCGGTGCATATCGGCTTCCGCTGTGTCCGCCGAGCCGCGCCCGCCATGAGGACATCATGACCGACACGTCCCCTGCCTCCGCCCCGGCCGCGGCCGCGCCAAACCGGCGCGACGTTCTCGCCGGCGGCGCCGGATTTCTCGCGGCCATCGCCGGCCTGTCGCTGCTGGCACGGGATGCTCGGGCGGCGGACGCCCCGCGCCCGCATATTCTCTACATCATGGCCGACGATCTCGGTTTCGCCGATGTCGGCTTTCACGGCTCCGACATCCGCACCCCCAACCTCGACCGACTGGCGGCGGGGGGCGCGCGGTTCGGCCAGTTCTACACCCAGCCCATGTGCACGCCGACCCGGGCCGCGCTGATGACGGGGCGCTACCCGCTGCGCTACGGGTTGCAGACGGGTGTCATACCCTCCGGCGCCGATTACGGGCTGGCGACTGACGAATTCCTGCTGCCGCAGGCGCTGAAGCAGGCCGGCTACGGCACGGCTCTGGTGGGCAAATGGCATCTCGGCCATGCGGACCGCAAATACTGGCCCCGCCAGCGTGGCTTCGACAGCTTTTATGGGCCTCTGGTCGGCGAGATCGACCATTTCAAGCACGAGGCGCACGGCGTCACCGACTGGTACCGTGACAATGAGCTGCTGAAGGAAGATGGCTACGACACCGAGCTGTTCGGAGCCGAGGCGGTGCGGCTGATCGGCGGGCATGACCCCGCGGTCCCGCTCTTCCTCTACCTCGCCTTCACCGCGCCGCACACGCCCTATCAGGCGCCGCCGCGCTATCTCGACATGTACGCCTCCATCGCGGATCCGGCCCGGCGCGCCTATGCCGCAATGATCACCGCCATGGATGACCAGATCGGCCTGGTGATCGCGGCTCTGGAGGCGCGCGGCATGCGCGAGAACACGCTCACTGTGTTCCATTCCGACAATGGCGGCACGCGGAACCGGATGTTTGCCGGCGAGGGCGCGGTCGCTGGCGATCTGCCGCCCAACAATACGCCCTATCGCGAGGGCAAGGGCACGCTCTATGAGGGCGGCACGCGGGTGGTGGGGCTGGCCAACTGGCCGGGCCACATCGAAGCGGGCGAGGCGACCGGCGTGATGCATGTCGTGGACATGCTGCCGACACTGGCGAGGCTCGCCGGTACCACCCTCGCCACGACCAAGCCGCTGGATGGCCGGGATGTCTGGCCGGCGCTGGCGCTCGGCCAGTCCGGGCGCGACGCGGTGGTCTACAATGTCGAGCCCACCCAAGGCGCCGTACGCGAGGGCAAGTGGAAGCTGGTGTGGCACGTCTTGCTGCCGCCCAAGTCCGAGCTGTTCGATCTCGACGCGGACCCGTCCGAGACCACGGATCTCTCGGAACGCCACCCCGACAAGGTGGCCGCGTTGCAGGCCAAGGTCGTGGACCTCGCCCGTAGCATGGCACCGCCCCTGTTTTATGCCGCGGCCTTAAAGGCGACCCTTTCGGCCCCCCTTTCGACGCCCGGTGCCGCGCTGTACGAAATGGGGTTGGAGAACGATTGATGCCTTACGCCGCTATGCGCCCCGCCCGACCCGGCCTCCTCGGCGCCGCCCTGCTCGCCGCGCTCGCTGCCGCCCCAGCCTCGGCCGCCGACATCGATGCGCTGCCGCCGGCCAAGCCGGCGCTGGTGGTCACCGCCGATACGCCGGTCTTCCTCGGCTCGTTCTATCTCTGGGCCAGCGCGCTCAAGGGCACGACCTCGACCCTGCCGCCCCTGCCGCCGACCGATATCGACCTGAGCTTCACCGACGTGCTGAAGGATCTCGACGGCGGGCTGATGGGCGCGGGGGAGATGCGGGTCGGCCGCTGGAGCTTCCTCGCGGATGTGATGTTCACCCAGGTAACGCCCGGCGGCACCATGCCCGCTCCTTATGCGGCCGATGTCGAGGTCCGCTCGCGCAGCCTGACCCTGCAGGGCAATGTGCTGTACCGGCTCTATGATACGCCGCAGCTCTTCGTCGATGCCGGCGCGGGCCTGCGCTTCTGGTATCTCGACAACAAGCTCACAATCGGGCCCGGCCTGCTGCCCTCAGGCATCGAGTACAGCCAGAACACGAGCTGGGTCGACCCGGTGCTGGTCGGCCGCCTGTCGGCACAGCTCGGGGGACCGTGGAGCGTCACTCTGGTCGGCGACATTGGCGGCTTCGATGTCGGCTCGCAGTTTACGTGGCAGGCCATCGGCACGGTGAACTACCAGTGGAACGAGAACCTCGCTCTGCGCGTGGGCTATCGGGCGCTCTCGGTCGACTATGAGGACGGCAACTTCCTGTACGACGTGCGGATGCAGGGGCCCGTGCTCGGCGCGACCTACCGCTTTTAGAAGATTCGGAGATTGGCTATCTTCCGATCGCGCAGATAACTTGGTGGCGTTCGATTATTGTATAATTAGTCTAGAGTTAGAGCGGCCCGGATATTCATAGGCGATATGTCCCGTTCCTCATTCGAAGCCCACAATAGCGGATCGTCTGGATACGGCCCCCCTACGGTCGTTTAGACGCGCACCCGGAAATAATCACTGCTGGCGATCTTCGCCCATCAGCTTCCCCATCGATCACGGCTCCCAGTTCGGCGGACTTCCAATCGAAGCACGCAATGCCTCGGCGAAGGCTCGAACCTTCGCACTCGGCTGCGGCAGTGCACGTAGCAGATAGATTCCTGACGAGTCGTCGTTCCATGGCTCACCGCCGAGTCCTAGCCGCTCCAGCTTTCCCGCCCTGACATCCGATCCGACAACCCAGCTCGATAGGAACGCAATACCCAAGCCTGCCTCAGCTGCCGCGCGCAGGGCTTCAAAATCATCTGACCGGAGCGTCACCGTGCCTTTGCCGGCGTGGCCCGCCGCGCAACCGAGCACGTCGCGCCAACCAAGGAGATCGGCGCCGTGAAGCTTGTCGAGCAGCCGATGTGATGACAGATCCGCCGCGCGGCCGGGCGTGCCCGCCCGCGCCAGGTAGGCCGGGCTCGCCACCAGCAGCCGCGTGAGCGGCGCCAGCCTCGTTGCGATCAGCGTACTGTCGGTCATCGTGCCCATGCGGATGACAAGGTCGAGACGCTCGGCCACCGGATCGGCCAGCCGTTCCGTCAGGTCGAGCTCGACATTCAGAGCCGGATGTTCGGCCTGCAACGCCGCGACAACCGGCAGGACATAGCGCTTGCCGAAGGTTGGGAAGCAGGCAATCCGCAGCGTGCCGGAGACGGAACCGTCGAAGGCGGCAACCTCGGCATGGGTGTCGGCCAGTTCGTCGAGATGCCGCAGGGCTCTCTCGTGCAGGCGCTGGCCGGCATCGGTGAGCGTAAGCGCGCGCGTCGAGCGGATGAGCAGGGCGACGCCGAGATCGTCCTCCAGTGCGTCGATCTGGCGAACGATCGCCGACGGCGTCACCGCGCGCCGGCGGGCGGCACCGGAAAAGCTCCCTGCGCGGACGACATCGACGAAGGTGGCGAGATATTCGGCGAAATGGGGTCTCATCTTTGCGATCCCGGCAAAGGCGTTTGCAGCAGGCTCCGGCTTATCGCCGGCCCCGGACACTCGCATATTCGCGGAGTTCACACAGCGGCGGCACCTCGTCGTCGGCACGCCATCGTCGCGGCAGAACGGGCAGACGTTCCATCTCGCAAACAGGCACAGCGATCATGGAAATGTCGAAATACCTCGGACTCGGCCGCCGCGCATAACGGGCTTCCGCATCGTTCTTCATCGTATTGGCGCTCGCCATTCGGGATGGAGATGACTGAAATCTAATACACACGTATAGTCAAAGGGCAGAGCCATGAATATCCTCACCGAAAAGATCCTCTCGCAGTCCGCCTATACCGCCGATATCGACGTTGCGTTCGAGAAGGTCGATATCGCAGACTGGCTTTTCACGCTTCCGGAGGCGGAATATCTGCGCTGCTGTCCGCCCGACCATATCGGCTCCGGCGTCACCACGACCGATGATGGCCGCCGCATGGTGATCAATGTCGAGATGATCGGCACCGGACTGGTGATCCAGCACTATGTCGCCGAGGAAGCCACCGCCAGCTATTGCCGGATGAACTCGATCTCCGACGTGTTCACGCCGGTGGGACGGACGCAGGTCAACGTGATCTGGGAGCTGATCGCCGAGGCCGTCGAGGGCGGGCGCACACGCTACACCAACCGCGTCACCTCGCATCCGACCGACGTGTTCATGGAGTTCCTCGCCGCGCACGGCCAGACCTTCGAGCAAGCGGCCATAGCCCGGCAGGAAGCCGGCGGCGACCACAACCGCCGCGAGACGCCACTCTTCGCCGCCAGCATCGCCCGGCGCGCGGTTGCCAAGGCTACAACGAAATGAAAGCGGTCGTGTTCGACGAGTACGGTACGGCGGATGTCCTCCGCCTCGCCGAAGTGCCTATGCCGGAGGTCCGCCCCGGCGATCTTCTGGTTAAGGTGCACGCGACTGGCGTCAACCGCGCCGATCTGTTGCAGCGACAGGGTTATTACGGCCGACAGAGCTACGGGGACAGCGACCTGCTCGGGCTTGAAGTGGCGGGCGAGGTGGTGGCGGTCGGCGCCGGTGTCACCGACATCGGGCTCGGCGAGCGGGTGATGGGAATCGTCGGCGGTGGCGCCTACGCCGAATTTGCCCGCGTCGACCGCGCCATGGCGGTGCGCATTCCCGAGGATCTCGATTATGTCGGGGCGGCGGCGGTGATGGAATCCTTCGTCACCGCCTGGGAAGCCGCCGTGCATCTCGGCGAGACAGCCCGCGGGATGGCCGTGCTCATCCACGCGGCGGCGGGCGGTGTCGGCTCCGCCGGTGTCCAGATCGCCCACGCCTTAGGTGCGCGCGTCTTCGCAACCGCCAATGCCGAGCGCCGCGCCGACGTGCTGGCGCTGGGTGCCGAGGCGGTGTTCGATTATCGTTCCGAGGACTTCGAGCTTGGGGTACGTGATGCGACCGGTGGGCGCGGGGTCGATGTGATCGTCGATTTCGTCGGCGGTGACTATCTCGCGCGCAATCTGCGGAGCCTCGCCCCGGGCGGCCGACTGGTTCAGGTTGGCCTGCTGAGCGGACACGACACCGCCACCATTCCGCTCGCCCTCCTGCTGCACAACCACCTGCGCCTCATCGGCACCGTGATGAAATCGCGCAGCTTGGAAGAAAAGCGCGCCATGGTGCAGCGCTTCGCGGAAAGCGCGCTCCCGATGTTCGCCGATGGCCGGCTCGAGCCGCTGGTCGGAACGGTCTTTACGCTCGCGCAGGCCGCCGAGGCGCATCGCGCCATGGAGGCGGGCGGCGGATTGGGGAAGATCGTGCTGAACGTGACCGCGTGAGGCACGGCGGAGTGCTCCGCCTGGCGCCGTGGCCAACCCGATGACCGAGATGGCGGCGAGAAGCGGACGTATCGGTTAGGCCGCTTGTGGGCAAGTCAGTTTCGGCCTCGGGCATTTATCGGCGATATGCCCGCTTCTCGTTTGATGTCCCCATTAGCTCACCGTCTCCTCGCGGCCCCAAAACCGGTTGCTCATGAAAGGAGCTGAAAACGGATCATCCTAGCGCGCCTCGCCTTGATAGCGACCGCCACGTTCTCGGCAACCCCACAGGTGTAGGGCCTCGTGCTCTTGATGTCGGAGCGCTCTGCTCAGCGGGCAGCAAATGGAGCGTGACTCAAATCCGTGGCCCCGGTGAACCCGGGGGGCTCGGTTCTCGGCATCCTCTGCCCGCTTTGATGAGCACGAGATAGGTCCAATCGGCAGTCATCCAGCGATGAGTTTCAGCTTGGAAACGGACGCAAATTTCCTTTTGTCATCAATGCCAAAGTTGAGATTGGTTGGATGGGCTAAGTTATTGATGCAGTGTAATAAGGTCCCTCCCCTAGGGCGCGCCAAAACTACGCCATGTAACGCCGTGACCGCCAATTGCGTCCTGCGTTGACATGGGCTGGAGCGAGTGCCGCCTTTTGCCGGCGGCGCCTCGTCAGTAGACGGCGCGTCCGCCGGAGATGTCGAAGACGGCGCCGGTGGAGAAGGCGCAGTCCTCGGAGGACAGCCAGCCGATGAGCGCGGCGGCCTCTTCGACGGCGAGGAAGCGGTTCATCGGGATCTTCGACAGCATGAAGTCGATATGTTCCTGCTTCATCTGGTTGAAGATTTCGGTCTTCGCCGCCGCCGGGGTGATGGCGTTCACCAGCACGTTCGAGGTCGCCAGTTCCTTCGCCAGCGACTTGGTCAGCCCGATCAGCCCGGCCTTG
>QFQD01000023.1 GCA_003241485.1 Ancylobacter novellus
CTTCTACACCACGAAAAAGGATGGCATGGGCATGGGCCTCTCCATCTCCCGCTCGATCATCGAAGCGCATGGCGGCCGCATCGTGCCGTCACTTGTCGAAGGCGGCGGCATGCTGTTCACCGTGAAGCTCCCCGTCCTGAAGGAAGCCCAGCCTTGACCAACCTTCCGCCGACCGACGCCGCCGAACCCCTCGTCATCGTGGTCGACGACGACGCATCCCTGCGCGAGGCGCTCTCCAGCCTGTTCCGCTCGGTCGGGCTTCAGGTGCAGCTGTTTGCCTCGGCGGCCGAGCTGCTGACGGCCAAGCTGCCGGAGGCGCCGCGCTGCCTCGTCCTCGACATCCGCCTGCCGGGTGTCAGCGGGCTCGACTTCCAGGGGCAGCTCGCGCGTTCCGACATCGACATGCCCATCATCTTCATGACCGGCCATGGCGATATACCGATGACCGTGCGGGCGATGAAGGCCGGCGCCGTCGACTTCCTCACCAAGCCGTTCCGCGATCAGGACATGCTGGACGCGGTGGCGACCGCGATCCAGATCGACCGCGAACGGCGCAATTCGCTCAAGGCCGTCTCCAATGTGCAGAACCTCTATGAGACCCTGACCGCCCGCGAGAAGCAGGTCATGGCCCTCGTCACCTCGGGGCTGATGAACAAGCAGGTCGCCGCCGAGGTCGGCCTCAGCGAGATCACGGTGAAGATTCACCGCGGCCATGTGATGCGGAAAATGGGCGTGCGCACCCTCGCCGACCTCGTCCGCATGGCCGAAACGTTGGGTCTGCACAATGCCAAGTATATTGATCGCAACAAGGCGGCTCACGGCCGTAACGGAATCTCTGTTTCGAGGAATTTCGACGTGTCTACTCCTCCGATGATCTCCATCATCGATGACGACGAGTCCGTACGCGTCGCCACCGAGAGCCTGGTTCGGTCGCTAGGGCTGGCCGCGCGCACCTTCCCTTCGGCCGAGGCCTTTCTGGAGTCAGCGCTGCTCGGACAAACGGCGTGCGTGATCACCGACGTGCAGATGCCCGGCATGAGCGGCGTGGAATTGCAAAGCGTGCTCCGGTCCAAGGGCGATACCACCCCCCTCATCTTCATCACTGCGTTCCCGGAAGACCGCATCCGCCGGCAGGTCGATGCCGCGGGCGCCATCGGCTTCCTCGCAAAACCCTTCGACGGCTCGGCCATGATCGACTGCATCGATCGCGCGCTCGGCGCGTCGGGCATCGCGCCGGTGGGCCCCTGACCAGAGAACGCACGGAACGGGGAGCGCCGCGTCGGCATCCGGCAAGGCCGGTGCTGGCTGGGTTGGGACTGATTTTCCGCCTCGCCTGCGCTCTCGTCATCATTCTCGACGAGCTGGTTCGGCCGTTCTATCGCCCGCTCATTCGCTGGCTGGCCGCGCTCGCACCCATGCGCGCGCTGGAGCGCTGGATCGGCGCCCGTGCGCCGCTGGTCGTTCTGGTGCTGCTCATCGTTCCCTATGCCATTGTCGAGCCGCTGAAATTCGTCAGCCTGTTGTGGATGGCCGATGGCCATGTGCGCACCGGCGGCACGGTGTTCGTGCTCGCCCATCTCGTCAGCTTCATCCTGATCGAGCGCATCTTCACCGCCGGCAAGCCGCAGCTCATGACGATTGGCTGGATGCGCTGGGTCATCGAGACGGCGGCCACTGTGCGCGACCGGGTGGTTGCGCGTCTGCGCCTTGATGTGTTCAAGCGTCGCCTGCACGCCATGCTGCGCTTTCTGCGCGCCCGGCTTCGCCTTATGCGGCCGACGCGGAACTCCGATCAAACTCACGTATGAGAGCGCTAGACGAGCGCACAATTCGTACGGCCGGGCACCGGGTCTAGAACGGGGATGTTCCGCGCTGGGGCGCGGAGCTGGAAGGGTTCATGGGGCCCTCCGTCCTCGACCGAACAAGGAGCGCGACAATGGACACCACCGCAGCCAAGGCCCGCCGGGCAGCCCCCCTGCAGACGCCGACCGACCTCGGCGCGGACGCCACGCGCGACATTTCCGCCGCCCTGACAGGCCTGCTCGCCGACGTCTTCGCCCTTTATCTCAAGACCAAGAATTTCCACTGGCACATGTCCGGCCCGCATTTCCGCGACTATCACCTGCTGCTGGACGACCAGGGCGACCAGATCTTCGCCATGACCGACCCGATGGCCGAGCGTGCCCGCAAGATCGGCGGCCAGACGCTGCGCTCCATCGGCCAGATCCACCGCACGCAGCGCATTCCCGATAACGATGCCGACTTCGTGACCCCGCAGGACATGCTGGCCGAGCTCGCCGAAGACAACAAGCAGCTGACCGCGCTGATGCGTCAGGTCCATGCCGTTGCCGAAGAATATAACGACGTCGCCACGACCAGCGTGCTGGAAGTGTGGATCGACGAAACCGAACGCCGTACTTGGTTCCTGTGGGAAGCCACGCGCGGCGCGAACTGAGCGCATTTGCAAAGCGCGGCGCCGGCCCGGCGGATTGACGCCGGGCGGCACCCTGGCGTCTTGTCTCCCCGCCGGCCAGGCGACACACGCCCGCCGGCTAGGGAGAGAGACGATGGACATCATTCGGCAGGGCGCGCATCCGCCCGATCAGGGGCCGGCGGCCTATTTCACCGGCTCGGTCCAGATCGAATCGCGCTTCCAGCACGGCGAGCCGGCGCGCGTCGGCGGCGCCATCGTCAGTTTCGAGCCGGGCGCCCGCACCGCCTGGCACACGCATCCGCTCGGCCAGACCCTTGTCATCGTCGCCGGCGCGGGCTGGGTGCAGCGTGAGGGCGGGCCGGTCGAAGATGTCGACGTCGGCGACATCGTGTGGTTTCCGCCGGGCGAAAAGCACTGGCACGGCGCCACCGCCAACGCATCCATGACCCACATCGCCATCGCCGAAGCACTGGACGGCAGGAGCGTTGACTGGCTGGAGCAGGTTTCGGACGCGGACTACAAAGGCCCCATACGCTGACCGAAGGGCTGCGCGGCGGGCCTCAATGCCCGCCGAACACCAGCGCCTGCACCGGCAGGATAAGCGCCTGCAGGCGCAGCAGCAGCGCATGGACCAGCGCCACGGTATCGACTATGTGCAGATAGACCGCCGTCGCGAGCCCAAGCCCACCGGCCGCCAGCCGATCATGGTTGGAAGAGTAGGCATTGGCGATACAGCTGGAGCCGGGCGGCACGCCATCGAGCCCGCCCTCATAGAGCGGCTCCAGCGTCACCGTCAGCGTGCCGGGCTGCTGGACCTGCTGAGCGTCGATCAGCTGTTCGGCGGCTCGGAACTGGCCGGCAGCGATGAACTCCTGCACTCCCGTCACGACCATCGGGATGATGGCGAACGGCTTGGAGAGGCAGGTCGCTTCCGCCGCCATGCCGACCTTCATCACCTGAGCCTCGATCTGGCCGAAGCCCGCGACCAGACGTTCACGGCCGGTATCATCGGGGATCAGTACGCCGGCGGAGCGGATCATCGGGTTGACGAGGTCACCGACGCGGAGGGCGAATTGCTCCACGCGTCCGTCGACGCCGGCACGGATCACCGTCTTGGACAGCGCAGTCTCGGCCTCGACAAGGGCGGCCTCGGCACTCGCCTTCTGCGCGGGAAGAAGCTGCTCGAGGCGCGCCACGGCGCCATCCCTGGCGGCATTGGCCGCCGCCAGCGCCCCAACGCGCCCGTCGACGACGTTCTGCAGGCGCTCGATCTCGCGCCGCGTCACCACATCGGCATTGCGCGCGGCCAGCTCCTGCTTGGTGGCGAGTTCGTCGCGCGCCTGCTGCAGCGCCTCCGCCGCCTGCACGATCTGCCCCTCGGCAGCGGCGAGATCGGTACGTGCGACCAGCATAGCCGCGTCCGTCTCGACGATGCGCCGGCGCGCCGTCTCGACCGCCGCCCGCTGGCTGGAATCGTCAAGCCGCAGGATCGGCTGGCCCTTGGTGACGTGATCGCTCACCCCGACATTGACTTCCGCCACCCGCCCGACGGTCTCCGGCAGGAGCGGCACGGTGCGGAAATAGGCGGTGACATTCGTCGAAGCGGGGTGGTTGTAGAAGATGATCGTAATCAGCGAGATGGTCAGCATGAGGCAGGTGGTGATGCCCCAGCGCAGCTCGTACCAGACCGAATAGAGCGTGATCTCGTGGCCGAGGCGCTTTCCCTGCCCAAAGCGCCGGTACAGGAAATCCGGCAGCACCGTCAGCATCGAGCACAGCATGAGCTCAAGCATGACCGCGCTCCATCTTGATGGACGCTTCGTCGCGCGCAGGATCCGGCGACGGCAGGCCGGCGACTTTCTCCGAGGAACGGGCAATCCGGTTCAGCGGGGTGAGGAAGTCCGGCACGTCGATGAAAGCGAGCAGCAGTGCCAGCACCCAGAGCAGATGCGCATGGGTGAACAGCGCCAAAAGGCACATCACCGCGACGATCTCGAACTGCAGCTTCTTGCCCTTATGCGCCATGCGCTCGGGCAGCGAATGGATGGTCAGGAAAAGCACGCCCGCCAGCAGCACCGCGCCGACCAGCGTCACCACCGCGATCGTCATCAAGATGTCGGTATCGCCGGGGGCGGTGATAAAGAAAGGCAGATGCTCTGTCGCCAGGGGGTGCGTAGCCGCCGGCATGGATATTGTCTCTCGTCAGAGGCCACACCCGCCGGTGGCCGGATGCCTTGTTGTCGCGCACGCACCCGCTCGGTGCAAGTAGCGCGGCAGGCCGCTAACGGCCTCCCCAGGTGAGGAACAGGCCGACGTCGCCGGGCATGCCGTTCGGCCAGTCGACGATCATCGCCGTCAGTCCAAAACCGGACGGCTTCAGATGATCGCGCCACAACTCATAAGCCTGGCGCGGGCGTCCGGTGAGCGTGTCCGGCCAGCCTTCCAGCGTATTATTGATGGCGCGGCCATGGTCGCTACACAGCGAGTTGGGGAAGCGCATCACCATCAGCTCGGTATCCCCGCGCTCGGCGGCTGCCCGCAGCTTGACGAGAAGGCTCTGGGAGATCTCCTCCAGCTTCTGCGGCGTCAGCGCGATCGGCTCGGCCAGCGTCTTCGCCAGCTCTTCGCGCGCGCGCTGCGCCCGGTCGACGGCTTCGACCAGCTCATTGGCGTGGGCCGCGGCGACCTTGTCCATGTAGCCGCGCAGATCCGCCGCCGACATGAAGCTCTCGTCGCCCAACAGGTGCTTGTCGGCCCCTTGGATCTTGTCAGTCTCGCTCATCGTCTTGCTCCGTGCCGGATGGGCGGGGTTATCGAAAAATGTTTGGAAAGGCTGTGTCCGCCCGCTCAGAACACGGCTGGGACATGGTGCCGGATGTCCTCCGGCTCCACATAGCTGCCCGCCTTCTGGCGCTTGGGCAGCTTTATCTTTTCGCGCTTGGGCGCCTCATAGGGCACCTTCGACAACAGATGTGTGATGATGTTGAGCCGCGCGCGGCGCTTGTCGTTGGAATCGACGACATACCAGGGCGCCCAGGGCGTATCCGAGGCGGCGAGCATCTCGTCGCGGGCGCGGGAATAGTCGTACCAGCGGCCGAACGACTTGAGATCCATCGGCGAGAGCTTCCAGATCTTGCGCGGGTCGTGAATGCGGGACTCGATGCGCCTCGTCTGCTCCTCCTGGCTGACCTCCAGCCAGTATTTCAGCAGGATGACGCCGGACTCGATCATCGCCTTCTCGATCCCGGCGATGGTGTCGAGGAACTTGGTCGCCTGCTCTTCGGTGCAGAAGCCCATCACGCGCTCCACGCCAGCACGGTTGTACCAGCTGCGGTCGAAGATCACGATCTCGCCCGCGGCCGGCAGATGCGGCACATAGCGCTGCGCGTACATCTGGGTCTTCTCGCGCTCGGTCGGTGGCGGCAGAGCGACGACGCGAAACACGCGCGGGCTCACCCGCTCGGTGAGCGCCTTGATGGCGCCGCCCTTGCCCGCGGTGTCGCGACCCTCGAACACGACGCAGACCTTGGCGCCGGCATGCTTCGCCCATTCCTGCAGGCTGACCAGTTCGCCATGCAGCCGCTTCAGCTCGGTCTCATAGACCTTGCGCGAAAGCCGCTCGCCCTCGTCAGCCGATATCTTCCCATGCTTTTTCTTGTCGCCCACACGTCGCCTCCCTGCGGCCCATTGGCGGGCCGTCACTGAACACGTCCGTAACCCTCAAAATCGTGCGTGCTGACCGCACGAAATATCGCCCGCGACCGCCCGCACGGTCGCAAGGTTGCTGAAGACCCAACCCACCCGCGGGGAACGTCTCCCGCCGTTCGAGCGACACTTCCTGCGGCTCTGTGCTCATAGGACACCAGGCCTCGAGCGGCGCCCTTGATTTGTCTCAAGCAGCGAAAACGGCCGGCGCCGACTGCGCAACACTGCCGCAACATTCAGCCCATCACAACACTCCCCAGCTGTGCGGGCTTGATCGCCATCAAGGCAGCGGCGAACGTCATGGGAAAGACTTGCGCGAGGGGCTATCGTGACACAACCCGCTGGGAGCATGCCTGTGACCGACAGCGCCAACGTCGTTTCGGATGCCGGTGCCTATCTCGTCGACGCCGGCCAGCGCTGGACGCTTTTTCTCGACACGCTACGCCGGCGTGGGCTGCAATATGAGCAGCACATGGCCGAGCCGGCCCCCAATGTGCTCGACTACAAGGCCGAGCTGATCTGCGACGGGCGCGAACTCCCGCATCCCGTGAACTATCTGCTGGTACGGATCGTGCCGCCCGAGGGCGTGCCAATCGATGGCGCCAAGCGCCCCTTCATGATCGTCGATCCGCGCGCGGGGCATGGCCCCGGCATTGGCGGCTTCAAGGCCGACAGCGAGATCGGCGTGGCGATGGGTGCCGGCCACCCCTGCTATTTCGTCGGCTTCCTGCCCGATCCGGAGCCCGGCCAGACCATCGAGGATGTCGGCCGCGCCGAGGCCCGCTTCCTTGAGATCATCAACGAACGTCACCCCGCCGCTGAGGGCAAGCCCTGCGTGGTCGGCAATTGCCAGGCCGGCTGGGCGGTGATGATGCTGGCGGCGATCCGGCCGGAGCTGTTCGGGCCGATTATTATCGCCGGCTCCCCGCTGTCCTATTGGGCGGGCGTCGAAGGCCGCAACCCGATGCGCTATTCCGGCGGCCTGATGGGCGGGAGCTGGCTCACCGCGCTGACCAGCGATCTCGGCGCCGGCATCTTCGACGGCGCCTGGCTGGTGCAGAACTTCGAAAACCAGAACCCCGCCAACACGCTCTGGACCAAGCAGTACAACCTCTATTCCAAGATCGACACCGAGGTGGAACGCTATCTCGGCTTCGAGAAATGGTGGGGCGGTCATGTCACGCTGAACGGCGAGGAGATGCAGTTCATCGTCGACGAGCTTTTCGTCGGCAACCACCTCGCCTGCGGCGATATCCGCACCTCGGACGGTGTGCAGGTCGACCTGCGCAACATCCGCTCGCCCATCGTGGTGTTCTGCTCGCGGGGCGACAACGTCACCCCGCCCCAGCAGGCGCTGGACTGGATCCTCGACCTGTATGACAGCGTCGACGAGATCCGCACCTATGGGCAGACCATCGTCTATTGCGTCCACGACACGATCGGTCATCTCGGCATCTTCGTGTCCGGCAGCGTGGCGCGGAAGGAGCATCTGGAGTTCGCGTCGAATATCGACTTCATCGACGTGCTGCCGCCGGGCCTCTATGAGGCGGTGTTCGAGCCGAAGGCTGGCGACGACCCGACCCGCGCGAATTGTGAGTGGATCATGCGCTGCGAGGCGCGCGACCTTGACGACATCCGGGCGCTGGGCGGCAACACGCTGGAGGACGAGTACCGGTTCGCCACCGCCGCGCGGGTCTCCGAGGTCAACCTCGCGCTCTATCGGTCGATGGTACAGCCCTTCGTCCGGGCGGTGGCCAACCCGGCAACGGCAGAACTGATGCGCAACATGCACCCGCTGCGCCTTGGCTACACCCTGTTCGGCGCGCGCAACCCGTTTCTCTCCTGGATCGAGGACGCCGCCGCCACGGCGCGCGCCGAGCGCCAGCCGGTCGCGCCGGACAACCCGTTCCTCAAGGCGCAGGAACAGATGTCCCGCCAGATCGTCGAGAGCCTGGAAAGCTGGCGCAAGGCGGTGGAACATCAGTCGGAACAGATCTTCCGCACCGTCTACGGCCTGCCCATGCTGCAGGCGGCGGTCGGGGTCGATGCGAGTTCGGGACGACGGCCGCGCAGCGCGTCCAAGAGCGCCCTGCATGCCGAACTCATCGCCAAGCGCATCGCCGAGCTGCGCGAGGGGTTTACGCAGGGCGGGCTGCTGGAAGCGGCGGTGCGGGCGCTCATCTATATCGGTTCCGTGCGCGGCGGCGCCGACGAGCGCGGCTTCGATGCCGTGCGGCGGCTGCGCCGGGAAGGTCCGCATGCCAGCCAGTTGAAGCTGGTGGACTTCAAGCGGCTGGTGCGCGAACAGTTCTTCATGCTGCTCATCGATCAATCCGCAGCGCTGGCGGCCATTCCTGCGCTGCTGCCGGAGGATCGCGAGACAAGGGCAGAGGCGCTCGCGCTGGTCGAGCAGGTACTCACCGCCCGCGGCCCGCTGCCGCCGCAAGGGGCGGCACGACTGGAGGAGATCCGCACATTGTTCGGCCTGACCGAGCCCCCGCAGGGCACCGGAGAGAACACGACGACGCCGGCACCCCGCCCGCGCACGCGGCCCACCCTTGCGACGCGACGGGCGGGGTGAGAGCCATGGCAGACATTCCGGCCCCGCCGCCCGCCACCTCCAAATATGACCGCCTCATCGCCAAGGCGCAGGCCAGCGGCCCCGCCACCACCATCGTGGCCCATCCCTGCGACGAGACCTCGCTACGCGGCGCGCTGGAAGCCGGCGAGGCCGGTCTCATCCTGCCGATCCTCGTTGGCCCGGAGGCGCGGATACGCGCAGTCGCGACCCAGCACGACCTGAACCTCGACGGCATCGAGATCATCGACGCTCCACACAGCCATGCGGCGGCGGCGAAGGCGGTCGAGCTGGTGCGCGAGGGCCGCGGCGAACTCCTGATGAAGGGCAGCCTGCACACGGACGAACTGATGAAGGAGGTCGCGGCCTCCGCCACGGGCCTGCGCACCGCGCGGCGCATCAGCCATGTCTTCGTCATGGACGTGCCCGGCCATGCCGAGACGCTGTTCATCACCGATGCGGCGATCAACATCTTCCCCGATCTCGACGCCAAGCGGGACATCATCCAGAACGCCATCGATCTGTGGGCCGGCGTTGGACTCGGCACACCCAAGGTCGCCATCCTCTCCGCGGTGGAGACGGTGACGACCAAGATTCCCTCCACCATCGAGGCCGCCGCCCTGTGCAAGATGGCCGAGCGCGGCCAGATCACCGGCGGCATTGTCGACGGGCCGCTGGCCTTCGACAACGCCATCGACCCCGAGGCCGCCCGCATCAAGGGCATCGCCTCGCCGGTCGCCGGCCATGCGCAGATTCTCGTCGTGCCCGATCTCGAAGCGGGCAACATGCTGGCGAAGAACCTCACCTTCCTCGCCCATGCGGACGCCGCCGGCATCGTGCTCGGCGCGCGCGTGCCCATCATCCTGACCTCGCGCGCGGATTCGGTGCGTACGCGCCTTGCCTCCTGCGCCGTCGCCACGCTCTACGCAGCCGCCCTCCGCGCCAAGGCCGCGGTGGCAGGCGAATAACCCGAACGGAGCCGCGCATGCCCCTACACGCCGAGAAGGCCCGGCTGCTCGAAGGCAAGAAGGGCCTCATCGTCGGCATCGCCAATGACAAATCCATCGCCTGGGGCTGCGGGCGCGCCTTTCGCTCTTTCGGCGCCGACCTCGCCGTGACCTATCTCAACGAGAAGGCGCGCCCGCATGTCGAGCCGCTGGCGCGCGAGCTGGACGCGCCGATCCTGATGCCGCTCGACATGAGCGTACCCGGCGAGGTGGAGGCCGTGTTCGCGCGCATCGGCCAGGAATGGGGCAAGCTCGACTTCGTCGTCCACTCCATCGCCTTCTCGCCGCGCGACACGCTGGCCGGCCGCGTCACCGACGCCCCGCTCGACGGTTTCCTGAAGACGATGGAAATCTCCTGCTGGTCCTTCATCCGCATGGCGCATCTGGCCGAGCCGCTGATGAAGGACGGCGGCACGCTGTTCACCATGACCTATTACGGCTCGGAACGGGTGGTGGAGAACTACAACATCATGGGCGTCGCCAAGGCGGCGCTGGAGAGCGCGGTGCGCTACATGGCGGCCGAGCTTGGCCCCAAGGGCATCCGCGTGCATGCCATTTCGCCCGGCCCTCTGGCCACCCGCGCGGCCTCCGGCATTCCCGAATTCGACGCGCTGCTGGAGAAGGCGAGGACCAAGGCGCCAGCGCGCGAACTCGTCTCGATCGACGATGTCGGCGTCGCCACCGCCTTCCTCGCCCATGATGCGGCACGGCTGATGACCGGGCAGGTGCTCTATATCGACGGCGGCTACCACATCATCGACTGAGGATGGGCCCGGCCCGCCCCCTCGCCATCGGCGCGCGGAATGGCTATCGGGAGGCAGGGGCGCACGCGCCTCCCCCATGGCCGAAGAACGATTCCGTATGACGCAATTGATGTATGACGAGGCCTTTCTGGCGCGGCTTGAGGCGCGGCTGCGTGCAGCTCTGCCGCGCTGGGGCTTGCCCGAGGCCACGCCTCTCTCGCTCCTGTCCATCTCCGAGAACGCGCTCTTTCGCGCCCACGACACGGCGGCCGGCCGCGACCTCGTGTTCCGCGTGCACCGGCCGGGCTATCACACCCGCCCCGAGATCGAATCCGAACTCGCCTGGCTGCTCGCGCTGCGGCGCGACGCCGTCATCGACACGCTCGAACCCGTCGCGCAGCAGGACGGCACGCTGATCGCCGATATCGACGACGAGGGCACGACGCGCCATGTCGTGGCCTTCGCTTTCCTGCCCGGCGAGGAGCCCGCCGGCGCGGAAAACCTCACGCGCTGGTTCCGCGCGCTCGGCGCCATCAATGCGCGCCTGCATCTTCATGCGCGAGCGTGGCCGCAGCCGGCGGGCTTCGTGCGCAAGGTGTGGGATTTCGAGGCCATGCTCGGCAAGGCGCAGCTCTGGGGCGACTGGCGCGACGCGCTCGGCCTCGACGCCGAGGGCCGCGCCGTGCTGGAGCGCACCGCCACCGTGCTGCGCGAACGCCTCGACGCCTATGGCACACTTCCGGACCGCTTCGGCCTCGTCCACGGCGACACCCGCATCGCCAACCTGCTGGTACACGGCGAACGGCTGTTCGTGATCGACTTCGACGATTGCGGCTTCTGCTGGTTTCTCTACGACTTCGCCGCCGCCATCAGCTTCAGCGAGCACGAGCCCTATGTGCCCTCACTTCAGGCGGCGTGGATCGAGGGCTACCGCACCGTGGCTCCGCTCACGGAAGCGGATTGCGCCATGCTGCCGGTGTTCATCCTGCTGCGCCGCATGCTGTTGACCGCGTGGATCGCCTCGCATGCGGAAACCCCGACCGCGCAGGCGCTCGGCGAAGGCTATACCCACGGCACCGTCGCCCTCGCCCGTGCCTTTCTCGAGCGTGACGCCTGAGGCTTCTCAGAGCCCCATGCGCGCGCGGCGTGCTGCCACCCAGCGACCGATCATCCGGTCGGCAATGATGCCGAGAAAGGCGATGGCCAGGCCGGCCGACAGGCCCTTGCCGGGATCGGCCTGCGAGATCGCCACCTGGATCTGCTTGCCGAGGTCGTTCGTACCGACGAAGGACGACACCACCAGCATCGACAGCGCCATCATGATCACCTGGTTCACGCCGAGCATGATTTCCGGCAGTGCATAGGGCAGCTCGACCTTGGCGAGCCGCTGCATGCCGGTGCAGCCGGCCATGGTGCCGGCCTCCTGCAGGCTCGGCGGCACGCGCCGCAGGCCATGGTCGGTGAACCGGATCGCCGGCACCATGGCATAGAGCACGATCGCCACCAGCGCCGACACGTCGCCGATGCGGAACAGCATGACCACCGGCAGCAGATAGACGAAGGACGGCAGCGTCTGCAGCGTGTCGCACATGGCGCCGAGGAAGTTGTGCATGCGCAGCGAGCGGCTGCCGAGGAAGCCAAGCGGCAGCCCGATCAGCGTGGCGATCACCACCGAGATCGAGCACAGATAGATCGTGGTCATGCCGCGTTCCCACAGCCCGGCCACCGGGATGAAGGCAATCAGCGCGGTCATGCCCAGCGCGAAGCGCCAGCCCCCCAGCACCCAGGCACCGCCCGCGACCACGGCCAGGAGGCCGGTCCAGGGTAAGCCGATGAGGAAAGTCTTCACCGGCACCAGCAGGTACAGCAGCAGGAAGGTGCGCAGTGCGTCGGTGTAGGCGAACAGATTGACGTTCACCCAGGACACCACGTCCGACCACATATTGCCGGTCGAGACACGGTATTCCGTCGGCAGCTTCTCCAGCGAGGGGAAGGCGAGCGACAGCACGGTAAATCCCATCAGCAGGATGAAACCGAGCCAGAACAGCTGCCTGCGTCGCTGCGCGGCGGCGCCATGCACCGGCCGCATCTCCACCAGCGCGCGGCTCATGCGGTCGAGCACGATGGCGAGCGCCACCACGGCAAGGCCCGCCTCAAGCCCCTTGCCGAGGCCATTGGCCTGCCGCAGCGCGTTGAGGACGTCGAAGCCGAGGCCGCCGGCGCCGATCATCGCGGCGATGATAATCATGTTGAGCGTCAGCATGATTACCTGGTTGACGCCCACCAGCAGGTCGTCGCGCGCGGAGGGCACCAGCACCTTCCACAAAGCCTGCCGCGGAATGCAGCCGGTCATGCGGGCGAGTTCGTCCAGTTCCGGCGGCACGCGCTTCAGCGCCATCATGGTGACGCGCACCATGGGCGGCATGGCATAGAGAATGGTCGCCAGCATGCCGGAGACGGGGCCGACGCCGACGAGAAACACCAGCGGCACGAGATAGGCAAAGGTCGGCACCGTCTGCATGAAGTCGAGGGCCGCCACCACGGCGTTCTCGATACGCGGTACGCGGTAGGCGAGGATGCCGAGCCCGATGCCGCCCGCCACGCCCGTCGCGACCGCGAGCACGACCTGTGACAGCGTCACCATCGCGCTGTCCCACTGGCCGAAGACGAGGATGTAGCCGAAGCCGATGAAGCCGAGTGCCGCAAGCCGCGTGCCGCCGAGCACATAGCTCCAGATCGTCACGGCCGCGATGATGCCGGCCCAGGAGAGCCGTGGGATATGGAAGGCGCCGTCGTCGTCGCCGAGGCTGATGCCGGAGGAAAACAATGCCTTCGGCACGTCCAGCGCATAGCCGAACAGGCTGGAGATGAAGCGCGTCATGTCCTTGAAGGTGAACAGCCCGAAGGTCGCGTCGCGCGCCAGCCAGTAGAGGAACGCCTTCAGCCAGTCGCTGATCGGCACGATCCATGTCGAGGGATAGGCCTTCGCCCAGCCGAAGCTGTCCGGCGCCGCATAGGGCACCAGCACGGCGAGCGCGACCAGACCAGCGACGATCCAGCCGGTGGGCACCCGTGCCTGCGTGGCCGCGCGCTGCAGGGCGACGTCGCTCATTGGCCGCCCCCCACCAGATTGGCGATGACCACCGATTTCTCCAGCTTGCCCAGCACGGCACCGCCGGCATCGACCACGGCGGCCGGCGCATCGGCGTTCAGCACGACTTCCGCAACCTCGGCGACCAGCGCGCGCGCCGGCACGGCCGGGCCCAGCGCCTCGCCGGGGATGACCGGCACGCACACCCCGCCGGCGGTCAGCACCTTGCTGCGGGTGACGTGGCGGGTGAACTCGGACACATATTCGGAGGCCGGGTGGAGCACGAGTTCCTCCGCCGTGCCGACCTGGATGATGACGCCGTCCTTCATGATGGCGATGCGGTCGGCGAGGCGGATCGCCTCGTCGAAATCATGGGTGATGAACACGATGGTCTTCGACAGCATCCGCTGCAGGCGCAGGAACTCGTTCTGCATCTCGTGGCGGATCAGCGGGTCGAGCGCGGAGAACGGCTCGTCAAGGAACCAGAGCGCGGGCTCGGCGGCGAGGGAGCGGGCGATGCCGACGCGCTGCTGCTGGCCGCCCGAAAGCTCACGGGGGTAATAGCCGGCGCGCTCGGCAAGGCCGACCAGTTCGATCACCTTCAGCGCGCGGGCCTCGCGCTCGTCCTTCGGCACGCCCTGCACTTCCAGCGGGAAGGCGACATTGCCCAGCACCGTGCGGTGCGGCAGCAGGGCGAAATTCTGGAACACCATGCCCATCTTGTGCCGGCGCACCTCGATCAGCTCGTTCGGCGTCATCCGCAGCAGGTTCTGGTGCTCGTAGAACACCGAGCCGGCGGTGGGCTCGACGAGGCGCGAAAGGCAGCGCACCAGCGTCGACTTGCCCGAGCCCGACAGGCCCATGATGATGAAGATCTCGCCCTGACGGATTTCCAGCGAGGCATCGCGCACCGCGGCGAACAGCCCGGCGGCATGTATCTCGGCCGGCGTCGGAAGGGGGTTTTCGCGCATGAAAGCGTCGGCATTGGCGCCATACACCTTCCAGAGATTGCGGCAGATAAGGGCCGGCGGCGCATCGCTGGCGGGCGGAGCCTTGGCGGGAGCGGTGGCCGGAACGGGCGCAATCGAAACCATGGCCATGAGGCGGGCCTTCAGCTGTCAGAGGTCGGACGAGGCGGGCGCCGCCGGAAAGAGGCGGCGACGCCCGAAAACCACACGCCCGGCGGCAGGCGCCGGCCGTGCACGGGGCAGGATCAGTATTCGCCCTTGTGCTTGGCGACATAGGCGGCGACGACCTCGTCGAGGTTCTTGCCGTCAACGTCCACTTCCTTGACCATGAGGTTCAGCTCGGGGCCATCGACCTTGAGCTTCTTCAGCACCGCATAGGCCCCCGGCCACTTGGTCTTCGTGTCGGCAGAGGTGTACTTGAAGATCTCGCCATGCGGCTTGCCGCAATCGAAGGCCTTGTCGGGGTTGATGCCCCATTTGGGGTCGGTGTAGCAGGCGGCCTCATATTCCGGGAACTGCACCCACTCGCCCTGGAACACCGAGGGCACCCAGTGCGGCGAGTAGACCCACAGCATGATCGGCGCCTTGCGCTCATAGGCCGACTTCAGCTCAGCGAACATCGCCGATTCCGTGCCGGCATCGACCGCGACGAAGGGCAGGCCCAGCGCCTCGATGCGCTCGGGGTCGTGTCCGCCCCAGGTGGCTTCCATGCCGAGATAACGGCCCTTGGGCGCGGTCTCGGGCGCGGAGAAGGCCTCGCCGCACTTCAGCAGCGCCTTCCAGTCCGGCAGGCCGGGGCACTTCTCCTTCATGTAGAGCGGGTACCACCACTCTTCCTTCGCTGCGGGGCCGAGGGGGCCGAGGTTCTCGGTCTTGCCGGTGGCGTCCGAGGCCTTCATCGCGTCGCCGGCCGTGGTCGCCCACAGCTCCGTCATCACCGTCACATCGCCATTCTCCATGGCGGTGAGGCCGGTGAGATAGTCGATGGTCACGTAGTCGACCTTGTAGCCCTTGGCCTTCAGAAGCTCGCCGGCGATGTGCGAGGTGATGTGCTGGCCGGTCCAGTCATGCAGCGCGATGATGATCGGTGCCTTGGATTCTTCGGCCTGTGCGAGCGCGGGCATACCGCCCACAACCGCGCATACCGCAAGTGCTTTCATGAGACTTTGAACGCGCATCGGATCTTTCCCTTGGATGGTTCGCTGTGGGCATGCGTGGGGAGCGAGGTGTCCTTCGAGGAACATCTCTTTCTTCACAGGCAAATTGCAGGCCACTAGTCCGCCGGGAGAACCTCCCTGTCGCGGCTGGGAAGACGCGCCTCGCGGACGCTCATTCCTTCGGATAGACGATGATCGACAGGTAGGTCATGGGCACGGAAATCAGCTCCTCCGGCCCGTGCTGGGCGGAGGCATCGAAGAACAGCGTGTCGCCGGGCTGCAACTCGTAGACCTTGTCGGCGTGGCGGTAGCCGACGGAGCCGGAGAGCATGTAGATCAGTTCCACGCCGGCATGACGGAAGGCGGAATAGGCGGTCGACTCCTCGGTGAGCGTGATGAGAAACGGCTCCACCACCATGTCCGAGCCCACCGAATGCCCGAGCAACTGGTAGATGTGGCCAGACTTGGTGCCCCGACGGTCGACCAGATCGCCCTGCCCCGCCTTCACGAAGGAGCAGTCGCGCTGGTCGTCATAGCCGGCGAACAGCGCGGCGATCGGCACGTTCAGCGCACTCGCCAAGGCGGTGAGCGTGGAGAGCGAAGACGAGATCTGCCCGTTCTCGATCTTCGAGATCATGCCGGGCGAGATCTTCGCCGTCGCCGCCAGCTCGGCGCTGGTAATGTCCAGCTTCTTGCGCTGCTCGCGGATCTGCGCGCCGATCGCCTGTTCGACCGTGACGGCAGAGGCACGCGGCGCGCTCGCACCGGAAGGCGCGGAATCCTCACCGGCGCGCGGATCCGCCGACGCGGTGTGCCCGTTCTTCAGCGCGGCCGGTACCGCCGCATTCGGTTCGGGCTCGACAACCCCGGCCAGTTCCGGGGGCCGGTCAAGCGTACGCAACGGCATCCGCATGCCGGCCTCAGCGCACGAGAGGCAGGGCGACGGACGGCAGGCTGGACTGGCGCGGTGCCGTCCCGACCGGCAGTTCGGCCCCGTCGTCGAAGCGGGAGAGATACGCCACCGCCATGTCACGGTAGCGCGTGGTGCCCTTGTAGTCGGCGATCTCCGGATGCAGGTCGCGCAGAACGCGGTGCAGGCGCTTGCCCCAGATCTCGACGCGGGCGAGGTCCTGGATGCTGCAGAGATAGCAGCGAATGCCGAAAAGAATGGCGTTGGAGCGCGGCAGGCGGAACAGCGACTGCAATTCGACCCGCAGATGCAGCTTGGAGCCGACATTTTCCGGCGTGATCGTCAGCCGGTCCGGTCCCCATTGCGGATAGTTCTCCGGGCTGGTGTCGAGCCGCGGATTGATCGTCATGGTCCAGTTCAGCCGCCGCACCGGCTGGCCATATTGCAGGCGCAGCAGGAATTTCAGCGCGCGGTCGAACACGCCCTTCTGGTGGGCGAGCGGCACCGGGCCGTGCCACTGGTGAAAGCTCATGCCGACATCGAAGTCGAGCGACCAGTCGGCCTGCGTCGTCACCATGCCGCCATCAATGAACAGGTTGTCGTCGCGCTGGTCCTGCAGGGTGAAATCGCCCTGCGCCTGCCGGGTGATGTACTCGAAAGGCGGCAGCGGCAGCGTGGAAGCGTCGCCGAAGACGAAGCTGTCGCTAATGCCGAGCGGACGGTTCACCCAGGTCCAGTTCGTGCCCTCCCGGGTCAGGCTGAAATGCTCGGGATAGGACGTGGCCAGGCTCTCCATGAGGAGTTCCAGCGTATCCCACTGCGCCGCCATCATGTGCGGCAGCACCTTGCAGCGGCTGGGATCCTGCTCCAGCACCCGGGCGCGCTCCCGGCACTCGGCGACATAGTGCTCGTCGACATCGAACGGATTGTCGAAGGCCGGTGTCGGCCCTCCCGGCACATGCGGCTCGATGTTCACCGAGTACATGTAGGCGTCTTCGGGGAAGGGGAACGGAAAGCGCAGCACCGCGGCGTCGGAATTGGCGTAGGTGAAGTCCTCGCGGAACGTCTCTTCCGGCTTGAACTGGATGGTCACGGCGGTCCCCTGTCCGGTCAGAGTTCGAGCACGAGGCGCGCGGTGCGGGCCCGCGACACGCAGGTCATGATGAGGCGGTTGGAAGCGCGCTCCTCCGCGTCGAGGAAATGATCGCGATGCTCGGGCTCACCCTCCGCCACCTCGGTCACGCACTGCCCGCAGGCACCGCCCCGGCACAGGCACGGCGCCTCAACGCCGGCGGCCTCGATGGCGTCGAGCAGGCTGGTCTCCGCTCCCACCGCGATCTCAAGCCCCGAGCGGCGAAGCACGGCGATGAAGGGCTCGCCCCCCTCGGCCGCACCGCCGAACGATTCCGAATGCAGCCGGAACCTCGGCCAGCCGAGGCTCGCCGCCAGATCGATCGCGGCCTCCATCAGCAGTGCCGGGCCGCAGGTGTAGAAATGCGTGCCGAGCGGCTGGCGCTGCAGCGCGGCTTCCAGCCCGCCGAGATCCACATCGCAATGGATGTGCACCCTGGAGGCGGGATAGCGGGCCAGCAGTTGCTGGAACACGCCGCGCTCGTCCGGCCGGCAGAAATGGTGCAGTTCCCACGGCGTGCCCGCCGCCTCGAAGGCGGCGATGTAGGCGAGAAACGGCGTCAGTCCGATGCCTCCCGACACCATCAGGTGCCGGCGCGCGGTGCGCACCACGGGGAACAGATTGGCCGGCAGACCGGCCTCGATCACATCGCCCTCGCCCACGCGTTCATGCAGGAAGGCCGAGCCGCCTTTCGAGGCGGCGACGCGGCGCACGATGATGGAGAGATGGCTGCGATCCGGTGGATTGGAGATCAGAGAATAGGCGTTGCGGTGCACACGCTCGCCATCCCTGAGGAACAGCCGCAGATGCGCGCCCGGCCCGGAGGGCGCCGCCAGCCCACCATCGGCCGGCGCGAAGGTGAACGCCTTCAGCGTCGGTGACAGTGGCACGGCGGCGATGACACGCAGCGTAACGGTGTGGACGCGACGGCTCATGGGAACACCTCCTCGACCGGAGGCAGTTCGCCCGGTGCTTCGGCATCCGCCTGCACGCCCATGAAGGCGGAATGGAAGCGCGAAAAATGATCGCGCACCACCAGATGCGCGCCGCAGCCCTCACACACGGCAAGGCTGGTGGTGACGTCCGCGGTGATGGTCTTGCAATGGACACAGAACACCTTGCGGCGCAGCGAGCCGGCATGGGCGGTCCGGCACTCCGCACCCTCCAGCCCCGCCTCGCGCGCCAGCCGGGCGACGTCCCAGATGAAGCCCTCCTCCCCGACAGCATAAAGCCGAAAGCCGACCGTCTCCTGCGCCAGCCGATGCGAAAGGCGGTCCAGCATGTGCGGCACCGCCCGGAAGGCGCGCTCGTCGCGCGGCGCCGCATTGCCGGCGACGGTCTCCAGATGCGGTTGGCCATCGACCGCGCTGGTGCCCGCCACGACCCAGTAGCCGAGCGGCGCGGCGGCGTCCTCCGTGCCGTCGATCACCTCGGCGAGCAGACGCGGCGCGTCGCTGAGCACGAGATGCCGACGCCCGCTGCCGTCGAGGCTCAGGCGTTCATAGACAGGCCGGCTCTTTATATCCGAAATCAGCATGATGGCGGTCTCTGGAAGCCCGTTCTCGCGGGCCTCTTGGCATGAAGACTGCTCGTGGAGAGACGGGCCTGACTGCGCTGAAATGTTTCTCCGCGATAAAATGAAGTGTCCAGCAGGAAACTTTTGGCGTCAAGACGGATCATCGCCCATTGTTTAGGCGGGCTGCCGAAATTGGCAGCGGCGAGGGGTCAAATTCTCTCCAGGAAACTATCTTGACAAACAAGAAATATAAGCGAGGCTCTGAACAAAAGCCGGACGGACACGCCTCCCTCATGGTGGCGCAGATCCCGCAACCTTCCAACAGGACCATGGGAACACGCAAATGAGCATCCGCGTTGCCATCATTGGTGCCGGCCCGTCGGGCATGGCTATGCTTCGGGCCTTCCAGTCCGCACAGAAAAAGGGTGCCGAAATTCCCGAATTCGTCTGCTTCGAGAAGCAGTCGGACTGGGGCGGCATCTGGAACTATACGTGGCGCACCGGCCTGGACCAGTTTGGCGAGCCGGTGCACGGCTCCATGTACCGCTACCTCTGGTCGAACGGCCCGAAGGAGTGCCTGGAATTCTCCGACTACACCTTCGAGGAGCATTTCGGCCGGCCGATCCCCTCCTATCCTCCCCGCGCGGTGCTGCACGACTACATCATGGGCCGGGTCGAGAAAGCCGGTCTCAAGCCGAGCGTGCGGTTCAACACGGCCGTGAAGTGGATCGAGTATTCCGAGGAGAGCGAGCAGTTTACCGTTTCGGTGAAAGACCTCGCCAAGGACGAGCTCTATTCCGAAGTGTTCGACTATGTGGTCGTCGCCTCCGGCCACTTCTCGACGCCGAACGTTCCCTATTTCCCCGGCATCGAGATGTTCCCCGGCCGCGTGATGCACGCCCATGACTTCCGCGCCGCCGATGAGTTCGTCGGCAAGGACCTGCTGGTGGTCGGATCGTCCTATTCGGCCGAGGACATCGCCAGCCAGTGCTACAAATACGGCGCCAAGTCGATCACCTTCAGCTACCGCACCCGCCGCTCAAACTTCAGATGGCCGAGCTGCTTCACCGAGAAGCCCCTGCTGGAGAAGCTCGACGGGCGTGTCGCCCATTTCATCGACGGCACGTCGACGGAAGTGGACGCCGTGATCCTGTGCACCGGCTACCTCCATCACTACCCGTTCCTGCCTGACCATATGCGCCTGAAGAGCGCCAACCGCATGAATCCGCCCGACCTCTACAAGGGCGTGATGTGGGAGAACAACCACAAGCTCTTCTATCTCGGCATGCAGGACCAGTATTACACGTTCAACATGTTCGACGCGCAGGCTTGGTACGTGCGCGACATCATCCTCGGGCGCATCAAGCTGCCGTCCGACGAGGCCATCGCCGCCGACATCGCCAAATGGTTGGAGGCCGAAGGCAAGATCGAGACGGCGTTCGACGCCATCGATTTCCAGACCGACTACATGAAGGAACTGATCCCGGCCACGGACTACCCGATGTTCGACCTCGACGCCGTCGCCGCCCTGTTCAAGGTGTGGGAACACGACAAGGAGCGTGACATCATGGGCTATCGCGACAATTCCTATGTCTCGATCATGACCGGCAACAAGGCGCCCGCCCACCACACCAAGTGGCTGGAAGCGCTGGACGATTCGTTCGAGGCCTTCATCAATCCAGCGGCTGTGGCGGCCGAATAGGCCGCCATCCGCCATCGGGAGAGACGCCATGAACATCCAGCTCGGCACGACGTCGGGCGTGCGCCGGCTCAACCCGGCGCGGCTGCGCCATGTGGCGCCCGGCGGTGGCTTCGTCCGCTTCGAGCTGAAGCCGGGCGACCGCGTGCACATCGTGGACCCGGAAGGCGGCCAGCGTGGCGCGCTGTTCGTCTCGGGGCTTTCCGGCAGCCTCGTCGACCTTCTCGGCGGCACACCGCTGCCCCTCGACGCGCTGCCGGAGGACGCCCGCGCCCTCCTCGGCGGCGCCATGGAAGGCACGGAGCTGTTCGGCGCAAGCCAACCGCCCGGCACCGACGCGACCTTCACCGCGCCGGACCACATCGCTTGCGTGCTGATGGCCCCCGGCGGCCCGATGGATCCCGGCGCGCAGGACGCGCCCACCGACCTGATCGTCGAGATCGAGCCGGCAGCCCCCTCCGCCGGCACCGTGCCGCCGCCGCTCGCCGAGCCCAAGCTCGACCTGCGCATCCGCGCGGCCTCGGCCAGTGCCTACAGGGTGAAAGCGGGCGACTACATCCAGATCATCGATGTCGACGGCCAGCAATGCTCCGACTTTCTGGCCTTCGACGCCGCCAAGCTGGCCGCGGGCCGCGAGAAGGGTCTCGACCCCACCACCACCCGCACGCTGATGGGCTCGGCCAGCCCCGGCCCCGGCCTGCACTCGAAATATTATGACGAGGACCAGACCGCGCTGGTCGAGGTCATCCGCGACACGGTCGGCCGGCACGACACCTTCATGCTGGCGTGCAACGCCAAATATTACGACGACATGGGCTATCCCGGCCACGACAACTGCACGGACAATTTCAACCTTGCACTGGCGCCCTACGGCATCGAGCCGAAGATGGGCTGGCCGGCGGTCAACTTCTTCTACAACACCTTCGTCGCCCCGGGCGACCGCATCGGCATGGACGAGCCCTGGTCGCGGCCGGGCGACTATGTGCTGCTGCGCGCGCTCACCGATCTCGTCTGCGCCTCCTCCTCCTGCGCCGACGATGTGGACGCCTCCAATGCCTGGCACCCCACCGATATTCATGTGCGCGTCTATGACGGCACCCATAATTTCTCCAGAGGGATCGCCCACCGCATGACGCCCGACTCCGCCCCGCGGCTGACGCGCGAGACCGCCTTCCACGCGCGCACCGCCGCGCTGACGCGCAAATTCACCGACTATCGCGGCTTCTGGCTGCCGGACTGCTTCAATGCCGGCGGGCCCATCGAGGAATATTGGGCCTGCCGCGAGCGCGCGGTGGTGATGGACCTCTCGGCGCTGCGCAAGTTCGAGATCCTCGGCCCGGATGCGGAGAAGCTTGTCCAGTTCGCCGTCACGCGCGACATCCGCAAGCTCGCCGTCGGGCAGGTGGTCTACACCGCGCTCTGCTACGAGCACGGCGGCATGCTCGACGACGGCACGGTGTTCCGCCTCGCCGACAATAATTTCCGCCTTGTCTGCGGTGACGACTATTGCGGCGTCTGGCTGCGCGAACTGGCGGCAAAGCACGGGCTGAACGCCTTCGTGAAATCCTCCACCGACCAGTTGCACAATCTCGCGCTGCAGGGCCCGAAATCGCGCGACATCCTGCGCGCCATCCTCGTCACCCCGCCCCACCAGCCGAGCGCGGACGAGCTGAAATGGTTCCGCTTCACCATCGGCAAGATCGGCGATGTGCCGGTCATGGTCTCGCGCACCGGTTACACCGGCGAGCTCGGATATGAGATCTGGTGCCACCCGAGCCGCGGCACCGAGATCTGGGACGCCATCCTCACTGCGGGCAAACCCTATGGGCTGGAACCGCTCGGCCTCCTCGCGCTCGACATGGTGCGCATCGAGGCGGGCCTCGCCTTCTCAGGCTACGAGTTCTGCGACCAGACCGACCCGTTCGAGGCCGGCATCGGCTTCACCGTGCCGGAATCCAAGGCCGACGACTTCATCGGCAAGGAAGCGCTGGCCCGCCGCCGCGCCCATCCCTCGAAGAAGCTGGTCGGCCTCACCGTCGCGGAGAACGAGCCGGTGCATCACGGCGACCCGATCTTCAACGGGCGCGCGCAGATCGGCGTCGTCACCAGCGCCACGCGCTCGCCGACGCTGGGGCACATCATCGCGCTGGCCCGGCTCGATGTGAGCATGGCCGAGACCGGGGCGAGCGTCGAGATCGGCAAGCTCGACGGACATGCCAAGCGCATCACGGCCACGATCACCGGCTTCCCGCATTACGACCCGACCAAGAGCCGCGTGCGGGGGTAGTCGGTCGTTGCCCAAGAGTCTTGTCCCAAGAGTCTTGCGCTGGATCCCGGATCGGCGCCGCGCTACGCGCAGCTTGTCCGGGAAACCAAGAAATAGCCGTTCCCCGGAAAAGCGCAGGCGAAGCCGGAGCGCAGAGCCGGGGCCCAGCGCAGGACTCTTCGGCAAAATCTCCCGTCGATCCACGCCTTCCTTCCAGCACCAAAGACAGTGATGCCCGGGACGAGCCCGGGCATGACGTGGAGAAGGCGAGGCACTGGTAGGACTTACCTCACCGCTCTTCCAGCGGATGGGTGCGCAGGCGCAGCGGGTCATAGAAGGGCGTCTTCACCAGCCGGCCGGTGAACGTGCCCTGCGGCCCCACCACCTCGAACTCGGTGCCGAACGCACCGAGCTCCGGCACCACATGCACCAGCGCGATGGAACGCATCAGGTGGCGGCTATAGATTGACGAGTTGAGCGAGCCGACTTCCTTCCCGTCCTTAATCAGCTTGGCGCCTGGCTCGATCTGTTCGTGATGGTCGATCTCCATGCCACGCTGCACGACGCGCACCTCGCTCTTGCGGCGCAGCAGCGCCTCCTTTCCGCGGAAGTACGGCTTGTCGAGGTCCACCGTCCAGTCGGCACCGACTTCCCACGGCGTCTCGTCGCCCTTGGGCATGTCATAGGGGAAGAACAGCAGCGCGCCCTCGACGCGGACAATATCAAGGCTCTGCCACGACACCGGCATGGCGCCGAACGGCTTGCCAGCCTCCAGGATGGAATCCCAGATGAACACCGTGTCGGCGGCCGCGCTGAACACCTCATAGCCACGCTCGGCGGAATAGCCGCCGCGCGCCAGCGTCACCGGCCGGCCGAACAGGGTCGCCGGCGCGTGCTCGAAATATTTCAGCATCGTCAGGTCGATGGAAGCGTGCGGCTTGAGAATGTCCAGCGCCAGCGGCCCTTGCAGCGACAGCACATGGGTGTCGCCGTCGTTCTGCACCGCGACGTCCTTGCCGGCGCTGAACGCGGCCAGCACCTCCTCCAGCTTGCCGGAGCCGTGCGACAGGCGGAAATCGTCGGCTGCGTTGCAATAGACCAGCACATCGTCGATCAGCCGACCCTCATCGTCGACGATATTGCTGATGGCGGACTGGCCCGGCTTCATCTTGCCGATGTCCGAGGTCAGCACCTCGTCGAGCAGCGCGACGGCGTCCTTGCCCTTCACATTCACCAGATTGAGCGAGGAGACGTCGATCAGCCCCGCCTTGGAGCGGATGGTCACGACCTCCTCATACGGGTCGGTCGCATAGAATTGCGGAAGCGGCATGCCGTTCCACGAAGATTCGAACTTGGTTCCGAGCTCGATGTGCCGCTCGTTCAGAATGGAATTGCGAGGGAATGCAGCGGTCATGTCTGAGGAAACCTTCGCTCTACGAGGTCTGCATCGGGATGGACGAAGCGCGCAGGGATGATCGAGCGATGGCGGACGCATTTGCGCGTCGCGGCCTTATCCGCTCAACGTTGAAATGCTTGCACCCACTCGCCGCACTGTCAATTAAATTTCTCTCAGAGAAACACGTTTTCTTCGCATGAAGAAGCGCAGACCACTCCTGCCTGCGCTGCGGCGCGCCCTTTTGCGCCCGGCGCCCCACGAACAGTCTCGCATTGGCGGTATTTGCTGCTATTGATGTGGGAATATGTGGAATTCCTCGCAAATAGCCGGTGCAGCGGCAGGAGGCCCGAATGTCCATCAAGCGGCGCAGCGACATTCTGCAGGCCGTGCGCGCCAGCGGCAGTTGCTCGATCACCGAACTCGCCGCCCGGCTCGACGTCTCCACTGAAACCATCCGGCGCAACATCCTGCCGCTTATCGAGGAAGGCACCCTGCTGCGCTTCCATGGGGGCATCATGGTGCCCGAGCAGGCCGAGGAGCCTCCGTTTCAGCGCCGCATGCAGGTGAACAAGGACGCCAAATGGAAGATCGCCACGCTGGTGCGCGAGCGCGTCGAGGATGGCGACAGCCTGTTCCTCGATAACGGCACCACCTCGGCCTATGTGGCGGATGCGCTGGCCAGCCGCTCGCGGCTGACCATCGTCACCCATTCCGCGCACATCGCCTACCGGCTGGCCTCGCGCAATGGCAACCGCGTGTTCATGGCCGGCGGCGAACTGGGCGGGGAGGACGCTGCCGCCTTCGGCGCCTCCGCCATGACCTTCATCAGCCAGTTCAAGGTGCGCTACGCCCTGCTCTCGGTCGGCGCCATCACCCGCGCCGGCGAGCTGGCGGATTTCCATCTGTTCGAGGCGGAATTCTCCCGCGCCGCCATGGCACAGGCCGAAGAAAGCTGGGTCATCGCCGACCGCTCGAAATTCGGCCGCGAGGCCTCCGTCACCGTCTGCCCGCTGGCCGCGGTCGATGCGGTGGTGAGCGACGGCCCGCCGCCGGACGCTTTCGCCGCGCAATGCCGCGAGGCCGGGGTGAGGTTGCTCTACCCCTAGGAGGGACACATATAGCCACAATCCATGTGGCTATCGTTGGAATATTGTTGACATTGCGCCGCGCCCGCGATGACCTCGGCGGCATGTTCCATGCCCTCGCCCCTCAGGAGCCGACGCGATGTCCGCCTTTCCCACCCAGGCCCAGATCGTCATCATCGGCGGCGGCATCATCGGCACCTCGACCGCCTATCACCTGGGCAAGCTGGGCTTCAAGGACACGGTGCTGATCGAAAAGCACAAGCTCACCTCCGGCTCGACCTTCCACGCCGCCGGTCTGGTCGGGCAGTTGCGCTCCAATGCCGGCATCACCCAGCTGCTGGGGGAATCGGTCAAGCTCTACCGCACGCTGGAGGCCGAGACCGGGCTGGCGACGGGATGGAAGATGAATGGCGGCCTGCGTCTCGCCTGCAATGCCGAGCGCTGGACCGAAGTGAAGCGGCAGGCCACCACGGCACGCTCCTTCGGGCTGGAAATGCACCTGCTCACCCCTCGGGAAGCGCAGGAACTGTGGCCGCTGATGGACGTTGCCGACGTCGTCGGCGCCGCCTTCCTGCCCACGGACGGGCAGGCCAACCCCTCCGACATAACTTCCTCGCTCGCCAAGGGCGCGCGGATGAACGGCATCACCATCCTCGAGGACACGCTGGTCACCGGCCTCAAGGTCGAGAACGGCCGGGTGACCCGCGTGGAGACCGACCGCGGCCCCATCGCCTGCGAGATCGTGGTCAACTGCGCCGGGCAATGGGCCCGCGAGGTGGGCGCCATGGCCGGCGTCAACGTGCCGCTCGTCTCGGTACAGCACCAGTACATGATAACCGAGGCCATCCCCGGCGTGCTGCCCAACCTGCCGACCCTGCGCGACCCCGACCGGCTGACCTATTACAAGGAGGAGGTCGGCGGCCTCGTCATGGGCGGCTATGAGCCGAACCCGATCCCCTGGGCGGAGGACGGCATCCCCGCCGGCTTCAACTTCCAGCTGCTGCCGTCGAATTTCGATCACTTCGAGCCGATCATGGAACTGGCGCTCAGCCGTGTGCCGGCGCTGGAGACGGCCGGCATAAAGGAGCTGATAAACGGCCCGGAGAGCTTCACGCCGGACGGCAACTTCATCCTCGGCCAGGCCCCGGAGCTGACTGGCTTTTATGTCGGCGCCGGCTTCAATGCCTTCGGCATCGCCTCGGGCGGCGGCGCCGGCAAGGCGCTGGCGGAGTGGATCGCCGGCAATGGCCGCCCGCCCTACGACCTTTCCCCTGTCGACATATTGCGCTTCGGCCGCAACCATCAGGACGTCGCCTGGGTGCGGGCGCGCACGCTGGAGGCCTATGGCAAGCACTACACCATCGCCTGGCCGCATGAGGAATACGCCTCCGGCCGCCCGCTGCGCCGCTCTCCGCTCTATGACCGGCTCAAAAGCCAGGGCGCGGTGTTCGGCGAGAAACTCGGCTGGGAGCGGCCGAACTGGTTCGCCGGCGCCGGCGAGGAGGCGAAGGACCGCTACACCTATGGCCGGCCCAACTGGGCCGACCCGGTCGCCCGCGAAAATGCAGCGGCGCGCGCCTCCCTTGCCATCCTCGACCAGAGCTCGTTCGCCAAATTCCTGCTGCTCGGCCGCGACGCCGAGGCGGCGCTGTCATGGATCAGCGCGGCGGACGTCTCTGGCCCTGCCGGCACCATCACCTATGCGCCGATGCTGAACCGGCGCGGCGGCATCGAATGCGACATCACCGTCGCCCGCCTGTCGCCGACCTCCTACTACCTCATCGCCGGCACCGGCGCGGCAACGCATGATTTCGACTGGATCCGCCGCAATATCCCGGACGGGCTCGACGCCCATCTTGTCGATATCACCTCGGCCTATGCGGTGCTTACGCTGATCGGTCCGAACAGCCGTGCGCTCGTGCAGAACCTCTCGCGCGACGACATGTCGAACGCCGCCTTCCCCTATGCGCAGCTGCGCGACATCCGCCTCGCCGGCGCGCCGGTTCGGGCACTGCGCCTCACCTATGCCGGCGAGCTCGGCTATGAGCTGCATATGCCGACCGAGTTCGCCCTCACCGTCTATGACGCGCTGATGGCGGCGGGCGAGGAGTTCGGCATCGCCAATATCGGCTACCGCGCGCTGGAGGCGCTGCGGCTGGAAAAGGCGTTCTGGGCCTCGGGCTCGGATGTCGGGCCGGACCATACACCCTTCGAGGCAGGCCTTGGCTGGGCGGTGAAGCTCGACACCGACACGCCCTTCATCGGCCGCGACGTGCTGGAAGCCAAGGCGGGCCTGCCGCTGGTCAAGCGCCTCGCCGGCTTCACGGTGGAAGACCCGAACGTGATCCTGCTCGGCCGCGAGACCATTTACCGCAATGGCGAGCGCGTGGGCTGGCTGGCCTCCGCCGGCTTCGGCCCCACGGTCGGCAAGCCCATAGGCTATGGCTATGTGCGCCGTGCCGAGGGCGGGCTCGACGACGATTTCCTGCTGTCGGGCGACTACGAGCTCGACGTCGCCATGGAGCGCGTGCCGGCGAAATTGCATCTCGGCGCGCTGTACGATCCCCAGCACACGCGGATTTTCGGGTGAGGAGCGGAAGGAGGCCGGCGCCCGGCCCTGCGCCGGCGCTTCGGCATGCCCATTGCCTCGTCCGCCGGTAACACGCATCTTCTGCGCCCACGGGAATGCCGACCATGCCGCCCTCGCCCGCCGATCGCATCCGCGCTCTGCCCCTCTGGCGTTCCAGGGTCGACCCGCAACCGCTCGGCGGCGGTATCACCAACACCAATTTCGTGGTGGAGGACGCCGGCGCGAAATATGTCGTGCGGTTCGGCGACGACATCCCGCTCCACAATGTCATGCGCTTCAACGAGCTGGCGGCGGCGAAAGCGGCCGAGGCCGCCGGCATCTCGCCAGCCTTGCGCCATGCCGAGCCCGGCCTCCTCGTCATCGACTTCATCGAGGGCAAGACCTTCGGCGAAGCGGATGTGCGCGCGCAGCTGCCGCGCGTGGTCGATCTGGTGCGCCGCGCGCATGTGGAGGTAACGCGCCAGTTGCGCGGGCCGGCGCTGGCGTTCTGGACCTTCCATGTGCTGCGCTCCTACATCCACGCGCTGAAAGACGGCAACCACCCGCGCAAGCACGAACTGCCGGTCTATGGCGCGCTGGCCGCGCGGGTGGAGGCGCTCGTCGGGGCCACCGAAATCGTCTTCGGCCATAATGACCTGCTGCCGGCCAACTTCATCGACGATGGCCGCCGGCTCTGGCTGATCGACTGGGACTATGGCGGCTTCAACACGCCGCTGTTTGACCTTGGCGGCCTCGCCTCCAATAACGGCCTCGACGCCGCCCAGCGCGACGAGATGCTCGCCCTCTATTACGGCCGTCCGCCGGACGAGGCGTTGCGCGTCAGGCTGCAGGCTATGCTGGTCGCCTCGCTATTGCGCGAGTCATTGTGGAGCATGGTCTCCGAGCTGCACTCGGCCATTGATTTCGACTACGCCGCCTACACTGCCGAAAACCTTGCTCGCCTGACCCGCGCCGTCGCCGAACTGGATGAGATGGACGCGGCCTGAACCTCACCGCGCCGAGAGCAGCGCCGCGAGGTCGACAGCCTTGCGGGTCTCGCGGTCGAGGTCGAGGCGGTCTTCTACATTGGCGAGATGCTCGTCCATCAGCCGGATCGCGCGCACAGCATCGCCGCCGGCAATCGCATCGAGGATCATCTGGTGCTCGTGATGCGAGCAGCTCGGCTGACCGGGCTTCTCATAGACCAGGATCACCAGCGCCTCCCGGGTGATGAGTTCGCGCAGGAACCGCAGCAGGATGGCATTGCCCGATATTTCGGCTAGCCGCAGGTGAAACTCGCCAGAGAGCCGCACCATCTCCGCCCAGTCGCGCCGCGCCTCCGCCGCCGCCTCGGCGGCGACATGCGCCTCCAGCGCCGCCCGGTCGGCGGGAACGAGCCGGCCGGCGAGCAGGCGCAGTATGGTCTCCTCGATGCCGCGCCGCGCGGCAAAAATCTCGCGCGCGTCCCGGGGGCTAGGGCGGAACACCGAGGCACCCTTGTTCGGCTCGATGGTGACAAGGCCGGCATAGGCAAGACGGGTCAATACCTTGCGGATGCGGGCGCGGCTGACGCCGAAAATCTCCCGCAGCTCCTCCTCGCGCAGCCGCGTGCCCGGCGGCAGGTCCTGCGCGGCGATGGCGGCGTGCACCTTGTCGTAGATCGCGTCATCCGATGCCGACGACGTCCACGCGGCCTCCGCCTCGCCTGTGTCATCCATGTCCGGGGCCGTCTTAGCCATGTGCCTCACCTCGTCCGACACCCGATCAGTAGCCACGCCCCGCGCAGCTGTCGAGCACAATGCTCATTTATGCGTCACAAACCGCGAAATTTATGTGCACCATAAGCGGTTGTTTTGTCGACAATCTTGGATACGATTATCTACATCGCGATGCAACGCCGTCGCACCGCCAGTTCCAGAGGTCGCCTTGCAGCACGCCCCGCCACGCGGGACGGCAGCGCCGGCTCATGCCCGGCGCCCGACGTCCCATGCCCCGACCCACCCTCGTCACAGGAGGGTGTGGTGAGCGTGCTGTTCAGGCAGGTGCGCCTCCTCGACCGCGCGGCGCCGGACGGGCTCTCGGCCGCGTGCGACGTCCGTGTCGAGGGCGCCCGCATCGCGGCGGTGGGCGCTGCGTTGGACGCGGAGGGCGCGCGCCTTATCGAGGGACGCGGCAAGTTGCTGCTGCCGGGGCTGATCAACGCGCATTTCCATTCGCCGGTGAACCACATGAAGGGCCGGCTAGACAGCCTGCCGCTGGAACTCTTCATGCTCTATGAGAGCCCGGCGCTGGAGACGCTGCGCCCCAGCCCGCGCGAAGCCTATATCCGCACGCTGCTGGCCTGCACCGAGATGCTGCGCGGCGGCGTCACCGCCGTGCAGGACGACGCGTTCTTCCTGCCCGACCCGACCCCCGACATCATAGACGCGGTAATGCAGGCCTATGCTGACAGCGGCATGCGGGTGAACCTGGCGCTGGACGAGCCGGAAGTCGCCGAACTCGACAAGCTGCCCTTCCTGCGCGCGCTGGTGCCTGACGATCTTCGCCTGAAGCTGGAGACCACCCGCGACACCGGCTTCCTCTTGGAAGCCTACCAGCATCTCATCGGCCGTTGGCACGGCACGCAGGCCGGACGGCTGCGTGCCGCCGTCTCCTGCTCGGCGCCGCAGCGCGTCTCGCCGCGCTACATGCGCGCGCTGGACGACATCAGCCGCGCGCTGGACATCCCCTATTTCGCGCACATGCTGGAGACCAAGCTGCAGCGCGTGCTGGGCGAGGAGCGCCTTGGCGGGCGCTCGCTCATCCGCTACGCCGCCGACGAGGGGCTGCTCTCGACGCGGCTGAACATCATCCACGCCATCTGGGTGGATGGCGCCGATCTCGACCTCATTGCGGCGGCCGGCAGCACCATCGCCCACAACCCGATCAGCAATCTCAGGCTCGGCAGCGGCGTCATGCCGTTCCGCGCCATGCGCGATCGCGGCATCCCGATCTGCCTCGGCACCGACGAGGCTATCGCCGACGACGCGGTGAACCTGTGGGCGGTCGCCAAGATGGCGGGGCTGATCCACAACATCACCTCGCCCGACCCGGACCAGTGGCCGAAGGCGTGGGAAGTGCTGGACTGCCTGTTCGCCGGCGGCGCCCGTGCCATGGGGCTCGCGGGCGATCTCGGCGCGGTCGAGCCCGGCCGCCTCGCCGATCTCACGCTCATTGACCTCGAAACTCTCCCCTTCACCCCGCTAAACGATGCCGCGCGCCAGCTGGTCTATTGCGAGGATGGCCGCTCGGTCCTCGCCACCATGGTGGCCGGCGAATTCGTCTTCGAGGCCGGCCGCTGCACCCGCATCGACGAGGCGGCGCTGATCGCGGAAGCGAAGGAACTCTTCGCCCGCCGCCGCTCCGCGCTGGAACAGGCGGCGAGCGAGGCCGGGCGCCTGCGCCCCTATTACGAGGCGATGGTGGCCAAGGCCGCCGCGCGCGATGTCGGCATGAACCGCTGGGTGTCCACATGAACGATCACACGGGGCTCGCCCGCCATGGCCGCTACGACCTCGCCCCCCTGCCCGACGCACCGGACCGGACCTGGCCGAACGGCGCTCGCCTCGCGCTCTATGTCGCGGTCGGCATCGAGGACTATGCCTTCGGCACAGGCCGCACCGAGGACATATTGCCCGGCACGCCGCAGCCCGACCTCGTCAACGCCTCCTGGCGCGACTATGGCAACCGCGTCGGCGCCTTCGCGCTGTTCGACCTGCTCGCCGCCCACGGCATCCGCCCGGCGGTGCTGCTCAACACCGCCGTCTACGATACCGCCCCGGCGGTCATCGCGGCGGCGCGCGTGGCCGGCGCGGAATTCGTTGCTCATGGCCGGTCGAATTCCGATTGCCTCGCCGATATGACGCCCGCGGATGAGGCGGCCTATATTGCCGCCGTCCGTGCGCGCATCGCGGCCAAGGAAGGCGCCCCGCCCCAGGGCTGGTCGAGCCCGTGGCTGGCGCACAGCCCGCGCACGCTCGACCTGCTGGCCGAACACGGCTTCTCCTACCTCGCCGATCTGCGCCTCGACGACCGGCCGGTCCGGCTGAACACGCGCAGCGGCGACCTCGTGGCCATGCCCTATGCGCTGGAACTGAACGACAGCTCCACCATCATCGGCCGGCAGCAGAGCGCGCGCGACTTCGCCGACATGATCATCGACGAATTCGACGAGCTGCTGGAGGCCAGCACAAGCCGGCCGCTGGTCATGAGCGTTGTGCTGCACTCCTTCATCTCCGGCCAGCCCTTCCGCCTTCGCGCGCTGCGCCGGGCCTTTGAGCACATCGCCGCCCGGCGCGAGGGCGTGTGGCTCGCCACCCCCGGCGCCATCGCGCAAGCCGCCCTGCAGCAGGAAATGGTCACGGCCTCATGACCCGCATCCTCCTCGTCAATCCAAACACCACGCAGGCCGTGACCGATGTCGTCCTCGCCGAGGCGCGGCGCACCGCTGGCCCCGGCGTCGAGCTCGAAGCGGTGACCTCGGAATTCGGTGCCAGCATCGTCTCGACCGCGAGCGAAGAGGTCGTCGCTGCCCACGCTATGCTGGAATTGCTGGCCGCCCATCACGCCGGCTTCGACGCGGCGATCGCCGCCATCTCCTTCGACAGCGGCGTGTTCGCGGCGCGCACGCTGCTTCCGCTCCCGGTGGTCGGCATCACCGAGGCCGCGTTGCACACCGCCTGCCTGATTGGCCGGCGCTATGGCCTTGTGGTGCTGGGAACGTCGAGCCTGCCGCTCTACGAGGATCTCGTCGACCGCATCGGCCTGCGCGCGCGCCTCGGGGCTATCGAGGCGGTAGAGGTGGCCTCGCGCAGCCAATATCTCGATCGCGCTTTGATGGATCGCGCCATTCTCGAAGCGGTAGAGCGGCTCGCCGCGCGCGGCGGCATCGATGTTGCCGTCATCTGCGGCGCGGCGGTCGCCGGCGTCGCCCATCGGCTCGCCACGAGAGCCCCGCTGCCGTTGCTCGACGGCGTCGCCCCGGCATTGGCGCAGGCCGAGGCGCTGGCGCGCCTCAAGCCGCGAGCCCCCACCCCGCCGCAACGTCTCGCCAGCGATGCCCCGCCCAGAGGCATCGGCGCGGCCCTCGGCTTGCTTCTGCATAACCCCCGCTAAGTGCCGCCCCAGCCGTTTCACATCAGGACACAGGATACCGAACCATGCTCACCCGCATCCTGCCCACCCTGCTCGCCACGGCGGGCCTCCTCGGCGCAGCCCTCCCCGCGAGCGCCCAGACCGCCAGCTGGCTGACCCAGAGCCAGCAGCAGCAGGCGCAGTACCCCGTGGAAATGGAGGCGATCCAGAAGATCACCGCCGACGGCGTGAAGGTGACGCGCAACGAGTTCCAGGTGCTCGGGCTCAATCTCGCGGAAGCGCTGCGCCTCGCCAGCTCCGGCACCTTCCAGGTCGTCTCCACCCAGGTCGGCAGCGCTGCCAAGGACGACGCCTTTCTCGAGGGCATTGATCTCGTCGGCGTCTCCACCGACATGGGTGAGCTGAAGACCGCCGTCGACGCCTATCGCGAGCCCTTCAACAAGCGGCTCGCCGAGCGCTTCGGCGTCAAGGCGGTGGCGATCTGGCCGTTCGGACCGCAGGTGTTCTTCTGCAACCAGCCGATCGAATCCCTCACCGACATGAAGGGCAAGAAGGTGCGTTCCTTCACCGCCTCGATGTCTACCCTGCTGACCGATCTCGGCGCGACCCCGGTGACGCTCAGCTTCCCGGAAGTCTATCCGGCGCTGGAGCGCGGCGTCGCCAGCTGCGGCGTCACCTCGCCGACCTCGGCCAATACCGGCAAATGGCCGGAAGTGACCAAGTTCCTGATGCCGCTCTCCGTTTCGGGCTCGGTGCAGGCGCACATCGTCAATCTCGACTGGTGGAACGGCCTGCCGGCGGACAAGCGGGCGGCGCTGGAGGCCGATTTCAAGGCGATGGAAGACAATCTGTGGGCACTGGCCAACAAGACCAACGGCCAGGCGCTCGCCTGCTCGACCGGCGGCGACTGCGCCGGCGGCATCTATACGAAATACGACATGAAACTCGTGACGGTGTCCGATGCGGACAAGGCTCGGGTCAAGGCCATCGCTCAGGAGAAGATCCTTCCCGACTGGGCCAAGCGCTGCGAGACGACCTACCCCGGCTGCGCCGCCGCATGGAACGACAGTGTCGGCAAGGCGCTCGGCGTGAAGATCGCCACGCCCTGATCCGCCGATGACGGCCGGACCACGAGACCGGCCACCCCTCGCCCCGAAGCCGGAGCCATCCGCATGACGAAAAGCGCCGACACGCCGTCGTCCGAGAACCCCGTGGTCCGGATGCTGGAACGACCGATCCGCGCCATGCAGCTGGCCACCGGCTGGGCGCTGCTCGCGCTCTGCTTCGCCACCACCTATGAGGTGATCGGCCGCCGCCTGTTCGACATCTCGCTGCAGGGCGTGAACGAGATCGGCGGCTACATGCTCGCCATCGGCAGCACCTGGGGCTTCTCCATCGCGCTGCTGCAGCGGGCGCATTCGCGGGTGGACTTCCTGTTCCCGCGCTTCCCCCGCGTGCTGCGTAACGTGCTGAACCTCTTCGCCGCGCTCACTTTGGCCGGGCTCGCCGTGTTCTCCGCCTGGGAAGCCTGGAGCGTGCTGCGCGACACGTTGCGCTGGCAAGCGCGCGCCTCCACACCGCTGCAGACGCCTTTGTGGATTCCGCAATCGCTCTGGCTGTTCGGTCTCGTCGTGTTCGCCGGCGTCGCCCTGGCGCTGGCGACCCATGCGCTGATGCTGTTCTTCCGCGACCGCCGCCGGCTCGACCGCTTCTACGGCCCCCCCTCGCTGGAGGAGCAGATCGAGATCGAGACGCAGGGCACGCTGCACGACGGCACACTTCTCGACGGAAAGGCCCTGTCATGATCAGCATCGGCATCGTCGTCGCCGGCTTCTGCGTCATGGTGGCCCTGCTGTTCCTGGGCCTGCATGTCGCGACCGCGCTGTTCCTCACCGCCGTCACCGCCGTCGTGGTCTATTTCGACGGCGTGCATCTCAAGGTCTATGGCAGCCAGCTGTGGAGCGCGATGGAGGACTACATCCTCCTCGCCATCCCGATATACATCCTGCTCGGCGAGATTCTCGTGCGTAGCGGCATGACCGACAAGATGTACGCGGCGCTGGCCCCCTGGCTGAGCCGGCTGCCGGGCGGGCTGCTGCACACCAATATCGGCGCGTCGGCGATCTTCTCGGCGGTGTCGGGCTCCTCGGTCTCCACCGCCGCCACCATCACCACCGTCGCTTTGCCGTCGTTCAAGAAGCGGCATTATGACGAGCGCCTCGTACTCGGCTCCATCGCCGCGGGCGCCTCGCTCGGCAATCTCATCCCGCCCGGCATCGCTTTCATCGTCTATGCTTCGCTGACCAACACCTCGGTCGCCCAGCTCTATGCCGCGGCGCTGCTGCCGAGCATCATCCTGACGGGCCTGTTCATGGCGGTCATCGCCGGGCTGTGCGTGTGGCGGCCGGACCTGGCGGGCAAGGAGCCCTCCGTCGGCTATGGCGAGCGCTTTCGCCGGCTGGTCGATCTCACCGGCCCGCTCGTCGTCTTCACCATCATCATGGGCTCGGTCTATACCGGCTGGGCGACGGTGACGGAATCGGCCGCGCTGGCGGTGGTGGCCACATTGATCATCGCCGGCATCGAGAGGCGCATCTCGCTGAAGATGCTGCACGATTCCTTCGTGGCAACGGCCAGCCTCACCGCCATCACCATGCTGATCCTGGCGGTGGCGTTCTATCTCAACTACGCGCTCGGCATGCTGCAGATTACCCAGACGCTCAGCACCTGGGTCGCCGGCCTCGGCACCGGCCCGCTGCTGCTGAAATGGGCTCTGGCGATCTTCTACGTGCTGCTCGGCATCTTCTTCGAGACGCTGCCGATGATGGTCGGCACGGTGCCCGTGCTGTTCCCGGTCATCGTCGCGGCCGGCATCGATCCGGTCTGGTTCGGCGTGTTCATCGTGCTGATGTGCGAGATGTCGCTGCTCAGCCCGCCGGTCGGCATGACACTCTACGTCATCCAGACCGTGCGGCGCGAGGGCAATATCGGCACGGTGTTCGCCGGCACCATCCCGTTCGTCGCGGCCATGGTGCTGATGATGGCGCTGCTGATCCACTTCCCCGGCATGGCCGACTGGGCCTCGTCGGTGAAGCGGTGAGGAACTCAGGCCGCGTCATCGACCCCGCCGGTGGCCAGCATCGCCAGCACGCCGGTGCCGGTGTGCTGCACATGGGCGGCGAGCAGGCGCCCGGCGCGCTCGCCGTCGCGCGCTTCCAGCGCCTTGAGGATGTCGCGGTGCTCCTGGATCGATTCGACCCAGCGCCCGCGCGCGCCCAACGCGAAGAAGCGCGCCCGCTCTGCACGCGCCAGCAGCCAGCGATGCATCTCGACCAGCGTCGCATTGTGCGCACCGGCGAGAATGGCGCCATGAATTGCCTGATTGACCTCGAAATAAGCGGAAAGGTCGCGCTCGGCGTAATGGCGTTCCATCGTCGCCTGCATCCTGTGCAGCGCGTCGAGCTCGGCAGGGGTGATCCGGTTGGCCGCGAATTCGGCGGCCATGCGCTCGACGGTGCTCAGCCCTTCGAACAGGTCGCCAATATGGTCCGCATCCATCGGCGCGACACGCGCGCTGCGGTTGGGCCGCAATTCGATCAGCCCCTGCGCCGCCAGCATTTTCACCGCCTCGCGCAGCGGCGTGCGGGAAATACCCAAAAGCGCGCACAGCTCAGCCTCTACTATGGGCGCACCCGGCGGAATCTTGCCGACAACGATCATCTGGCGCAGCTGGCGCGCCGCGCGTTCATGCAGGCCCATGCGCGCGAGGCGCTCGCCGCCGGCGCCCTCGGCCGGGCGGACCTTGCGCGGCCGCCCCCGCTTCCTGGGAATGTCGATCTGTTCCGCCACAGTGGAATCCTAACACGCGCGCCGCCCGGCGCCAGCCCCTCGACGCTGTAATCATAATCACATTCTGCCCTATTCGTAGCCATTTAGAGCAAATTGTATTCAACATACAAAAAATAGTTGCGCCCCGTCCGGAGGAGGCTTTTACTTTCGCCGTGAGGCCGCGCCTCAGCCGTCCGCGACGTCGGCTCGACCGCACCGGGGAAGCGCGCATGGAGAGCCTTCGCCAGCCGGGACATGCGGATCGAGAAACCGACGATTTAAGTATATTAAAATAGTTTTGCGAATATTTTGATCATTAAAATGTAAGAATGAACGCTTTTTGCGCTTCATAATAAGCATTCATCGCCTATTATACGGCTGTTTTCGTCGCACCGTTAGTGTAGCGCAGGGCGAAAATGCTCTTCCGGGTTGGCGTGCCCATCATCGTGATCCCTTTCCGGGATCGCGCTGGTCCCGGCATGCATGCCGGGACGCGCGCGATCGGACGGCCTGGTGACAATGGGCCGTCGGGACGGGGTCATATCGGTTCTCAAGATCCGGAGGGGATCATGTGTGATCGTGACGGCACCTTCTTTCGCAACTTCTCACGCCGCAACTTCCTGAAATCGACCGTGGCCGGCGCGGCGGCGACCATCGCCCTGCCCGCCTCGCTCGCCAGCCTGCTGGCGCCGAACGCGGCGCGCGCCGCCGGCACCACCATCAAGGCAACGCACGGCTCCGGCTTCTGCAACATGGGCATCTTCCTCGCCAAGGAGCGGGAACTGACCAAGGCGGACGGTGTCGACCTCGAATTCGTGGTCACGCCCTCCAACACCGAAATCACCACCATGTTCGGCGCCGGCCTCGTCGACATGTCGATGATCCCCTACTCGAACTTCATGACGCTGTATGACGCCGGCGCGCCGGTGAAGATCGTCGCCGGCGGCGGCGTCGAGGGCTGCATCATCGTCGCCAAGGAGGGCATCAACTCCGCCGCGGACCTCAAGGGCAAGACCTTCGGCACCTTCCAGGCCGACACGCTGGAAGTGCTGCCCTACGACTATCTGAAGAAGGCCGGCCTCTCCTTCAAGGATGTCGAGATCAAGTATCTCGACACCTCGCCCGAGCTTGCCCAGGCCTTCATGGTTGGCGCGATCGACGCCATCTGCCACATCGAGCCCTACGCCTCGCAATGTGTGCTCGGCCGCAAGGGGGCAAAGGTCCTCTCCAATGGCACGGACGTTTACGGCAAGGGCTATTCGGACTGCGTGCTGGCCGTGCGCACGCCGCTGCTGGAGAGCAACCCGGCCGCCGTCAAGGCCGTCATCAAGGCGCTGTTCGTTGCACAGTCGCAGGCCGAGGCCGACAAGACCGCCGCGCTCAAGGACACCGTCGGCAAATACTACAAGACCAGCATGGAAGCCGCCGTCGACGCCTCGACCAAGCAGCCCATCGTCGTCGACCAGCGCAACCAGACCCAGTTCATCATCGATCGCGGCCAGTCGATGAAGGAACTCGGCTACATCAAGAAGCAGCCGGATAAGGGCGCCTTCGACTGGAGCCTGATGGAGGCCGTCATCGCCGAGAACAAGCCGCTCTATGACGGCCTCAAGCTGAAGTCCGCCTGAGGGCGCGCCTCGCCGCCCGGCCGCGCCATCGACCCGGCCGGGCGTCCCCTCGCCCGCTTTACTGGAAGGACGCCATGACGATGACCGCAGATGCCGGACATACGGGCCTCGGCAAGGCCGAGCCCGCGCGCCCGGCGCCGCCGCCCGCGCCTCACACGGCGCGTTCCCTGCTGACGCCCGCCTGGCGCCGCCGCCTCAGCGCCATCGGCTGGAGCGTCGTCTCGGTCGGTCTGTTCGCCGGCGTGTGGGAGGGGCTCTATGCGCTCGGCATGCTGAACCCGCTGCTGCTGCCGCCGCCGCATCTGTTCCTCGCCGACATTCCCAGCACGCTGCAGTTCTTTGACCGCTCCAACCGCATCGGCTCGGTCTCCACCGGCGGCGGGGTCGGGGCGCTGCTGTTCACCATGGCCTCCACCACCCTGCGCGTGGTGATCGGCCTCGCACTCGGCTTCAGCCTCGGCGTCGCGGTCGGCGCGATGACCCATTACGTCAAATTGCTGCGCAACCTGCTGCTGCCGACCATCCTGCTGCTGGCGCCGATCTCGCCCGTTGCCTGGCTTCCCGTTGCCATCTTCGTCTTCGGCATTGGCGACGTGCCGGCGGTGTTCCTGGTCTTCATCACCGTGTTCTTCGCCATCGTGCTCTCCACCGGGGCGCAGATCGAAAGCGTGCCGAAGAACTACATCCATGTCGCCCGCATCATGGGTGCCAGCCAGCGCCAGACCTTCTGGAAGGTCATCCTTCCCGCCATCCTGCCCAGCCTGTTCATGACGCTGCGGCTGAACCTGTTCGCCGCCTGGATGGTGGTGCTCATCGCCGAGACGGTCGGCGTCGGCACCGGCCTTGGCCAGATCACCTCCATGGCGCGCTCGACCTTCAACGCCAAGCTCGTCTTCTTCACCATGGCGATCATCGGCCTGCTCGGCTTCCTCTCGGACTTCGCCCTCCGTCAGGTACAGCACAAGATGCTCTGGTGGGTCGCCCCTAACCGGGGAGGCGTGCGATGAGCCGGCCCGCCGTTTCGATCCAGTCCGTCTCCAAGCGCTGGACGCCCGAGGGCCGCGCCCCGGTACAGGCGCTCGACGACCTCAGCTTCGACGTCGAGCCGGGCGAGTTCATCGTGCTGCTCGGCCCCTCAGGTTGCGGCAAGTCCACGCTGCTTTACATGATCGCCGGGCTGGAGGAGGTGTCGGGCGGCGCCATCGCCTGCGACGGCGAGACCGTCACTGAGCCTTCCGCCGAGCGCGGGCTGATCTTCCAGGAAGCCTCGCTGTTTCCCTGGCTCACCATCGCCGACAACGTCGCCTTCGGCCTCGCGGTGCAGCATGTGCAGCCGATGAAGCGGCGCGAGATCGCCATCGAGACGCTCCGGCGCGTCGGGCTCGGCGACATGCTCGACAAGAAGCCGGACGAACTGTCTGGCGGCATGCGCCAGCGCGCCGCCTGTGCCCGGGCGCTGGCCATGCGCCCCAAGGTCCTTATGATGGACGAGCCCTTTGCCGCGCTGGACGTGCAGACGCGCGCCCGCATGCAGGACTTCCTGCTGCAGATCTGGCGCGACAGCGGCGCCTCCATCCTGCGACCGGGTGGTGGTGTTCACCTCGCGGCCGGGCCGGGTGAAGACCATCGTGCCCATCGACCTGCCACGCCCGCGCGAGAGCCGCGACCCGCGCTACCACGCCTATCGCGACATGTTCACCGAACTGCTGGCCGACGAGGTCGACCGCGCCTTCGCCGAGCAGGAAGCGGTGTAGGCGGTCATGAGTGGTCGACTTCTTGCCGCCGGCGTACCGATCGGTCCAGCCGGCCGCGATCCGGTGCCTCTGTGGGCGGAGGCCGAGGCGGGCATCCGCGCCGCCGCCGGCGCCGGTGCGGCTCTCGTCGTGCTGCCAGAGCTTTTCGCCCAGCCCTATGTTGCCGGCGAGCCGCCCGCCGATTGGGCGCATCTGGCGGAAGCTGTCGACGGGCCGACCACTACCCGCATGCGGGCGGCGGCGATGGCCCATGGCGTCGCGGTGCTGTTCGGCTTGGCGCTGCGCGGCGACGCCGGATTGCCGCTCAATGCCGCGCTGCTCGCCCGTCCGGACGGACAGGTCGAGACGCTGGCAACCAAGATCCACCTCCCGCCGGCCGGCAGTGAAGCCTATGGCGAGGAACACCATTTTTCCCCCGGCGCGGCGATCGTCGGCTGCATCGCGGTGGGCGGCTTTAACGTCGCCGCGCTCATCTGCTACGACCGCCGCTTTCCCGAATGCTGGCGCACGGCGGCCGCTGCGGGCGCCGACCTCGTCGCCGTGCTGGTCGGTGGCCCGGCGCAAGGCGACCCGGCGGGCCTGTACGCCGCCGAACTGCAGGCGAGCGCACGCGCCAATGCGGTCTACGCGCTCGCCGCCGCGCGCTACGGCACCGAGACGGTGACCGGCCGTCCGGTGCGCCATGACGGCGCCACCCTCGGCTTCGACCCGGACGGCGCCGCCATCACCGCCGGCAGCGGCCCGCTCCTCGTCGCGGTGGAACGCGACCGGCTGACCCGTGCGCGAGACAACAATGCTACGGCACGGCGCCTGCGCCTGCCGTCCCTGAGTGTGAAGGAAGCATCATGGCTGAACTGATCGTCCAGGCCCGCTGGGTCGTCACCGGCATCAAGGACCGCTTCACCCCGGTCGTCATCGACCAGGGCGCGGTTCTCTCGCGCGACGGCGTGATCGTCGCCGCCGGCACGCTGGAAGAGATGCGCCAGCTCGCACCCGCCGCCGAGCTGAAGAAGTATCCGGACCACGCCATGCTGCCGGGTTTCGTCAACAGCCACCATCATGTCGGCATGACCCCGCTCCAGCTCGGTTCGCCCGACCACGCGCTGGAACTGTGGTTCGCCAGCCGCATGCCGGCGCGGCGCATCGACCTTACGCTCGACACGCTCTATTCCGCTTTCGAGATGATCGCCTCCGGCATCACCACGGTGCAGCACATCCATGGCTGGATGCCCGGCGGCTACGAGGCGATCCATGGCGGCGCCAGCAAGGTGCTTGGCGCCTACCGCTCGCTCGGCATGCGCGCCTCCTATTGCTACGCGGTGCGCGAACAGAACCGGCTGGTCTATGAGGCGGACGAGGATTTCTGCGCTAGGCTGCCCGCCGCGCTCGGCGAGAAGCTGATGGCGCATTTCAAGTCGCAGACCATGCCGTTCGAGGACTTCCTGAAGCTGTTCGACCAGCTCACGGCGGAGAATTCCGGCCACGCCCTCACCCGCGTTCAGCTCGCCCCCGCCAACCTGCACTGGTGCACCGATGACGGGCTAATCGAACTCAACCGCAAGTCCCGCGCGGCCGGCGTGCCGATGCACATGCACCTGCTGGAGACCGTATATCAGAAGGAATATGCCCGCCGCCGGACCGGCAAGACCGCGCTGCGCCATCTGCACGATCTCGGTGTGCTCGGACCCCACATGACGCTCGGCCATGGCGTGTGGCTGAACGAGGAGGATATCGACATCGTCGCCGACACCGGCACCTGCATCTGCCACAATTGCTCGTCGAATTTCCGCCTGCGCTCGGGCCTCGCCCCGCTCAACCGCTGGGAGGCCAAGGGCATCACTGTCGGCATGGGCCTCGATGAGGCCGGCATCAATGACGACCGTGACATGCTCTCGGAACTGCGCCTCGCCCTTCGCGTCCATCGCGAGCCCGGCATGGACGAGGAGGACGTGCCGACCTGCCCGCAAGTGGTGAAGATGGCGACCGAGGCCGGCGCCCTGACCACCGCTTTCGGCGCCACCATCGGCCGGCTCGACGAGGGCCGCTTCTTCGACGCGGTGCTGATCAACTGGACCAAGGCCACCTACCCCTATCAGGACCCCGACATACCCATGCTCGACGCTCTGGTGCAGCGCGCCAAGACCGGCGCGGTGGACGCGGTCTTCATCAATGGCGAGGTGGTCTATGAAGATGGCCGCTTCACCAGGATCGACCGCGACGCCGTGCTGGCCGAGATCGCTGACACGCTCGGCAAGCCGCGCAGCCCGGACGAGGTGGCCCGCCGCGAGCTCGGGCTCGAAGTCTTCCCGCATGTGAAGAAATTCTACGCGGGCTACCTGCCGGTGGCTCCGCCGAGCCCGTTCTACGCCAATTCCGCGCGGAACTGACGCCATGGTGGCACAATCCCCCACCCGGCTTGGCATGCTCACGCCGTCCTCGAACACCGCGCTGGAGCCGCTCACCAGCGCGATGGTCGCCAGCATGCCGGATGTGAGCGCCCATTTTTCGCGCTTCCGCGTCACCCAGATCGGGTTGTCGCCGACAGCACTCGGCCAGTTCGCACAAGACGGCCTGCTTGCGGCGGCCGATCTTCTCGCCGATGCGAGGGCCGACGTCATCGCCTGGAACGGCACCTCGGCGGCATGGATGGGGTTCGAGCAGGATGAGGCCCTGTGCGCGGCGATCACCGCGCGCACCGGGATTCCCGCCTCGACCTCTATCCTCGCCTATCGCGAGCTGTTCCTCGCTCACGGCTTCCGCCGCATCGGGCTGGTGACCCCCTATCTCGACGATGTGCAGGACGCCATCCTCACAAACTGGAACACGCCGGACTTCAGCTGCACCGCCGAGCGGCATCTCGGGCTTTCCGTCAACTTTTCCTTCGCCGAGGTGACGGAGAGCGAAATCGCCGGCATGGTACGCGCGGTGGCTGCGGAGGGCTGCGACGCTGTCGCCATCGTCTGCACCAACCTCAAAGGCTCGGCCATCGCGCCGGGGCTGGAGCGGGAGATCGGCATCCCCGTGCTCGATTCCATCTCGGTCACGCTGTGGAAGAGCCTGCTGCTGGCCGGCCGCGACCCTCGCGAGCTACGCGCCTGGGGCGGCCCCTTCGCACTGGAGCCGGCACGGCAGGGAGAAAAGGTGGAATGAGCGGCTTCGATCTGCTGATCAGGAACGGCACCGTCGCCAACGCGTCCGACGTCACGCGCTGTGATGTCGGCATACGCGGCGGGCGCGTCGTCGCGCTGGCGGAAGACCTCGGCACGGATGCGGCCGAGATCATCGATGCCACCGGCCTGCTTGTGCTGCCCGGCGGGATCGACAGCCATGTCCACCTCTCCCAGCCCTCCGGCCCCGGCATCGTCATGGCCGACGATTTCGCCAGCGGTACCCGCTCGGCGGCGATCGGCGGCAATACGCTGGTGCTGCCGTTCTGCCTGCAGCAGAAAGGCCAGTCCCTGCGCGAGGCGCTGAACGCCTATCACGCGCTGGCGGAAGGCAACTGCCATGTCGACGTGTCCTTCCACCTCATCGTCAGCGACCCTACCGAAAGCGTGCTCGGGCAGGAGCTGCCGGCGCTGATCGACGACGGCTACACCTCCTTCAAGGTGTTCATGACCTATGAGGATCTGCGCCTCACCGACCTCGAAATCCTGAAAGTGATGGAAGTCGCGCGGCAGACCGGCGCGCTGGTGATGATCCACGCGGAGAATTACGACGCCATCCGCTTCCTCACCGAGCGGCTGGAGCGCGAGGGCCGCACCGCGCCGCGCCACCACGCCACCTCGCGGCCTATCGCGGTGGAGCGCGAGGCGACCCACCGCGCCATCGCTCTTGCCGAGATCACCGATGTGCCGCTCATGGTGGTGCATGTCTCCAATGGCGAGGCGCTCGACGAGATCCGCCGCGGCCGCCGCGCCGGGCTGAAGATCCTGTCAGAGACGTGCCCGCAATATCTCACCCTGACCGAGAACGACCTCGACGGGCTGAACATGGACGGGGCGAAATATGTCTGCTCCCCGCCCCCGCGCGATCTGGCCAGCCAGAAGGAATGCTGGCAGGGGATCGAGGACGGCGCCTTCGACGTCTTCTCCTCCGACCACTGCCCGTTCCGCTATGACGACGCCGCGGGCAAGCTCACCGCGCGCGGGCGCACCTCGTTCCGCTGGATTCCCAACGGCATTCCCGGCATCGCCGCGCGTCTGCCGATCCTGTTTTCCGAAGGCGTGGTGAAGGGGCGCATCTCGCTCCAGCGTTTCGTCGCCCTCACCGCTACCAACCATGCCCGCATCTACGGCCTGCATCCGCGCAAGGGCACCATCGCCATTGGCTCGGATGCCGATATCGCCATCTGGGATCCCGCGCGCACGCTCACGCTGACGCACGACCTGTTGAAGGATGGCTGCGACTACACGCCTTACGAGGGGATGGAGATTACCGGCTGGCCGGTTATGACGCTGGTGCGCGGGCAGATCGTCATGCGCGAGGGCGAGCTCACCGGCACCCGCCCGCTCGGGAGCTATGTGCCGCGCGGCTTCTCCGAATATGTCGGCGGGCCGAAAGCCGGGCCTCCAAGGATGATCATCCAGGCGCTCCTGAGCGAGCATCCTTCGAGGCACATCAGGATGACGCCCATCCGCAGGGTAGCCCTCACGCCGCGGTGCCGAAGAAGATGCGCGCGAGGCCGCGCGTGGCCACCTCGACGGCGTGCGCCGAGGATAGTGTGATGTGCCGCTCCACCAGTTCCGCCCCGCCCACCGCGTCGCGCCGGCGCAATGCGTCGATGATGGCGGCGTGCTCCTGGTAGCTCTGCGAGCGCTGCGGCAGCGCTTCCAGCGCGATGCGGCGGAAGAAGCGGATGCGCGAGGAGATGGATTCCAGCGCCAGCGCCATCTGCTCATTCTTCGACAGCCGCGTCAGCGCCATGTGGAAGGCTTCGTCCGCCAGTGCGATCTTCGCCCATGAGCCCTCCTCGGCAAGGCTATTGTGCCTCTCCCAGGCGGCGATGGTGCTCTCCAGATCGCTGTCGGAGGCACGCCGGCACGCCAGCACGAAGGCCGCGCGCTCGACCGCGGCGCGCAGCTCATAGAGTTCGCGCACCGAATCCGGAGTGATCTCACGGGCGTAGAAGCCCTTGTTCGGCACGATGACGACGAAACCGTCGCGCTCCAGCCGGTTCAGCGCCGCCCGCACCGGGGTGCGGCTGACCGAAAGCTGGGTAGCCAGTTCCACCTCGTTGATCTTCTGGCCGGGGCGGAACTCATACTCGACCGCCAGATCCTTGATGATCGCATAGATGCGCTCAACGCTGTCAGCCGCGCGGCCGCGGCGCTTGCCCGCCGGCGGCTCGGCGGCTTCCGTCACGTCGCGATCCAGCGTCCTGCGTGCCATTCGAGTCGCACCCTCCTCGCCTGCTTATAGGAGCTCCCGCGCGGATCGGAAACGTACCGCGACCCGACCGCAGCCTTGTGCGCCCGGCAGTGCCTGCCCGCCGAATGAGCGCGGCATGCCCAACATTTGCGATTGCGCGGCCATCATTGAATTCTAAAGTGTACTCACTTTCAAGCACCGGAAACGACACCCGGCGGATGCACGCTACCCGGGCGACAGGCACGGGGTTGCTGAGCGCGCCCGGCTCGATCTCGGCGGGCACTGAGACTATGCGCGGATCGAGGACGACATGAGGATCATCGTGCTCGGTGGCGGCGTTGTCGGCGTCACCACCGCCTACCAGCTGCAGAAGGACGGCCACGAGGTCGTCCTTCTGGAAAAGAACGCGCAGGTGGCGGACGAGGCCAGCTGGGGCAATGCCGGCATGATCGCGCCCGGCCACTCCTTCGTGTGGTCCTCGCCCAAGGCGCCGATGACGCTCTTGAAGTCGCTGGTGCTGAAGGATCAGGCGTTGCGCTTCAAGCTCTCCGCCGACCCCCGGCTCTATGCCTGGTCGTGGCAGTTCCTCATGGAATGCACGGCCGCCAAGGCCAAGCGCAACACGCTGCTGAAGCACCGGCTCGCCGCCTATTCGCAGGCGGTGCTGCAAGAGGTGATCGGCGAGGAAGACCTCGCCCGGGAGGATCTGGCCTACGACCGCAACGACCGCGGCATCCTCTATTTCCATCGCAGCCAGCAGGCGCTCGATGCCGGCATCGCCAATATGCGCCTGCTGGAATCCGATGGGCAGGTCATCAAGGTGCTCGGCCGCGACGAGGTCGTGGCGCTCGATCCGGCGCTGGCCCATGCGCGCGAGAAGATCGTCGGCGCCATTTGGTGCCCAACCGACGAGACCGGCGACCCCGCCAAATTCACCCGCGCGCTGGCCGACATCATCGCCCGACGCGGCGGCGAGATCCGCACCGGAACGGCCATCAGCGGGCTGGAGACAGCAGGCGGCCGCATCACCGGCGTCGCGACCGACAAGGACACGGTGACGGGCGACGCCTATGTGCTGGCGCTCGGCACCTCCAGCGCCGGGCTCGCCCGCACGGTCGGCATCTCGCTGCCGATCTATCCGATCAAGGGCTATTCGCTCACCATTCCCATCGGCAACCAGCCAAAACCGCCAAGCGTGGCGGCGGTGGACGAGCACAACCTCGTCGCCATCTCGCGCTTCGGTGATCGGCTGCGCGTCACCGCCACCGCCGAGTTCGCCGGCTACGACAAGAGCCACAAGCCCTCCGACTTCGCCTTCATGAAGAAGGTGACGCAGGAGATCTACCCCAAGGGCGCCGACTACGACCGCGCGGAGATGTGGGCGGGCCTGCGCCCGATGACGCCGACCAACCTGCCCTTCTTCGGCCGGCGGCATCTCGGCAATCTCTATTTGAATACCGGCCACGGCCATATCGGCTGGACCATGTCGCACGGCTCGGCGCGCATTACCGCCGACCTCATCGCCGGCCGCGCGCCGGCCATTCCCATGGACGGCCTTGTCGGCTGACGAATCTCGGGAGAGTCCACCCATGCCCCCAGTCGAGTCCCTCATCGCCACCACCGATTTCGGCGTGCTGCCGTCCGATCTCGCCCCTCGCATCGGCGAACGCGCCAATATCGGCCTCGTCGTGCTCGGCACCGACCAGACCATCGAGTACGAGTTCCGCAACCTCATCACCGCGCCGGGCGTGGCGCTTTACGAGAGCCGCCTGCACAGCGATTTCGACATTACCCCCAGCACGCTACGCGCCATCGGCCCGCGCATCGCGCCGGCGACAGACCTCATCCTGCCCGGCCTGTCGCTCGACGTGGTCGCGTTCGGCTGCACCTCGGCGACCATGCTGCTGGGCGAGGAGTACGTGTTCGGCGAGATCAGAAAGGCTCGGCCGGGAGTGGCCTGCACCACGCCGGTTACCGCCACGCTCGCCGCGCTGAAAGCACTGGATGTCGGGCGCATCGCCATGCTGACCCCCTATGCGCCGGAGATCACGGCGGGCATGGCGGATTACTTCGTCTCCCGCGGCGTGCGGGTCGACGCCTACGCCACCTTCAACCGGCAGGACGACCGCGACGCCGCACGCATCTCGGTGGAGTCCATCGTGACAGCGGCGGAGATGCTGGCCGAACAGGCCCCCGGCATCGAGGCGATCTTCGTCTCCTGCACCAGCCTGCGCGTCGGCATCGCCTGAGTGCGCTCCCCTACCCCAAGGGATCAAAATGGCGGACATCGTCCGCATCGAGCCGGGCCCGCGCATGAGTAAGCTGTCGCCCTCGGCGCCGCGCCGGCCCGCGCTACCGTCGAATCCAGGCCGGCAGCTGGAGGTGGCCGCTACTTCGCCGCCACTTCCTCTTCGATCCGCCGTTCCGCCCGCCGCATGCGGCGCAGCAGCAGCGGCAGCACCAGCACCAGCGCGGCGACCGCGAGCAGGCCGGCCGAGATCGGCGTCGAGACCAGCACGGTCCAGTCGTTCTGGCTCACCGCGAGCGCCCGGCGCAGCTGAATTTCCGCCTGCGGGCCGAGGATCAGGCCGATCAGCGCCGGCGCGATGGGGAAATCGTAGACCCGCGCCATGTAGCCGATGAGGCCCAGCCCGCACATCAGCGCGATGTCCATCCACGAGGTGGACAGCCCCCACACGCCGACCAGCGCGAAC
>QFQD01000100.1 GCA_003241485.1 Ancylobacter novellus
CGACCTACATCTTTTTCCAACCGCACGGCGACGATGTCGCACGACACGTCGCAGATTGGAGAAAACCATGTTCCGGATTTTGCTCGCCGCCGCCCTCATTGCCACTTTCGGCATGAGCGCTGCTTCCGCTGCCGGCCGCAGCAAGGACGAGCGCGCTGCTTGGTGGCAGACCATGCGTGAATCCAAAGCCGCGATGCAGGCCCATCACGGCACCCACACCGGTGCTGCCGCCCAGCCAAAGGCCACGACCCCGGCAACCAAGTCCGGCTCCAAGCCCGCGCCCGCCGCAACGCCTGCCCAGTAGGCCGGCGGCACCGAGAGAGAGCCCGCACACACAAGAAAAAGGGCGCCGCCCTCCGTGGGGGCGCCCTTTTTCGTGCCCTGCGCCACGAATATCCGCCTGTCGGCGCGCGCCCTGATTTCCCGGCTTTCCAAAGTTTAATCCATTGGCCATCTTCTGGCCGGCATGGATGGGGCAGTTCTGTTCCTGCCGATGCTTTCCCGCCTGGAGTGTTCCCCCTTGCTGCGCGCGATCCTTGCCCTGCTCGCCGATGTCTGGCGCCTGTCCATCCCGTATTTCCGTGGCGAGGATCGCTGGCGCGGCGGCGCGCTGCTGGCGGCCGTCGTGGCGCTGGAGGTGGGCTGGGTCTATGCCACCGTGCTCATCAACCAGTGGAACAACACCTTCTACAACGCGATCCAGGAGAAGGATTACGCCGCCTTCAAGAGCCAGCTCTGGCTGTTCTCGCTCTACGCGGTGATGGCGATCGCCATCGCCGTGTACCAGATCTATCTCCGGCAATGGCTGGAGATACGCTGGCGCACCTGGATGACGGAGAAGTACCTCTCCGCCTGGCTGTCGAACGAGACGCATTACCGCATGCGCCTGAAGGGAGACACCGCCGACAACCCCGACCAGCGCATCGCCGAGGACATCCGCGCCTATATCTCGCAGACCATCGGCCTGTTCATCGGCATCCTCAACGCCGTGATGACGCTGGCATCCTTCGCGGTGATCCTGTGGGGTCTCTCGGGTGACTTCTCGTTCAACCTGTTCGGCGGGGACTGGCGCATCCCCGGCTATCTCGTCTGGGCGGCGTTCTTCTACGCGGCGGTGGGCACGGCGCTGGCGCATCTCATCGGCCGCGTGCTGGTGAAGCTGAATTTCGACCAGCAGCGCTTCGAGGCCGACTACCGCGTTGATCTTGTGCGCGTACGCGAGAATGGCGAACAGATCGCGCTGATGCAGGGAGAGCCGGTGGAACGCGAGCGGCTGCTCGCGCGGTTCGGCCATGTCGTGCACAATTACTGGGGCATCATGATTGCGCAGAAGCGGCTGACCTGGTTCACCGCCGGCTATGGGCAGATCTCCAATGTCTTCCCGATCATCGTGGTGGCGCCGGCCTATTTCTCCGGCGCGATCCAGCTCGGCCAGCTGATGCAGACCGCCTCGGCCTTCGGGCAGGTGCAGGGATCCTTCTCCTTCTTCATCAGCGCCTATTCGACGCTGGCGGAATGGAAGGCCGTGGTCGACCGTCTGATCGGTTTCCAGCGTTCGGTGGAAGCCACCCATGCCGAGACGCTGCTCTCGGGCTTCCGGAAGGCATCGGGTGGCAATGGTGCGGCGCTTGCCATTCGCGACATGGAAGTGCGCCTGCCGGACGGGCGCGCTTTGCTGACGGTCGACGGGCTGGAAATCCGCCCCGGCGAACGCGTGCTGCTTACCGGGGCCTCGGGCTCGGGCAAGAGCACGCTGCTGCGCGCCGTTGCCGGCATCTGGCCTTATGGCCATGGCGAGGTGGCGCTGGCCGACGGCGTGCGTGTGCTCACTTTACCGCAGCGACCCTATCTGCCGATCGGCTCGCTGCGCGGGGCGCTGGCCTATCCCGATCCGATGGAGCGCTATTCGGACGAGGAACTCCGTCTGGCGCTGGAGGCGGTCGGATTGCCCGAGCTTGCCGCGCGCCTCGACGAGCGCGGCCTGTGGCCGGCGATCCTGTCGGGCGGCGAGCAGCAGCGCCTTGCCGTTGCCCGCGCATTGCTGGTGAAGCCGGACGTGCTGTTGCTGGACGAGGCGACGTCCGCGCTCGACGAGCCGGGCGAGGCGGCGCTCTACCGCGTCTTGCGGGAGGCGCTGCCGCAGGCGGCCATTCTCTCTATCGGCCACCGCTCGACGCTGCTCGATCTGCACGAGCGTCACATAGAGCTTCAGCGGCCGGCGGGAGAGGGGCCCGCGCGGCTCGCCGCGCTCGGACCGCTGGCGGCGGAGTGAGGGCGCCGCCGCCCGGTTCCGCCGTCGCGGTTCAGCCGCGGGCGGACTGGGCGGCGTCCACCCGGGCCTGTGCTTCCAGCGCCAGGGTGCGCTCCAGCAGCACTTCGTAAATCGGTCGCCCGCCCAGCTGCTGCGCGACCATATTGGCGAAGATGGTGGTCAGCATCACCGGCACCATCAGCGAATAGGCGCCGGTCAGTTCCATCACCAGCACCATGCCGACCAGCGGCGCGCCGATGGTAGCGGCGAAAAGCCCGCCCATGGCGGCGATCGCCAGCGCCACATGGGCGTTTTCCGGCAGCGGAATGAGAATCTCCAGCGCCGCACCGTAGCACAGGCCGATGGTGGTCGCGAGCGCGAGGATGGGCGCGAAGATGCCGCCGGCGACGCCGGTGGAATAGCTGGCCATGGTCATGACGAAGCGCAGCAGCACGATCAGCGCCAGCATGCCGAGTGCCGGGTTGTCCTTCACCAGTCTCACCGCCAGCAGTTCGCCGCCCTGCGTCGCTTCGGGCAGGGCGAACATCAGCACGCCGACGATGAGGCCGACGACCAGCGGGAGGATGTAGAAGGAGCTGCGCTGCCCCAGGCGGCGGGCCTGGTCCAGGCACCATATCAGCGTCCGGTTGAAGCCGACCCCGGCCGCGCCAAGAATGGCGCCCAGCACGATGAAGGCCGGCAGCGCGCCATAGGGCACTTCCGAGACGGCCAGCAGCATATAGGGCTCGTTGCCCGTGAGATATTCGGTCACGATCGCGCTTGCGAGCGAGGCGAGCACGACGCCGATATAGGTGCGCGGGCTATAGGGAAACTGCCGGCGGGTCTCCTCGATGACGAACAGCACGGCAGCGAGGGGCGCGTTGAATGCAGCCGCGAGGCCCGCCGCGCCGCCGGCCGCCAGCAGGCCGCGCATGTCTTCCGAGGGCAGGCGGAAGGCATCCGCCGCCGCCTTGGCGATGGAGGCGCCCATATGGATGGTGGGCCCCTCCCGACCCAGCACCATGCCGGAGGAGAGCGACAGCAGGCCGCCGCAGAACTTCACCGGCAGCACGCGATGCCAGCGCACCTGCCTCAGCCCTTCCATCGCGCCCTCGATCTCCGGCACACCGGACCCGCCGGCCTCGGGAGCGAAGCGCCGCACCAGCCAGAGCGAACTCACCGCCATCGCGGCACCGATGAGCGCGGCGGCGACATACAGGCGTGGACCGGAGAGGCCGAGTTCGTGCACGAGATAGGCAGGCCAGGCGGCGGAGAGGTGTTCGACCCCGACATGGAAGCTGGAGCCGACGACCCCGACGACGGCGCCAACCAGCGCCGCCACCAAGTGATACCCGCCATTCCCCATGCTTCGCCCTCGCTCATGCCTGATGCCGCCTGATGTCCCGGTTACCATTGTGGGACGAGGGCGGGAAGAGCGGGCCCGGCGAAGCAGGCGCTCGCTCCTCAGCTCACGGCAATGCGGGCGCGTAGGTGGAAACCGGCTCCACCTTGTCGATCAGCCCGTGGCCCTTCATGAACTCGCCGAAGCGGGCATAGCGGCCGGCATCCAGCGCGGCAGGTGCGTGGGCGAAGCGGCGCTGCGTGTCGGCCCAGGCGGTGCGGTTCAGTTCATCGTCCAGCTTGGGATTGGCGGCGACGAACGCCTTCCACGCCTCGTCCGGGTGGTTGAGCGTGTAGATGGTGGCGTCCTCCACCGCCGCGAGGAAGCGCTTGAGGCGCGGATCGCCGATCTTGTCCTTGTGGGTGACATAGATCAGTTCGTCGAACACCGGCACGCCATGCTCCTCGGGGAAGAAGGCGACGCCCTCCTTGCCTTCGAGCTTGATCTGGGTGAGCTCGAAGTTGCGGTAAGCGCCGATGACCGCGTCGACCTTGCCGGCGACGAGGGCGGGGGAGAGCGCGAAATTGACGTTGATCATGGTCACGTCGGTCGGCTTCAGCCCGGCGCTCGCCAGCATGGTGCCGAGCAACGCGTCCTCCAGACCGGCCACCGAATAACCCACCGTCTTGCCTTTGAGGTCCGCGATGGACTTGATCGGGCCGTCCTTCAGCGCGACCAGCGCGGTAAGCGGCGTCGAGATCAGCGTGCCGAAGCGCACCAGCGGCAGCCCCTCCTTCACCGAGAGATAGATGTTCGGCTGGTAGCTCACCGCGACATCGGCCTGCCCGGCTGCGACGAGGCGTGGCGGGGCGGACGGGTCGGCCGGCGCGACCAGTTCCACATCCAGGTCATGGGCTTTGAAGAAGCCCTTCTCCTGCGCGATGATGAGCGGGGCGTGGTCGGGATTGACGTACCAGTCCAGCAGGACGGTGAGCTTGTCGGCCGCGGCAGCCGGGGCAAACGACAGGGAAAGCGCGAGGGCCGAGGCCGCGAGCGTCTTGGTGATGGTCTTCAACATTGGATCTCCTCCGATTTGGAGATCCGGCGCATGAGCTATCGGGGGAATCCGGCGCGGGCATGAATGGCCCCGCCGTCGCTCCGTCCCTTCGCCGGCATGACCCGGATCAGGTTCAAAGGGTCTGGCGGATGCCATCTCAGCCCCTTGATCGTGAGATCGCGGGACACCCCTCGGACGCGGCGACGCTAGCAGAGCTGGCATGTCACCGCAAATGCGGGAGGAACGGCGGGTTTGGCGTCTAGGCGCCCCGCCACCCCTCCAGATGCACCACGCGCTCCACGCCGGCGAAGCGGGCGATCCGGGCGAGTTCGGCGTCGAGCGCGGCAAGGCGGCCGCCGGAGGCCCGCACCCCCGGTTCCAGCCAAAGGCGGCGCACATCGAGCGTGCCGGATTTGCGGTCGGCCTTCATGTCGATGCGCCCGATCAGCCGGTCGCCCTCCAGGATCGGGAAGACGTAATAGCCCCAGACGCGCTTTTCCGCCGGGACGAACACCTCGATCCGATAGTTGAAGCCGAAGAGCCGCTCCGCCCGGTTGCGGTCGCGCAGCAGCGGGTCGAACGGGCTCAGCACCCGCAGGCGGTTCGGCGCTGGCGGCAGCGCATCGAACATTGCCGCGCTGCCGGCGAAAGCATGTGAGGCGCGCGGCTTGCTGCCGTCAGTCAGCGTGATGGTGACGGGCTCCAGCGTGTCGCGATTGGCTGCCACCCAGGCTTTGGCCTCTTCCGGCGAGACGAGATCCCAGAAGGCGGCGATTTCGCCATGGGTGGCGAAGCCCAGTCGCTCAAGTGCACCGGTGCAGGCCCAGTCGATGAACTGCGCCTCGCTCACCTCGCCGTGGAAATGGCGCGGGGGGATCACGCGCTCGGCGAGATCGTAGACCTTCTGGAAGCCTTCGCGCGCCGCGATGGCGAAATTGCCGGTACGCCAGTGATATTCGAGCGCGGTCTTTTCCGGGTGCCAGTTCCACCACCCGCCTGGCGGACGTTTCTCCGCTTCGAAGTCGCGCGCCATGAGCCGGCCCTCGCGCGTCACCCGCTCCAGCACGTGGTCGACATAGGATTCGAAGCCGTTCTCGTGCCAGCTGCGCCAGCGCTCGGCAAGGCGCAGGCGCGCGCGGGCGAAGCGGTGTTTCCAATAGACGAAATAGGCGCTGGGAATGATGGCGGCGTCGTGCGTCCAGTGCTCGAACAGTTCCCCATCCCTCTCCAGCAGGGTAGCGAGGTGCTCGCGCTTATAGGTCGGGTTGCGGGCGAACAGGATGTGGTGATGGGCGCGCTCCACCGTGGCGATGCTGTCGACCTGCACGAAGCCGATCTCGCCGATCAGCTCCAGCAGCCCGGCCTTGGTGAGCGCGCCGCGCGGCCGGCTGAGACCCTGTTTCGCCAGGAAGATGCGGCGGGCATCGCAGTTGGAGAGGAGAATCGCCATGGCTCAGTGTGGCAAAGTTCTCGCTTCGTTCCAATGCTCCGCTGTCAGCTCGGCGCGGTTTCCGGCGCCCAGGGCAGCAGCCTTGTGAGCCCGCGGTCGACGAGCGTGAACAGGATGAGCGCGACCGCGAGCAGGATGGCGAGCGCGGCGAACACCATGTCGGTCTGCATGCGGGCATTGGAATAGATCATGAGATAGCCAAGCCCGGCAGAGGCGCCCACCCATTCCCCCACCACGGCGCCGATCGGCGCGACGGCGGCGGCGACGCGCAGGCCCGAGGCCAGCGCCGGCAGGGCGGCGGGCACGCGGATGAAGCGCAGCGTGCCCAGCGTGCCCGCGCCATTGAGCCGGGCGAGATCGACGAGGCCCTGGTCGGCGCGGGCGAGCCCGTCGTGGAACGCCGAGGCGACGGGGAAGAAGATGATGAGGCTGGCCATCACGATCTTCGACGCGAGGCCGAAGCCGAACCAGATCACCAGCAGCGGGGCGATGGCGAACACCGGCAGCGCCTGCGCCACCAGCAGCACCGGGCGCATGGCGCGCCGCGCGAGTGGGGAGGACGCCATGGCGAGGGCGCAGAGAATGCCGAGCACCGAGCCGCAGACGAGGCCGAGCAGCATCTCGCCCAGCGTGATCGCCGCATTGTGCGCGAGGATGGCCGCATTGTCCCAGCCGGTCGCCGCGATGCGCATCGGGCCGGGGAGTATGTAGGCGGGAATGGCGAGGAGCCGGACGGCGCCTTCCCACAGTCCGAGCAGAAACAGAGTGATGGCGAGCGTGCGCCCAATGGCGGCCATGCGGCAAAATCCTATATCAGGTGCACCACTTATAGTCGGCGGCCGCGCGCCGCGCGACGGTAACGAGGGTTGGACTCCGAAGGGATTGACGCCCATCAATGCGGAGCCCGATGTTTGGACGCACCTTACCAAGGGTAAAGGAGTGGAAACGCCAATGATCAAGGACATTCTCGTCAGTCTTCGCATCGGGGAGGGCCCGGACGCGGCCGTCGACTATGCCGCCTCGGCCGCTGCCGCGCTCGGCGCCCATCTCACCGGCGTCGCGGTCAGCTATGAGATCGACATTCCCCCGGTCTACACCGAAGCCTTCTCGACCGACTTCATCGAGGCGCAGCGCGCCGAGAGCCGCCGGCTGGCACAGAGCGCCATTGCCTATTTCGGCGAGGCCACCCGTTCGGTGGGCGTGCCCGCCGATGTACGCACCCTTGATGGCACGCCGGGCGGCGCCGCCGAACAGATCGGTGTTCTCGCCCGCCTCTACGACCTCGCCATCGTCAGTCAGTCCGATCCCGACAGGATGGGCGCCGAAGAGGTGATTACCGAGGCGGTGCTGTTCGATTCGGGACGGCCGGTCCTGCTCGTGCCGCTCAAGCAGCAGAAGCCGTTCTCGGCCAAGCGCATCCTCATCGCCTGGGATGGCGGCCGTGCCGCCGCACGGGCGGTGGCCGAGGCGAGGCCGCTGCTGGCACATGCCGATCTCGTCGAGGCCGTGGTGGTGGATACCGGTCGCTCCAAAAAGGCCGACAGCCTTCCCGGCGCGGACCTTGCCCGCCATCTCGCGCGCCACGAGAAGACCGTGGAACTGCGCCGGCTGGTGGCGAGCGGCGATGAGAGCATCGTCGACGTGCTGCTCAAGGAAGTGGCGGCACGCGACATCGATCTCGTGGTCATGGGCGGCTATGGACATTCGCGGCTGCGCGAATTCGTCCTCGGCGGCGTCACGCGCGACATTCTCGAGCGCATGACGGTGCCGTTGCTGCTGGCGCATTGATGCACCGGCGCTCTGTTTGCGCACTGCGCGCGCCCTTCCATTACGGAGGGCGCGCGCGGGGCATCATCCTTGTGCTGGCGGCTGCGCTCCAGGTGGCGCTGGTGCCCGGCGGACCGGCCGCCGCGCAATGGGCGCCGCAGACAAAGTGCGACTCTCTCGGAGGCTACGAGCTGGAGAATTGTCTCGGCAAGGAGCTTGCGGAGGCCGACACCAAGCTGAACGCCGCCTACCAGCAGGCGTTGTCGGCCATCGCCGCCGACGATACGCCAGCGGGGCCGAAGGCGGCGTGGCGCGAGAATATGGTCGCCGCCCAGCGCGCCTGGCTCGCCTACCGCGATGCCAACTGCAAGTTCGACCTGATCGGCGCCGAATGGCATTTCGGCAGCGGCACGACGTCCGCACAGCAGGAATGCGTGCTGGCCCTGACGCAGGCTCGCACCGCCGAGCTGATCGCCCGGACGCCGCAGGGAAAATAGGTCATCGCGGCTGCCGCCATGCCCTCGTCAACCAACAAAAAAGGCCGGGTTGCCCCGGCCTTTTCGTTTGCCTCGACGGTCGCTGAGAGATCTCTCGCCCGCGGCCGAAGGCAGAAGTCACGCAGCCTGCAGATTGCCGGCCGACTGCTTGCCCGAACGGCGATCGGTCTCGATCTCGTAGGAGACCTTCTGGCCGTCGCGCAGGCCCGGGAGGCCAGCGCGCTCAACGGCGGAGATGTGCACGAACACGTCCGAACCGCCGTTATCCGGCTGAATGAAACCATAACCCTTCTGGGTGTTGAACCACTTCACGGTGCCCGTCGTCATGACGATATCCTTTCAGTCGACATAGAAGTTTGATGCGCGTGGCGACACGCACATCAGGTGAACATCGATTTGAGAGGAAGCTCGCAGCCACGCGATTGGCGCCGACAAAGTTCAACAGCAAGATCGATGCGCAAACATAGCCCAACGTCAGTTTTTCGACAAGGGTTAAGTCGGCGTGCTTTCCGAAGGTCTGGCGGGTGCACCTGAAGACGGGCGACGCACGATTTCCTTCTTCTTGGGAGCTGCGATCAGTCCTTCGCGCACGGCCTGCTTCCGGGCCGCCTTGCGTGCACGGCGCACTGCTTCGGCTTCCTCGCGGTTGCGGCGCTCGGAAGGCTTCTCATAGGAGCGGCGGGCCTTCATCTCGCGGAAGATACCCTCGCGCTGCATCTTCTTCTTCAAGACGCGGAGGGCCTGATCGACGTTGTTGTCCCTTACAAGTACCTGCAATTCCTGTCCAATCATAGGCAGCAAGCTGCCGGTTGCGCGGCGTCCGGATTGACCCCGCGTGCTCCATATGGGCCAATAATCCAGCGATTGGAAGGGCACGGGCGCATTTGGGCCATGCCAACTTCGTCGACACCGGAAGCCCGCTGCGTCGAATGCCGCCGGCTCACCTTGGCGAACGTGATGGTCGCGCGGCGTGAAGAGCGCGCGGCGCCTGTCAGGACTTTGGCGGCCTGACGCAAGGGTTGCATCGGGTAAAATATATGGATTTTGTATAAATCGTAGAGACTAGCGTAATTTGACTCCGATGTAGCGTCTGGCCAGAATATTGCTTGATTGTCTGGAGGCTCATTACTGTCGGAGTGCGTTTTGCCGGAGTCGTGCGGGAACCTCATTGCGCATCGCGCTGGCCCGGAGCCTCGACGTGCCCAAGGCGGTGGATGGTTTCGACCGGTCTCTGTTCGGTGGTTTCGACGATTTCGGATCGTGCGCGCCGGAGTTTCGCGCGGTCGTCGCCATGGCGCCGGAGGATTTGCCCGAGGCTCCCCAGCTTGTTGTCGGACACTACGCTCTCAGCACGACCAAGGCCCGCTATCCCGCCGCCCGGCATATGACGGTTCTGCGCGAGGCGCGCTCGCGCCTGCTCTCGCACTGGATGTTCTGGCGGGCACATCGGGACGAGCAGCTGACGTCGCTGGGAAGCTGGGCCGGCTACGTGCGCAAGGGTGCGGCGCCGCTGGTCGATTTTCTTGAGGACCCCACCATTGCCGCATCGGTAGACAACGTCGCCCTGCGCCTGCTGCTGTGGCCGCATCCCGCTATTCCGGTCGACGGGCATATCGACCCGCGTGACGACGACGCCCTGCTGGCGGAAGCCCTGGCCAAGCTGGAGCAGATGGATTTCGTCGGCATCGTGGAGGATCCCGACTTTGAACCCTCACTGTCGGCCTGGCTCGGCTCTCCCCTCAAGATGGAGCGCCTGAACGAGACCATGCCCATCCCAGAAGAGCGCAGGACGTCCCTGTGGCGGCAACTCACGCCCGCCGCGATTGACGCCCTCGTCAAGAGGTCCCGGCTGGACGATGCCCTGTGGATGCACGTCGCCGAGCGGCGTATGTCGCGCGGGCGCGCCGAGTGCCTGCGGGAGGCCGCGCGCGCCCAGAGCCTCGCCCGCCATGCCATTCTGATGGCGGCATAGGCCGGGCGGACATCGGCCTTCGCCTCCGTCTGTCCGCTTCGGAACAAACGCCTTGGGATATGGTCGTCGTCGGGCTTTTCGCGTAAGTGTGCCGGGCCGGCGGATAGGCGTTCGCTCGGCTGGATTTTGACCGGTCAGCAGGAGCCGCCATGTCTCAAGAGTTGCCTCTCAATCAACTGAGACTGACCGAGGACGAAGTCCGCGAAGCCTATCTCCGCCTGCTCGGCCGTCCGCCCGAAAGGGAAGGCCTTGCGCAGCAGATGGGCGCCCTTGATGCGCTCTTTTCCATTGCGAGCTCTGCCGAGCATCAGAATTTCGTCGCCGCTCAAAGGGCCCAGCGGCTGGAGGACGGCCGGTTCTGCATCACCAATGCGGATGCCGGTGCCTTCGTCACCTATCGGGCTGATCGGGTCATCGGTGAGAGCCTGCGTCAGTCGGGCGCGTTTGAAGAGAGCGGCATCGATGAGGCAATCACCCTGATCGAACGCGCGGGCGGCGCTGTTAAGCGCTCTGTGTTCGTCGATGTCGGCGCCAATATCGGTACCCATAATATTCACGCCTTGAAGAGCCTGTCGCCAAATAGGCATGCCTTGAATTTCGCGGCGCTTCCGGGCGCCATGACGGCGTAGAGAGTCAGGTTCAGGCGGCTCATTGAGGCCTG
>QFQD01000024.1 GCA_003241485.1 Ancylobacter novellus
GGCTTTCCTCATCGCCCAGTCGCTGAACCAGATCGAGAAGGCCTACGGCCCGAACAACTCCATCCTCGACAACTGCCATGTCCGCGTGAGCTTCGCCACGAACGACGAGCGCACTGCCAAGCGGGTATCCGATGCGCTGGGCACCGCCACCGAGATGAAGGCGATGAAGAATTATGCCGGGCACCGGCTCTCACCCTGGCTGGGTCATCTCATGGTATCGCGCTCGGAAACCGCCCGCCCGTTGCTTACTCCCGGCGAGATCATGCAGCTTCCGCCCGCCGACGAAATCGTCATGGTCGCCGGCACCCCACCGATCCGGGCAAAGAAGGCCCGCTACTACAATGATGCGCGCTTCCGGGACCGGGTCCTGTCGCCGCCAACGCTCACTCGTGGTTCGGCCGTGCAGCACGATGACTGGACCGCGCTGCCGGTGCCCGCAACACAGGAGAGCACGGGCCGGAGCGCTGCCATCGAAGGTCAAGACGATGATCCGACCGGGTCGGAGTACCGGCATCAGCCCGAGCTCAGCCGCGTCAAGCCGGTCGAGAAAAGCCAGCCCATCGAGAACGAGTTCGAGTTCGACGCGGATCGCGACGACGAGATGGAGGACGTCGCCACCCGAAACCGGCGCATGACTGGCCTGATGCAAGGCGTCGCCCGACAGGTCAGCCTCAATCCCAATGACGGCATGGAGCTGTGATTCGCCATGGCAGGTCGCACGAAGAAAGCGCAGATCTCCGTCTATCTCGAGCCCGACATCATGGACCTGTTGGCCCACTACGCCGCCCAGCGGGACCAATCCATGTCCCTGATCGCCCAGGCCGCGATCGCCTCCTTCCTGTCGCCCGACAGCGCCGAGCGCCAGGAGGCCGCTCTTGCCCGGCGCCTCGGCCAGATCGACCGCCGTCTTGCGCGGCTGGAGCGTGACCTCGGCATCTCGACCGAGGCCTTCGCCACCTTCATCCGCTTCTGGCTTGCCACGACCCCCGCACTGCCCGAGCCCGCGGCCCAGGCGGCGCGGGCCAAGGTTTCCGAACGCTACGCGGCCTACACCAGCGCGCTCGGCCGGCGCCTCGCGAAGGGACCGCGGCTGGGACAGGAGCTCGCGGAGGATGTTGCATGGCCGGACAAAAATAGAGACAGCCGAAGTTGACCTTTGGGCGAAGTTCGGACAGTCCACTTTCCAGCAATCGGGGCGAGCCGAACCTATAGTAAATGGTGCGCGCAGTTCGCGCATGCGCATGTTGGCGGCTGGGAGGGTTGGCTAATCGAAGGATCGCTTAAAGACGTAGAAGCCGACATCGCGCGGGCCGCCCTGTCTGATCCGGTCATCCGGCGGCTAACGACGCTGCCCGGCGTCGACATGACGGTCGCATCGGGGCGTTGCGGCTGCAATCGGCGACGTCCGGCGCTTCGGAGATCCAACGAAGCTGGTCGGCTATCTCGGCCTCAACCCGAGCACCCGCCAGTCTGGCGAGGGACCCGCCTACCATGGGCGGATCACCAAGCAGGGCCGAGGCCAGGCGCGCGGCATGCTCGTCGAAGCCGCATGGGCGGCTGCGCGCTCGCCCGGCCCCTTGCGTGCCTTCTTCCAGCGCGTGGCAGCCAAGCGGGGCAAACCGATCGCCGCGGTGGCGACCGCACGAAAGCTCGCCATGATCATCTGGCACATGCTGACGAAAGGCGAGGATTACATCTGGGTGCGGCCGGCGTTGCTTGCCCGCAAGTTTCGCAGCATCGAGCTCAAGGCAGGCTTACCGCCCGAGCACGCCAAGCGTGGTGCGGCCTACGATTACAACATCCCGGAGAAGCGGGCCGCTGAGCGGATGCGCGTCTAGAAGGCCGAAGAGGCGTACGCCGATTTCACCGCGCGATGGCGAACCAAGCCTCGCGCCAAGTCCCGTTCGGAAAAGAAAATGCCAGCACCTGCTTGAAAGGGCTTTCCTACAACATCCGTGTCTATGGGCTTGCCGGGCCGAGAGAAGTCCAGCGTGATGCCCTTCGCTTAGCCTCCGGCCGCGCGTCGCTCACAGGCCCTGGCCGAGCCAGGTGGTCAGCGGCGGGAAGAAGATCAGCAGCACCAGCACGACGATCGACCAGGCGAGGAAGGGCAGGACTTCGCGCGCCACCGGCAGGAAGGGTATCCGGTCGACGCTGCAGACGACGAACAGCAGCAGGCCGATCGGCGGATGCAGAAGCCCGATCATCAGGTTGACCACGACCACGGCGCCGAAATGGATCGGGTCGATGCCGAGTTCGGCGGCGAGCGGCAGCAGCGCGGGCAGGAAGATCACCATCGCCGGCAGCGGTTCGAGGACGAGCCCGATCGCCAGAAGCAGGAGGTTGACGATCAGCAGGATGAGATGCGGATTGTCGGTGACCTGCCGGATCATCTCCACCAGATGCTCGCTGATCTGGCTCTCCGCCACCAGCCAGGAGAACGGTGCCGCGGCGGCCAGCAGGAACAGGATCACCGCGCTGGAACGGCCCGCCGCCATCAGGATGCCGGGCAACTCGGCAATGTTCATCGAGCGGTAGATGAAGAACCCGACCAGCAGCGAATAGATGACCGCGATCGCGGCGATCTCGGTATCGGTCATCAGTCCCATGCGGATGCCGACGAGGATGATCACCGGCATGAGCAGCGCCCATGCCGCCCGGCCGGTGACGCCGAACTTCTCCTTCCACGTCATCGACGGCTCGCGCGGCAGGTCGCGGCGATGGCCGATGATGCTGCAGATGACCAGGAAGCCGCCGGCCAGCAGAAGGCCGGGAATGACGCCCGACAGGAACATCTTGGCGACCGACACATTGGCGATCTGCGCATAGACGACCATCGGGATGGAGGGCGGGATCACCGGCCCGAGCAGCGCGCCCGAGGCGATCACCGCGCCGGCATAGCCCGCGCCATAGCCCTTGGCCCGCATCTCCGGGATGAGCGCCTTGCCGGTGGCGACGGCATCGGCCACCGCCGAGCCGGAAATGCCGGACAGCATGAGATTCGACAGGATGCTTACATGGCCGAGGCTGCCGCGGCGCGGGCCGATCCAGGCCGACGAGACCGAGACGAGGCGCCGGGTGATGCCGCCCCGGTTCATCACCTCGCCGGCAAGAATGAAGAGCGGGATCTGCACCAGCGCATAGAGGCTGATGCCGCTGAGCATCGAGGTCGGCAGCATGATGGCGTCGACCGCCGGACCCGGCTTGAACTCGAGGCCGAGCCACGCTGCGACGATCATCGCGAAGCCCACCTCGACGCCGAGGATGAGCAGGCCGACGAAGGAGAGGAAAAGGATGTTCATGGTGCCGCTCAGTCCTCGATGACGGGATGGGAGGCGGGCATGGGCGGGCGCCCGGCCAGGGCGCGCACGAGGCGCCAGGCGATCAGCGGCAGCAGCAGCACGAAGCCGGCGAGCATGCCGAACACCGGCACGTCGAGGGTGAGGTCGGTGCCGAGGATGATCTGCATGCTGGCGGTCTGAATCATCACCCAGCTCTTCCAGGCCAGGAAGACGACGACGACCAGCAGCAGCAGCTCGAGGCCGATGTCGAGCACGCGCTGCAGGTCGGCCGGCAGCATGTCGTGGATGAAGGTGATGCGGATCGTCTCGCCGGTCGCGGAGGCGCGCACGAAGCCGAGGAAGCACAGCCAGACCAGGCCGATCTTGACGTACTCCTCCGGCGAATCGTGCCAGAGAGTCACATAGTTGCGGTCGATGAACTGGGTCGTGACCAGAACCAGCAGCGCCGCGACCACGAACGCGATCACGGCGTCGACGATCCGGGCGACGACGCCGGCGATCCTGAGCACGACGTGCTCCACATCGTCGAAGGACATGGGGAGTTCCTCGGGGGTCCGGAAGCCTGGGGAGCGGAGGGAAAAGGCGGGTGCCGGCGGCCCGGCACCCGAGTTCCGCAGAGGAGACGCTTACTGCGGGATCGCCCGGATGCGCTCGACCAGACCTTCCGGCCAGACCTTGCCTTCGAAGCGCTTGTAGATGTCGGCGAGCGCCGCCTCGAAGGCGGCCTTGTCCGGCTGCGAGACCTGCACGCCATTGTCGGCGAAGATCTTCTGGGCCCCGGCGTCGACCTTCTCGCCCGCGGCGGTCATCGCGGCGCCGCCCTGCTTGGCGGCGTTGATGAAGATCTGCTGCTCTTCCTTGCTGAGCGACTGCCAGAGCTTCTCGTTGATGTAGAAGGCGCCGGTCTCGTAGATGTGGTCGGTGGGGGTGAAATACTTCGCCACCTCGTACCATTTGTAGCCGACGGCGGCGTCGATGCCGTTCTCATGGCCGTCGACCTGGCCGCGCTCGATGGCGTTGTAGGTGTCGCCGAGGCCGAGCACGACCGGCTTGGCGCCCAGCTTCTCGAAGGCGGCGCGGATGCCCTCGATCGGCGGGATGCGGATCTTCAGGCCCTTCAGGTCCTCCGGCTTCACCACCGGCCGCACGCGGTTCTGCACGGCGCGCGGCGAGCGGGCCCCGTAGACGGCGAAGATGCGCACGCCCGATTCCTTGGCGAGGTTGTCGTACAGTTCCTGGAAGACCGGGCTGTTGACGACCTTCTCCGCGCCCTCCTTGCTTTTGAACAGGTAGGGCACATAGGCGACGTTCAGCGGCGCGCCGCCCTTGAGCACGCCGGCATTGCCGATGGCGAGGTAGGTCATGTCGACGGTGCCGAGCTGGACGCCGTTGATCAGCGACTGGATGTCGCCGAGCTGGCTGTCGGGGTAGACGCGGACCTTGATGGTGCCCTTGCTCTCGCGCTCCACCGCCTCGGCGAAGGCCGGCAGGGCGGCGTGGATGGTGCTGGTGGACGGCCAGGGCGAGCCGAGGCGCAGTTCGCGGACCTGCTGGGCGCCGGCGGGCGTGGCGAGGGCTGCGGCGACGAGCGCCGCCAGGGCGGCATGGCGTAAGGGCATCGGTTTCCTCCCAACTGGACGCGCCCGGTCATGGGACGCGTCTCATTGGTATGAAAGGCTAATTGTTTGTCCGCCCGGTCGTCAAGCCGACATTGCCCATCGAAGCCCCGTTGGAGGTCGCGACGTGGCGTCTTGTAACGCTAAGCAATTGTTAAAAAACAATTATATAATAACCATCCGAACGGTGCCCTACTACGTCGGATGCCCTGTCCGCCGTCTCGTTTGCGATTTGACAAGGGCGAGTTAGATGTTCATCCTATCATACCAAGCCAATCGACGTCGGTCGCGTGCGGGGCGGCTTTCCGGCAGGCGCCGGAAAGAGCGGGGCGCCGTGCCCATCACCGACCGGTCTGCACGGGGAGCGTCATCTTGTCTTATGTTGTCTGGGTCGAGTTCCATGTGGCCGAGGAGGATCTCGGGTCGTTCATGATGCTCGTGAAGTCCAATGCGGCCGAATCCGTCCGTGCCGAGGCCGGTTGCCAGCGTTTCGACGTGCTGGTGCCGGTGGAGGGGGAGGGCGCGATCGCGCTCTACGAGATCTATGACAGCGAGGCGGCGTTCCGCGACCACCTGTCGACCCCGCATTTCCTGGAGTTCGACGCCCTGACCGGGCCGCTCATCAAGCACAAGACGGTGCGCAGCTACGTCTGCCATCAGAACAGCAAGTGAAGAGGAAGACATGTCCATGACATCGCCACCCGAGACCGCCGGCAATCTGCGGCAGAAACTCGCCGAGGAGGGCGGCCTGTTCGGCCCGATGGTGATCGAGTTCTTCTCGCCCGGCCTGCCGGCCATCGTGGCGGCGACCGGCTCGGATTTCATCCTCTACGACATGGAGCATTCCGGCGCGGGCTTCGAGACGATGAAGGTGCAGTTCGCCGGCTGCCGCGGACTCGGCGTCGCCCCGCTCGTGCGTGTACCGGCCGGCGAGTATCATTTCATCGCCCGCGCCTTCGACATGGGCGCGCAGGGCGTGATGGTACCGATGGTCGAGACGCGCGAGCAGGCCGAGCGCATCGTGGCGAGCGCCAACTACCCGCCGCATGGCCGGCGCGGCGCGGCCTTCGGCATCGCGCATGACGATTATCGCGGCGGCCATCCCGCGCAGAAGATGGAGGCGAGCCGCGCCCGCAACCTCGTCATCTGCCAGATCGAGACGGCCCTGGGCCTGGAGAATGTCGATGCGATCGCCGCGCTGGACGGGGTCGACGTGCTGTGGGTCGGTCATTTCGACCTGACCAATTCGATGGGCATCCCGGCCCAGTTCGATCATCCCGCCTATCTGCAGGGCATCGAGAAGGTGGTCGCCGCCGCGCACCGCAACGGCAAGCCGGCGGGCTTCATGGCCCTCGATTCCGCCTGGGCCGAGGCCTATTGGAGGCACGGCTTCGACATCATCGCCTACGGGCTGGACCATCTGCTGTTCCAGAAGGCGCTTTCCGACGGCGTGGAGATGCTGAAGGGGCTGCGCAGCCAGGGGCGCGCGACGGCGCCCTGACCCCGACCGGGCACAGACCGGCGATGTACGTGCGGCCGCCGGCGAGGCGGCCGCACGCGTTTCCGGCGCCCTGTTGGCTAGCCGGCGATGCGACCGCGCCACAGCCGCTCCGCCGAGAAGCCGTCCATCGAGGTGACGCCGAGCAGCGCCATGGCGATGTCGAGCTCGTCGCGCAATATGTCGAGCGCGCGGGTGACGCCGGCCTCGCCGGCCGCCGCCAGACCCCACAGGAAGGGTCGCCCGATCATGCAGGCATCGGCGCCGAGGCAGCGGGCGATGGCGATATCCGTGCCGCGCCGCACGCCGCCGTCGAGGATGACCTGTGCCCGGCCGGCGACGGCGGCGGCGACTGCCGGAAGTGCCGCGACGGCGGAGGGCACGCGGTCGATCTGGCGCCCGCCATGGTTGGAGACGATGACGGCCTCGACGCCGAGGGCGACCGCGCGCTCGGCGTCGCGGGGATTGAGGATGCCCTTGACCACCACGGGGCCGTCCCATTGCTCGGCCAGCCGCGCCACCGTGTCCCAGTTGGCTGAGGCGTCGCAGAGCTTGGCGATGTGCTGGGCGATGCTGCTGAAGCCGCTCTGCGGCGCGGCGGCGGCGAAATTGCCGAAGCGTATGGGTGCGCGCAGGAAGCCAGTGAGCCAGGCCGGCCGGGCGAGCACCTCCAGCGCCGTGGTCAGGCGCGGGCGCAGCGGCACGGTGAAGGCGTTGCGGATGTCGCGGTCGCGCCGGCCTTGCACGGCAAGGTCGAGCGTGATGCACAGCACGCGGTAGCCCTGCGCCCGCGCCCGCTCCAGCATCGAGCGCATGAGGTCCGGGTCCTTGAGGAAATAGAGCTGGAACCAGCGGTCGACCTCCGGCACGGCGCCGGCGACCTCCTCCATCGAGGCCACCGAATTGGTCGACAGGCAGAAGGCGATTCCAGCCCGCGCCGCCGCCCGCGCCGCCGCGATCTCGCCCTTCGGCCAATAGAGGCCGGCAAGCCCGGTCGGCGCCAGCACCAGCGGCAGTCGCGAGGCATGGCCGACGACCGACGTCGCGCACGACCGGCGCGCGACATCGACGCCGACATTCGGCATCAGCCGGAAAGTGCCGAAGTCGCCGGTATTGGCCGCCAGCGTGTATTCATCCGCCGCGCCGCCGTCGATGAACTCGAAGACCGAGCGCGGCAGGCGCGCCCGCGCGAGGGTGCGCAGATCGGCAATCGAGGCGGCGTAGTCGAGACGTGACATGATGAAAATCCCGGCGCCGCCTGCAGGGGTGGCAGTGCGAGGCGCGTTGATGCGCTAAATGGTATCAAAGGTTAAACACCCAGTCCGGAAGCGTCAATCCGTCCCGGATGAACTGGCTGAGTTGAGATATCAATAGTTTGATCTGCCTGCTTTTTTCGCAGCGCGGCATTGGTTGACAGACTGCACCTCTTCGGTGATCCTTTTATACCGATAAAGGAGTGACTGTGCTCGATATCCAACCCATCCGCCGGCGCCGCATCTATGAGGACGTCGCGCAGAGGCTGCAGCAGATGATGCTCGACGGCGCGCTGGCGGAGGGCGACGTGCTGCCCTCCGAGCGCGACCTGATGGAGCAGTTCCAGGTCGGGCGGCCGGCGATCCGCGAGGCGCTGATGTCGCTGCAGAAGGCCGGGCTGGTGTCGATCACCAATGGCGAGCGGGCGCGGGTGGCGCGGCCGGACGCCCAGCATTTCATCCACGAGCTGTCGACTTCGGTGCGCTCCTACATCGCCAATCCCGAGGGCGTGCGGCATTTCCAGAATGCGCGCATGCATCTGGAGATGGCGCTGGCGCGCCACGCTGCGCGCGAGGCGACGGAGGCCGACATAGCCCGCATCGGTGGCGCGCTCGCCCGCAATAAGCGCGATCTGTCGGACATGGACGCGTTCGAGAAGTCCGACATCGCCTTCCATTACGAGATCGTGCTGGTCGCCAACAATCCGCTGTTCAACGGCGTGCACCAGGCCGTCGTGCAGTGGCTGTCGGAGCAGCGCAACGTCTCGCTGAAGGTGACGCGCGCCAAGCAGAAGGCGTTCACCTTCCACGAGCGCATCTACGAGGCGATCGCCGCGCACGATCCGGATGCGGCGGAAGCGACGATGCGCGAGCATCTCGAATCGGTCGCCTCGCTGTACTGGCAGAGCGCGCGGCGCTGATCCCGGCTCACAGCCGGTAGATGCGGATGGCATTGTCGCAGAAGAGCTTTCGCCGCTCCTCCGGCGAGCAGCCGGCGACCGCCTCGTCGACGATGTCGAGCCATTCGGCGTGGCTGCTGGCTAGATTCACCACCGGCCAGTCGCTGCCATAAAGGATCCGCTCGAAGCCGAAGCAGGCGATGGCATGGTCGATATAGGGACGCAGCTGCTGGCGCGTCCAGCCGTGGTGATCGGCCTCGGTGACGACGCCGGAGATCTTCACCGCCACGTTCGGCAGCCGCGCCAGGCGGGCGATGTCGTCTCGCCAGGGATCGAGCAGGCCGGCGCGGATGCCGGGCTTGCCGATATGGTCGAGCACGAAGCTCGTCTCCGGGCACAAGCGCACCAGCTCGACGACCGCGGCGAGCTGGTGGTGGAAAACGCAGATGTCGCAGACGAGCCCGCGCGCGCCGAGCAGCCGCGCGCCCTCGACGAAGTCCGGCCGCAGGCAATAGGTGGGGTCCGCCTCGCCCTCGGTGATCCGGCGTATCGCCCGCAGCGTCGGATGGCGGGCGAGAGCGTCGAGATCGGCGGCGACAGCGCGTCCGTTCTCGATCGGCGCGGCGGCGATCATGCCCTGAATCACCGGATGGCGCCCGGCCTGCTCGCTCACCCAGTCCGCCTCCGCGAGATTGAGGTGCGCGTCGATCCAGACCTCGGCGAAGACGAGCTTCTCCACCGTGGCGGCGCCGCACTGCGCGAGATAGTCCGACACGAAATGCGAACGGTTGATGGCAGGGCGCGTCGCCAGCCATTTATAGCTCAGCCGGTCGACGTCGTAGAAATGGACATGGCTGTCGACGATCGGAAAATCGGGCAAGGAATCCTCCGTATGTGCCGGCGAAGAAATGGCCGCGGCGGGCCGCCCCTCGGCGCCCCGATCTGCGTCGGGTTAGCTTTCTAACTGTTGACCTATCATACCAATTATTATTAGCATAGCCATGCGTTGCGGGACGTCCAGGTCGCCTGGGCGGCGTCGGCAGCGGGATTAGAACAACAACGGGCGGCATCGCAATGCGCGACGTACGCCCGAACGATTGCTTTGGAGGAAACATGAAACGTTCATCACCCGTCATCCATGCGCTGCTGCTTGGCTCCGCCCTCGTCTGCGGCACGGCGTTGGCGCGCGCCGACGACATCGTCGCCGACGCCAAGGCCAATGTGGAACGCCTCGGCGCCACCAAGACCGGCTGGACCGGCCCGACCTCGGCGCCGAAGATCGAGCCCGGCAAGCACATCGCTTACCTCTCGGCAAACGAGCAGAACGACGGCGAGCGCCAGTGGGGCCAGGCCCTGAGCGAGGCGGCCGGCAAGGCCGGCTGGAAGGTCACCGTCATCGACGGTCGCGGCAGCCCGGTGAGCTGGCTCTCCGGAATGAACCAGGCGATCTCGCTGAAGGTCGACGGCATCGTCACCAGCGCGGACGCCCGCAGCCTCGCGGCGCCGATCAAGCAGGCCAACGAACTGGGCATCCCGGTGGTCGGCATCCATGCCGCCGGCACCGCCGGACCGCAGCCCGCGCTCGGCCTGTTCACCAATATCCAGCAGGATCCCGCCTCCATCGGCCAAGCGCAGGCCGACTGGGTCATCGCCCACTCCGGCGGCAAGGCGAATGTCGTGGTCACGACGAGCGGCGAGTATGCCATCGCCATGGTCAAGGCAACGGCGGTCAAGGACCGGTTGGAACAGTGCCCCGGCTGCAAGGTGGTGGAGTTCTCCAACACGCCGCTGGTCGAGGCGGCACAGCGCCAGCCCCAACTCGTCGCGACATGGGTGCAGAAATACGGCCTGCCGCTCTACATCACGGCGATTGCCGACTACACACTGGACTTCCAGGTTCCGGCCCTGAAGGCCGGCGGCGTCGATCCCTCCAAGGTATTCCTGGTAGGCTCGGACGGCACCAAATCCGCCTATTCGCGCATTCGCGGCGGCAAGGAGTTCCAGACCGTCACCGTCGCCGAGCCGAACGCCTATCTCGGCTATCAGGCCGTCGACGAACTCAACCGCGCCTTCCACAAGCAGGCGCCGAGCGGCACCGTGCCGCCGCCCTATCTCGTGACGGCGACCAATGTCGACGCGCAGGGCGGCAAGGACAACACTTACGTTCCCGACAACGACTTCGCCGAGCGCTATCTCCAGCTCTGGGGTGCGAAGTGACCATGGCGACCCTTGCGCCAGCCAGGGAAGCTGGCGCCGACCGGCCGGTGATCGCGATCCGCGGCTGGAGCAAGCGCTTCCTCGGCACGCAGGCGCTGGACGGCGTCGATCTCGATCTCCGGCGCGGCGAGGTGCATGCCCTGCTCGGCGAGAACGGCGCGGGCAAGTCCACGCTGATCAAGATGCTGGCCGGCGTCTACGCGCCGGACAGCGGAGAGGTGCGGCTGGACGGCGAGGCCGTGTGGCCTGGCGCCGTCCGGCTGCCCATCGCCTTCATCCACCAGGATCTCGGCCTCGTCGACACCATGACCGTGGCCGAGAATGTGGCGCTGATCGCCGGCTATCCCCGCTGCCTCGGCCTGATCGACTGGACCGCCACGCGCCGTGCGGCGGTGAACGCGTTGAGCGTCCTCGGCTCCGACATCGATCCCAATCGCGCGGTCGGCGAACTCACGGCGGCGGACAAAGCAATCGTCGCCATCGCCCGCTCGCTCGCCCTCAAGGTCGATGTCGTCGTGCTCGACGAGCCGACGGCGGCGTTGCCGGAGAACGACGTCGCCAAGCTGCTCGATTGCGTCCGCCGGCTACGCGAGGGCGGCGTGGCGGTGCTGTATGTCACGCACCGGCTCGACGAGGTCTTCCGCATCGCCGACCGGGTGACGGTGCTGCGCAACGGTCGCCGGGTGTCGTCCGAGCCTATCGGAGCGCTCGACGCAGCCGCACTGGTGCATCGGATCGTCGGGCGCCCGCTCGAGGAGGTGTTCGTGACCCCGCTCGCCCGGAGCGGGGCAACCGTGCTCGACGTCGAGGATTTGCGGGCCGACATGGCGGGACCGGTCTCGTTCCGGCTGCAGGCGGGCGAAGTGCTCGGCCTCGTCGGTCTGCGCGGGGCGGGGCACGAGGCGGTCGGCCGGGCGCTGTTCGGCGACCTGCCACTATCGGGCGGACAGGTGCGGCTCGACGGGCGCGTGCTCGATCTCTCTTCGCCCCATGCCGCAGCCCGACAGGGCATCGGCTTCGTCTCCAGCAAGCGCCGCGAGGAGAGCCTCGCCAACGGGCTGACGGTCCGCGAGAATCTCTTCCCCGATGCGTTGCTGACCGGGGGTGGGGCGTTCGTGCCGGTACTGCCGGCGCGCGAGCTGGCCCGGGCCAGGGAGGTGATCGACCGCTTCTCCGTGCGCCCGCGCGACAGTGAGGCGACCATCGCCACGCTGAGCGGGGGTAACCAGCAGAAGGTCATCGTCGCGCGCTGGCTCATCGCCAGCCGCCGGCTGATCGTGCTGGAGGAGCCAACGCTCGGTGTCGACGTCGGTGCCAAGGCCGAGATCTACGCCCTGTTCCAGAAGGCGCTCGATGCGGGCACCTCGGTGCTTCTCATCTCCTCCGACATGGAGGAGGTCACGGGCATCTCCCATCGCGCTCTGGTGTTCAACCGCGGGCGGATCGCCCGCGAAGTCCCGCGCGAGGAACTGTCCGTGCCCTATCTCACCGCGCTTGCCGCTAATCAGAGCCTCACTCCTCACTGAGAGATACGCATGTCCCCCATGGTCGCGCACTCCTCCGACAGCCGCCTGCAGCACGCCTTGTCCTCCTGGGGGCTGCTGATCCTGCTCGTGGCGTTGCTCGCGCTGTTCTCGGTACTGAAGGCGGATACCTTCCTCACCAGCTTTACTTTCAATTCGCTGCTGAACTCCCGCTCGATCTACGCCCTGCTCGCCCTGGCGGTGATGATCCCGCTGGCGGCCAACCATTTCGATCTGTCGGTGGCCTCGGTGCTCGGCTTTGCGCAGGTCCTGGCGAATGGGCTGCAGACTCAGCAGGGCCTTTCCTGGCAGGCCGCTGCCCTGATCATTCTGGCCGGTGGCGCGCTTGTCGGCTGCATCAACGGGCTGCTGGTCAGCCGGGCAGGCATCAGTTCCTTCATCGCCACGCTCGGTTCGGGGACGGTGCTGCTCGGGCTGAACCAGTGGTACACTGGCGGTCAGCAGGTGATCGGCACCCTTCCTCCGGATTTCGTGGCGCTGTCGGGCATGCTCCCCGGCGTCGGCATTCCGGTGGCGATCTTCTATGTGCTGCTTATTGCCCTAGCGCTGTGGATCGTCTTTGAATACCTGCCCATCGGGCGATACCTCTATATCATCGGCGACAACCCTCGCGCGGCCGTGCTGATGGGGATCAACTCGCCCCGCTACGTGACTCTCGCCTTCACCGCGTCCGGCGCGATCGCCGCCTTCGCCGGCATCGTGCTGCAGGCTCAGCTTCTTGTGGGTCAAAGCACTGTGGGCCAGGAGATGCTGCTGCCGGCCTTCACCGGGGCGCTGCTCGGCGTGACCTCGGTGCGGCCGGGGCGGGCGAATGTCGGCGGCACGCTGCTGGCAGTGGCGGTGCTCGCCGTCGCCGTTACCGGCCTCAGCCAGCTGGGCGCTCCCTTCTTCGTCGAACCCCTGTTCAACGGCACCATGCTCATCGCAACCGTCGGGCTTGCGGAATATGCGCGCCGGCGTCGGAACCGTCAGAACAGGAAGGCCTGAATCGACGATGAGCCAAGCTCGCGAGCCATGCGGCGCCGACGATGTTCGATGCCCCGTGGGCCGCCGGCGGCAGTTATCTGTCTTGAAACGGCGACCCATTGAAAGACAATAACTCGCTAGGTTCGGATACGGAGAACATGATGCTTCTGGGCGCGATTGCGGACGACTTCACCGGGGCGAGCGACATCGCCAACACCATCGCCAAGGGCGTCGCGCCGGAAGGCGGGCTGCGGACCGTGCAGTATCTCGGCGTGCCGGCGGACCCGGCGGCGGCCGATGTCGAGGCCGGAATCATCGCGCTGAAGAGCCGTTCGATCCCGGCGGCGGAGGCGCTCGCGCAGTCGCTCGCCGCACTCGACTGGCTGATGGCGCAGGGCTGCCGGCAGATCGTCTTCAAATACTGCTCGACCTTCGATTCGACCCCGGAAGGCAATATCGGTCCGGTCGGCGAGGCGCTGGCCCGGCGGCTCGGCGTCATGGGCGTCGTCGCCTGCCCGGCTTTCCCCGATGCCGGCCGCTCGGTCTATATGGGCCATCTCTTCGTCGGCGAGCGGCTGCTCAGCGAATCCGGCATGGAGCATCACCCGCTCAACCCGATGACCGACCCGGACCTGCGCCGCTGGCTCGGCCTGCAATGCGCCGATCCGGTCGGGCTGGTGGCCTGGCCCACGCTGCAGCGCGGGGCGGCGGCGGTCCGTTCGGCGCTGGAGGAGGCGGGCCGGCGCGGCGAGCGACTCGTCATCGCCGACGCCATCGGCAATGGCGATCTGGTAACGCTGGCGGAAGCCTGCGCCGGAATGCCCCTGCTCACCGGCGGCTCCGGCATCGCCCGCGGCCTGCCGCGCAATTTCATCCGGGCGGGTTTGGCCGCCGGCGGCGGGCCGGCCGTGCAGGAGGTCGGCGGGCCGGAAGCGATCCTGGTGGGGAGCTGCTCGCGCGCCACCCGCGCGCAGATCGAGCGCCATCGCGCCGGCCACCCGGTGCTCGGCATCGATGTCGACCAGGTGATGGACGGCCGCCTCACCGCGGCGGACATCGTGGCCTTCATCCAGGCCAATCGCGGCGCCGCGCCGCTGGTCTATTCGTCGTCCAATCCCGACCATGTCGCCGCGCTGCAGGAGAAGTACGGCCGCGACGCGGTGGCTCACGCCCTCGACGCGCTCTTCGCCTCGGCGGCGAAGGAACTGTTCGCGAGTGGCACGCGGCGGATCGTGGTGGGCGGCGGCGAGACCTCGGGCGCGGTGGTCTCGGCGCTCGGCCTCACCTCCTTCCGCATCGGGCCGGAGATCGATCCCGGCGTGCCGGTGCTGGTGAGCGAGGACGGGTCCGGGCTCGGCATGGCGCTGAAGTCAGGCAATTTCGGTGCGGAGGACTTTTTCGCCAAGGCGCTCGACGCCCTTTCCGGCCGCGGGAGGGAGGCGGCATGAGCGAGAAGGCTGCGCGCGCGCAACTCGTCCGCCTGGCGCGCTCGCTGTTCGAGCGTGGCTATTCGGTGGGCTCGGCCGGCAATATCAGCGTGGCGGTCGAGGACGGGCTGCTGATCACCCCGACCAATTCCTGCCTCGGCTTTCTCGAGGAGGAGCGCATCTGCAAGCTCGACCGCGAGGGGCGCCACATCTGCGGCGATGCGCCCTCCAAGGAAGTCTTCCTGCACCGGGCGTTCTACGAGACGCGGGCGGGCACGGGCGCCGTGGTGCATCTGCACTCGACCTATGCCACGGCGCTGTCCTGTCTGCCGGAGATCGACCCTGACGACTGCATCGCGTCGCTCACCCCCTATGTGGTGATGCGGGTCGGACGGGTGCGGCTGCTTCCCTATGTGCGGCCGGGCGAACCCGCCATGGGCGCGATGATCCGCGCGCTGAAGGGCGACTGCGCGGCGGTGCTGCTCGCCAATCACGGACCCGTCGTTTCCGGCAAGGATCTGGCGAGCACGGTCTATGCCGCCGAGGAGCTGGAGGAGACCGCCAAGCTGCTGTTCCTGCTCCGCGACCGGCAGCCGCGCCTGCTGACGCAGGCCCAGGTCGACGAGCTTTCCACCGCCTTTCCGAACGTAGAATCGAGGGGGAGCTGAAAGTTTCCGGATCGTTGGCGCGTCAGAAGAGCATCGCTGTACTCCTGCAGCGGCAATTCTCCCTAGGCAGCCACGAACTGGTAGTTAGGGCTTCTTAGCCTAGCTATGGGATATTGCGACTCTATACGACGCTAGCGCCCATTCCGGGCAGCGCGTTAACGTCAACAATCGATCAACATACTTTTTCTTCAGGACACAGTGACGTTGCCCCTCCTGGCTAATCCAGATTGAAGTTCGTTCTGGCCCATAGAGAGGACCAGAACATGAGGCGCAGCCGCTTCACTGAAGAGCAGATCATCAGCATCTTGAAGGAGCACGAGGCCGGGGTGCCGGTCTCGGACCTGTGTCGCAAGCACGGGGTCAGTGATGCCAGCATCTACAAGTGGAAGGCCCGTTTCGGCGGGATGGACGTGTCGGAGGCCAAACGGCTGCGGGCGCTCGAGGATGAGAATGCCAAGCTGAAGCGCATGCTCGCCGACGCCATGCTGGACAACGTCGCGCTGAAGGACCTGCTGGGAAAGAAGTGGTGACGTCCGCTGCCGAGCGCAGGGCTGTCGCCCACCTCATGGAAGCCCATGGGATGAGCGAACGGCGGGCGTGTAAAGCCACCGGCTTCTGCCGCATGACCATGAGATACAGAGCCACGCGCGAGGACGACGCCTCGCTGCGTGAGCGGATGAAGGCCATCGCCCAGGAACGGCGGCGGTTCGGGTATCGGCGCCTCCACGTCCTGCTCAGGCGGGAGGGCTTCCGGGTCAACCACAAGCGGCTGTTCCGGCTCTATCGTGAGGAACGGCTGATGGTCCGCCGGCGAGGTGGTCGCAAGCCGGCGATCGGGACGCGGGCGCCGATGATGATCCCGCTGCGACCGAACGAGCGCTGGTCGCTCGACTTCGTCGCCGACCAGATGACTGACGGCCGGCGCTTCCGGATGCTGGCCGTCGTGGACGACTGCACCCGCGAGTGCCTGGCGCTGGTGGCGGACACGTCGCTCTCCGGTGTGAGGGTCGCTCGCGAACTCGACAGGCTTCTGGCAGAGCGCGGCCGGCCGAAGATGATCGTCAGCGACAATGGCAGCGAGTTCACCTCCAATGCCATTCTGGGCTGGGCCGACACGGCCCGGGTGGAGTGGCACTACATCGCGCCGGGCAAGCCGATGCAGAACGGCTTCATCGAGAGCTTCATGTATGGACGGCCCCTGCGTTGCAAGGCTGTTATGAGGCTGGGGCAAGGCGCGGGTCGGGTGCGTTCATGTATGCGGCCTATGAGTGCGGCCCATCTCATGACCGCTGGCCCTGATGGAGTTCGCGGATCGACGCCTCATCAACGGGACGCGCTTTACCGCGCCTCAAGCTCTGCGGGCTTTGTCGATCCCCGGTCCGCCCGGTCGTGCCATCACCTCACTTTCGCCCTCGCAACCTATGGATCCGGCTTGCGATCAAGCTGCGGCTACCGCAGGCGGGCGGAAGCTCTCCCCCCGCATCATCAGCGCCCAAGCGATGCGCGCCATCTTGTTGGCGAGCGCAATGATCACGACCTTGGGTGGCCGACGTTCCTGCAGAGCTCGGATCCATGCTTCCCCGGTTGCCGCCCGCGCCTTGGCAAAGCGGATAGCATTGCCTGCACCAACATAGAGCAGGTGTCGGATGTAGCGGTCGCCACGCTTCGATATCCGTCCCATCCGGTCTTTGCCGCCGCTTGAGTGGCTCTTTGGGGTGAGGCCCAGCCAGGCAGCGAACTCCCGCCCCGAGCGGAACATCGACGGATCAGGAACTGTACTCACAATTGCCATCGCGGTAATCGGCCCGACGCCCGGAATAGACGCGAGACGCCGGCTGACCTGGTCGGCGCGATGCCGAGCGATGATCTGAGCTTCCAAGGCATCGATCCGCTCCCAAAGGCTGGCAAGCTCGCCAATTAAAACCATCAGCGCATCGCGCGCGAGTGGCGGCACCGCGGGGTTATGGACTTCCGCCGCGAGCTTCTCGACGCGGTGGATGCCTTGCGGCGCGATGATGCCGAACTCGGCCAGATGTGCGCGTAGACTCGTTGCGAGCATGGTGCGCTGGCGCACAAGGAGCTCACGCGTCCGATGCAGCATCAGCGCTGCCTGCTGCTCGGCGGACTTTACAGACACGAAGCGCATCGTCGGGCGGGTTACCGCCTCGGCGATCGCTTCGGCATCGGCGGCATCTGTCTTATTGCGCTTGACGTAGGGTTTAACGTAAGCCGGTGGCATCAGACGAACCGTGTGGCCGAGCGCGATCAGCTCGCGCGCCCAGTGGTGTGCAGTAGCGCATGCTTCGATGCCGACCAGGCATGGTGGCAGCCCGCGGAAATAATCCAGGACATGAGAACGGCGAAGCTTTACCTGCGCGAGAGCATGACCCTCCGCATCAGCGGCATGCACCTGGAAAACCTGCTTTGCGATATCGAGACCGACGACACTGATCTGCATGGGACGGCTCCTTATGGCTGACAAAGACCGACTGCCATCATGCCACGCCGATGCCGGGCGACAGGGGCCGTCCACCCCATCAACGGCCGCTTCCGGGACGAATGTTTGCGGTCTTAGGTAGCAAACGCACCAAATTGGCGGCTGGATAGAGAGCGGCGGGTCGGTTCCAATGGCGGCATGGCAGAATTGTTGGTTATCCAGACTCTGACGGAGAAACGTGCCGAGATCCTGGGGCGGATCAGGACTTACGAGGCCCAGATCGCGCAGGCGAAGCACGATCTGGCGCATGTGAACGCCACGATCGAGCTGTTCACCGCGCCGGAACGGCAACGCGCCCGGTACATGGTCAGCCACGGCTTCTTCAAGAAGGGCGAGATTGCCGATGTCTGCGCCCGTCATCTCAGCGTGGACGGCGAGATGACGACGCGCGAGCTCGCGGAGCGTGTCATGGCCGAGCGCGGGCTCGACAGCTCGGATATGGCGCTGCGCAACTCGGTGGTGTTCAAGGTCGTCCAGGCGCTCCGCCATGCCAAACGCCGCAGGCTCGTCCGCATGATCGAGAAGCGCAAAGGCATGTGCGTCTGGGCGCCCGGCGATACGATCACGCTGCGCGTCGTTGCCAATAGCCCTTCCACGCCCGGCTGACGGGCACGGCCAGTGCCCCCTGGATCAACCGATCGGCCAGGCGGCCGTTGCTTTCGTCACGGTGATCCTCGAGCCAGGCCGCATGCGTCGCATAGGCGTCGAGATATCGTCCTTCGACCCTGAGATGCTGGCCGCCGATCATGCGCCTGAGGCGCGAGAAGAAGCTCTCGGCGAGATTGGTGTGCGCTCCGTCCCGGCTGTAGGCCTCGGAATGGTTGATCCGCTGCATGCTGAACTCCGGCTCGAGCAGGTCCCAGTGCGCCACTTCATCGGCCGCGACGGTTGAGCCGGGGGCGATCCGTTCCCGAGCGAACCCGACGCCCTGGGCTTCTCGCAGGAAGGTCCGTGTTATGGTCCGGCCCTGCCGCTGACGAAGAACGATCACCACGCGGCGCTTGCTGCTTCGATTGTCGAGACGCCGGCGATCGACACGATCCTCGCGCCGATTGGCGGGTCGGACATGGCCGCCAAAGGCTGCGCCATCGACCTCGACCGTTCCGGAAAGGTGGGCCTCCCGCGTCTCCGCCACCATCGCCTCGCGCAGCTTGTGCATCAGCACGAATGCCGTCTTGTGCTGCACGTCGAGGTCCCGCGAGAGCTGAACCGCCGACAGCCCTTTTGAGGCGTTCACGAACAGGCAGATGGCCCCGAGCAAATCGACGAAGGTCAGCTTCCGGGAGGCGAAGATCGTCCCGGACGTCACGCTGAACTGCCGATAGCAGGCGGCACATTTGAACCGGCGCCGGGTCGTCAGCCGATAGATATCGACGCAGCCGCACAGCGGGCAGATCGGGGCGCCGTCCGTCTCCAGCCAGCGCAGGCGGCAGAACCGCTGATGGGCCGCGTCCTCCCCTTCCGAGAAGATCGCCTTCAACGAAAGCGTCCGTGACGCTGCCGACAGAAGAAAATGCTGAGCCATGACCGTCCCGCAGCCCGACAATGTTCCCTTTATGTTCCATATGGCGGCACATTGCAAGCTTGGTGCGTTTGCTACCTAAGACCGAGCTGTTGAACGAGACGCTGTTCTCCAGCCTGTCCCAGGCCAGAGCCACTCTCGCCCGATGGCAGGTCGACTACAACACCGACCGGCCGCACTCGAAGCTCGGATGGCAGACGCCAAGCGCCTTCGCCTCAACCTTCCACCCACGGCGGGATCAGACGCTCCGCACCATGAACGGCGCCGCGTCTGCCCCCGCAGCTCCGCACGCCCGAGAGGGCAAATCCAACAGTCAGAGCGAACTCACAGCTGGATAGAAGTTGGGGGCAACGTCAACAGTCCCGATCATCGCACCGTTTAGAAGATTGGCGTAATCATGCAGCCTTCGAACGGCCGTCGCCGACATCACTCGCCGCTGGGCATCGATCCATCAGTTTGACTAGCATTATTGGTCATCGCGCGAGTGAACGGCTCCTAAAACGATGCGCTTTAGGGTCGAGACTCAACGCAGCCAGCATGAGACGAGGGCTGCGAGGCAGAGGCCGGCGAGATAGTTCCTCGCGAGCTTGTCGTATCGGGGGGCGACGAGCCTGAAGTCCTTGAGGCGACAGAACATGCGTTCGATGGCGTTGCGCTTCCTGTAGCGCCTTTTGTCGAACGGGTGCAGATATTTGCGATCATCCTTATTGGGGATGACCGCGCGTGTGCCTCGACGGGCGAGGTCGTCGCGGACCTTGTCGCTGTCATAGCGGGCAGCATCTTGATGTCGGCGGCCTGGCCCGGCGTGAGGGCCAGGACCAGCGGCCGACCCTGCCCGTCGCTCAGGGCATGGATCTTAGCCGTTCGACCGCCGCGGGAGCGACCGGCCGCCGAGCGGTGCGCCTTGATGTGGGTGCTGTCGGCGAGAAGCTGGCGCGGCGTGCGCTGATCGCCGGTCAGGGCGGCGTAGATGCGCTGCCAGATCCCCTTCCGGGACCAACGGTCGAAGCGGTTGTAGACCGTCGTGTAGGGGCCGTAATCGACCGGACAATCGCACCAGCGGCAGCCGCGGACAGGATGCGCCGGTCATCGACATGCGGCGGGCTGCCGTAATGAGGCAGAAGCGGTTCGATCTTCGACCATTGATCATCATTCAACCAGAACAACCGGCTCACGGCAGCCACTCCATCCATGAGCCGATTGAATCATAGATCGCTCGTTGAGTTTAGACCCTAGCTCGCGGATGAGTCGAAGACGACAACCTTGTCCGCCACGTAGCCCTTCGAAGCGTCGATGTGTTCTGCCATGAGGGCTCCAGCCTTTTCCGGATCCTGCGCTTTGATGGCCCCTAGGATGGCTTTGTGCTGCGCCATCGCTTGACGGTTGCGCTGGGTGTCGTACTTCACGCGGGAGCGCAACGTGGCCGTGAAAGCCAACACTTGGTGCACCAACGTTCTCAAGATTTGGCTGTTCGACGCCGCGGCGATCGCTGCATGGAATTCGAGGTCCGCGTTGGTCTGCTCAATAGCGGAGCAGTTCTTGTCGAGGTTCTTCTGCTTGGTTAGCGCCATCTCGATGTCGAGGATGCCGCTCGCCGTCGCAAGCCGAGCCGCACTCTTGGCGGAATGTGTCTCCAGAGCGGTCCGCAACGCGTAGATCTGCGCAATGTCCGCCTGACTAATCCGGCGCACGCGCGCATAGCGCCGGGGCTCGAGCTCGATAAGACCCTCGCCCTGGAGCACAAAAAGCGCCTCGCGAACCGGCGTGCGGCTCACGCCAAGCTCAAGTGCGATGTCGCGTTCCGTCAGTGGGAAATCGGGCTTCAAATTGCCCGAGAGGATCTCGCGCCGGATGATGTCGGCGATGGATGCACTCGCCCGGGTTGTCTGCACCCTCTTTTCGCCCGAGAAAATCGACATACCCTTAATAATCACGATTCGATGAAGCACGATGTGCTTATAGTCCATAACGCGGCGCATTGAACCTATGATGTGAGGCGCATCCTGTCTCGTCATTCTCGGGGGCGCTGTCTAGATCACCCTCCGAGATAGGCTCGCCCAACCGCTCCGTCGCGCGCAAGTTCGTCGCTCGGCCCGGATGCGGTGATGCGCCCATTTTCGATCAGATAGCCGCGATCGGCGATAGCAAGGCTCTGGCGGGCATTCTGTTCGACGAGGAGAATGCCGACATCGGAGTCCCGAATACGCGGTAGGAGACGAAACAGCTCTTTGCACACGACCGGGGCGAGGCCGAGTGAGGGCTCGTCCAGCAGAAGGATTGCTGGCCGCGACATCATCGCCCGCCCCAGGGCTACCATCTGCTGCTCGCCCCCGCTCATAGTGCGGACCTGCTGGGAAAGGCGCTCCCGGAGCCGCGGGAAGAGCAGGAAGATCTCCTCCAGGCGCTGATCTTCGCCTTCGCGGCTGCGCGAATATGCGCCGAGGAGGAGGTTCTCGCGGACCGTGAGCTCGACGAAATTGCCGCGTCCTTCCGGAACGAGGGCGAGCCCCTCCTGCACGAGAAGGTGGGGAGGGATGTCGGAAATATCCCGGCCGTCCATGAGCCGCCGCGCTGGCGCACTCCACGGTACCATGCCGCCGATCGCCTTCAGGAGAGAAGATTTTCCCGCCCCATTGGCGCCCAGCACGACGACGATCTCGCCGCGGGAAATCCGCAGGTCGGCCTGGGAGACGGCAACGTGCTGGCCGTAGCGTACCGAAAGGTTCGTTATCTCAAGCATCTGTATCCTCATCGTCGCCAAGGTAAGCTCGACGCACGTCGCGCCCCGCCAGCACCTCATCCGTGAGGCCGAAAGCGAGGAGCTGTCCCGCGCTCATGACCACGCAGTGCTCGCAGAGCGAGCGGACCGCTTCCATCACATGCTCCACCATGAGAACAGCCATGCCCGAGTCCCGCAGGGAGCGGATCAGGGCAATGCCGTCGCAAAGTTCCGTGGGCGTCAGTCCCGCTAGCCACTCATCGAGCAGCAGCAGGCGCGGCTCCAGAGCCAGAGCCCGGGCGAGTTCGAGCCGCTTCTGGTCGATATAGGTGAGGTCACGCGCCATGTTGTGCGCAAGCGGCGCGAGGCCGGTCCGCTCAAGCAGCGCCTCGGCGCGGAGAGTGGCCCTCGTCCCGGTCAGGCGCGGACCGGCAAAGGCCATGGACGCGACGACGTTGTCGAGCGCCGTCATACCCCCGGCAACCCGGACAAGCTGGAAGGTGCGGCTGACGCCGCGGCGCGCTACCTGGTGCGGACGCTGGCCGGTGATGTCGTGGCCAAGTAGCCGGATCGAGCCGCGGTCGGGGCGAAGATTGCCGGACACCAGATTTATCAACGTCGTCTTGCCCGAGCCGTTGGGCCCGAGCAGGCCGGCGATCTCCCCCTCTCTCAGTTCGAGCCGCATGTCGTTCACAGCCACATGGCCGCCGAACGCCTTGCGCAGTCCTTCGATTTCCAGCAGCGGACGACTCATCGGGCGAACTCCACGGGCTGGCGCTGCACGGATGCGACGGCCTTGCGCTTCATGATGCGGCCGAGGATGCCCTCCGGGAGGAAATAGACGATCACGATGAAGACCAGTCCGATCAGGATGGAGTAGTGGTTGGGGAAGTGGACAGTGAGGACTTCGAGCAGCAGCACCACGGGGACGGCCCCGAGCAGCGGGCCGAGAAGCCGTGTCGCCCCGCCCAGCAGCGCCATGATCAGGACCAGGAAAGAGATGTTCATGTTGAAGGCGACAGATGGATCAATGTAGGTCCAGCGTGGGGCCATGATGCAGCCGGTGGTGGCGATGAAGCCCGAACTGAGCGAGAATAGAGCCAGCTTGACGCGGGCGGTGTCGACGCCGACGTGGGCGGCCACCACCTCGTCTTCCCCGATCAGCCGCAGGGCTGTGCCGAGCCGCGTCCGGTAGATGAGCCATCCCGTCAGCAGGACGATCGCGAGCAGGCCGGCGAGCAGCCAGTAGATTTGCGCCGAGCTGACGTCGATGAAGATGTAGCGGATCATCGTTCCGGTGACGTTGACCTCGTACCAGGTGACGAGCTGGCGGATGAGTTCGCCCAGGCCGAAGGTGAAGATCACGAAGAAGACGCCGGACAGGCGCAGCGTGGCTAGTCCCACGACCAGCGCCAGCACGGCGCCGAACGCGAAGGCCAGAAGCAGCAGCAGCGGCCAGGGCAGCAGGTCGCCGAACACGGCCACCGTGTAGACGCCGATGCCGTAGAAGGAGCCGGTCGCCAGCGAGATGTAGCGGGTCGGGCCCGAGAACATCGCCCAGGCGGTCGCCATCACGGAATACTGGAGGACATTGATGCCGATTGAGAGCATGTAGGCCGAGCCGCCGGCGAGGGGAAGCGCGGCCACCGCTGCGAAGAAGACGGCGGCGATCAGCCAGCCGGCAAGGGGGGAGGTCATCGTGCGGTTCTTCCAAAGATGCCGTTCGGCAGAAGTAGGAGCACAGCCAGGAACAGCGCGTAGTTGGCCGCGAGCGTCAGGCCCGGATCGACGTAGCGGGCGACGAAAGCCTCGGCGAAGCCGAGCAGCATGCCGGCGACCAGGCACCCCATCAGGTTGCCGACCCCGCCCATGATCACGACCACAAGCGCCTTCATCGTGAAGAGGGCGCCCATCGAGGAGGTGAAGGGCAGGAACATGCTGATGAGCACACCCGACGCTGCCACCATCGCGCCGCCCGCGGCGAAGGCGAGCGCGGAGACTCGTATGACGTTGATGCCGACAAGGGACACGAAGCTCGGCGCGGTTGCGACTGCCCGCATAGCCATGCCGATGCGTGTGCGCGTCATCAGCAAATAGGAACCGCCGCCGATGACCATCGCGAAGGTGAAGACGAGCAGCCGGTTCGCCGCCACGTTGGCGCCGAGCACATGGATCGGGAATGACAGAAACGAGTAGCTGAAGTAGTTCCCGCCGAACACGACCAGCATGATGCCCTGCACCACGAAAAGGATGCCGAACGTGGCGAGGATGCTGTCGACCTCTAGCTGCGGGCCGGCCTTGGTGCGCTTCACCAGGGGGAGCATGAGCACCCGATAGATGAGCCAGTGCAGCGCGAATCCGACCGGGATGAGCAGCACCAGCCCCGCAATGGGATTGATGCCGAGATTGACGAGGGCGAGGGCCGCGAACGACGAGGCGACCAGGAACTCCCCGTAGGAGAGGTTGATGATCCTAGCGACGCCGAACTGCAGCGTGAGCCCCATGGCGACGAGGGCGTAGAGCCCCCCCAGGGTCAGCCCTGCGAAGAGAAGATCAATGCCGTACATGTATCACCGCTTGTGACCCGCCGATCGGCGGCGGGACGATGGGAAGCGTGCCGGGAACCGCGATCTGCCGCGCGGCTGCGGCCGGCCGGCAGGACGCGCTCTACCGAGCCCGGGCGGGCTTGAAGCCCGGGCTCGGCGAATGCCGTTCAGTTCTTCCAGGCGGACTTGGGAACGTTCGGCTTGTGGGCCCCCGGAAGATCGCCGGGCGCGACGCCATAGAACTCGCCATCCTGCCATTGGCCGGCCTGGAACACGTTCTGCAGCATATTGTCCTTGAAATGGACGTCGCCGAGAATGGTCTTGAAGTTTCCGGATTGCATTTGCGAGATGATCTTCGCGCGGTCGAGGCTGCCGGAGCGCTCGATCGCCTGCTCGAGAATTTCGAGCGAAGCATAGGTCAGCGGGCTGGTGAAGCGATCGGGCTCGAAGCCGATGAACTTCTTGTGGCGAGCGATGTAGTCCTTGATCAGCTCGCTCTTGCCGTCGACGCCGCCGACGCCCATTACGCCTTCGGCGTTGGCGCCATAGCGATCGAGGAACAAGGGAAATGCCGTGCCGATGCTGGTGAAGTAGACCGGAGGATTGAAACCCTCGACCTTCGCCTGTTCGGTCATGGTAAGCGTGTCCGGCGGGTAGGAGAAGGCAAGGAACACGTCGGGCTTGAGCGCCTTGATCTCGCTGAGCATCAGCGTGAAGTCCTGGGCGCCGACCGGATAGGACTTGTCGTAGACAAGTTCGAATCCGAGCTTGGCGGCGACCTTGCGGGCGGCGGTGGCGAGCTCAATGCCGAAGCTGTCGGAAATCCCGATCATTGCAACCTTGGAGCCAATGGCGCCCGACTTGCGCATGCGGTCGAAGACGTCGAAGGCATTGGCGGCGATCGAGGTCGACGTGCCCTCGTAGAAGAAGAGGTTCGGCCAGCGCTTGGTGAGTTCGCCGGCGCGGTCGGTCACCGCCGCGACCGCGAGATGAGGGAAGCCGTTCTTGTGCAGGATCGGCGCTACGGCCAGGTTCATCGAGGTGCCCCAAGGGGGCAGTACGAGATCGACCTTGTCCTGGACGATCAGGCGTTCCACGGCGCGTACCGCCTCTTCCGAGTTCGAGCGGTCGTCATACTCGACGACCTCCACCGGCAGCCGGCGGTCACCGACCTTGATGCCGCCGCGCTCGTTAACTTCGTGCACCCAGAGCTTGTAGTTCGGGATCGTGCTTGCAGCGGTGCCGCCGGCGTTCGTGCCGGACTTCGAGACCGCGTAGCCGATGCGGATGGAGGTGCGCTCGCTCTGCGCCCAGGCGACTGTCGGGAGCGCGAGAGCGGCGATGACGCCGACGACTCCCAGAATTTTACGACGATTCATGGATGAAGTTCTCCTCTGGTGATGGACCGCATTCGGTCGAGCCGTGGCTTCGGCTTCTTCATGCTTCGATCCGGACCGAGGCGATGTCGCACCCGCTGCCGCAACCGAAATCTCTATTCGATTTGGTATACCTGAACTCCAAGAAACCGGTCAAGAAGAGATGACGACAATAGAGAGCGTCGACAAAATGGCATGCTATATCCATCGGTATATAGCTAAATATATAACCATTTCAGTAGTGAAACATTAAAAAAGCGCTCGCGATCCTTCTTGCGAAATTCAAACGTTTGGCATACCTGTATTCCCAATTATAAAATGAAGAGGGGTTGAATGACCGAGAATCAGGATCGTATCTACGAGCGGGCGGGCTTCGGGAGCGCTGTCGCCCGGGGTGTTCGCCCGGCTGTCCTCGTGGTCGACTTTACCTATGGCTTCACCGACCCCGCCTATCCCACGGCGAGCGACATGAGCGCGGCGGTCCTGGGCACGAGGCGGTTGATCGACGCGGCCCGGGCCGCAAGGTGCCCGGTCATCTTCACGATCATCAGCTATACGGACGCAGATATTCCGTTCGTGCCCTGGCTGCGGAAGGCCTCGGGCATGGCGGCACTGAAGAGCGGGTCCAGACTGGTCGAGATCGACGACCGGCTCGCGCTGCGTCCGGACGAGCCAGTGATCTCGAAGCACGGCGCCTCAGCCTTCCACGGCACGGATCTGGCCGCGATGCTCTCTGCGCGCGGTGTCGACACGCTGCTGGTGACGGGTGCGACCACAAGTGGCTGTGTCAGGGCGTCTGTCGTCGACGCCGTGCAGTGCGGGTTCGGCGTGCTGGTGGTGAGGGAGTGCGTCGCCGATCGCGCCGTTGCACCACACGACGCCAACCTTTTCGATATCCAGCAGAAATACGGGGACGTAATCCCGCTGGACGATGCACTCTCCTATGTCAGGAGCGGGTCGGGCCTGTGCGGAAACAACAACTTCCAGGAGGGCGTATGAACATCGCACCGGAGCACGCGAAGAGTTCCTTCGCATCGCCTTTCGCCGTCGAGACGCCGCCGGGCGCCGAGGGCTGGCAGAAGCTCTATCCCTATTACGCTCTTCTCAGTGAGGAGCGGCGGACGTTCGAGGAATCGAAGTTCTGGTTTTTTGACGGGATGCACAATCCCGAGCCGCTGTACCCGTTCGACACCATCATGACGGAGAACTGGTGGGTCGCCGCCAGCCAGATGTCGAGCAGGGTGTGGGCGCTTCCGCCAGCCATCGGCATCGACCACCGCATCGTCAACGGCTACCTCTATGTAAGCCCGAACGCGGTGACGGATCCGGCAAAGGTTGCCGAGCGCCAAGAGTACTTCGTCCGCCGGGCCGGGCACTACTTCGAAAACTGGGACGAGATCTTCGAGAAGTGGAAGGCAAAGGCGCAGGATTGTATTGCGCGCCTGCGCGCCATGGAATTCAAGCCGCTGCCCGAGTACGAGCCTGAGGAGAGCATCCTCCAGCACAAAGGGCGCTATTCGTCGCTGGAGCTGCTGTCCTCCTATAACCGGCTCATCGAGAACATGCTCGAAATGGGCTCCTACCATTTCGAGATGCTCAATCTGGGGTACGGCGCCTATCTGACCTTCCGCGAATTCTGCCAGAGCGTCTTCCCCGGCATCGCTGATCAGACGATCACCGACATGGTGTCGGGCATCGACATCCTGCTCTTCCGGCCGGACGACGAGCTGCGCAAGCTCGCCAGCCTGGCAGTCGAACTCGGCGTCGGCGATACGCTCTCCGGCAACGGCGGTCCCGACGAATTGCTGGCCGCGCTGGCCGGCTCCGATGCGGGGGTGAAGTGGATCGCCGCGCTCGAGGCGGCCAAAGATCCCTGGTTCTGGTACTCGACCGGCTCGGGCTATTGCCATGCCGACGCGGTGTGGATGACCGACCTGCGCCTGCCCTTCACCGCGATCAAGGGATACATCGCGGCGATCCGTAAGGGTGCGGACGTGAGGCGTCCGCTCGCCGAGATCTTGGCGCGCCGCGAGGAGGTCACAGCGGAATATCGCGCTCTGCTGCCCACCGAGCAGGACCAGCAGGCGTTCGACAGCCTGATTGCGCTCGCACGGAAGGTTTTTCCGTTCGTTGAGGACCACAATTTCTATGTGGAGCATCTACACCACTCTATTTTTTGGTCAAAGGTGCGCGAGCTTGGCGATCTATTCGTTGCTCATCACTTTTTCGACAGCAATGAAGATGTGTTTTATCTCCATCGACACGAAATATATGACGCGCTCTACGATCTGATCATCGGCTGGGCGGTCGGCACGCCGTCGCGCGGCGAGGTCTACTGGCGCCCGATCATCGCCGAGCGTCGCCGCATCCGCGATACGCTGGCGCGCTGGACGCCTCCGCCGGCGCTCGGAGTGCCGCCGGACACCATCACTGAGCCACTGACGATCATGCTCTGGGGCATCACCCAGGAGACGATCGAGGAGTGGCTCGGTATCGACGCTGAATCAGCCAGCGAGTTCAAAGGTGTCGCGGCTTCCGCCGGCAAGGTTGTCGGCAAGGCGCGCGTCATCTCCGACCCGGATCAGCTTTATGCCATCCAGGACGGCGAGATTCTGGTCTGCCGCATCACCGCGCCGAGCTGGGCGCCGATCTTCCCCCGCATCAAAGCGGCGGTATCCGACGTCGGTGGGATGATGGCGCACACCGCGATAATCTGCCGGGAATATGGGCTGCCCGCCGTCGTCGGCACCGGCTTCGCCACCGCACGGATCAAGACCGGCGACTTGATCGAAGTTGACGGTAACATCGGTCTCGTACGGATCCTCGAAAGTGTCGGTGCCTGACATGAAGCCTTATATCCTGTGGCTCGATGATCAGCAGTCCGTCGGCAATCCGGCGCTCGGCGGAAAATTCTCGAGCCTTGCCGAATCCACCCGTGCGGGACTTCCGGTGCCGCCCGGCTTCGGCATAACCACTCACGCCTATCGCGACTTCATGCGCGGCGCCGGCCTTGAAGAGGAAGCCAGGCGGCTGCGTGCAGCCTGCACGGCTCTCGATCCTTCGGAGATCACGACGCAGGCGCAGCCGCTCGTCGCGGCGATCGCCAGCGCGCCGATGCCCGATTCCATGCTCACGGCGATCGCGCAGGCCTATGCGGTGCTGGAGCACCGAACCGGTAGCGTCGCGCTGCCTGTCGCCGTTCGTTCCAGTGGCGAATCGGAGGACCTTGCTGGCGCGAGCTTTGCGGGCCAGTACGAAACCTTCCTTTGGATCACCGGCGTCGACGCCGTGATCCGGCACGTGCGTAAGTGCTGGGCCGGCATGTTCACCGAAACCGTCCTGTCCTACCGCCATCAGGGCGAGCTGGTTGTCGCCAAGGGCGATTTCGCGATCTGCGTAGGAATCCAGCAGATGGTTGAGGCACGGGCGGCAGGCGTGATGTTCACCCTCGACCCGCTGACCGGCGACCGCTCGAAGATTTCTATCGAAGCCTGCTGGGGACTGGGAGAAGGCGTCGTCAAGGGCGACATCACCCCCAGTCAGTACCTGGTAGACAAGGTCGTGTTCGGCATTCTCAAGCGCCGGCCGGTGCTTCAGGAGGTGGAATATCGCTTCGACCGCGAGGCGGGTACCGTAGCGCTGCTGCCCATCGAGGAGGCGCGCCGCGACACGCCGTGCCTCGATGACGCCGACGTGGTGGCGCTGGCCCAGCTCGCTAAGAGTATCGAGATCGGCCGCGGCGCCCCCCAGGACATCGAATGGGCGATCGGCGGCGATGGCCGGATCGCGGTCCTCCAGGTTCGGCCGGAGACGGTCTGGAGCAGCAAGCCGGCCCGCCCGGTGGCCCAGATTGCCTCGCCCATCAGCCACGTGCTCATGCGCATGTCGGGTGGCTCGCGGCAGGAGGGCGGACGCGGATGAAGGCCTCTGACTTCCTCTACCATCGGCCCGCGACGGTTGGAGAGGCTGCGGCGCTGCTGGCTGACTATTGCGGAGGCGCACGTATCCTCGCCGGTGGCCAGAGCCTGCTGCCGATGCTCAACATGCGGTTGGTTCGGCCGGCATCGCTGATCGACATCTGCGACCTCGATGCGCTGAAATGCGTGACTGCGGAGGGGGATACCACTGTCGTCGGCGCCATGGTGCGCTACCGACGGATCGAGGACGACCCCCTGATCGCCGAGCGCCTGCCGGCGCTCCCCTACATGCTGCACTGGGTCGCAGACCGGCAGGTGCGGAACCGAGGAACCCTTGGCGGGAGCCTCGTTCAGGCCGATCCCACCGGCGAGATGCCGCTCGCGGCGCTTGTCCTCGACGCGTGGCTGAGGATAACCGGCAATCGCGGTGAGCGTTCGCTGCGGGTCGAGGAATTTCTACTCGGCAGCTACGCGACAGCGCTCGCTCCCGACGAGATCCTGGTCGAGATCGTCTATCCGCGCCATCCGCAGCATTTCAGCTTCTTCGAGGTCAACCGGCGCCACAATGACTTCGCCGTCGTGTCCGTCCTTGCCGTAGGAAACTGCGATGACGACGGCACATGGAGCGACCTGCGCATCGGGCTCGGCGGTGTCGACGACACGCCCGTCATCGCCCGCCAAGCAATGCAGCGGCTCGACGACGGATCGCTGTCGGAAGCGGCAATCGTGGCGGCGGCCGAGGCGGCGGCTCAGGAGATCAATCCCGGCAGCGATATCCGGGGTTCCGAAGAATATCGACGCCATCTGACGAAGGTCTACGTCATGCGCGCGCTGTGCTCGCTGAAGGAGCGCGGTGCGGTTAGGAAGAGAGAAGCATCGTGAAGTTCACCCAGCAGTTCGAGGTCGATCAGGCGAGGGAGCGTGTCTGGACCTTTTTTGATCAGCCCGCCGCAGTGGCCCGGTGTGTGCCCGGGGTCGAATCGATCGAGGAGGTCCAGCCCGATGTCTTCACAGTGCTGGTTACCCAGAGTGTCGGCCCCTTTTCGGCGACTTTCGAGGCACGCCTGCAGATCACCGAAAAGGTCGCTGGCGAGCGGATCGCGTTCAAGGCCACTGGGAAGGCTGTGCGCGGCGCGATAGGCAGCTTCCGCGCGGAATCAGTCGTGACCCTGTCCACTAAGGGTGCAGGCACCCTCGTGGAGGTAAACAGCGAGGCCGCGCTCGCCGGCGTCCTCGGCAGCGTTGGCCAGAAGGTCATCGCTCGGCAGGCAGAGAAGATCACCGCCGAATTCGCATCCGTGCTCGAGCGCCGTCTCAAGGGCGACGAGACGGCGGGCTCCGCCGCTCCCATCCGGCTGCCTGCGGCATTGCGGACCGAGGGGGCGGTCGTCCACCAGCCGGCCCTTGCCGGAGCGGGTGCGCGCGGAGTGGAACCAGCTGCGGCGAGCGTCTGGATGAAGGTCGCCGCCGGCGCTGCCATCGCCAACCTCGCCATCACCCTAGTCATCCTGGGAAAGCTGCTGTGATCGGCTTTTGGGACCCGTCGACCTGCCGTCGTCCAAAGGTCGTCGTGTCGAGGTCGGTTCGGCGCAGTGGATCTTACTGCGCGGCGCTCATGGGAGTTCGATTACTTCATGCCTGACGGTACGAACGAGATGGAGATCACGCTTGAGATCAATGGTCATACCCATGCCGTGACGGTGCCCGTGCGCATGCACGCGGCCGATTTCCTGCGGCATAGGCTCGGGCTGACCGGCACCCATATCGGCTGCGAGCAGGGTGTGTGCGGCATGTGCACGGTGAGCGTCAACGGCGAGGCGATGAAGTCCTGCCTGATGCTTGCGGTCCAACTGGACGGCGCCAAGGTACGCACCGTCGAAGCGCTGGCAGAGGGCGAGCGGTTGTCCGACCTGCAGCAGGCCTTCAAACGTCACCACGCCCTGCAATGCGGCTTCTGCACGCCGGCCTTCCTCATCCTCGCGACTTCCTTGGAGCAGCGGAAGCACCGGCTAACGCGCGAGGAGATCCGTGAGGAGATCAGCGGGGTGCTATGCCGCTGCACCGGATATGAGGGCATCGTCCGGGCGATAGAGGAGCATCTTGGAATGTGCGGGACCGCCGCGAAAGGCGACGAGGCAGCATGAACATCGCGATGCACAAGGGACAAACGCTCCAGGCGGACGCCGCCTCTCCCATCGGCCAGTCCATCCCGCGCAAGGAAGACGACCGGCTCCTTCAGGGCGGCGGCCGCTTCGTCGATGACGTGTCGTGGCCCCACCAGCTTGAAATGGCGGTGCTGCGCTGCCCCTTCCCGCATGCCCGCATCACTCGCATCGACGCCGGCGCAGCCGCCGCGCACCCGGGCGTGGTGCAGGTGCTGCTCGGCTCGGATGTCACCCGCCTCACGAACCCGATTACCGTTCTGCGGCCCGTGCCCAATGCACCGAAGCTGCCCTACTACGCGCTGGCGGTAGACCGGGCCCTGCACGAGGGCCAGGCCATTGCTAGCATCGTCGCGGGAAGCCGGGCGGAGGCGGAAGACGCGCTCGAACTCATCGAGGTGGAGTACGAACTGCTCGACCATGTGACGGATTTGGCGCTGGCGCTGGAGCCGACCGCCCCCGTGCTGCATCCCGATCAGCTCGACAGCAATCTGCTCGCTGCAAACGTCAACCGCGCGGGCGACCCTGAGACTGTCCGGGCTGCCGCCCCGATCGTCCTCGGCTCCCGCTTCAGGGTCAATCGTGTCGCTCCGCTGTCGATGGAGACCCGTGGCATCGTCGTGAACTGGCGCCGCGCGGCGCGCGAGCTCGACGTGCGGACATCGACCCAGGTGCCCCATCTAGTGCGCAAGCAGCTCGGCGAGATCCTCCGGATCGAGGAAAGCGCGATCCGCGTCGCCGCCTCCGACGTGGGCGGTGCCTACGGCATGAAGCTCGGCGTGTTTCCCGAGGATGTGCTCGCCTGTCTCCACTCCATGCAACTCGGACGGCCGGTCAAGTGGATCGAAGACCGGATGGAGTACTTCCGCGCCTCGACGCATGGTCGGGAATCGATCCACGATCTGACGCTCGCGGCCGAGACGGATGGCACGATCACGGCGATCGAGCTCGACTACGCCAATGACATCGGGGCGTGGAACTCGCCCTTCGGATCCTCGCAGCTCTCGTCGGTCGTCTTTACCGGGCCCTACCGGGTTCCTGATGCGAAGGTGCAGCGCAACGTCGTGCTGACCAACAAGACGCCCATCGGGGCGTTTCGGGGCTATGGCCAGCCAGAGGTGAACTTCGCCCGCGAGGTCCTGATGGATCGGCTGGCCCGCCGGGCCGGCCTGAGCCCGCTCGAACTCCGGCGCCGCAACATGCTGCGTCCCGAGGAACTGCCTTGGAAGACGCCCAGCGGCGCGGTCTACGATCCGGGCGATTATCCGCGTGTCCTCGAAATGGTGGCGCGGGCGGTCGGTTACGAGAGCCACTGGCCGTCTCCCCGCCGCCCGCGGGCCGATGGCCGGATCGTCGGCATCGGGCTGTCCAGCTTCGTGGAGCGGACGGGATATGCGAGCGCCCGCTTCCTGGCCAATCGCGGATCGCAGTTCGGCGCGCATGAAAGCGTGACGCTGCGCGCGAACCGTTCCGGGGGCGTCGACCTCTATACGGGCGTGTCGACCTTCGGGCAGGGGTCGGAGACCGCCTTTGCGCAGATCTGCGCCGCGGTGATCGGCCTCGACTACGACAACATCCACGTCCATGCGGGCGACACGGCTGCCTCGCCGCTCAACACGGGCGCCTTCGCCTCACGGACGCTGATTGCCGCCGCCGGCGCCGTGAAAAAGGCCGGGGAGGCCTTTCGCCACAAGATGCTCGTGATCGCGGCGAGGGCGCTGAAGTGCTCGACCGACGAGCTTACGGTGGCGCAGCGCGTGGTGCACCATCGCCAGGACCCGGGCAGGTTCATCCGGGTGGCCGACGTCTTCGAGGGGGCGATCACCGGCCAGGGCATCCCGGATGGGGTGGACCCCGGTCTCGAGGAAACGGCTCATTTCGAACCGCCCGAGGCCTCGTTCGCGTTCGGCAGCGCGGCGGCGGTCGTCGCGGTGGACCCGCTGACCGGGGAGTTCTCCATCGAGCGCTTCGTCATCGGGCACGATTGCGGCGTGCCGGTGAATCCCATGCTCGTCGAGGGTCAGGTTCGCGGAGCGCTGGTCCAGGGGCTCGGCGCGGCGCTCACTGAAGAGCTCCGCTACGACCCGTCGTCCGGGCAACTCGTCAACGGCTCGATGATGGACTATTTCGCGCCCATGGCCTCGGACGTCCCGCCGATCGAGCTCCTGCACACGGAGGTTCCCGCGCAGGTTACCACCTTCGGAATCCGCGGCGTCGGGGAGATCGGCACCATTCCGCCGGCTGCCGCGATCGCCAACGCGATCTGCGACGCGCTCCTGGACCACGGTGTCGAACTCTCCGAACTTCCTCTGACGCCCGAACGCGTCTGGCGGGCGATCGGCGATGCGCGGTCACGAGGCACGGCTGGCAAGGAATGACCAAAATGGAAAATGCTCGTTCGCCCATCGTATCTCCGTCCTGGGACGTGCCGGAAGGGCGCTATCGCGATTCGCAGATGACGCCGCTGGAACTCGCCGCCAGTGCGTGGCTCGACGGCTTCTATCAGCTCGAACATGTGCTCGCGGCGCGCGAATGGGCGATCCGACTCGCACGTGCGCCCTCGCTCGAGCTTCGCTTCGCCGCGCTGGTTCATGATGCCGAGCGCTTCTTTCCGGGCGGGCCAAGCGGCACGCCGCAGAACGGCTTCGACGACCCCGACTATCTGTTCGTCCACTCCACGCGCTCGGCCGATATCGTCGACGCCTGGCTCGCGGAGAACGACGACACGACCTCTGCGGCCTTCCGCAAACGTGTGCGCGCGCTCATCCTCCGGCACGAGATCGGCGGCAACCGGGAGGAGGATATCCTGCAGGCGGCCGACTCGCTCTCCTTCCTCAGCACGTTCGACTGGCTGGTGGTGAGCTGGGTGCGCGACGGCCACTACACCATCGCCGGCGCGGGCGAGAAGCTCGACTGGATGCTCAACCGTATCCGCGTGCCGGAGGCGCGCGAGCTCGCCCTGCCGTTCTATGTCCGCATCGTCACCGCTCTCGAGCGGGCCAAAGACGATTCGGTTGATACGGTCGGCCGCCGGCGGCAGGCATCTGACCGCGCCCATCTCCTGGGCACCGGAAATGCGACGGCTGTGTAAAAAGGTCGTCGCGTGACAAGGCGTCGGCTTCGTGCGCGACGCTCGATGACGGTGCATATCAGGGGTGCGAAGGCACGTCGCGCCCTTTACTCGCCATCCGGTACCGACGCAGGCGGCTGGCCTTTACTAGGCCAACCGCCCAACCGCGTCAGGGACGTTCCATCTGGATGTCCTTCACGACAATGTCGCCGGCAATCACGATCGGCTCGTCGTCGAGGAACAGCGAGCAGCCGCGCATCGGAATGTCGAGGTGGCAGGGCGTGTCGTTCGGCCCGCCCAGTTCATTGTTCGGGCCGGTAGAGAACATGACGTTGCCGTAGAAGCTACGCGGCTCCATGCCCATGCCGCCCGGGAACTCGCCGGGGATCATGCCGTGCCATTTCGCGTTGGGATTCATGCCCCAGCCGACATGGCTCATGCCCATGCCACGCGAATCCCTGAAGGCCGCCATGTAGGACTTTACCAACTCGGCATCGAGGCCGCCGCGGATGTCGGTGACCCAGCCCTTCTCGATCGTGTAGTAGATCGGCTCGCGCACATACATGTTGTGCGGCAGCAGAATATCGCCCGGCGCCACCACGATCTGGCCGTCCACACCGTCGTCATCGCCGCCCGTAAAGACGAAGCCGGACGGCCAGTGGTCCCAGCGGCCGGCAGTGTCGGTGCAGGCATATTCGGCGACGGTGGGATAGGTGTTGAGCTTGTAGGTCACGTCGGTCCCGTGCGGCGAGGTGATCCGCATGACCTTTGCTTTCGCCAGCAGGCTGGCGCCGATCTCGACCTTCTCGCGCAGTTCAGGATAGGGCAGCATGCGAGCCAGCAGTTCCGGCGGCTCCACGGCGGTGAGGATGCGGGTGCCCGCCGCTTGGATCGCCATCTGCTCCGGCGAGAACAGCAGGAATACGCAGTCAATCAGCATGTCGCAGTTCTTCAACGCCTCAACGGCATCCGGCATCGCGGCGAGACCGGTCACGCCGACGTTCCAGCCGCCCGTCGGCAGCGGCGCAGGCAGGCGCATATGATACATCAGGGCGCCGAGGCGCTGGCCCGCCGCCAGAAAAGCGTCGGCATAGTCGAGGCGATCGCTGCCCTGCGTCAGCACTACCAGCTTCTCGCCTTCGCGTACGCCCGACATCTTCAACTGATGCAGGCAGATCTCGGTGAAGCTGGCATGATCTATACGGTTCATTGACCTGTTCCCCTTTGGTCTTGATGGATGTTATCCGGGCCGAAATCCATGACGGCGTCGAGAAAGCCGTCCAGATTGTCCCAAGGGATCATGTGTCCGGCGCGCTCGACGGTGCGGACCTCGATCTGCGGCGCGAGGGTCCGAATCTCGTCGACATCGCCGGGCTGGATGACCTGGGCGCCGCCCGCTACGACGAGGCGTATGGGCACGCTGATCTGCGGAAGATCGAGATGGATGTCGTCGGTGTGGAAGCCGTCATACGCTGTGCGGATCGCATCGAGCTGGCAGGTATGCAACCATTCGGCACGCAGTCCGACCTGCTCGTCGGTCCAACTCGGGCAGAACCTCCGCATGTCCTCGGCCGAACAGCCCTTCTGCGCCATCCGGATCGAATCCTCATACCAGGGCCAGGCGGACGGATAGGCCCTTCGACGGGGCCCGGAGACCGGCGGGTCCACCAGCACGAGCCCGCCGACGGGCCGCTGGTCGAGGCGAGCCGCGCGGATGGCGACGCGCGCGCCCATCGAGTGTCCGAGCAAGACCGGCCTGTCCCATCCGGTCGCGGTGATCACGGCGAGAGCGTCCCGCGCCATGGCGTCGAGCGAATAGTCGAGATCGCCCGCTTCGCTCAGGCCTCGCCCCCGCACGTCCAGCACATGGACGTCGAAGCGTGCAGCCAGCCGGTCGGCTACGAACCCCCAGGTGACGGCGGGCGAGGTGATGCCGGGAATGAGCAGCAGCGCCGCCCCCGTACCCGGATGATGGATGAGGTGCTGGCGGATGCCGTTGGCATGGACGTTATAGCCGCGTGCCATGGGGCGCTCCTTTAATAGGCGCCCGACAGCAGCGCGCCGCCGCCTGGAACGCGGGTTTCGATGCCGAGGGCGCGAAGCATCTGCCAGGTCGTGGCGATGGCGGCGGTGACGACAGGCTTGCCGGTCTGCGCCTCGACCAGCGGCACGGCCGCGAGCGAGGGCATCTGCACGCAGGCCGAGAGCACGATGGCGTCGACATCGTCCGTCTTCATGCCAGCGACGATCCCGGGCAGGTTCATCGGATCATGCGCGGCGACGGCCAGGTTGTTCTGGATCTCGAGTGCGCGGACATCCGAAACCTCGATGCCCTCGTTGCGGATGTAGTCGACCACCATGGCGGTCAGCGGCTTCATATAGGGCGCGACTACGGCGACCTTCCGGGCACCCATGGCCCGCAGTCCGTCGATCAGGGCGCCGGCCGAGGTCACCACCGGCGCCGGCGCGCCGTTGTCCTCGGTCAGCTTCTTGAGGCGGGCCCCCGAGACGCAGTGATAGCCGTGTCCCATCGACATGATCGCGACGAGGCAGGCATAGCCCATCACGTCGACGCGGGCGTCGGAAAGCTCAAGGGCGCAGCGGTCGCTGTCCGCGTCCATCTTGGCCAGCTCCTCCTTGGTGACATGCTTCATCCGCATGCGGGCGGAATGGAAGGTGAAACGCTCGTCGCCGATCGCCTCGCGGGCCCGGAGCAGAGCCGGGATCTCCGTCTCCATCGTGACGTTTGAACTCGGGACGATCTGCCCCACCCGAAAAAGCTTCATGACGCGGTCTCCGACGATGTCGGACCACCATAGATCGGGAGGAAATAATTACAAGTCGGAATAATTAATCTGACTCAATCGGCGGGCGCAGCCATGCCGGCGGCGAGGAAGCGCACCAACTGATCCAGCATCTCCTCCGGGCCGATCTCACCGATCTGCCCATCGGTGAGGTCGTTCAACCGGCCGAGGTCATTCAGCATGAACAGATAGGCGCCCACCAGAAAGGCCATCCGCATGCTGAGCACTTCGCGCGGCACCTCGGGGAGGGCGGCATTCAGCGCTTGGATGTAGCGCTTGACGGAAGCGTCGTAGACTTCCCGCCGGAGGCGCAGTGCATGCTCCTCCGGTTCGGAATGCAGCCTGGCCTGAAGCCGAACGAAGGCCGCACCTCCGGCGCCGCCATGCTTCATATCCCATTGCGGTTGGAGATAGGCCCGAATGATCTCGGCCACCGATGGTGCCGGCTTGTCGGCGAGCAGCTTGTCGAGCAGCACATGCCGCGCGCCCGATATGGCGCTGCCGCGGCGGCGGAACACTTCGTCGAACAGGTCTTCCTTCGAGCCGAAATAATAGCGGATCAGCGCCTGGTTCACACCCGCTTCCGCCGCCACGTCCCGGAGCCTCACTCCCATGAAGCCGGCATCGGCGAAGGCGATCTCGGCTTTGTCGAGGATGATGTCGCGCAGTTCCTCGCTGCCCTTCGGACGGCCAGGCCGCCGGCGCGCACCCGCCGTCACAGTCTCATTCACGCGGCAGCACTCCCTTTATCTGCACTCTACCTTGAGCAGCTAGGCGCAAGGGTTAGTGTCAAATGATATTATTATTCAAATGTTTAATAAAATCCGGTCGGGCGTGATAGCGTTCAGCCTTCAGCCCAAGCTTCCGGCGTGGGCCGATGCAATGGCTGAGATAGGTCGGGCCAAGGACGGCTCTCAAGGGCCGGTGGCCGACCTGCAGGTCAATCGGGAGACGCCGCAGCATATGGATGCAGCGAGCCTCTGGCCCTCTGAGTCCGATACCTCCAGCTCTCGATTTCAGCATATTCGCCAACAAGGCCTCCATCTCTGGGCCGTCGGGGCGAGACGGCTCAAACAGAGCGATGATTGGCCGAGACCATCGACCACGCCCTGCCGACAGCACGGTCCCCATCAACACCCATTCATCATCCCTCAGATCGCCTCGATCCAAAACGGCTTCCTCTGATAGGAAGCGTTGAATCAGTCAGGCCGCGACTTGAGAATCCCTTTTGCCAACTCGACCTAGCTTCCTGTCCGGGTTTCGAGGACCACCTCGCAACTCTCCAGGCGAAGTCATCGCTCTCGAAATGTATCGACTGCCACAATTTCGGACGTCCACATTCGCGCCTTGACGGGCGCCCGCCCGACGGGGCCTATTTTGGAGGATGACAGATGGCGCAGGCCGCCTGATCGCTTTCCACGATTTTGTCACCGCTCTGGTCGGGCTAGCCGATCGCGGCGCCGCGACAAAATCACGAGAAGCCCCGCAGCCGGCATTCAGGCGTGAGGCCACTCGAATTCCGCGGGTGCTGCCCAGTCAAGCGCAGCAACCTCTGCCGCCCCGAAGGAACGTTAATGACGGGAAATCAGATACTTGGCGTCCAAGAGGTTGATGTTCAGCCTGGCATTCTCACGGATCGATCCGCCGACATATTCGGGTTTTTGAGGGAGGCGCTCGCCGCCGGCCATCGGTGCGCCCTCGTGACACTGGTCGAAATCATCGATGGCGCCTCGCGAGCCCTGGGCGCGCACATGGCAGTTTGCGACGATGGCCGCTATTGCGGCTTTGTCTCGGGCGGCTGTGTCGAGGCCGCCGTGGCGCGGGAGGCCCTTTACGCTATTTCCGAAGAAACTGACCGCCTCTGTCGTTTCGGAAAGGGGGCGCACTATTTCGATATCGTGCTGCCCTGCGGCGGCGGTATTTGCCTGACGATCCATGTCCTGAAGAAAGCCGATACCATCGACATTGTTCTCGATGCGCTTACCCAGCGCAGACCTATCGGGCTCATTTATGATCCTAGACGCCAACAACTCTCGATCCATCACGACCCTTCGCCGGCAGGCTGGCGGAATAGTTTATTCTTAACAGCTTACAGGCCCGATCCAAGAATACTTCTTTTCGGAAAGGGGCTCGAGGGTCGGACTTTTGCTTCCATCGCTTCTTCGGCGGGCCTCGATGTCATTCCGGCTGAACCGAACAGTATCTCGACATTTGCGGACGCAGAAACGGCCATCGTTCTGCTTCACCATGACGTCGACCAAGAGTTGCCGGTGCTTCGGTTCGCGCTGCGTACAGACGCATTCTACATCGGCTGCTTGGGAAGCCGCAGAACGCACGACCGTCGGAAGGACCTGCTTCGGCAGGAAGGATATTCACCGGAGCAGCTTGATCGCATTCATGCACCGATCGGATTGTTCGGTCCGGCGCGTGAAGCCCGTTTCGTAGCGGTATCCGTGCTCGCGGAAGTCCTTTCCAATGTTGAATTGCGGCGTTTGTGAAAAGTAACGGAATGTATACGATCCGAGTCCGACGCTACTGTGCTATCATAAAAGTACGCGTAACTTTTGAGTAGAACGTATCTCGAGACTTATGTCAGCCCCAGAGGGCGTGGCGAATGGTCGCATCGCTTGTAAGATAGGAGGTTATCGTGAGTATACGTAATGATTTTTGATTATATAGTTAATATTATTACAATCGACTAATAATTAGTTATATGCAGCTCCTAGTCAGTTCGTATTCCATCTACTCCAAGAAAAATAGCTTACTATGTTGATATTATTCTGCATATCCACGCGGCAATAGTGCATCTGATCACGTATCAGTCCAGACAGTACTATGATAATTAAAGTAATACACGAGATGTAAGTATATCTGATAGACCATCGAGGGAGGCATTAGAGTCTACAATGAAGTTGGCTTGTATTTGCGCGACAAGACGTCGAAGTGTCAGGTCAAGGCGAAGCTGCGTGAGGATCGGGCGCCCGCCACCCAGCCGAGCGATGTCTGGGCGATAGACTTTGTCCATGACCAGCTTGCTACTGGCTGCAAGATCCGCGTGGTGACAGTGATCGATACCTTCTCGCGTTTCTTGCCAGTGGTGGATCCGCGTTTTGGCTATCGCGTGGAACACGTGGCCGCGACGCTCGAAAGGGTCTGCGCCAAGGGGGGGGCGCGGACGATTCGGGACGATCAGGGCTCGGAGATCGTCTGCCGCGCCCTTGATCCGCGGGCCTATGCGAAGGCGCGCGCGCCCGACTTCTGCCGGCGCGGCAAGCTCACTAACATGGAGGCTAAGTCAGATACTACAATGAGGATCGCTCGTACGGAACCATTGGCCACAAGTCCTCACCCCCCGCAGAACCCCGATGGTGCGCCCAGCCTACGGACATGGAGAGTGTCGTGAAATTCAGCGTCCGGCTGTATAGAAAATGATATCGGAGCAGGTATGACGGACCCTCTCCTGAATCGAATTAAAAATGAGCTCATTTCGCCCGATTCATGATGATTGATCTTCAGGGTTAGAGGTTCTATATCCGTAGCGTATCCATTAAAGTCGTGCGCTAATACGTCTTAGCGGAACGGAGCTCTCAGTCGAGGTCCGACAGAATATTGTAGTACAGGTCGAGATACTGGAAAAGCTCGATCGCGGCGATGCGCCGGTCCGGCCGGAACCGGGTCTCGATCGAGGCATAAAGCTGGCTGTCGCTGTCGCAGATGATCTCGACGAAGAGGTCGAAGCGTCCCCCGCAGATGAAGACATAGGAGACGTTGGGGTCATCGGTCAGGTGGCTGGCGACGTCCTCGCACCGCGTCCCGGGCGCGATGCGGATGGCCAGCCAGGCCACGCTGCGCGACAGCGCGAGCGGGTTCATGATGGCCAGGATACTCATCTGGCGCCCTTCCAGCATGGCGGCCACCCGGGCGCGGACCTGCGTTTCCGAGATGTCCAGACGGTCGGCGACGGCGCGGAACGGCATGCGTCCGTCCGCGCTCAGCACCATGGCGAGCCGGCGGTCGAGATCGGAGAGCGGCGCCGAGCGCACGCCCGAGGACGGGCCGGCGGAGAGGAACCGGGCCTTCTGGTAGAAAAGCGAGAAGCAGGGAAAGATCTCCATCGAGCGCACGCCGGCGATCGGCCCGATGAGTTGTTCGATCACATGGCGCAGCCGCGCCGGGTTGGTTGCCAATATCTCGACCATGATCGAATAGCGGCCGGTGGTAACCACGACATAGTCGACGTCCCGGATCGCTGCGATCTCGGCCGCGACCTGCGTGGCCGGCACCGCCGGGTCCGTCGTCAGCCCCAGCATGGCGATCGCCTCGAATCCGAGCATGCGCGGATCGGTCAGGGCGATGATGCGGATGACGTCGCTGGCGAGCAGCGAGGCGACACGGTTTCGCACCGTCTTTTCCGACAGGCCGAGGCGCCGCCCCAGCTCGACGAAGGGCGCGCGACCATCCGTCTGCAGCTCGGCGATCAGCGCGCGATCGGTCGCGTCAAGCTCGATTCCCCTTTTAAGCCCCGGCACTTGCCCATCCCCTCCTGGCGCGGCCTCCACCCATAGGCGGCGCCGCCGGGGTGCGCAAGACGGAGGGATTACCGACCTTCGACGCGCATTTCGGACACCATCAACTGTTTCTTCGCGAGAAACGGAATTGACAACTCCACATAATGCGAAATACGGTATCGTATAAATCAAAAGTCGCGGAAAACTACGGCATACATGCAATTGTGCGTTCTTACCGGCGCATGCCGGGAGGAATCAAGCACCATCGTCGTAGATATAGGCAACAATAAACAACAACCTTCCAATATATAGGGGAATACATGACGACGGTAGAAAATGATCTGCTTGATCGTATCTCCATTCTGGAGGACGAGAAAAATCAGGGTGAGAGTTTCGACACGCTCACATGGATTCAGTTGATCGGCGCCTGCCTGATCATCCCGGCGATCCTTCTCGGTTGGGGGTGGGCATCATGAGCTCGGTCCTCGCCCACGACCTGCCGGACACCGCAGGCACGCCGGCCGTCGACATCGACAAGACCGCCTACCCGATGCTGCTGGCCGAGCGCACCTGGGGCTCCTGGCGGCTGCTGTTCTCGCTCACCACCGTCGCCGCCGCCACCTGGTGCTACATCATCGGCGAATATGTCGGCTACTATCTCGGCTTCTGGCAGTCGCTGGCGGTACTCGTCGCCGGCAGCATGATCGGCATCTTTCTCGTCATCATGGCGCTGATGCCGACCTGCATCCGCTTCGGAATCGACTCCATCGCCGCCTGTAAGCCGCAATTCGGCACGCGCGGCTGGATCATCCCCTTCGCCCTGCAATATCTGTCGATCTTCGGCTGGAACTCGCTGCTGCTGATCTTCTTCGGCCGCTCCTTCGCGCAGTTCCTCGTCGCGGTCGGCGCGCTGCCCGCGGGCGACCACTCCATGGTCAGCGCGATCGCCACGCTGGTCGCCTGCTCGATCTCCTTCTCCGTGCTGCTCAAGGGCTCGCGCGGCGTCGACCGGGTGGCGCAGATCCTCGTCGTCCATGTCGTGGTCGGCTTCTGGATGCTGTGGCTCATCGTGTCGCAGCGCTGGGACACGCTGGTCAGCGCGGTCCCGCAATATGCCGCGCCGGAGGCCCAGTGGAACTACGTCACCGGCATCGAGCTCGCCATCGCCCCGGCGCTGTCCTGGTGGCCCTATTTCGGCGCCATGGTCCGCATGACGCCGAGCGCGCGCAAGGCGGCCGCCCCGGCGATGATCGGCTTCGGCCTCGTGGTCGGCCTGCTCAGCATGATCGGAGTCGCCGGCATACTGGTGCTGCAGATTTCCGATCCGGCGCAGTGGATGGCGACCATCGGCGGGCCGACCTACGCGATCATCGCGCTTGCCTTCGTGACCGCCGCCAATCTCGGCACCGCGGTCGCGGGCATCTATGCCTCGGCTATCGGTCTGCGCCATTACAAAGCGCTGGAGAAGGCGCCCTGGCCGCTGCTTCTGCTGCTGTCCGTGGGTCCGGTGGCGTTCATCGGCATCGGGCTGCCGACGCTGTTCTTCGACAATTTCGGCACCTTCCTCGCCTTCATCGCCGTCGCCTTCGCGCCGCTGTGCGGCATCCAGATCGCGGATTACTGGATCCTGCGGCGGGGGCGGGTCAGCATCCGGGCGATCTATGACGGGCGTCCGGGCACCGACTACTATTTCTGGGGCGGCTTCAACCCGGCGGCGGTCCTGTCCCTGCTGATCGGCATCGGCACCTATCTGTATCTGCTGAATCCGCTCAGCTACGCCTCGGCCTGGCCCTACCAGATCACGACCGCCTCGCTGCCCGCGGCGCTCGTTGCCGGCCTCGCCTTCATCATCATCACCCGGCTTCTCGTCATCCGCGCCGACAAGGGCGGCTACGAGGCCTGACGTGCCAGCGGCGGGCAGCCGTCCGGCACCCGCCGCTCCGGTTCTTTCGAAAATTCAGGAGTGCCCCATGAAAATAGGTCTGCTGCAGGAAGGCGAGACCATGCCGGGCGTCAGCGTCGCCCAGCGCTATGAGGAAATGATCGCCGAGGTCGTGAAGGCGGATGAGCTCGGCTTCTACAGCTGGGGTACGTCCGAGCAGCATTTCTCGCCGCCACGCTTCACCGTCTCGGCGCCCGAGGTGCTCTACGCCGCCATCGCCCGCGAGACCAAGAACATCCGCCTGCGCATCATGTGCTCGGTGCTGCTCAAGTGGAATCACCCGATCCTCGTGGCGGAGCGCCTGGCCACCCTCGACATCGTGTCGAAGGGTCGCGCTGAGATCGCCACCGCGCGCTCGAACAATCTGAGCACGCTCGAAGCGTTCGGCGTGTCGCCTTCCGAGACGCGCGCGCAGTGGGAGGACAGCATCGAGGTCCTCGTCAAGGCGATGACGCAGACCACTCTCGAACATGACGGGCCGGTGTGGCAGATCCCGCCGCGCACCATCGTGCCGCAGCCTCTGCAGAAACCGCATCCCGCGCTCTGGGTGTCCGCCTCCAGCACGGAGACCCATCGCGTGGCCGGCCAGCGAGGCATCGGCGTGCTCACCTTCGAGAACTATTTCGGCTTCGACTATCTGCAGAGCTGCATCGACGCCTATCGCGAGGGGCTGCGGGAAGGCACCTCCATGGCGCCGGGGCGCAACGAGGCGGCCGGCCTCTATGTCGCGACAGCCTATTGCGCGGAGACCCGCGAGGAAGCCCGGCGGATCGCCCGCGACGTGGCGCTCGGCTATTTCCGCTTCATCCTCGACCTCTACGTGCCGCTCGGAAAACGACAGTCCTATCAGTACCTCGACGAGAAGATGTCCCGTCTCCTCGCCAATGACGGCAATCTCGATTTCCTGGTGAACGAGACGCCGTCCGTCATGATCGGCACGCCGGACGATTTCGTGAAGCGGCTGAAGGAGCTGAAGCAGCGCGGCATCGACGAGGTGCTGCTGCGTGTCGACGGCATCCCGCACACGGACATCATGCGGTCCTACGAGCTGATGGGCCGGGAGGTGATTCCGCATTTCCGCGACGCCCGGCTTCAGGCCGCCGAATGATGAACCCGGCGTCCCGCCCCCCCGCGCCGGCCCCCGACCTCGCCGGCTTCAAGTCGCTGATGGCGTCCATGCCGCAGGCCGTCACGGTCGTCACCACGCTCTCGCCGCAGGGCGAGCCGGTGGGCGCCACGCTCTCGTCGGTGATGTCGCTGTCGCTCGACCCGCCGATGATGGTCTGCGCCTTCGACCGGGGCTCGGCCACTCTCGCCTGCCTGCCGGAAGGCCAGCCCTTCCTGCTCCACCTGCTGGCTGAGGGCCAGGAGGCCCTCGCCTATGCCTTCGCCGGCAAGGGCGGCGTTGAGAAGTTCGCGCAGGCGGACTGGTCCGCCGGTCCGTTCGATCTGCCGCGCCTCGCCAATGCCGCCGGCGTCGTCGCCTGCCGCGTCGCCGCCCGGCATTCGGGCGGGGACCATGTGCTCGTCACCGGCGAGATCTGTGCCATCGAGCGGCCGGACGACGTGCACCCGCTGCTCTATTTCCGCCGCGCGCTTCACCCCACCCGCCATCTGAGGACGCCCGCATGAAGCGAGTCATCGTGCTCTACGGCACGCCGGACGATCCGGCCGCCTTCGACCGCCACTATGCCGAAGTCCACACCCCGTTGACCCTCGCGATGCCGAAGCTGGCGGGTTTCGCGATCAGCCGCGGTCCCGTCGCGGCCTCGCCGGATGCCGACGCGCCCTATCTCGTCGCCACGCTGGACTACGCGTCGGAGGCCGACCTCGCCGCCTCGCTCGGCTCGCCCGAAGGTCAGGCAGCGGTCGGCGACCTCGCGAATTTCGCGAGCGGCGGCGTGCGCCTCCTCACCATCGACGTCCAGACGATTCTGTGATCGCAAGACGAGGCCCAACCCCATGACCCTTCATTTCGACCCCTCCCCCTTCCTCTCCGCGACCACCAAGTCCTTCCTTCAGGGACCGATGCAGCTGTTCATCGGCGGCGCCTTCCGTGATGCCGCCTCGGGCGAGACCTTCGATACACTCGACCCTGCCACAGGCCGCAGGATCGCTTCCGTCGCCCATGCCGGCCCTGCGGATGTGGATGCCGCGGTGAAGGCGGCGGAGACGGCGTTCGCCAGCTGGAGCCAGACGCCGCCCGGCACGCGCGAGCGGATTCTCCATCGCCTCGCCGATCTCATCGAGGCGCGCGCCGCCGAATTCGCCGAGATCGAGAGCATCGACAGCGGCAAGCCGGCCGCGCACATCAAGTTCGTCGACGTGGCTCTGGCGGTCGGCGCGCTGCGCTACAATGCCGGCTGGTGCAGCAAGATCGAGGGCGGCGTCCTGCCGGTCAGCCAGCCCTCCATGCACTGCTACACCCGCCGCGAACCGCTCGGCGTAGTGGCGGCCATCGTTCCCTGGAACTTCTCGCTCTGCCAGGCGGCCTTCAAGATCGCCCCGGCGCTGGCCGCTGGCTGCACCGTCGTGCTCAAGCCCGCCGAGCAGACGCCGCTCGCCGCTATCTATCTGGCGCGCATCGCGGCAGAGGCGGGGCTGCCGGATGGCGTATTGAACGTGCTGCCCGGCTTCGGCGAGACTACCGGCGCGGCGCTGTGCGCCCATCCCGGCGTCGAGAAGATCACCTTCACCGGCTCGGAAGAGGTCGGCAAGCTGATCGCCCGCAACGCGACCTCCACCCTCAAGCACGTCTCGCTCGAACTCGGCGGCAAGAGCCCGCATATCATCTTCGACGATGCCGACATCGAGACAGCGGCGCAGACAGCGGCGATGGCCATCTTCTTCTACGCCGGCCAGGTCTGCACGGCCGGCTCGCGCCTGCTGGTGCAGAAGAAGGTCTTCGACAAAGTCGCCGACACTGTCGTCGCCGAAGCCCGCAAGCTCAAGCTCGGCCATGGCCTCGTCTCCGACACGACGCTCGGTGCGCTGGTGTCCGCCGAGCAGCGCGAGCGGGTGATGCGTTATGTCGATGGAGCCCGCGACAGCGGCATCGAGATCGCCACCGGTGGGCGCATCCCTGCGGAGTTCGCCGAAGCAGGCTGCTTCTACGAGCCGACCGTGCTGGTCGACCCGTCCGACGACGCGAAGGTCGTCGCCGAGGAGATCTTCGGTCCGGTGCTGACGCTGCAATCCTTCGACACCATCGAGGAAGTCGCCGCGCGCGCCAACCGCACAACCTATGGCCTCGCCGCCGGCGTGTGGACCCGCGACGTCGGCCGCGCGCATGCGCTGGCCGCCCGTCTCAAGGCCGGCTCGGTGTGGGTGAACACCTACAACCAGTTCGACGCGGCGGTGCCTTTCGGCGGCTACAAGCAGTCGGGCTATGGCCGCGACAACGGCCGCGAGGGCATCGAGAAGTACCTCCAGACCAAGGCGGTGTGGGTCAACTACGCCTGACACCCGCCGCCTACGTCCACGCCGCGCGCGCCGCACACCTCCACCTTCGTAGCCCGACCGCACCATGCCGTCATGGTAACACCTATGGAGTGGAACGGCTCCATCAACGGCATCGCCTTCGAAACGTATGAGGAATAGGAGCTCGTCCCCGGATTCGCCGCAAGCGACATCATCGTGATGGACAATCTGGGCTCCTACAAGGGGCTGCGCGTGCGCCAGATAGTCAAGTTGGCGGAAGCCAGTTGCTCTACAGCCCGACCTAAACCCAATCGAGAACACCTTCTCAAAGCTCAAGGCCCAATCTACGCAAAGCCGCCGAGCGCGGGCGTCGCACGCTCTGTGCCATTCACGGCGTTCAAGACGAAGCTCGATGAAATGGGATTATTTGCTTTTCAGTGACGCGCACTGATACGCACTCTGTCCGATGTGATGCGTACTATGATAGATATACTTAAGGTTCTCTGTGTCGCGACAACCCATCATTAGTATCGTCCATGTGCTCGCGCATGCGGATGCTGGATCGATGCCCCTTCCGATTCATAGACCGAGTACCACTCTTGCCGTTATTTCGTGCGGAGATCCACCAAGGACGCCCGCTTATGCGGCGGGCACGCGACCAAGATCCCAAGCACTGACCGACCGCGACAGCCGACTTATCCCTTCTCTGCGCAATGGTGGGCAGGCGGCGGTTTGTACGGCGGGATTGGTCCTTTGCAGGTGCTGGCACCCAAGTCATGGATGCCCATGAGATGAGCGAACGGTGGGCGTGTAAAGCCACCGGTTTCTGCCGCATGACCATGAGATACAAACCCACCCGCGGGGATGACGTCTCGCTGCGCGACCGCATGAGGCCCTCGCCCAGGAGCGGCGACGGTTCGGCTATTCAGAACCTACACCACGCCTCAGGACAGGATCCGCTCCTAGGAAGCCAGTCAGAATAGTGACGGGACATTCTCCTATGGCGCAGGGCGAGCCTTCCTGTGGGTTCCAGGGGGTGGTTCGGGTGTTACCAATTTGATCATATAATTCCAAACGAGCTATTGACAGACATTAAGCGCTCCATATTAATTTAATTACGACATAAGGCGTACTAAATTTGCGCCAAACGGACATGATCAGAACCATGACGAACTAGAAGTTCCTTTCCTGCACTGATAGGGGATTGCAATATGCGTCTGCGCTTTAGTGCTGCACTTTTGTGCAGCGTTACTGGTATGCTGATGCCTGCTCATGCCAGAGACTGGTTCCCGGTCCAAGTGACGCAGACCACCATCGAGGGTGGTACACGGGTGGAATTTACGCCTGTTGCAAAAGCCAATAAGCCTTGGGATGTCTGCGCAAGTCTGCCGCATGTAAAAGATGCCTATTGGGTGGCGGTTAACTATGGACTTGTCGAAGAGGCGCGCCGTCTCGGCGTGAAACTTACCGTCCATGAGGCCGGGGGTTATTCCAATTTGAATAAGCAAATCTCACAGATCGAGGATTGTGTTGTCGCGGGTGCTGATGCGGTGCTGATTGGAGCGATCTCGGGTGCGGGGCTAAACAATCTGATTGCTGAAATCTCGTCTCAAGGGGTGATTGTGATCGACTTCATGAACGGCGTAACCTCAGGCAAGGTGCAGGGGCGCTCGCTGGTGTCTTTCGATCAGATGGGCCATTTCGCCGGGAAATATCTGGCTGACAAATATCCTGCCGGAAGTGGGTTGGCCAAAGTGGTGTGGTTCCCGGGTCCGGCAGGTGCCAGCTGGGTGGAGTCGGGCAACGTCGGCTTCCAGGCAGCAATCAAAGGGGCCGGGATCGAGCTGCTCGACACGCGCTACGGTGATACCGGAAAAGAAGTGCAGCTGAAGCTTGTCGAAGATGCGCTCCAGACCTATCCGGATCTGGATTATATCGTCGGCACTGCCCCGACGGCGGAGGCTGCTGTACAGGCGCTCCAAGCCCGTGGCTTGCAGCGCAAGGTAAAGATCATTTCGTACTACAGTACGCCCGAGGTCTTGAACCTGCTCCGCTCCGGCGAGATAGAGGCGGCTCCTAGCGATAAGCCGGTAGTCCAAGCGCGAATTGCGCTGGATCTTGCGGTGGCGGCACTCCAAGGCGACAGCAGGTTGCAGCATTTGGGGCCAGTGCCTGAAGTGATCACGGCAGAGACTTTAAATGGGTTTGATGCTGCCTCGACTGTCGCACCGAATGGCTTTGCGCCTGTCTTTACGGTCGAGCCGTGAATCCGGAGTCATGCAATGGAATCCGCTCCGGAGATTCTACGGCTAGACCGCGTTACTCGGACCTTTCCCGGTGTGACGGCACTCAAGGATTTCTCCTTCTCGCTTCGGGCCGGAGAAGTACATGTCCTGCTTGGCGAGAATGGTGCCGGGAAGTCGACGCTGATTTCGATTGTCTCGGGCGTACTGTCGCCTAGTTCGGGCGAGATGCGTCTTCACGGCCAGCCCGCTAGCTTTGATTCAGTAGCAGCGGCCCGTAAGGCTGGGATTAGTGCGATCTATCAGGAATTCTCGCTCATCCCGGAATTGACAGTTGCGCAGAACATTTTTCTTGGCCGCGAGAAGCGGGGGCGCTTCGGCTTAGCCCACGGCTCAATGCGGCGAGAGGCGACGCGGATGCTTGCGGATCTGGGTTTCGACGTGGACCCAGATGCGCGGATATCAACCCTCAACCGTGCGCGACAGCAAATGGTAGAGATCGCCAAAGGTCTGCACGGAACTCTGCGAGTCATTATCTTCGACGAACCAACTGCCTCGCTGAGCGACAGCGAGAGCGAGCGGCTCTTTGAGCTAATCAGCCGGCTCCGCAGTCGTGGCGTAGGGATCGTCTACATTACGCATCGCATGGCCGAGGTTGAACGGCTGGCCGACCGCGTGACCATCTTGCGCGATGGCTGCCTCATCGCCACGGTGGGACGAGAAGTGCCGCAGCGCAAGATGATAGCGATGATGGTGGGGCGCGAAGTCTCTAACCTTTATCCAAACTTGCCTGCGAGCGCCGGCGAAGAGGTCCTGCGAATTGAAGGGCTGAACGCGCTTAACCTGCGCGATGTGTCGTTGTCACTGAGGGCGGGGGAAGTCCTCGGTATTGCAGGCCTGGTCGGTTGCGGAAAGGGCGATGTTGGCCGTGTGGTGATCGGTCTCACTCGGCCCACGGCCGGACGGATCATTTTCGCAGGCCATGATCTCGGCGGAATGCATCTGGCAGCGCGGATGCGCGCTGGGATCTATTACCTGCCCTCGGACCGTAAGACCGAGGGGTTGGTGATGGGCCAAGGTGCTCGATTTAACATCTCGGTCCGTGCCGGTAATGCGGAGGGCGCAGGTCATGCCGGGATTGTTAGCTTCCGTCGCGAACGCGCCATGGCGCGGGCGGTGACGGCCCGCGTCGAACTTCGTCCGGCCAATACCGAAAAGCCGGTGGTGTTCTTCTCGGGGGGCAATCAGCAAAAGGTGCTGTTCGCCAAGGCGCTAAGTGGGAAATTGCGGCTTCTCATCCTTGATGAACCCACGGTGGGCGTGGATGTAAACGCTCGCGCCGCGATCTATCGTTTAATCGCGGATCTGGCGGCTGATGGCGTCGCCGTGTTGCTGATTTCCTCAGAGCTCTCCGAGATCACTCACCTTTGCCATCGCGTTCAAGTCATGTGCGAGGGTCGTATATCGACGCCGCTAGCAGGCGATGAAATTACTGAACGTAATGTGCTGAATCGCATGTTCCCAAGTCAAACCGCATCGGGCTGATAACTTCGACAGTGAGACAATTTCTATGAATGTCCTGCAACGGATATTTTTGCGTATCGGGGTTCTACCTATCTTGATGCTGCTGGCGATCTGTATTTTCGGCAGCATTTCAGGACAGTTCCTATCACAGCGCAATCTTCTCAACGTAGCGCGTCAGGCTAGCTATCTGGCTATGGCCTCACTTGGGCAGTTTATGGTGCTTCTGGTTGCCGGGATCGACCTTTCAGTGGGTACAATTACGGCGGCCTCGTCTGTAGCCAGCGCTTTGGCAATGATTGCTCTCGTCCCGGTCTTTCCGGAGGCGATCTGGCCTGCAATCCTCGGTGGTGTGCTCTTTGGGGTGCTGATCGCCATTGCGCTTGGCGCTGTCAACGGGATCGGAGTCTCTCTTCTGAACGTACAGCCCTTCATGATGACACTGGGGATGACCTCAGTCGGTTTCGGCCTTGCACTGTTCGCGACCAGCGGCATGCCAGTCATGGGGCTCCCTGGGGCGTTTGGCCAGGCATTGGGGTATGGGACGTTCTTTGGTCTACCGCTACCGATATGCGTGGCTTTGACCTCGGCCATGATTATCGCATTGATGTTGGGGAATACCGGCTATGGTCGTCACCTCTATGCGATTGGCGGTAATGCCCGCGCAGCACGGCTCTCGGGAATCTCGGTGCGGAGGTTGACCTTTTCGGCCTATGTCCTGGGCGCGTCGCTTTGTGGCGTAGCCGGGGTGATGCTGACCGCCCGCATGTCAAGTGGCGAAGCTAATATCGGAGCCACGTTGCCCCTCGAGACCATTGCCGCCTGCGTGATCGGTGGCGTCAGCCTGAATGGCGGCACCGGTCGGGTCTACGGCGTGATGATGGGTGCCCTCTTCATTACATTGGTCCAGAACGGAATGAACCTCGCTCGGGTGGATAGCTACCTACAGATGGTGGTCGTCGGCCTAATTCTGATTCTGGCAATCGTCGCCGACAATATCCGCTCTCTGATGCTGAATGCGCAGCGTTAACTGTGTGTTTTCTCAGAAGCTGTTTAATTATGGAGTAACTCAAATGCATGTCGAAATAGCAGGCGGCGGAATTGGCGGGTTGACGGCCGCAACGGCGTTTGCGCGCAGGGGACACAGCGTCACCGTCCACGAGATCAATAGTGAACTGCGTGAGATAGGTGCTGGGCTGTTTGTCTGGGAAAACGCGTTACGCGCATTGGAAGCGCTTGGCGCCTATGATGAAATCGCGAAGAGTGGCGAATGGAATCAAAGCTGGCAGATTCGCGATCATCGTAACCGCGTGCTGCAGTCGGACTGGCTAATGAAGGACAGCCGCTTGCTTACTGCGGAGCGTCGTAGGTTGCATATAGCTTTGGCCAATCAGGCTATCCGTGCTGGGGTTGAGATACGCACCGGCTCCGAGGTCGTATCGGCCACGCCAGAGGGCGAATTGGAACTGGCGGACGGCACGAAACGTAAAGCCGATCTAGTGCTGGGGGTTGAGGGAGTGACCTCGCGAATTCGCGACCTGCTGCCTGGGCGTAAACAGGTGATCCGACTTCGCGATGGTGGCGCGCGTTATCTAATTCGCCGCCGCGAGGATGATCACGAGGTTCAGAACAGCTCCATCGAATGCTGGAACGCCGGCCGAAGAGTTGGCGTGATTCCGGTTAGCCGCGAGCACATTTACCTGTATCTGTGCTGTCCCGTTATCGATGCTGAAGGTGCTCGGGCACCCGCTAATATCGAAAGTTGGGTGCGCTCTTTCCCTCAGCTGGAATCCTATCTGCGACGGCTGGAAGATAACGGCAAATACGTCGAATTTCGTGACATTCGCTGTGAGCGATGGCATCACGGACGGATGGCAATCCTCGGAGATGCCGCGCATGCCATGTCGCCGAACCTTGGCCAAGCGGCTTGTATCTCAATTCAGTCGGCCTATCTGCTGGCGCGTTGCGTTCATGAGGCGCACAGCATAGGCGAAGGGCTCAGAGCATGGGAAACTAAATTCCGCCCGGTGGCCGAAGCGACGCAACGATTGTCGCGATTTTATGGCCGAGTCGGCACAAGGTGGCCAGTACTTCTGCAAGATGCCCGTTCACTTATGATTTCGGCAATGGGAAGTTCGGCGCGGCTTCAGCACCGGATCAATGTAGCGGTGCGTACAGATGTGACAGCTGCCGTTCCGATTCTTTAAGCCGCCGGTGAAGTCCCGGCTATGCCGTGTGTTGCGCGGGATTGGACAGTTTTCCTACTGCATGGTTCCTTCTGCACGGCCTGTTCGCTTGAGCTCCACGCCGGATGTAGTAATCCGGCTGAGAGGAGTACGATGCTTTATATTCTGCCTCTGGATGCACAAGGAATGGACGGAGTCGACGAGATGGATCTGGAACTGATCCGTCTCTTGCAGATAAATGGCCGTTCCCCTTTTGCCCAACTCGCGCAGCAAACAGGCATGCCCGAGCGTCAAGTTGCCCGCAGAGTTACATATTTACTGCAGCATAGGATCATCCAAATTGCTCCAGTCTGCAACCCTTCGGTGCTCGGGCTGAGATCGGGCGCGATGGTGGCGATCCGGCTCAATGGCCGCACCCGGGCCGAGGATTTCATAGTGGAGATCCTTGCCCAGGATTGTATCGATTATGTAGCGGTGACTCTCGGTGACTATGATCTGTTGGTGGAGGTTCTTACCGGAGATGATATTACCCTCCGTCGGCTTGTGCAGGAATATATCCGCAGCCGCCCAGAGGTGCAGGCCGTCGAGGTTCATCCCTATATTGGCCTTTCCTACCAGCAGCCTGCATGGGTCGAGACTCAGGATAAGATTGGCGCGTCGATCGGAGTTTACCGAATCGAAGACAAGGAACTGGATCCCATCGATCGACGGTTAGTCGCGCTTCTGGGCCGGGATGGGCGTGCGAGCTTCCAGGAGATTGCTGTGGAGCTTGGCGTATCGGAAAGCTATGCACGCAAACGCTTTGCCGCTCTCAGCAGCCGGCAAGATTTCGGCGTCCATGCGCTGACTAATCCGCAGAGCCTTGGTTTTCACACTACGTGCTGGGCGTTTCTTAAAATCGTCCAAGGCCAGTCCGTCGACACCCTGATCCGTGCCCTCGCACAGCTGGAGCGGGTAGCCTACATCGCATTTTGCACCGGTACCGCCGACCTACTGGTTGAGGTGGTATGCCGCAATAAGGATGAATTGCGGGAGTGGTTCAGCGAAAGGCTGGCCAAGGTCGAAGGAGTGCATCAGATGCGTAGTCTTCTTTGTACCGACATCTACTATCGCGGCGTAAATTACGGGCCACTGAACTGAGCGCCCACCCCGTCTAATATCATCCTGTGGCCGCGCAGTTCCCCACTCACACGATGCCCAACATCGATGCCCCAATTGCCCGCCCGAAGGATAAGTTGTCATGGCAGAAGATGCTGAAACCGTAGTCCTCGCTGGCCGTGTCATCACCATGGAGCGTGACGCGGCCACTGACTGGGAAGGCGTCCTCCTGCGCGGCGAGCGGATCGTGCGGCTTGTCCGCCGCAGCGAACGCGCCGGCTTGGACGACGGCACCCGCGAGATCATTGACCTCGGCGACCGGGTTCTCATGCCCGGCTTTGTCGATGTCCACGCCCATGCCGAGGTCGTTTGCCGCACCGCCTACCGCACCGTCGACTGCCGGGCGCCGGAATGCGACACGATCCCCGCGGTGCTGGACGTGCTCTCCGCCGCCGAGCCAGGCGGGCCGTCGGACTGGATCGTCGGGCAGGCCAATCTCTTCTTCGATCGCAAGCTGCGGGAAGGCCGGCTTCCCAGCCGCGCGGAGCTCGACACGGTGAGCCGCGAGCGGCCTATCGCGCTGCGCGCCGGCGGGCACATCACCGTCTTGAACACACGGGCGCTGGAGGTCGCCGGCATCGACCGCGCCTTCGTCCCGCCCACCCATAGCATCACCGGGCCGGTGACGGTGGAGCGAGACGCCAACGACGATCCCACCGGCATCGTCAAGGAGATGGACGCTCTGCTGCCACTACCCTCGCCCTCCGCGACGGAGCTCGCAGAGGCGATAGAGAACGGGCTGGGGCGCTATTTCACGCGCTACGGCGTCACGACCATCGGCGAGATCTCTGAGACAGTCGGCGGTCTTCAGGCGATGAACGAGCTGGCGCTGGCAGGCCGGCTGCCAGCCTCCATGCGCATCTATCTCTGGGTCCCCGGCACGATGTCGCTGGAGCAGGTGCCGCACTGGCGCGACCACCTCTCCTTCACCGCCCCGGAAAGCGCGATTCGCATCCAAGGCGTGAAGATGTTCTCCGATGGTGGCTTCTCCGCCCGCAGCGCCGCGGTGAACTGCTGCTACAAGGATGCTGGCGACTTCCGCGGCAACATCGCCTTTCCGAAATATTTCCTGCGCCGCGCCCTGCGCATCTGCCAGGACAGCGGTCTCCAGCTCGCCGTCCACGCTAATGGCGACCGTGCGCAGGACTGGCTGTCGCGCACTGTCGCGGAGCTTGGCGGCGCCGGCGGCGGACGCCAGCGCGTGCGCATCGAGCACGCCGGCAATCTGATGCCAAACCCGCAGACGGCGGATCTGTGGGCGACGGCTGGCATCGTGCCGGTGCCGCAGCCGGTCTTCCTCTATACCTTCGGCGAATATTTCCCCGACTATCTCGGCGAGTACGGTCTCAAGGGCCGCTTCCCCTTCCGCACGCTGCTGGAGGCCGGCTGGCGGCTGTCCGGCTCTTCCGACGTGTGGATCGGTTCCGAGCGTGAGGCCACGAACCCGTTTTTCAGCATTTGGTGCTGCCTCAAGCGACAAACCTATTCGGGCGGCTTCATCGACGTCGACGAGGCGATCACGCTGGAGCAGGCGCTGCGCATGCACACCATCGATGCCGCCTCGGTGATGGGCGAGGAAGACCAGAAGGGCAGCCTGGCGCCGGGCAAGATGGCCGACATCATCGCGCTCGACCGCGATCCGTTCGAGGTCGAGGTCGACTCGCTGCGACATATCAACGTGGACTTCGTGATGGTGCGCGGAGCGGTCGCCCATTTCGTTCAGGAGAGTGATCGCTCCTAAGGTCCAATAGACCGAATACGCTAAGGACTCGTCGGAAACATTGAAAAATACCAATCCGTGTCACATTGATAATGATCAGTACGAAGTGCAAATGTCTGATCGAAACCTTCCCGGATAAACAGAATCAGGTTCGATCTCGTCTGCCTCAAGCTCGGAAAGGACCACCGGTTGCCGGAGCGATGTCAGTTCCCGCTCCTGGCGCGGCCGGGCCGCGAGCTCATGGCAACTCCACTCGCTAACCAAACAGCAGTTCCGCCGTTCGCCTGTCATTGCACGCCAGACTGCGATGCGGATGGAATCCTGTTGAACCGGCCCAATATCGGGCTCTTTTAATCATCCCCGACCGGGATGAGATCGTTAGGACCCCGGCATCGTCGGGGTTGGGATGGCGGCAGCACATCATCATCAGGGTTTTGCCCGCGGCGCGCGGATGCTGCGCACGGCGCTGGGGCCGGCGATCGCCCGGCATCTCGAAGACCCGGCCGTCGTCGAGGTGATGTTGAACCCGGACGGGCGGCTGTGGATCGACCGGCTCTCGGAGGGACTATCCGACACGGGTGAGCGGCTCTCGCCCGCTGACGGCGAACGCATCGTTCGCCTCGTCGCGCACCATGTCGGCGCCGAGGTACACGCTGGCGCCCCGCGCATTTCGGCCGAGATGCCCGAGACGGGAGAACGTTTCGAGGGCCTGCTGCCACCGGTCGTGGCGGCACCGACATTTGCCATCCGCAAGCCCGCCGTCGCCGTGTTCACGCTCGCCGATTACGTAGCGACCGGGATCATGTCGGCTGACCAGGCCGAAGCCTTGCGCTTGGCCGTGGCGTCCCGCGCCAACATCCTGGTGGCCGGCGGCACCTCGACGGGCAAGACCACGCTGACCAACGCGCTGCTCGCAGAGGTCGCGAAGACAAAAGATCGCGTCGTCCTCATTGAGGATACGCGCGAGCTGCAATGCGCGGCGCCGAACCTCGTCGCCCTGCGCACCAAGGACGGCGTCGCCTCGCTGTCCGAGCTTGTTCGTTCCGCCCTGCGCCTGCGGCCCGACCGCATCCCCATCGGCGAGGTGCGCGGCGCGGAGGCGCTGGACCTCCTGAAGGCCTGGGGCACCGGCCATCCCGGCGGGATCGGCACCATCCATGCTGGCAGCGCCGTCGGCGCGCTGCGCCGGATGGAGCAGCTCATCCAGGAAGCCGTCGTCACCGTCCCGCGTGCGCTAATCGCCGAGACCATTGATCTCGTGGCCGTCCTCACGGGCCGCGGCTCGGCGCGTCGGCTCACCGAACTCACCTCTGTCGATGGCCTCGGCCCCGATGGTGACTACCGCATCACCCCTGTCCTCACCGGAGATCCCTCATGATCCGATCGCTCCATCGCGCCGGCAGCGCAGCCCGGCTGACCGCGTCTGTCACCTGCATTAGCCTGATGGCCACGGCCAGCGCTCATGCCTCTGGTTCCTCCATGCCATGGGAGGCGCCGCTGCAATCCATCCTCCAGTCTATCGAGGGGCCGGTCGCCAAAATCATCGCCGTCATCGTGATCATCTCGACCGGCCTCGCGCTGGCCTTCGGCGACACGTCGGGTGGCTTCCGACGTCTGATCCAGATCGTGTTCGGCCTGTCGATCGCCTTTGCCGCCTCGAGCTTCTTCCTGTCGTTCTTTTCCTTCGGCGGCGGAGCGCTCGTCTGATGGCCGAGACGGTTGAGGTTCCCGGCTTCAGCGTTTCGGTCCACCGGGCGCTCACCGAGCCGATCCTGCTCGGCGGCGCGCCGCGCGCCATCGCCATCGTCAATGGGACCCTCGCCGGGGCCGTGGGTCTCGGCCTGCGCCTGTGGCTGGTCGGCCTCGCCATCGGGGTGATCGGCCATGTCGCGGCGGTGTGGGCGGCGAAGCGCGATCCTCTTTTTGTCGAGGTGGTGCGTCGGCATCTGCGCATCCCGGCGCACCTCTCGGTCTGAGCGAGACGCGCCGATGATGAGCCTCGCCGAGTATCGCCGCCATAACCGGCGCCTTGCCGATTTCCTTCCCTGGGCAGCGCTCGTCGCGCCGGGCGTCGTGCTGAACAAGGATGGTTCGTTCCAGCGGACAGTGCGTTTTCGTGGGCCGGACCTCGACAGCGCCGTGCCCGCCGAGCTCGTCGCGGTCGCCGGGCGGCTGAACAACGCCTTCCGCCGTCTCGGCTCGGGATGGGCGATCTTTGTGGAGGCGCAGCGCCATGCGGCCGCGACCTACCCGGCGAGCGCCTTCCCGGATGCCGCTTCCGCTTTGGTTGATGCCGAGCGGAGGGCCGATTTCGAAGAGGCCGGCAGCCATTTCGAGTCGAGTTATTTCCTGACCTTCACTTATCTGCCGCCAGCCGAGGACGCGGCGCGCACCGAGGGCTGGCTTTATGAAGGGCGGGACAAATCGGGCCTTGATCCCCATGAGACGTTGCGTGGCTTCACCGACCGAACCGATCGGCTCCTCAACCTCATCGACGCCTTCATGCCGGAATGCCGCTGGCTCGATGACGGCGAAACGCTGACCTACCTGCACAGCTGCCTCTCGACGCACCGGCACCGTGTCCGTGTACCGGAAACGCCGATCTATCTCGATGCCCTGCTCGCCGACCAGCCGCTTACCGGTGGGCTGGAGCCGCGCCTTGGCGACCAGCATCTGCGGGTGCTGACCATCACAGGCTTTCCCACGGTGACGACGCCCGGCCTGCTCGATGAGCTGAACCGGCTGGCCTTTCCCTATCGCTGGTCGACCCGGGCGATCCTGCTCGACAAGACGGACGCCGTCCGGCTGCTCACCAGGATCCGCCGCCAGTGGTTCGCCAAGCGCAAATCCATCGCCGCGATCCTGAAGGAGGTGATGACCAACGAGGCCTCCGTCCTCGTGGACTCGGATGCCGCAAACAAGGCTGAAGATGCCGACCTCGCGCTGCAGGAGCTCGGCGCGGACCATGCCGGCATCGCCTATGTCACCGCGACGGTGACGGTGTGGGACGCCGATCCCCGCATCGCCGACGAGAAACTGCG
>QFQD01000025.1 GCA_003241485.1 Ancylobacter novellus
GCGGCCGCGCGGCGGGCGGCGGCTTCCGCCAGCGCGCGCTGGGCGGCCGGGGTAAGCGGCGCGCGCTCCGCTGGGGCGGGCGGCGCGGAGGGATGGGTGCTGTCCTTGGTCATGAACGTCCTTCCTGAGCGCGCATTGGAACCACTGGCGGGCCTTCGGCGTCAAGCCGGAGCGGCGGCAGACTGCCGCAGGGGCACGCATGGCCCGGAACGATCTTGCGACTTCGCCCGGCGCTTCCCATCCTAGGACATAGGGTGTGCCGGACACGGCGCCACACGAGGGATGCGATGAACTATTTCCGCACGGCGATCCTGCTGGCCGGCATGACGGCTCTGTTCATGGGCGTCGGCTTCATGCTGGGCGGGCGCGGCGGCATGATGCTGGCGCTGCTCTTCGCCGCCGGCATGAACATCTTCAGCTACTGGAATTCCGACCGGATGGTGCTGTCCATGTATGGCGCGCGCGAGGTCGACCGGGCCAGCGCGCCGGAGTTCTACGGCATGGTGGAGGAGCTGGCCGCGCGTGCCGGCCTGCCCATGCCGCGCGTCTACATCATGGACAATCCCCAGCCGAACGCCTTCGCCACCGGCCGCAACCCCAGCCATGCCGCGGTGGCGGCGACGACGGGCCTGCTCAACACGCTGTCGCGCGAGGAGGCGGCCGGCGTGATGGCGCATGAGCTGGCGCACATCAAGCATTACGACACGCTGACCATGACCATCACGGCGACGCTGGCCGGCGCGATCTCCATGCTGGCCAACTTCGCCATGTTCTTCGGTGGCAACCGTAACAACAACAACGGCTTCGGCATCATCGGCACGATTGCCATGATGATCCTGGCGCCGCTCGCCGCCATGGTGGTGCAGATGGCGGTGTCGCGCTCGCGCGAATATGAGGCCGACCGGGTGGGCGCGGAGATCTGCGGCCAGCCGCTGTGGCTCGCCTCCGCTCTGGGCAAGATCGCCGGCTATGCCAAGGCCGTGCCCAACATGCCGGCCGAGCACAACCCGGCCACGGCGCATATGTTCATCATCAACCCGCTCTCGGGCGAGCGCATGGACAGCCTGTTCTCTACCCATCCCGCCACCGAGAACCGCATTGCCGCGCTGCATGCGCTGGCGCAGCAGATGGGTGCCGACGCCTCGCCGGGTTTCGGCAATGGGCGCGGTGGCCCCGTCGACGTGCCGCAGGGCGGGCCGTGGGGCGGCGGGGCCGCCCCTCGCGGGGCCTGGGGCCGTAGCGGATCCGCCGGGCGGGACGGTGGACAGCCCGGCAGCCGGCGCGGACCGTGGGGCTGAACCCGCCTGTTTTGGGCCCGCAGAGCGCTTTCAGCTGTTGATCCGCACGGCATGTTGCGGCAGCGCTTGAAAAGATGGGGCGTCGCGGCTATCAGAGGCGCCGACACCGGGTGTCATTGGCCGCTTTAGCTCAGTTGGTAGAGCATCGCATTCGTAATGCGGAGGTCGTCAGTTCGAGTCTGACAAGCGGCACCATTCCTCCCAGCTTCCCTAATCGACAACTCGGCGCCGCCTGCGCGTGAGCGGCGCCTGAGCGCCACCCTTGATCCATGCCATGGAACAAGGCGCCGGAGTGCGTCATGCTCGCGGGCTTGGCGCGGGCGCGCGTGTCGCCGACCGCGCCGCGCGGGGAGGCGAATGTGCCGCGGACATTGATGTCCTTCGTCTGGCGGGTGAGCGGCTGGCATCAGCTGGTGCTGATCGGCATGTCCGGTCTCGTCCTGCTGATCGAGATCGCACCGCTCGAAATCCAGCGCCGCGTGGTCAATGACGCCTTCAAGGGGGGCGCTTTCGAGCCGATCCTTGCGCTCGTCGGCGCCTATATGGCCGTGACGGTGGCGGAAGGTGTGCTGAAGCTGGTGCTGAACATCTACCGCAACTGGCTCGGCGAAAGCGCCGTGCGCTGGCTGCGCCAGGCCGTGTTCGCGGTGGCGCACGGCAATGGCAATCGGCCGGTTGCCGCGGAAACCGAGGGTATCCAGCTTTCCATCGTGCTGGATGAGGCCGAACCGGTCGGCGGCTTCGTCGGGGTCAGCGTCAGCGAGCCCGTGCTGCAGGTCGGCGTGCTCGTGGTGGTGACCGCCTATCTGATCTACCTCCAGCCGGTGATGGCGCTGGTGATGGCAGGCGTGTTCATCCCGCAGGTGCTGTTCGTGCCGGTGATGCAGGCGGCGATCAACCGGCGGATCGCGCATCGCGTGCTGCTGCTGCGCGGCCTCAGCACGGGTATTGTCGGGGCGGGCGGCGCGCGCGACGCCGATGGCGCACAGCAGCATCGGATCCAGTCGGTCTTCGCGACCAACATGGCGATCTACTGGCTCAAATACACGATGAACGTGCTGATGAACCTGATGAACCATGCCGGCGTGGCGACGATCCTCGCGCTGGGCGGTTATTTCGTGGTGACCGGCCACACCGAGATCGGCACGGTGGTGGCCTTCCTTTCGGCGCTCGCCAAGGTGAACGATCCCTGGGGCGAACTTGTCACCTGGTATCGCGATATGCGCGCGGCACAGGTGAAGTACGCTCTGGTGCGCGATTCCGCCGCCATCGGCGCGATCGACGGCGCACACGGCGCCTGAGCGCGGCCCGAAAGGCCTACGGCCTCTCCGGGCCCGGGAAGAGGATGGTCTTCAGCCGTTCCGCGCTTTCCGCCCAGGACAGCCACTTCATCCCCTCGGACCTCGGATGGCGGCCGTTGCGGAATTCCTCCAGCCAGAGATCGATGGCCGTTGCCAGCGACGCGCCGTCCCGGCCCGAGAAATAGGCGGCCGCATCGCCCGCCACCTCGCGGAAGACCGGAATGTCGCGCGCCAGAATGGGCAGGCCGTGCCGTGCCGCCTCGATCAGCGGCAGGCCGAAACCCTCGTCCAGCGAGGCGGCGATCAGGCAGTCGGCTTGCCCATAGATGCGGTCGAGATATTCGTCGCTGGCGCCCTGGAGCCAGAACAGGCGACGGCCCATTTCCGGGTGATTCGTCAGACGCTCGATGATCTGCGGCAGGTTGCGCGCCTGATCGCGCGGCACGCCGCGCCAGCCCTCATTGCCGACGATGACGAGACGGGCCTCGCTGCCTTCCTCCCACAGCAGGTCGAAGGCATCGAGGGCCTGCCAATGCCCCTTGCGCGGCTCGACGGTGCCCACCATCAGGAAGCAGTCGTGATCCTGCAACGAGGCGAGCAGGACTTCCGCATCGTCCGGCACGCCGCGGGAGGGCAGCGAGGCGGCAATATCGGCACCCAGCGTCCAGGGATGGATGGCGGGTAGCGACGCCGGCAAATCGGTCTGCGCCTGCAGCCAGTTTCGGACCTCGTCGGCCACGGAGGCCGAGATACAGACGAGATCGTCCGCCTGCTCGGCGACGATCGAGATCCATTCGCGGTGCGCCGGTTCCGACTCCGGCGGGAAGCACCGCGGGAGTGTCAGCGGGAGAATGTCGTAGACGATGAAGCTGACGCGGGCGCCGCGGTCCCGCCATTCCCTGAAGAGTCCGCTCCGGCTGCCTTCACGAACCGCCACGGTGTAGAAATCAGCGCCGAAGAAGACGTCGCCATCGGTGACGTCGATGACTTCATCCTCAAGCGCACGCGACTCGCCGCTGAACGCGCGTTCCATATATTCGGCGGCCTGAACGTATCGCCACTGGCCATTGATGTGGCTGAAGCGGACGGGCTCGACCCGGAAGCCGGCGGGTGGCGACTTGAGAAGTTCAGCCAGCAGGGCGCGGACCACCCGCTGTATCCCCGTGCCATAATCCTTCATCGCCAGCACGGACACGTCGATGAAGAGCGAGCGGTGGGTCCGCCTCAGTGACTTTTCACGCGCCAATTGTTCGGCACGGGCCAGCAGCTCCGAGGCGTAGTGCGACCCCGCCATCAGTTCCCTTGCGGCGCTCATCAGCGCCGGCTGGCTGTAAAGCGTCGTCGCCTTGCCGGCGAATTCCTCCATCGCCTCATGATACCGGGCGGCGGCGGCGGCGGGGGTGTGGTGGGTCGCAACATAGGTCGCGGCCGATGCCCCCAGCTTCTCCCGTTCCTCCTTGTCCATGCGCAGATCGATCAACGCTTGGGTGAGTTCCGGCGTCGCGAAGGCGTCGTCGAGGCGACGCACGCAATCGGTTGGGAGTTCCGCCATGGAACCGTTCGCATTGACGATCGTCGCCAGGCCGTAGGCGAGGCAATCCAGCGCGGCGGCCGATGTTTCGCCGCGCGAATGCGCGCGAAGCTGCACGCCGATATCGGCGGCCTGGAGATAGAGCGCGTATTTTTCGGCGGACACGAAGCCGGTGGTCTGGATCCGCTCTCCACCGTCCGCGCGTCCCATGCGCGCACGCATTTCCTCGGCGTAGGAATCGTCGGCCAGTTCACCGACGAAAACCAGATGGCATTGCCGATCGTGACACAAGGGCGATGCGAGCCAGGCATCGGCAATTCGCGTGCTCAGCTTTGACGGCTGGATGAAGCCAAACGAGCAGACAATGATGTCCTCAGGCGAAAACCCGAGAATCTGCCGCGCCTCTTGCTTTGTTTTTGACGCCGCCGTCAGGCGGGCGAGCGGAACGACTTTGAGCAGATCGCGACTGAAGGACGGGTAGAAATTCTCGGCCAGCTGCACCGCGTATTCGCTGTGAAATATAACGCCCTGCGATTGGGCCAGCACATCGATACTGGTCGGGAAGATCGAAAACAGGCTGGTCGGGTCCTGGCGATCGAAGCGCTCCTTCAGCGCCGTGTAACCGTGCGCCCGAAGCAGGGCGCGCGTCCAATGGTGCCGCCGGTTCTGATTGTGTTCGATATAGTAAATGATGTCGCTGAGATAAAAATCATGAACAACGACCACCCCCGGTATGGTCCGAAGAAGATCGAACATATGCATATGGAAGGGTGAATTACCAAAATGATACATGACGCGGTCGTATCGATCCGCGTGAGCCTTGAAATAATCGACAGATCGGACGGCGCAGTGAGCGATGATCCAGTCATCGGCGATCACATCCTGCGTTACGACGACATCAATATCATAGTAACGGTGGAGTTCCGGCAGGATCTGGGCGCTGTAGTCCGCGACGCCGCTCCGCTCCGGCGGCAAGGGAGAAATAAAGGCGAGGCGGGGCTTCTTGGAGGGGGGCAGGGCCTCCCGGCCGGTCGCCTGGGTGAGCTCGACCGCGTGGGAGAGGCGCTCGAAGGCGAGCTGTTCCGTGCGGCTCAAGGCGCTGGGGGAAGACGGCTGGCTATCGAACCCCGGCCGGCTGGAGGGCGCGCCGCGATTCTTCTTCAGGTATTTCAAGCGGATACGGCGTTCGAGCCGCTTGAGCTTCTGGCGCAGGCGTGAATCGTGGCCGAACTTTCTCTCCAGCTTCGCCTCGAAGGAGTGGCGGATGCTGCGCAGCCGCCTCAGCAGCTTCAACATCGGAAGCCCGCCCAGTTCGTGCAGGAGGCCATCGTGCCGCGACACGCGCTCCGCCTGGACATTAAGCTGCCACTGCACATGCGCGTGGAGCCGCTTCAGTTCGCTCAGCTCCCTCGCGGTATCGTCCGTCTCCCACTGCGACTTTGCCTGCTGCAGTTCGCGCACTTCCCTTCGCAGCCGCTCAACGGCACGCATTGCAGCATCTGCATTGGCCGTTGCGTTGGCGACAGACCCGATATCCGACAACAGCGCGCTCACGTCGATCGGTGACAGCCGGTCGGTAAGCGCCTTGATCTCCTTTGCCAACTGCGTCTTGGAGTTGCGCAGCGCGCGCACTTCCCCGGACAATTGTTCGGCGGTCTGCGTCGCCTGCTCCGCCTTCGTCGCGGCGTCCGCAAAGGTGGCGATCTCCATCATCAGGGCGTGCAGGTTGTTCGGCACCGGCTCGCTCGTGGTCGCGGCGAAGCGATCAATGGCGTCGGCCATATCGGCGGTATCCGCCGGTTTGCTGGCAATGATGCTGTAGTCCGGCGCGAAGGTGAAAAGGCCGGAAATGGAGGAATTGAAGGGAACGCCGTCGCGCATCAGAGGCTGGCTGTTCAGCCGCACGATGGCCGGCCGCTCCAGCCCCGTGGCCCGCACGAAGAAATGCAGCAGGGCGGGCGGCAGCGGCGCCTTGTGGGTCGGGTCCATGTGGAAGGACCAGGACGACACGGTGAGATTTTCCGGATTGGGCGTCTCGAGGATGACGACGCCGCCCGGCATCAGCACGCGCTCGATCTCGTTGAGGAGATCGGTGAGGATGCCGTGCTCGATGTGCTCCACGACATGGAATGCCGTGATGAGCCCGAAAGAACCGTCTTCGCAGCCGCGCATATAGTCCAGCGCATCCGCTGAGATAACCTCGACGCCGTTCGCTTCCGCGATGGCCGTCATGGACGCGTTGGAGTCGACGCCTGTGGCGTGCCAGCCGTGCTCGGCGATGAGGCCGAGCCATTCTCCCCGCCCGCAGCCGATGTCGAGCGCCCGCCGGCCCGCCGGCGTGTCCGCCGCGATCTGCGCGATGAGCGGAAGGTAGACGCTCTGCCTGCCGCGGATCAGTTCGAGGCTTCCGCGATGGGCATCCTCAAATTCGCGGTAGAGCTCATCAAACGGCTTGCGACGAGACATGGCGTCATCCAATTCCCAAAAGCGACCCTACCTACTGGAGCATCCCTCGGAATGCCGACATAGGTAGCAATGAACCGTCGGCGCCTTTTTTGCCCCCATCGGCCGCGAAGGCGTCTCCTGAAAGGACTAGGCGCCCGCCGACGCGGGGGCGGCGACCTGCGCCCGCCAGAAATCCAGGCAGTCGCGCAACGTGATCTCGAGCGGAATCTGCGGCTTCCAGCCAAGCGCCGTCTGCGCCAGCGTAGCATTGCCGGAGGCGCGGGCGATGTCGTTCGGGCGCAGTCTGGCCGGGTCGGTCCTCACCTCGATCGGGCGATCGGCGGCGGCGAGCAGAGTGTCGAGAATGGCGCGGATCGAGACCGGCGCGCCGGTGGCCAGATTGACCGCCGCACCGTTTTCGGGCCCTGCGCCGCGACAGGCCGCGATATAGGCATCGACGATATCGCGGACATCGAGGAAATCGCGCTCGGCGTCGAGATTGCCGACTTCCATGACCGGGGGCTGCAGGCCGTGTTCGATGCGCGCGATCTGGCGGGCGAAGGCGGAGACCACGAAATCGTCCGCCTGCCCCGGCCCGGTGTGGTTGAACGGCCGGAACCGGATGGCGTTCAGGCCATCCTTGGCCATCTGGCCGATCATGAGGTCGGCTGCCGCCTTGGTCGCGGCATAGACGCTGCGCGGGGCGAGGACGGCGTTCTCGTCCAGCGGGGCGGCCGCTTCGAGGAAGCTGTCGCCGTAGACTTCTGAACTGCTGACGAAGACGAGCCGGGCGGCGGGTGCTTCCTGCAGGACGGCACGGGCGACATTGAGCGTGCCCATGACGTTGACCTGCCAGGCCGTCGTCGGGTCGGCGCGGGCGTGCCCCGGAGCGGCAATCGCAGCGAGATGCAGCACGACATCGGGACGGCAGTTGCGAACGGCGGCAAGAACCGCGTCGGCATCACGGATGTCAGGACTGTCCTGCCCGGCGGAGGTCGCCAGCGCGAAGGCCTCGACGCCGGCGGAATGGGTGGCGCGCAGGCGCTCGAGGAACCACGATCCGACGAAGCCGCGGCTTCCCGTGACCGCAACGCGCAAGGGCCCCGACGTAGCAGGCATCGTGTATCCTCCCGACGCGCCCCCCGAACTGCAATATAGCGGATATTACCGGCTGAGACGCTTCAGGTCGGCGTCGACCATCTCGGCGATCATGTCCTCGAGCGAGGTCTTCGCTTCCCAGCCGAGCTTGGCCTTGGCCTTGGCCGGGTTGCCGAGCAGCACATCCACTTCCGCCGGGCGGAAAAGCGCGGGATCGATGATGAGGTGGTCATCCATCGTCAGGCCCGCATGCTGGAAGGCGATCCGGCACATGTCACGCACCGTGGTGGTGCGGCCGGTGGCGACGACATAATCGTCCGCCACATCCTGCTGGAGCATCAGCCACATGGCTTCGACATAGTCGCGCGAATGACCCCAGTCGCGCTTGGCGTCGATATTGCCGAGGCGCAGCTCGCTGGCGAGGCCCAATTTGATTCGCGCCACGCCGTCCGTCACCTTGCGGGTGACGAACTCGATGCCGCGCAGCGGGGACTCGTGATTGAACAGAATGCCGCTGGAAGCGTGGATTCCGAAGCTCTCGCGGTAGTTCACGGTGATCCAGTGGCCATAGAGCTTGGCCACCGCATAAGGCGAGCGCGGGTAGAACGGGGTGGTCTCGGACTGCATGTCCTCCTGGATGAGGCCATACATTTCCGACGACGAAGCCTGGTAGAAACGCGCCTGCGGCGTCTCCAGCCGAACGGCTTCAAGAACATTCGTCACACCGAGCGCAGTCACCTGCCCGGTCAGGATCGGCTGCTGCCATGATGACTTGACGAAAGACTGGGCGGCGAGGTTGTAAACCTCGTCTGGCCGCACATCCTTCAGCGTGCGAATCAATCCGGACAGATCAAGGAGATTGCCGTCGATAATATTGATGTCGCGATCAATGCCGAGCCACTTCAAACGAGTATCGGTAACTTCGCCATGGCTCGAACGGCGCACAAGGCCAAAGACTTCGTACCCCTTGGAAAGGAGCAGCTGTGCCAAGTATGCGCCATCCTGCCCGGTGACACCTGTGATAAGCGCGCGCTTTGTCATTTTGCCTGTACTTAGGTATAAACCAGTCGCAATTCGACAGTAATCAGCTATTACGCGCTTCTAGCGGCTTCGATCGCCCAGGGCAAGCGCAGCTTGCTGCACACCGGCAAGGATTTGGGGCATTTCGACCCGAAGATATACTGTGGCGGGCGCGGCAGGTGTCAACTTACCCCGCCACGGGCCGACGTGTCGGTCCGCCCGGCCGATCACTGTCATTTTTCACCCGCCTAACGGTACAGCGGACCACGCTTCGAGCGGGTTCTAGGCTTTCCCGGGAGCCTGCCGAATCAGCTCGGTCAGCGTCGCGACCCGCTGCTCGAGAGTGGGGGACAGATTGCCCCGCGATTCCACATTGAGGCGGAGCAGGGGCTCGGTGTTGGACTTGCGCAGATTGAGCCGCCAGTCGGCGAAAGCCAGCGACAGCCCGTCTGTCTCGTCGCGCGCCGGGCCCTGCGGGGCCAGTGCGGCCTCGACGCGGGCGATGGCGGCTTCCGGATCGGCGATGCGGAAATTGATCTCGCCGGAGGAGGGGAAGGCGGCCATACGGTCCGACACCAGTTCGGACAGGCTCTTTCCGGTCCGCCCCATCAGTTCAGCGACCAGCAGCCAGGGGATCATGCCCGAATCACAGGCCATGAAGTCGCGGAAATAATGGTGCGCCGACATCTCCCCGCCATAGATGGCGCCGGTGTCGCGCAGGGCCTGCTTGAGGAAGGCGTGGCCGGTGCGGGCCTGGATGGCACGTCCATTCGCGTGCGCGACCACGTCCTGCGTGTTCCACACCACCCGCGGATCATGCACGATGGCCGCGCCCGGCTCTTTCGCCAGGAAGACTTCGGCCAGCAGGCCAACGATATATTCGCCGGGGATGAACCGGCCCGTATGGTCAAACAGGAAGCAGCGGTCGAAATCGCCGTCCCAGGCCACGCCCATATCCGCGCCGGCAGCGACAACCGCCTCGCTGGTGACCGGCTGGTTTTCCGGCAGCAGCGGGTTGGGGATGCCGTTCGGAAAGCTGCCATCCGGCTCATGGTGCAGGCGCAGGAAGGTCAGCGGCGCCCCGCGCGCGGCAAGTCCTTCGGCGATCGCGTCGAAGGTCGGGCCGGCTGTACCATTGCCGGCATTGACGAGAATGGTCAGCGGCCGCAGCGCCTTCATGTCGACGAAGGACAGGACCCGCTCGACATAGGCGGCGCGCGCGCCGTCGGCCGGCACGAGGCGCCCGCCCGGCACTGTCGGCAGTTGGGGGCCTTCGGCGAGCTCACGGATCGCCGCGAGCCCGGTTGCGGTGTCGAGCGGCGCAGAGCCGGCGCGCACCAGCTTCATGCCGTTATAATCCATCGGATTGTGCGAGGCGGTCACCTCGATGCCGCCATCGGCCGCGAAATGGGTGACGGCAAAGTACATTTCCTCGGTGCCGCACAGGCCAAGGTCGAGCACCTCGACGCCGCCCGCGATCAGCCCCTCGACGCAGGCGGCCATCAGCGATTCCGAGGAGGCCCGGCAGTCCCGTCCGATCACCACGCGCCGCGCCGCCAGCGCTTCCGTGAAGGCGCGGCCGATCCGGCGCGCAATATCCTCGTTCAGTTCTTCGCCAAGCCGGCCACGAATGTCATAAGCCTTGAAGCAGGTGAGCACGGACAGGGCACTCCATCACTTGGTGGGGTCCACTTGGTGGCATCGCATCGCAGCGAACGGTTTGGCCAAGGGCCGTATCCCCAAGCGCGGTTCGCGGTCAAGCCATGGTTGGCTTGCCTTTCTCAGGCCGGCCAGTCAAAATGATTCGTCGATTGTGAACCGCTCACGAATTATCAAGTAACATCATGCCCCATCTTTATCCCGTGCTGCTTTGCGGCGGCTCCGGGACTCGGTTATGGCCGCTGTCTCGCAAGAGCTTTCCGAAACAATTCGTGAAACTTGGCGACGGTGAGACCCTGTTCCAGGCGGCGGCGCGGCGCATGGTCGGCGCGAACGTCAAGCCACCGATCATCGTGACCAACGCGGATTTTCGCTTCGTCGTCACCGAGCAGCTCGCCGAGGCCGGCATTTCTGCCGGCGATATCCTTATCGAGCCCAGCCCGCGCAACACTGCGCCGGCTATTCTCGCGGCGGTGCAGTATCTCGCTGCGCGCGACCCGGACGCGCTGCTCATCGTCATGCCGTCCGACCAGGTCGTGCCGGACCGCGAGGCGTTCTCCGCAGCCGTGCGCGCGGGAATGGACGCCGCCGCGGCGGGCCAGATCGTCACCTTCGGCATCAAGCCGACCCGCGCGGAGACCGGCTTTGGCTGGCTGGAGCTGGCCCATCAGCCCACCGGCGCAGAGCCTTCGGCGATCCCGCTCAAGCGCTTCGTCGAAAAGCCGGATGCCGGCCGGGCCGCGGCCATGCTGGCCGAAGGCCACTACCTCTGGAACGCCGGCATTTTCCTGATGTCGGTCAAGGCGGCGCTCAAGGCGTTTGAAGCCCTTGTGCCGGAGATGATGGCTCCCGTCCGGCAGGCGCTTGACGAGGCGACGACCGACCTCAACTTCCTGCGTCTCGCGCCCGCGCCCTGGGAACGTGCCGAAGCGATTTCGGTCGATTACGCGGTGATGGAGCGCTCCTCCAATCTGATGGCCGTGTCGTTTGACGGGGAATGGTCGGATCTGGGCGACTGGGCGTCGGTGCTGCGGGCGGGCCCGCTCGACGATACGGGCGTGACGGCACACGGCTCGGTGACGGAGATCGACTGCGAGGACACCTTGCTGCGCTCGGAATCCGAGGGGCTGGAGCTCGTCGGCATCGGGCTGAAGAACATGCTGGTCGTGGCCATGCCCGACGCGGTGCTGGTGGCCGACCGGTCGCGCGCGCAGGACGTGAAGCAGGCAGTCACCGCGCTGAAGGCGAAGGGCTCCTTCCAGGCCGAGCATTTCTCGCGCGACCATCGCCCGTGGGGATGGTTCGAGACGCTGGCCCTGGGCGACCGCTTCCAGGTCAAGCGCATCGTCGTGCATCCCGGCGCGTCGCTGTCGCTGCAGAGCCATTTCCATCGTTCCGAGCACTGGATCGTGGTTTCCGGAACGGCGCGAATCACCGTCGACAAGGCGGTGAGCCTGCTGACGGAAAACCAGTCGATCTACATTCCGCTCGGCTCGGTCCACCGTATGGAGAATCCGGGGAAGGTTCCCATGGTTCTCATCGAGGTCCAGACCGGCACTTATCTTGGCGAGGATGACATCATCCGTTATGAGGATGTCTATTCGCGCGGCCAGGGCGCCAAAGGCTGACGTTACGAGATCCGGACATTTCTAGACTCCCAGCGCGGAGGACCTTCTGATCTCAAACCGGAGTCTGAATCGCGGCGTCTGGTCGTTACGTTGCAACCGGGCCAACTGCCCGCCCGCAGCTCCCAAACCCTGCTGGATGTGGCCACGCGCGCGAAGTGGGCGTGCGTTCGGCCTCGATGTCTTCGGCTATTTCCTGTCCGAGATCGGACTTGGCGAAGCCGCCCGCCTGATCGCTGGCGCCCTCGACGCCGCCGCTATCTCCGCCAGCCTCGTCAACATACCGCTGCCGGGCCGGCAGGCCGAAGCGGCGATGGCCGGGCGCATCGCGCAGGCCGGCGACCATCGGGCAGCGCTTTCGGTCTCCAGCGTGACGGAGCTCGCCTCCTTTGCCCGTCGCGCCTGCCGCGGCCAGCAGAATATCCATTACAGCTATTGGGAGCTGCCGAGCGTCCCGCCATCCTGGCGCTGGACCTTTGATGGCTTCGACAGTTTCTGGGCGCCGACGACCTTCGTGCGCGACATGCTGGTGTCGGTGCAGCAGCACCCGGTCCATCTGGTGCCACAGCCCATCGCGCTTCCAGCAGGCGCGCCCATCGCCTCGGCGTTTCGCGCGCCGCTGCGCATCCTCACCTTCGTCGATTACGATTCCTTCGTCGCGCGCAAGAACCCGCAAGGGGCCATCGAGGCTTTCCTGCAGGCCTTTCCGACCGGGCGCGAGGATGTGGAGCTGATCGTGAAGGCCCGCGGCGCCGCCATGAGCAGTGCCCGTGGCGAGCTTCACGCCCTGATGGCCCGCGATCGCCGGATCAGGGTGATCGATTGCACGATTACGCGCGAGGATGTGGCCACGCTGATGGCGAGCAGCGATGTTTTCCTCTCGCTGCACCGCTCGGAAGGCTTCAGCCTCGGCTGCGCGGAGGCCATGGCCAATGGCAAGGCGGTGGTGGCGACGAATTTCGGTGGCAACTGCGATTTCGTCACTGATGCCACAGGCTATCCCGTGGATTTCAGGCGTGTGCCGGTCTCGGCGCAGGATTACCCCGGCGCCGAGGGCAGCTACTGGGCGGAGCCGAGCGTCGCGCACGCGGCCGAGCTGCTGCGCTCCATTTATGATGTGCCCGGTCAGGCGAGCGCGAAGGCGCAGGCGGGCTACTCTCACCTGAAGGCACATAACTCCTTCGAGGCCGTGGGCCAGCGTATGCGGGCGCTCCTGGCTGGCTGAACGCGCAGCAGGGAAGCCGGACCTGCCGGCTTCCCCTTTTCACTCATGTCAGACGGATCCGGCAAGCGCCGGATTGAGCCTTAGCGCCAGGTGTACCAGCAGCTGCGGAACGGGCGGCCCCAGCGGTCACGGCGCCAGCCGCAGACGCGCCGGCGGCGACGGCGGTAACGTCCACGCGGCGGGCCAGGCGGGCCCCAGCCGGGGCCGCGCGGCGGCGGGCCGGGCGGGCCCCACTGCGCCTGTTCCAGCGGCGTGCCGTCCGGCGTCATGCCGGCGCTGCCCTCGGTGACGGCTTCCGCGGCGAGATCGATCGCCTCGCCTTCGGGGGGAGCCATGTTCTTGAGCTGGCTCAGCGGTGTGGCCTGCGCCGGAGACAGGGCGAAGCCGGTGACGGCGCCCGCGCCAGCAATGCCGGCCAGGGCCATGAGAAAACCACGTCTATCCACTTTCAGACCTCCCATGCGCACCCGTTCGGCAACGTGGTGGCGCAGTGTGTTCGCCGCCTTAACGCGCCGGGACGGGATAAGGTTCGCCGACCCCGTGACTTTGCCCGCCGGCGATGCATCCCGGCGGATCGCGGTGCCCGGGGCTCGTCCCGAAGTGACGGCCGCGAGGCGCAGGCATCCTCGGACCGGGTGGTTGAACGAGAACTGAGCCGGCCGTTTAGCCGGCATTCATCGGGGCGGCGGAATTGTGCCGATGTGCCGGCGCCTTGTGCCCATCGCCGAGTGGGAAGATACTTTTACCGTCGCGAATCCAGAGAGGTCGACATGTTCCGATTCGGTTCCCTGCTGCGGCTCGGCTTGGTCCTGGCGGCGCTGGTGCCCAGCCTCATCGTCTCGGCGCCACCCGCGCGGGCCAATGATACCGGAGCGCTGATCGGCGGGCTGGTGGCTGGCGCGCTGGTTGGTTCTGCGTTGACGGCGGCAACCCGGCCAAAGCCCTATTACTATTACGGTCCCCCGCCTCCGCCGCCCCCGCCCGCCTATTACCCGCCGCCGCCGCGCCCGGTCTACGGCCCCGGCTATTGTGGCGCGCCGCCCTATCCGCCGTGCCGCACGCCGGTGTACTGAGCATGACGGCGTCCCTCCTCCCCTCCCGGAAGCGACAAGGTCGTTCGATGATCAAGACAGCCGCCGCCGCCGCTCTCTGCCTGTGGTCGGGCGCCGCGTTCGCGCAGGCGCAGACAGCGCAGGCGCCCGCCGAGGCCGCGCCTGCCCTGGTGGAAGCCGCGATCCCCGATCTTCCGCCGCCGGCCGACTGCACCTTCACCAAGGTGTTCACCTGCGAGGCCGAGAAGGGCTGCGCGCCCGCGGCGGAGCTTGGCACCATCGACCTGCCGGCGCGCTTTCTCGTGCATTACGGCCGGAAGATCATCGCCAGCGTTTCCGATAGTGGGCTGCCGCATGTCACGGAGATCGTCTCCGCCGCCAGCGCCGGCGACAACGTCACGCTGCAGGGCACGGACGATCAGGTGGGCTGGGTGATGCAGCTCTCGCGCAGCAAGCCGCAGGTGACGCTGACCACGGTGACCAACGACAAGGTGCTCACCGCTTTCGGCACCTGCAAGCCGGCGCCCTGAGCGCGGCGGAAAGAGAGTGAAGGGCGGGCTGGAAGAGCTTGCCCTTGGCGCGCGGGCCACTATAGTCCGCGCCGCCTTCCGCCGGCCACGCGCCGGCGGTGCGCCAGCCGTGCGGGTGTGGCGGAACCGGTAGACGCGACGGACTCAAAATCCGTTTCTGGTGACAGAGTGTCGGTTCGAGTCCGACCACCCGCACCATTCCCGACTGATGCTGAAGGCGTGCGGTAACCTCGCCAATTCGCGAGCGGCGATCGGTTCATAGCGCTTCGCGATGCCATTACGGCTACACGCCCCTGTTCCCGGGCCGCTTCTAACCAAACCGGTTCTGCTTGCGATGCCAGCGCCAGGCGTCTTCGATCATGGTGGGCAGGGTCGAGCGCGAGGGTTGCCAGCCGAGCACGCGGCCGCTGCCGCTGACGAGGCGCGTCGCATCGCCCGCGCGGCGGGGGGCTTCGGTCACCGGTATGTCCCGGCCGGTCACCGCGCGCGCCGCCTCGATCACCTCGCGCACGGAGTAGCCGTGGCCGGTACCGAGATTGAACACCTCGCTCGCGCCGCCTTCCAGCAGGCGCCGGAGGCCGAGCAGATGCGCGTCGACGAGGTCGCAGACATGCACATAGTCGCGAATGCAGGTGCCGTCGGGCGTGGGGTAGTCGGTGCCGAACATGGTGAGCGCCGGCCGGTGGCCGGCGGCGGCTTCCAGCACCAGCGGGATGAGATGCGTCTCCGGTTCGTGCCGCTCGCCGATCTCGCCCTCGGGGTCCGCGCCGGCGACGTTGAAGTAGCGAAAGATTACATGGCGCAGCCCATATGCCGCCTCGAAATCGCGCAGCACGCCCTCGATGGCGCGCTTTGAGGCGCCATAGGCGTTGATCGGCTTCTGCTCGGTCGCTTCGTCCAGCGTGGCGCCGTCATGTTCGCCATAGACGGCGCAGGTGGAGGAGAACACGATGTTCGTGCAGCCGGCGGCGAGCGCGGCTTCGAGCAGGTTGAGTGCGCCATTCACGTTCGCGCGCCAGTAGCGGCCGGGATCGCGCATCGATTCGCCGACCAGCGAGAGGGCTGCGAAGTGCATCACCGCCGCCGGCCGGTAGTGCGCGAAGGCGGCGGCGATGTCGGCGGGGTTCAGGAGGTCGCCCTCCACGAAAGGCCCGAAGCGAACGGATTCCGCCCAGCCGGTGTGGAGATTGTCGAACGCTACCGGGGTAAAACCGGCCGCCTTCAGCGCCTTGCACGCATGGGAGCCGATATAGCCGGCGCCACCGGTCACCAGAATATGGGTCATGCACGTCCCCCGACCGCTTTGAGCAACAGGCCGACCCGGCGTCGCATCGCGATCGGGTCCGGCAAGCTTCCCACGTCCCCACTCGGCGCGAGCCGTTCGCAAACCGCGATAGAGTATAGCTTCCCTGCGGGCAAGCGCCGCGCGCATCCCGCGCCTTGTTAGTTGCGCGGCGCATGCCCACCTGCATCAGTGTGGCAGGTCGGCGTGCAAGGAGAACGGATGAGGCGGGTTCTGGTCACCGGCGGGTCGGGCTTCATCGCGGCTCATGTCATTCTGAAGCTGCTCGGCGAGGGCCATCAGGTGCGCGCCAGCGTGCGCCATTCCGGCCGCGCCGCGGATGTGCGGGCGATGCTGGCCGGCGCCGGCATGGAGCCGGGCGACCGGCTCAGCTTCGCCACCACCGATCTCGAACGCGACAATGGCTGGGCGGATGCGGTGGATGGCGTCGACTACGTCATGCATGTCGCCTCGCCCTTTCCCGCCGGCGTTCCCGCGGATGAGGGCGAACTGATCCGCCCGGCGCGGGAGGGCACGCTGCGGGTGCTGCGCGCCGCTCGTGATGCGGGGGTGAAGCGCGTCGTCGTCACCTCATCCTTCGCCGCGATCGGTTACGGCCATCCCCCGCAGCGTGACACGTTCGACGAACGCGACTGGACCAACCCGGACGCGCCCGGCGTCCAGCCCTACATGAAATCGAAGGCGCTGGCCGAGCGCGCGGCGTGGGATTTCATGGCCCGCGAGGGCGGCGACATGGAGCTGTCGGTGGTCAATCCGGTCGGTGTGTTCGGACCGGCGCTGGGGGCGAACCTGTCGACCTCGGTCAGCCTGGTCAAGGCGCTGCTGGACGGGAGCATTCCCGCCGCGCCGCGCATCTGGTTCGGCGTCGTCGATGTGCGCGACGTGGCCGAGCTGCATGTGAAGGCGATGACCGACCCGAAGGCGGTGGGCGAGCGTTTTCTCGCGACGGCGGGGAACTGCGTCTCGCTGCACCAGCTCGCGCTGACGCTTCGGAGCAATCTCGGCAGCGCCGCGCGGCGCGTGCCGCGCTTTGAGCTGCCGGATTTTCTCGTGCGGCTGGCGGCGCTGCGCCTGCCGATGGCGCGGGCGGCGGTGCCTCAGCTCGGCATCGTGCGCAACGGCTCGTCCGAGAAAGCGCGGCGCCTGTTGGGCTGGACGCCGCGCCCGGCGGAAGAGGCGATCCTCGCCAGTGCCGAGAGCCTCATTCGCCTCGGTCTGGTGAAGGGCTGAACGCTCAGCCCGGCGTGCCGGCCGGCTGCTGCTGGGTGATGCAGTGGATGTTGCCGCCGCCGAGCACGATCTCGCGCGTTTCGACCCCGACGATCTCGCGGTCCGGGAAAAGCCCGGCGAGGATGTCGCGGGCGGCCTCGTCATGGCGGGGGTCGAGCAGCGGCATCAGGACGAAGCCGTTGCCAAGGTAGAAATTGGCGTAGGAGGCGCCCAGCCTCTCGCCGGCGCCGCGGCTCATGAAGCCGGTCGCCTCATTCGGCTCGATGACCTCGGCCGCGTTGCGGTAGAACGGGCCGGGCAGCGGCAGCTTGACGATCTCCAGAGCCCGACCGCGCACATCCCTGGCCTTCGACAGACGCTCATGGGCGTCGCGCGAAATGGCGTATTGCGGGTCGCTCGGATCCTCGCACCAGGTCAGTGCGACCACGCCGGGACGCACGAAACAGGCGAGGTTGTCGATATGGCCGGAGGTTTCGTCGTCGACGAGGCCGGCCCCGAGCCAGATGACGGTCGAGACGTTCAGATAATCCTTCAGGTGCTGCTCGATCTCCTCGCGCGTGAGGCCCGGATTGCGGTTCGGGTTGAGCAGGCATTCCTCCGTCGTGAGCACCGTGCCTTCGCCGTCGACATGGATCGAGCCGCCCTCCAGCACCAGCGGGGCGGCGTAGCGCGGGGCGCGCTCGGTCTCCAGCATCTTGGCCGCGATCAGCTCGTCCTGGTCGCAAGGGGCATAGAGCCCGCCCCAGGCGTTGAACTTCCAGTCGACCCCGCGCAGACGGCCGGCCGCGTCGATGACGAAGGTGGCGCCCGAATCGCGGCACCAGGAATCGTCGGAGGCCGCCTCGATCAGCCGGACCGACGCCGGCAGCATGGCGCGCGCCTGCCGCCATTGCTGGGCCGTCACAAGCATGGTCATCGGTTCAAAACGGGCGATGGCCGCCGCCACGCGGGCGAAGGCCTGCTGCGCCGGTCCGGCCCCGTCGCGCCAGTTATCCGCGCGCTCGGGCCAGATCATCCAGGTGCCGGCATGCGGCTCCCATTCCGCCGGCATGCGGAAGCCGTCGGCGGCGGGCAGGCTCGACAGTGTCTCGGTCATGATTGGATCTCAGCTGTGGGCGCGCGTGGCGGCGCGCCCATCGAGCGACAGGAGTGGGCCGTAAAGCTCCGGCCGGCGGTCGCGGAACACGCCCCAGCTGCGGCGCTGCTGGGCGATGGCGTCGAGATCGAAGGTGGCGGTGAGCACGGCCTGCTCGTCGCGCCCGGCCTCGGCCACCTTGGCGCCGGTCGGGTCGGCGATGAAGGAGGAGCCGTAGAAGGTCAGCGAGGTGCCGTTGCGCCCCTCTTCGGTGCCGATGCGGTTGGAGGCGATCAGCGGCATCAGATTGGCGCCGGCATGGCCCTGCATCACGCGCTGCCAGTGGGCGGCCGAATCAAGGTCGGGGTCCTGCGGCTCCGAGCCGATGGCGGTGGGATAGAGCAGCACTTCGGCGCCGAGCAGCGCCATGGCGCGCGCCGATTCCGGGAACCACTGGTCCCAGCAGATGCCGACGCCGATGCGCCCGGCCGCCGTGTCCCAGACGCGAAAGCCGGTGTCGCCCGGCGAGAAATAGAATTTTTCGGTGTAGCCGGGCCCGTCCGGTATGTGGCTCTTGCGGTAGATGCCGAGCACCGTGCCGTCGGCGTCGATGATGGCGATGGAGTTGAAGGTCGCCTGACCCGCGCGCTCGAAGAAGCTGACCGGCAGCACAACGCCCAGTTCCTTCGCCAGCGCGGCGAAGCGGGCGATCAGCTTGTTGCCTTCCAGCGGGGCGGCGAGGCGCAGGAAATCGTGAATCTGGTCCTGGCAGAAATAAGGGGTCTCGAACAGCTCCTGCAGCAGGATCAGGCCGGCGCCCCGGCTGGCGGCTTCGCGGATAAGCGCCTCGGCGCGGTCGAGATTGCCGGGAATGTCCCAGTCGCAGCGCATCTGGGTGGCGGCGACGGTGAGGCTGCGCATGTCGATCTCCGGAAAGCGGTGGGGCGGTCGGGGCGCGACGTCAGTTGACCGCGCGCAACGGCTTTTCCAACACCGCGAGGACGCGCGCAAGCTCGTGGCCGCGCTTCAGGATGAGCCCGGTCTGCGACACCACGGTGTAGGCGCCCTGCCGCCGCGCAAGGCGCGGGTCCTTCTCGATCCGGTAGATCGGCACTTCGGCGGCGCGGCGGAAGATGGAGAAAATGGCCCGGTCGCGGGTGAAGTCGATGGCGTAGTCCCGCCATTCGCCCAGCGCCACCATGCGTCCGTACAGATCGAGAATCCGGTCGAGTTCGCGTCGGTCGAAAGTGACGACACCGACGCGACCGCCGACCGGAAGGACTATGGGTTCGGTATCCGCCACGCGCGTCCTCCGATTGGAACCAGCTGCAAGTCACGCAACCGTCATGATCGTCCCGCCGCCGCCCGGCTTCAAGCGTCTTTCTGCCCTGCCGCCCGGCAGGACCCGACGCTGTTCACGCGCTCGTTAAAAGAAAACACAGGCTTGCCCGAATTCGGCCGTTGCGCTGCCAAGGGCGCATTCCATCTCTTAACCATAGCGTCGGGCCGGTTCGCAGAGCGCATCGGTTTCCCAGCCCCCCAGCCCCCCGCGGCGTTAAGTGGATCGGCCCGTCGTTATGTTCTAGGTTCAATCCCCGAATTGCTCTTCAGGGCCGGTTCTTCGCCGGCCCTTTTTCTTTGCGTCCACGGCTTCTCCTCGCAGAAGCGGGGACAAGCGTGGGGATTTTCGCAAAGCTCAGGGCAGAGAAAGCTCAGGGCAGAGGCAGCAGCGCCGCGCCGACGATGGCGCCGGGTTCAGTGGAGCTGCCGGTCTGTACCAGCACAGCCACCGCGTCGGCATCGAAGTTCTGGGCCTGCAATGCGGTGTCGAAACGCGCCTCGCTGCCATTCCAGTCGCCGAGCTTGATCCAGCCGCGCACCACATTGTGGTAGCTGATCTTGGTGCCCTCGTTCTCGCCCCGGCCGATATCGACGTCCATCTTGCTGGCGACCGGGCAGAGCCAGACTTCGCCGGACGTCGCGCCAACCGGGTTGCGTCCCACCGTTACATGGATCCGCCCCTCGCGCGCGGCGATGTCCACCGGCACGGCGGGTTTTTCGATGGTGGTGACGGTACGCTCCAGCATGCCGCGGTCGGAGCCGATGGCCATGACACGGCCGTTCACCACCGCTTGCGGAGTGAACATCTTGCTGTCGCCGCGCAGCTTGGCATAGGCCTTCTGGCGCAGCGAATGGCCGTGCTTGGCCAGCGTGTCCTTCCAGCCGAGATAGTCCCAATAGTCGACGGCCAGCGTCAGCGCGAGCACGTCGGGCCGCTCGGCGAGTTCGCCCATCAGCCTGTCGGCGGGTGGGCAGGAGGAGCAGCCCTGGCTGGTGAAAAGCTCGATCACCGCCCGTGGCGCGGCAATTGGCTTGACCGTGTCGTCGCCGGCGAGGGCGGGGCTGGCGAACCAGCCGGCCATGGCGAAGGCGACGAACGTCAGCGCCGCGCGCATCAGCGGCTCCGCGAACCCGACACCGGCCCGGCCGGGCTCAGCGGCACGCGGGTGCGCCAAGGGGCAGGGGTGGAGAGGGGCGTTGACGTCGTGCATGTCGCGCGGTTCGTCCCTTGAAGCGCGGCCCGGAGGGGCGCCAGCAAATCCAATCCCGGTCGGCGAAACAACCGATCAAAAAGGAAAATGCGGAGCTTTCAAGCGCTTGAGCATCATCCTGTCGATCGGCTCGTCTCGAACCGGCCGGAGCGTGCCCTAGGCAATAGGACGCGGGCGGCGCAGGCACCAGTCACATTCGTTTGTCGCCGCCGCACGGAAAGGTGAAGAGGGCACGAAAAAGACGAGGCCGGCGCTCGGTATGTCCGCGCGCCGGCCTCGCTCATCATCTCGATACGCGGCCGATCAGGCCGCGAGGTTGCGCAGCACGTACTGGAGAATGCCGCCATTGCGGAAGTAATCCAGCTCGTCGAGCGTATCGATGCGGCAGGTGAGCGGCACGTTCTTCACCGTGCCGTCGCTGAAGGTGACCTCGGCCACCAGCGTCTGGCGCGGCTTGAGATCGCCCTCGATGCCCTTGATGGTGACGGTCTCGTCACCCTTGATGCCGAGCGTCAGCCAGCTCTCATCGTTCTGGAACACCAGCGGCACGATGCCCATGCCGACCAGGTTCGAGCGGTGGATGCGCTCGAAGCTCTGGGCGATGACGGCGCGGATGCCGAGCAGCTTGGTGCCCTTGGCCGCCCAGTCGCGCGAGGAGCCGGTGCCGTATTCCTTGCCGGCGAACACGACGGTGGGCACGCCTTCGCTCTTGTAGAGCATGGCGGCGTCGTAGATCGGCATTTCCGTGCCGTCCGGCCAGTGGCGGGTGAAGCCGCCTTCCTTGCCGCCGAGCATCTGGTTCTTGATGCGGATGTTGGCGAAGGTGCCGCGCATCATCACCTGATGGTTGCCGCGCCGCGTGCCGTACTGGTTGAAATCGGCCGGGCGCACCTGATGGTCGCGCAGATAGTGGCCGGCCGGGCTGGCTTCCTTGATGGAGCCGGCGGGGGAGATGTGGTCGGTGGTGATCGAATCGAGGAACAGGCCCATGACCCGCGCCCCGATAATGTCGGTCACCGGCTCGGGCTTCATCTCCATGCCCTCGAAATAGGGCGGGTTCTGCACATAGGTGGAGCGGTCGTCCCAGGCATAGGTCTCGCCCAGCGGGATCGCGATCTTCTGCCAGTTCTCGTCGCCCTTGAAGACGTCGGAGTACTTCTCCTGGAACATCTTCTTGGTCACGTTCTCGCGGATGAATTTCGCGATTTCCTGGTTCGAGGGCCAGATGTCCTTCAGATAGACCGGCGTGCCGTCCGAGCCCGTGCCGAGCGGCTCGGTGGTGAGGTCGATCTGCAGCGAGCCGGCCAGCGCATAGGCCACCACGAGCGGGGGCGAGGCGAGGTAGTTCGCCTTCACGTCCGGGTTCACGCGGCCTTCAAAGTTCCGATTGCCGGAAATGACGGCGCCGGCGACGAGGTCGTGCTTGTTGATCGCCTCGGAGATCGGCTCGGGGAGCGGGCCGGAATTGCCGATGCAGGTGGTGCAGCCGAAGCCGACCAGGTTGAAGCCGACCGCGTCGAGGTCCTTCTGCAGGTCGGCCGCCTTGAGATAGCCTTCCACCACCTGCGAGCCGGGCGCCAGCGAGGTCTTCACCCAGGGCTTCGACTTGAGGCCGCGGGCGACCGCGTTGCGCGCCAGCAGGCCGGCGGCGATCAGCACGCTGGGATTCGAGGTGTTGGTGCAGGAGGTGATGGCGGCGATGGTCACGTCGCCATGGCCGAGCGTGTAGTCGGTGCCTTCGACCGGCACGCGCTTGGCGGCTTCGCCGGGCTTCTTGAACTCGCCTTCCAGCGCGGCGAGGAAGCCGGTCTTGGTGCCGGAGAGCAGCACGCGGTCCTGCGGGCGCTTGGGGCCCGCGAGGGACGGCAGCACGGTGGAGATGTCGAGTTCGAGGATGTCGGTGAATACCGGGTCGGCAGTGCCTTCATGGCGCCACATGCCCTGCGCCTTGGAATACGCTTCCACCAGCGCGATGCGGTCATCCGTGCGGCCGGTCTCGTCGAGATAGGCGATGGTCTCGCTGTCGACGGGGAAGAAGCCGCAGGTCGCGCCATATTCCGGCGCCATGTTGCCGATGGTGGCGCGATCGGCCAGCGAGAGATGGTCGAGGCCGGGGCCGAAGAACTCGACGAACTTGCCGACCACGCCCTTCTTGCGCAGCATCTGCGTAACGGTGAGCACGAGGTCGGTGGCGGTGATGCCCTCGTTGAGCTGGCCGGTCAGCTTGAAGCCGATAACCTCGGGGATGAGCATGGATACCGGCTGGCCGAGCATGGCGGCCTCGGCCTCGATACCGCCGACGCCCCAGCCGAGCACGCCGAGGCCGTTCACCATGGTGGTGTGGCTGTCGGTGCCGACACAGGTGTCGGGATAGGCGACGGTGGTGCCGTCCTCTTCCTTCGTCCAGACGGTCTGGGCGAGGTATTCGAGGTTCACCTGGTGGCAGATGCCGGTGCCGGGCGGCACGACGCGGAAATTGTTGAAGGCCGACTGGCCCCATTTCAGGAAGCGGTAGCGCTCCTGGTTCTGCTTGTACTCTTCCTCGACATTCTTGCCGAAGGCGGCGTTGTCGCCGAAGAAGTTCACGATCACCGAATGGTCGATGACGAGGTCGACGGGAACCAGCGGGTTGATTCGCTTGGGATCACCGCCCAGCGACACCATGGCGTCGCGCATGGCGGCGAGGTCGACGACGGCGGGAACGCCGGTGAAGTCCTGCATCAGCACGCGCGCCGGCCGGTAGGCGATTTCGTTCTCGACCTTGCCGCGGTTCACCAGCCAGTCCTTGATGAAGACGATGTCCTTCTTCGAGACGGACCGGCCGTCCTCGAAGCGGAGCAGGTTCTCCAGCAGCACCTTCATCGAGAAGGGCAGCGCGGAAATCCCCTCGAGGCCGTTCTTCTCGGCGTCCGGGAGGCTGTAATAGGTGTAGGTCTTGGAACCGACGGTGAGGGTCTTACGGCTTTTGAAGCTGTCGAGCGACGTCACGGCAGACTGATCCCCGCTAATAAGTGGCACCGATGCGTGGGCCTTGGAGGGAGTTGGCCTGGCGGGCTATAGCTCGCGCAGCCTTGCGCCGAGGCGGGGACGCATCGTTCGGATTTCTATATAGAGCCATTTCAAACACCGATCCTAGTGGCCGCACGCAATGCATCGAAAATTTGTGCGGCGCGTCAGCTCCAGTTACGGAAGGAAGTCCAGCGATGCGGCTCGTGGCTGAGGGGCTCGCCTGCCGGCGCGGTATGCGCCAGCTGTTTGAAAACCTCGATTTCACGCTTTCTTCCGGCCGCGCGCTCATCGTCACGGGACCGAATGGGACGGGGAAATCCTCGCTCCTAAGACTTTTGGCGGGGCTTGCCGCGCCGGCGGCGGGCGTGGTGCGCCTGGAAGGCGCGCCCGAGCCTGAGGATTTCGCCGAGGAGGTGCACTATCTCGGCCATCTCGACGCCCACAAGCCGGCGCTCTCGGCGCAGGAGAACCTCGCCTTCTGGCGCGATGTGCTTGGCCGTCCGGCACGGACGGTTGCCGAGGCGCTGGAGGAGGTAGGGCTCGGCGGGCTTGGCGGCCTGCCGGTGGCGGTGCTCTCCGCCGGGCAGAAGCGCCGCCTCGCTCTGGCGCGGCTTCTCGTCAGCGACCGGCCGCTCTGGCTGCTGGACGAGCCGACGACGGCGCTGGATGTCGCGGCGCAGGCGCGTTTCTCCGCCCTCGCGCATGCGCACGTGGAGAAAGGCGGGCTCATCGTCGCCGCAACTCACGCCCCGCTCGACTTCGGTCCCTCACAGGGGTTGGATCTCGGCGCCTATCGTCCCGCGCGCCCGGTGGCAGCATGAGCGAGAGAAGAAGCGGTGGCATGGGCCGGGCCTTCCTCGCCTTGCTGCGTCGCGACCTTGCCATCGCCATGCGCGCCGGCGGTGGGGCGGGGCTCGGCGTGGTGTTCTTTCTCGCGGTGGTGGTGGTCACGCCCTTCGCCATCGGGCCAGACCTCGCGCTGCTGGCGCGCATCGGCCCGGCCATCCTGTGGATCGGCGCGCTGCTTGCCTCGCTCATCGGGCTCGACCGGCTGTTTGCCGCCGATGCGGAGGATGGGTCGCTCGACGTGCTCGCCATGGTGGAACTGCCGCTGGAGCTGATCGCTGCTGCCAAGGGCCTCGCCCACTGGATCGCCACCGGCCTGCCGCTGGTCATCGCCGCGCCGGTGCTCTCGCTGCTCCTGAACCTGGCGCCGGCCTCGATCGGCGCGCTGACGCTGACGCTGCTGGTGGGCACGCCCGCCATCACCTTTCTGGGATTGATCGGCGCCGCCTTCGCCAGTGCGTTCCGGCGCGGCGGGCTGCTGGTCGCGGTGCTGGTCATGCCGTTGACCATCCCCGTGCTGATCTTCGCGGTGGCGGCGACGGGAACCGCGCTTGGCGGAACGGTGCCTTTTGGCACGCCTTTCCGCATTCTTGCCGGCCTCTCGCTGGCGGCACTTGTGCTCGGTCCCATTGCCGCGGCCGCGGCGCTGCGGGCGACGCGCGACTAGGCGCGAATCGCCGCACGCGAAGCCCGCTGTGGCATGCCAGGTGCAGCAAAGCGCCGCAGGCCGCGCAAAGCCTTGAAAACGGGCCTTCCGCGCCAAAGGACGCCGCGCGGGGCCCGCTACGTCATTTGCCCCTCGCAATCCCTCACGTCCTCGTGTTGCAGCCTGCAATGAGCCGTGTTAGGGAACCCGCCGACTCCAGAGGGCGGGTGAGGGAAATTCCATATCCCGCCGAGAGTTTGAACCCTTCCAGTCCGGAACCGGAAGCGCGCCACTCGGCGGGTAAGGCTTCGGACAAGCCCCGAGAGAGGCACAGTGGCCGAGACATTCGTATCCGGAGTGGCAGGACGCTACGCGACGGCGCTGTTCGAGCTCGCGCGTGAAGCCGGCGCCATCGATGCGGTGAAGGCGGACCTCGACAGGTTCAGCGCGATGATCGCCGACAGCGCCGACCTCCAGCGTCTGGTGCGCAGCCCGGTCTTCTCGTCCGAGGAGCAGGAAAAGGCGATCGCCGCGATTCTGGCCAAGGCCGGCATCGGCGGGCTCGCCGCCAATTTCTTCAAGACCGTGGCCGCCAACCGTCGTCTGTTCGCCATTGAGGCGATCATTCGCGGCTTTGATGCGCTGGTCGCCGCCGAGAAGGGCGAAGTCGTGGCGGAAGTCACGCTCGCCCAGCCGCTTTCCGACGCCCATGCCGCGACGCTCAAAGAAGCGCTCGACGTGCTCACGGGCAAGAACGTCAAGCTCGCTGTCGAGGTTGATCCCTCGCTGCTGGGCGGTCTCAAGGTCAAGATCGGCTCGAAGCTGGTCGACGCCTCGCTCAAGACCAAGCTCAATTCGATCCGCTATGCGATGAAAGAGGTTCGCTGATGGATATCCGCGCCGCTGAAATTTCCGCGATCCTCAAGGAGCAGATCAAGAATTTCGGCCAGGAAGCCGAAGTTTCCGAGGTCGGCCAGGTTCTCTCCGTCGGTGACGGCATTGCCCGCGTCTACGGTCTCGACAACGTCCAGGCGGGCGAAATGGTCGAGTTCGAGAATGGCACGCGCGGCATGGCGCTGAACCTCGAAATCGACAATGTCGGCGTCGTCATCTTCGGCTCCGACCGCGAGATCAAGGAAGGCCAGACCGTCAAGCGCACCGGCGCCATCGTCGACGTGCCGGTCGGCAAGGGCCTGCTCGGCCGCGTCGTCGACGCGCTTGGCAACCCGATCGACGGCAAGGGCCCGATCGAATACACCGAGCGTCGCCGCGTCGACGTGAAGGCGCCGGGCATCATCCCGCGCAAGTCCGTGCACGAGCCGATGCAGACCGGCCTCAAGGCGATCGACGCCCTGATCCCGATCGGGCGCGGCCAGCGCGAGCTGATCATCGGCGACCGCCAGACCGGCAAGACCGCCGTGGCGCTCGATTCGATCCTGAACCAGAAGCCGCTGAACGCGGGCGACGCCCCCGAGAGCCAGAAGCTGTACTGCGTCTATGTCGCGGTCGGCCAGAAGCGCTCGACCGTCGCGCAGTTCGTGAAGGTGCTGGAAGAGCAGGGCGCGCTGGAATATTCCATCGTCGTCGCCGCGACCGCCTCGGACGCCGCGCCGATGCAGTTCCTTGCGCCCTTCGCGGGCACCGCCATGGGCGAGTTCTTCCGCGACAACAGCATGCACGCGCTGATCATCCATGACGACCTGTCCAAGCAGGCCGTGGCGTACCGCCAGATGTCGCTGCTGCTGCGCCGCCCGCCGGGCCGCGAAGCCTATCCCGGCGACGTGTTCTATCTCCACTCGCGCCTGCTCGAGCGCGCCGCCAAGCTCAATGACGAGAACGGCGCCGGTTCGCTGACCGCCCTTCCGGTCATCGAGACCCAGGCGAACGACGTGTCGGCCTACATCCCGACCAACGTCATCTCGATCACCGACGGCCAGATCTTCCTTGAGTCCGACCTGTTCTTCCAGGGCATCCGCCCGGCGGTGAACGTCGGCCTCTCGGTGTCGCGCGTCGGTTCGTCGGCGCAGATCAAGGCGATGAAGCAGGTTGCCGGCAAGATCAAGGGCGAGCTCGCCCAGTATCGCGAACTGGCGGCCTTCGCCCAGTTCGGCTCGGACCTCGACGCCTCGACCCAGAAGCTGCTGAACCGCGGCGCCCGCCTGACCGAGCTGCTCAAGCAGTCGCAGTTCTCGCCCCTCAAGGTCGAGGAGCAGGTTGTGGTGATCTATGCCGGCACCAACGGCTATCTCGACACGCTGCCGGTCTCCAAGGTGCGCGCGTTCGAGGACGGTCTGCTGCTGTTCCTGCGTTCCAAGCACTCGGACATCCTCGACACGATCCGTACCTCCAAGGAACTGTCGAAGGACACCACCGAGAAGCTCGTGAAGGCGATCGACGCCTTCGCGAAGACTTTCGCCTGAGCATCGAGCGGAGCATCGGGGCAGGGAGTCCGACGTAATGGCCAGCCTTAAGGATCTGCGCAATCGCATCGCTTCGGTGAAGGCGACGCAGAAGATCACCAAGGCGATGCAGATGGTCGCCGCCGCAAAGCTTCGGCGCGCCCAGAACGCCGCCGAGGCGGCGCGGCCCTATGCCGACCGTCTGGAAAGCGTGCTCGGCAACATCGCCGGCGCGATTTCCAGCGGCCCGGACGTGCCGCTGCTGCTGACCGGCACCGGCAAGGACCAGACGCATCTGCTTCTGGTGCTCACCGCCGAGCGCGGCCTGTGCGGCGCCTTCAATTCCTCGATCGTGCGCCTGGCGCGCGAGCGGGCCCTCTCGCTCATGAACCAGGGCAAGACGGTCAAGATCTTCTGCGTCGGCCGCAAGGGCTATGAGGCCCTGCGTCGCCAGTTCGAGAAGCAGATCATCGAGGTCGTCGAGCTGCGCTCGAACAAGGGCGTCACCTTCGCCGACGCGCAGGCGATTGCCGAGAAGATCTCGGCGCGTTTCGCCGCCGGCGAGTTCGACGTCGCAACCCAGTTCTTCAGCCGCTTCCATTCGGTGATCTCGCAGGTCCCGACGGCGCAGCAGCTGATCCCCGCCACCTTCCCCGAGACGACCGCTCCGGCGGCCGGCGCGGCGGCGGTGTACGAATACGAGCCCGACGGGGCGGAGATTCTTGCCGACCTGCTGCCGCGCAATCTCGCGGTGCAGATCTTCAAGGCGGCGCTGGAAAACGGCGCGTCCGAGCAGGGCGCCCGCATGAGCGCGATGGACAACGCCACCCGCAATGCGGGTGACATGATCAAGAAGCAGACGCTGGTCTACAACCGCACACGTCAGGCCCAGATCACCAAAGAACTGATCGAAATCATTTCCGGTGCCGAAGCGCTCTGACGGGCAGCGCGGTCAAGGACAAAGGACGCATGAAGATGGCGAACACGGACGGACGCATCACTCAGGTCATCGGCGCTGTTGTCGACGTTCAGTTCGACGGCCACCTGCCGGCGATTCTGAACGCGCTGGAGACCACCAATAACGGCTCGCGCCTCGTGCTCGAGGTCGCCCAGCACCTCGGCGAGAACACCGTGCGCACCATCGCCATGGATTCGACCGAAGGTCTGGTCCGCGGCCACGCCGTCACCGACACCGGGTCGCCCATCATGGTGCCGGTTGGCGAGGCGACCCTCGGCCGCATCATGAACGTCATCGGCGAGCCGGTGGACGAGCTCGGCCCGGTTGTCGGCGAGATGAAGCGCGCCATCCACCAGGAGGCGCCCTCCTACGCCGACCAGTCGACGGAAGCGGAAATCCTCGTCACCGGCATCAAGGTGGTGGATCTGCTGGCGCCCTATTCCAAGGGCGGCAAGATCGGCCTGTTCGGCGGCGCCGGCGTCGGCAAGACCGTGCTGATCATGGAGCTGATCAACAACATCGCGAAGGCGCACGGCGGCTATTCCGTGTTCGCCGGCGTGGGCGAGCGTACCCGCGAGGGCAACGATCTCTACCACGAGATGATCGAGTCGAAGGTGAACGTCGATCCGCACGAGCATAATGGCTCGGCTGCCGGCTCCAAGTGCGCCCTCGTCTACGGCCAGATGAACGAGCCCCCGGGCGCCCGCGCCCGCGTCGCGCTGACCGGCCTCACCGTCGCCGAGCATTTCCGCGACCAGGGCCAGGACGTGCTGTTCTTCGTCGACAACATCTTCCGCTTCACCCAGGCGGGTTCGGAAGTGTCGGCTCTGCTCGGCCGTATTCCCTCGGCGGTGGGCTATCAGCCGACGCTCGCCACCGACATGGGCGCGCTGCAGGAGCGCATCACCACCACCACCAAGGGTTCGATCACCTCGGTGCAGGCCATTTACGTGCCCGCCGACGATCTGACCGACCCGGCGCCTGCCGCCTCCTTCGCCCATCTCGACGCGACGACGGTTCTGTCGCGCTCGATCGCGGAAAAGGGCATCTACCCGGCGGTGGATCCGCTCGACTCGACCTCGCGCATTCTCTCGCCGCTGATCCTCGGCGAGGAGCACTACAACGTGGCCCGTCAGGTTCAGCAGACCCTGCAGCGCTACAAGTCGCTGCAGGACATCATCGCGATCCTGGGCATGGACGAGCTCTCGGAAGAGGACAAGCTCACCGTCGCCCGCGCCCGCAAGATCGAGCGCTTCCTGTCGCAGCCCTTCCACGTCGCCGAAGTGTTCACCGGTTCGCCCGGCAAGCTCGTCGACCTCGCCGACACCATCAAGGGCTTCAAGGGCCTGGTGGAAGGCAAGTATGATCACCTCCCGGAGCAGGCCTTCTACATGGTCGGCACCATCGAAGAGGCGATCGAGAAGGGCAAGAAGCTGGCTGCCGAAGCGGCGTGATCCCCAAGGCCCGGCGCCCCTGAACGGGGCGCGGGGCCATGATCGCCCCAAGCTGACGCATCCTCTGGAGGATTCATGGCCACCTTCCCGTTCGAACTCGTCTCGCCGGAGCGCCTCGTCTATTCCGGCAAGGTGAGCGAAGTCGTGGTGCCCGGCACCGAGGGCGAATTCGGCATTCTTGCCGGGCACTCGCCCTTCGTGTCGACGCTGAAGCCCGGCGTGCTCACCATCAAGGGCGATGGCGCGCCGTTGAAGCTGTTCGTGCGCGGCGGCTTTGCCGAGGCCAATCCGCAGGGCCTGACCGTGCTCGCCGAGACGGCTATCCCGCTGGCCGAGCTGCGCTCGGAAAATCTCGCGCAGATGATCAAGGACGCGCAGGAAGACGTCGAGGACGCTCGCGACGAGGCGACCAAGGCCCGCCGCCTGACCGTGCTCGAATCGCTGAAGTCCGCCGCATCGGCCATCGAGAGCGAGACCCGCGGCACGCACTGAGCTTCGCTGCCGCGATATAAGAAGGAAGCGGGCCGCCTCGTCAGCGGCCCTTTTCATGTCTGGAGGACTACGTGATGAGTGATGCGACGAGCTTCAACGCCTCGACCTTCAGCGCCCATGCCTGGGGCCGCAACCAGCCGATCTATGACGCGATCCGCACCATGCCGTTCAACAACGCGCTGGCGGACGGCACGCTGTCGCAGGATCAGTTCCGGCACTACATGATCCAGGACGCGCATTACCTCATCGCCTTCGGGCGCGGACTGGCGATTGCCGCCGCCAAGGCGGGGGACCCGGACGGGCTGGTGCAGTTCGCCGAAGCCGCCAAGGTTGCCGTGGTGGTCGAGCGTTCGCTGCACGCGGATTTCTTCGAGCAGTTCGGCATCAGCACGGAAGATTTCGCGCAGACCGAGGTGTCGCCCGTGTGCCACCATTACACGAGCTTCCTCCTCGGCACGGCCTATGCCGAATCCTATCCCGTGGTGCTGGCAGCTCTGCTGCCCTGCTTCTGGATCTATGCCGAGATCGGTCGCGACATTCTCGGCCGTGCCGTGCGCCCGAATCCGTATGATGCCTGGATCGACACCTATGCCGGCGACGAGTTCCACGAGGCGGTGCGCGCGGTGATCGCCACCACGGATCGCGCGGCAGCTTCCGCGTCGCCTGAGGAACTCCGGCGCATGCACGCCGCCTATAAGCGCGCATGCCAACTGGAATGGATGTTCTGGGATTCGGCCTGGCGGCTGGCCGACTGGCCGGTCTGACGACTCTTCGCGTCCTCGGCCGTGGCGCGCGGGGACGGGAAGTGCTTAATTCCTCGGGTCGAGGCCGGGGACGAGATGACAGACGTGACGACTGAATTGCCGGCCGCGCGCCGGGGGCGCTCCGAAGCGCTGATCCGCTCGCGCATCCTGCAGGCGATTTTCGAGCGTCGTCTGCCGCCGGGCGAAAAGCTGACGGAAGATCGGCTCGCGGAGCTCTTCGGGGTAAGCCGGACGGTCGTGCGGCAGGCGCTGGCGCGTCTCGCACAGGACGGCATCGTCGAGCAGCAGCCCAATCGCGGGGCCTTCGTCGCGGCGCCGAGCCGCGCGGATGCGCGCCATGTGCTAGAAGCGCGCGCCGTGGTCGAACCGGAGGTGGCGCACGCTGTCGCGTGCCGCTGCGGCGGGGCGGCCCTGGAGCGGCTGCGCCGTCATATCACCACCGAGAACGAGGCGCGCGCCGCCGGTGATCGGGCCACGCTGGTCCGGCTCACGGGCGAATTTCATGTGACGTTGGCGGAAGCGGCGGGAAACCCGGTCTTCGTCCGGTTGCTCACCGAACTTCAGGCGCTGAGTTCGCTGTCCATCCTGCTCTACGCGCGGGGCGAACACGCCGCCTGCCCGCCGCACGAACATGACGACATCGTGCGTGCCATTGAGCGGGGCGAGGCGGAGGAAGCGTCGCGTCTCATGCGCGAGCACATCGGCCATGTCGCGGCGGAGATGGACCTGAGTGAGCCGCAGGAGCGCCCCGTGGGCCTCGCGCAGGCGCTCGGCATCAAGCCGCGCGCGCGGCGGATGCCGCTGCGCTAAGCTTGCGTGCGATCAGCGACGACGGCCCGGAGGGGGGCGGCGCTGGCCGGAACCGATCGGCGGGGTCGGGCCACCGGTCTTGTGGCGGAAGTTGATGCGTCCACGCTCGAGATCGTAAGGCGACATCTCGACGACGACGCGATCGCCCACGATGGTGCGGATGCGGTTCTTCTTCATCTTGCCCGCCGCATAGGCGAGAATCTCGTGTTCGTTATCGAGTACGACGCGGAAATTTCCGTCGGGCAGCACCTCGGTCACGGTGCCGTCGAACTCGAGCAGTTCCTCTTTCGCCATTAATGGCTCTCCTCGTACAGGCTCATCGCGTGCTTGCCGTCAGGCACATAGCCTGACGGCAGCGCTTTGTCTCGTTCAACGCGCAGGCCGGAACGAATTCCGCGGGCCACGCTGTTCGCGCGCAGGCCCTTCCGAACGCTGGCCTTCGGCCCGATGCCCCTCGCGACGCGGGCCCTCGTGACGGGGGCCTTCGTGACGCGGACGCTCGGTGCGCGGCGCGCCACGCTCGTCGGCACGCGCGGGCTGCATGAAGCGCACGCCGGTCATGTCGCCGGCGGCACGCGGCTCGCCACGGCCTTCGGTGCGACCCTCGGGACCACGATACTCCGGACGCGGGCCACGCTGGAAGGGACGCGCACCGCGCTCGCCTTCACGACGGGGGCCACGATCGCCTTCGCGACGCGGGCCGCGATTGTCGCGCGGCGCACGATCTTCGCGCGGCGAATCGAAGCCTTCCGGCCGCACGGCGCCCTCGCGGCGCGATTCGCCACGACGGTCGACGGACGGGATGGTCAGCTTGATCAGGCGCTCGATGTCGCGCAGGAAGGCGCGCTCCTCGCCGTCGCACAGCGAGATGGCGATGCCCTCCTTGCCGGCGCGCGCGGTGCGGCCGATGCGGTGGACATAGCTCTCCGGCACGTTTGGCAGGTCGTAATTGATGACGTGGCTGACGCCGGGGACGTCGATGCCGCGGGCGGCGATATCCGTCGCCACCAGCACCTTCACCGTACCCTGACGGAAGGCCGCCAGAGCGCGCTCGCGCTGCGGCTGGGACTTGTTGCCGTGGATCGCCTCGGCAGAGATGCCGGCGACGCCAAGACCCTTCACCACACGATCGGCGCCGTGCTTGGTGCGCGAGAACACCAGCGAGCGCTCCATCGCCGGATCGGACAGCAGCTCGACCAGCAGGCTGGGCTTGCCGGCGCGATCGGTGAAGAACACCTTCTGCTCGATGCGGTCAGCGGTCTTGGCGACCGGAGTCACCGCGACGCGCACCGGATCGTTCAGCAGGGCTTCCGCCAGCTTCTCAATCTCGCGCGGCATGGTGGCGGAGAAGAAGAGGTTGCGGCGCTTGCGCGGCAGCTTGGCGACGATGGCGCGGATGGCATGGATGAAGCCCATGTCGAGCATCTGGTCGGCTTCGTCGAGCACGAAGACCTCGACCATGTCGAGACGCACGGCATTGTTCTCAAGCAGGTCGACGAGGCGGCCGGGGGTGGCCACCAGCACGTCAACGCCGCCGGCCAGCGCGCGGGCCTGACGGCCGATCGGCACGCCGCCAATGGCGAGCGCCGTGGAGGGGCGAACATGCTTGCCGTAAAGGCGGAAGCTCTCGAGGATCTGGCCGGAGAGTTCGCGCGTCGGGCTCAGCACCAGCGCGCGGGCCGAGCGGCGCTCCGGGCGGAAACGGTTGGTGACGAGGTGCTGCAGGATCGGCAGGGCGAACGCGGCGGTCTTGCCGGTGCCCGTCTGGGCGATGCCGACGAGATCGCGACCGGCCAGCACCTGCGGTACGGCCTGGATCTGGATCGGGGTCGGGGTGGTGTGGTTCGCTTCCGCGAGGGCTTGCAGGATCGGTTCGGCGAGGCCGAGCTCGGAAAAACTGTTCAAGTAGGGATCTTTCATGGCCGACCCGCCCACAGGCCCCAATGGCATGCGGACCGCGAGTCGCGGGGGTGTAGGAGACACCCCGCGCAGCCTGGGACGTCGGCGATATCGGATGATAAGGGGCTGAAGACTGCCGCGGCTAAACCGTAGCGGACGTCGAGCAACGCGGCCCCGATACAGGCGAAGCGCCCGTATGCTGTGCCTATGTGGCCTAAATACGTGGTGATTTCAAGGCGTCACAAGGCGGGATATAAGCTGGAGCCATGTTTCCTGACGTCGTCGACCTCCGCAGCTTCTATGCCCAACCGCTCGGCGTGGTGACGCGCCGCCTGATCAACCGCGCCATCCGCGCCCGTTTCGACGATGTGCGGGGCCTTGCCGTGCTCGGCATGGGCTATGCGACGCCCTATCTCGGCGTGTTCCGCGAGGAGTGCGAGCGCACGCTTGCCTTCATGCCGGGCGCACAGGGCGTGACGCGCTGGCCCTCCGCTGCCCCTACGCTGGCCGCACTGGTCGACGAGACCGAACTGCCCCTGCGCGACGGCATGGTCGACCGCGTCATCGCGGTGCACCTGTTGGAGATGACGCCGGATGCGGGCGAGGTCCTGCGCGAAGCCTGGCGGGTGCTGGCGCCGGGCGGACGGCTCCTGTGCGTGGTGCCTAACCGGCGTGGCGTGTGGGCGCGGGCGGACAACAACCCGTTCGGCCACGGCCGGCCTTATTCGCGCGGCCAGATCACCGACCTGCTACGCGAGGCGCTGTTTACCCCGGTGAGCTGGGGCGAGGCGCTCTACATGCCGCCGGTGCCGCGCAGCTGGTTCCTGCGCTCGGCCGTGGCGTGGGAAAGGGTGGGGGCGTCGCTGTCGCTGCCCTTCGCCGGGGTTCACATCGTCGAGGCGACCAAGCAGGTCTACCGGCCGGTTGCCACCAAGCGCCGGGCTGCGCGGCTGCGCGTGCTGCAGCCGGCCTTGCAGCCGGGGCTCGTGGCCCGCCCGGCGGGCGGCTGAACGCGCCCCTAACGCTTGCGCGACAGCAGGAACACCGCCTGTTCGCCCAGCAGGTTCCACACCGCCCAGGGCAGATTGAAGCGCACGGGGCTGCCGGAGCTGTTGAGCGCCGTGGCGCGCTCGATCTGCGCGCCGACGTCCGCCACCAGATCCACGAAATCGCGGATGGTGCAGAAATGGATGTTGGGCGTGTCGTGCCAGCTATAGGGAAGGTTCTCGGTGCTCGGCATCCGGCCATTCACCAAGAGATCGAGCCGCATCCGCCAGAAGCCGAAATTCGGGAAGGAGACGATGGCGCGCTTGCCCACGCGCAGCATCTGCTCCAGCACCCATTTGGGACGACGTGTCGCCTGGATGGTCTGTGACAGGATCACATAGTCGAACGAATCGTCGGGATAGTCAGCGAGGTCGATGTCGGCGTCGCCCTGGATGATGGCGAGGCCGCGCGCCACGCCTGCATTCACGCCTTCGCGCGACAATTCGATGCCGCGGGCATCGCAGCCGCGACGGGTGGCCAGCAATTCCAGCAGTTCGCCATCGCCGGAGCCGACATCGAGCACGCGCGAGCCCGGCGCCACCATTTCAGCGATGAGCAGCAGGTCGACGCGCGCGCCGGAGGCGGCGCGGGCGGCCTCGCTCATGGTGCGGTCATGCGCCTGCAGGTCTTTCATGGCGAGATCGCGCGGCGACATCAGCTCACTCCGACGGCACGGGCGGCGGCGTCGAGAAAGCCGCGCGTAATGGCGAAGAGTTCCGGCTCGTCGAGCAGGAAGGCGTCGTGGCCCTTGTCGCTCTCGATCTCGGCGAAGGAGACCTGCGCGCCCGCCGCGTTCAGCGCATGCACCACGGCGCGCGAATCGGCCGTGGTGAACAGCCAGTCCGAGGTGAAGGAGACGAGGCAGAACCGCGTTTTCGTACCCTTGAACGCATTGGCCAGCACGCCGCCGTAATCGGCCGCGAGGTCGAAATAATCCATGGCGCGGGTGACATAGAGATAGGAATTGGCGTCGAAGCGGTCGACGAAAGCCTCGCCCTGGTGGCGCAGATAGCTCTCCACCTGGAAGTCCGCGTCGAAGGAGAAGGTGCGCCCGTCGCGGTCCTGCAGCCGGCGGCCGAATTTCCGGTGCAGCGACGAGTCGGACATATAGGTGATGTGCGCGGCCATGCGCGCGACCGCCAGGCCCCGGCGCGGGCTGGTGCCTTCGGCAAGGTAGCGCCCGCCGCGCCAGTCCGGATCGGCCATTACCGCCTGCCGGCCGACTTCGTGGAAGGCGATGTTCTGGGCGGAATGGCGCGCCGCCGTCGCAAGCGGCATGGCGGCGAAGACGCGCTCGGGATAGCTCGCCGCCCATTGCAGGACCTGCATGCCGCCCATGGAGCCGCCGACCACGGCGAGCAGGCGCTCGATGCCGAGATGGTCGATCAGCATGGCCTGCGCGCGCACCATGTCGCCAACCGTCACCACGGGCAGGTCAAGCCCATAGGGCTGGCCGGTGGCCGGATTGGTGGAGGACGGGCCGGTGGTGCCGAGACAGCCGCCCAGCACATTGGAGGCGATGACAAAGAACCGATCCGTGTCGATCGGCTTGCCCGGTCCTACCAGCGTTTCCCACCAGCCCGGCTTGCCGGTGACGGGATGAACATTGGCCGCGTGCTGGTCGCCGGAGAGAGCGTGGCAGATCAATATCGCATTGGTGCGGGCCGCGTTCAGCGTGCCATAGGTCTGGTAAGCGATCTGGAACGGCGTCAATATCTCGCCGGCATCGAGGCGAAGCGGCTTGTCCGTGCCGAAGCGCACCACCGGCGAATGCGGTTGATCCGCCTCGGCGCGCGCGGCCGCCACCATCGGGTTCGGTCGGGTGATCGTCTCGCCGTCAGTCATCTCTAGCGTCCTGTTGGACGAACAGTTTGTATTACTAAACGAACCGATGATCCTACAGCATCCGCTTGTCAATATCGCCCGACGCCAGATTTTGTTTTGCGCGCGGCGTGCGCGGCGCTAGGACATCCGCCGATGAGCGCGAACCCCGAAAATCCCGCTGCGCCAGTGGATACGGCCAGCCTGCCCGCGGCGGAACCCGCGATCGACCTCGCGGCGCTGCGCGCGGAGATCGACCGCATCGACGCGTCGATGCACGCCCTTTTGATCGAGCGAGGCCGGATCATCGACCGGCTGGTGGCGGTCAAGCGCTCGCGTGCGGCTGAGGGCGGTTCGGCGTTCCGGCCGGCGCGTGAGGCCTCGATGATGCGGCGCATCGTCGACCGCCATGTGGGCATCCTGCCGCTCGACACGGTCGAGGGCATCTGGCGCGTCATCATCTCCACCTTCACCTATGTGCAGGCGCCCTATGCGGTGCATGCCGATCTCGCCGCGGGCGAGGCGGCCATGCGTGATACGTCGCGCTTCCATTTCGGCTTCACGGTCCCCTTCGTCGCGCATATGGGCGCGGCAGGCGTGGTGACGGCGGTGGCAGGCTCGCGCGGCGACCTCGGCCTCGTGCCGGCCTTCGCGGCGCCGGGCGGCAGCGCCTGGTGGACCGCGCTGGAGGGCAAGAGCGCGCCGAAGATCATCGCGCGCCTGCCCTTCGTCGAGCGGGCCGACCATCCCGCCGGGCTGCCGGTCTTCTGCATCGCCCATCCGGTGACGGATGGCGCGGTGACCGAAGTCGAGACGTGGAGCCTGCACGTTGCCGGCTGGTCGGCGCAGGCGGCCCGCGCGCTCGCCCCGCTTGCCGAGGTCATTGCGGTGCCCGATCGCGGGCTCGATGGCGCGGCGCTGCTCGCCTCCATCCCGGTCGGCGGCGATGTCGGGCTCGACACCGTGCTGGCGGCGCTGCGTGCTTCGGGTGCTTCCGTGCGCTCGGCGACCCTCGTCGGCAGCCACGCCAGCCGTTATACCCACTCGCCGCAAGGTTGAGACCCGCCGCCTTCCCGCCCCGCCGTTCCGGAGTCCGTTCCATGTCGTCCGCGTCGTCGTCCGCCCCTGTTCCGAGCCGTCCCGTCCCGCGTCCCGGGGTGCAGGCGATCGAGGCCTATGTGCCGGGCAAGGCGAGCGCGGGCGCGGGCAAGGTGTTCAAGCTCTCGGCCAATGAGAATCCGCTCGGCGCCAGCCCGAAGGCGCTTGAGGCGTTTCATGCCGCCAACGCGCTGGAATTCTACCCGGACGGCTCGTCGCTGAAGCTGCGCGAGACGATTGGCGCGGCCTACGGCCTCGACCCGGCACGCATCGTCTGCGGCACCGGCTCTGATGAACTGCTGATGCTGACCGCGCTCACCTTTGCCGGGCCTGGCGACGAGGTGCTGTATTCGCAGTTCGGCTTCCTGGTCTACCGCATCGCGGCGCTGGCGGCCGGGGCGACGCCGGTCATCGCACCGGAGAGCGACCTGCATTCCGATGTCGACGCCATTCTCGCGGCGGTGACGGAGCGCACGCGCGTCGTCTTCCTCGCCAACCCGAACAACCCGACCGGCACCTATCTGCCCTTCGATGAGATCAAGCGGCTGCAGCGCGGCCTGCCGCCCAATGTGCTGCTCGCGCTCGACGCGGCCTATGCGGAATATGTCCGGCGCAACGACTATGAATCCGGCATCGAGCTGGTTGCCACCACCCAGAACGTGGTGATGCTGCGTACCTTCTCGAAGATCCATGGGCTCGCGGCCCTTCGGGTGGGCTGGGCCTATGGCCCGCCCGAGGTGATCGACGCGATCAACCGCATCCGCGGCGCCTTCAACGTCTCCGCGCCCGGCATCGCTGCCGCCATCGCCGCGATCAAGGACACCGCGCATACCGACGCGGCGGTGGCGCATAATGAAAAGTGGCTGCCCTGGCTGACGCGCGAACTGACCGCGCTGGGGCTGAAGGTGACGCCGAGCGTCACCAACTTCCTGCTGGTGCATTTCCCCGATGAGCCGGGCAAGACGGCGAAGGAGGCCGATGCCTTCCTGCTGGAGCGCGGGCTGATCCTGCGCCGGGTCGATTCCTACGGACTGCCCGGCGCGCTGCGGCTGACCGTCGGCACGGAGGAGGCGAACCGGCTGCTGGTCGAGGCGCTTAAGGTGTTTCTCGGAAAAGCAGGCGCGGATCATGGTGCTTGATCCCCCACTGGCTCAGCCGCTGGTCGGCCGGCTCTGCGTCATCGGCATCGGTCTGATCGGTTCGTCCATCCTGCGTGCGGCGGCGGCGCGCAAGCTTGCGGGAACGCTGGTTGCCTATGACGGCGCGGCGGCGGTGCGCGCCCGCGCGTCCGAACTCGGTCTCGCCGACAGTGTCGCCGCCACGCCGGCGGAGGCGGTGGCGGATGCCGACATCATCATCCTGTGCGTGCCGGTTGGCGCCATGGCGGCGGTGGCCGAGGCGATTGCGCCCTATGTGAAGCCGGGCGCCATCGTTTCAGATGTCGGCTCGGTGAAGGGCGCGGTGCTCTCCGCCCTGCGCGCGCATCTGCCGACGAGCGTGCATGTCCTTCCCGGGCATCCCGTGGCAGGCACGGAATATTCCGGCCCGGATGCGGGCTTTGCCACGCTGTTCCAGAACCGCTGGTCGATCCTCACTCCGCCGGAAGACGCGGATGAGGGCGCGGTCGCGCGTCTCTCGGCGCTGTGGTCGGCGATGGGCGCCAATGTCGAGATCATGACGCCCGAGCACCACGATCTGGTGCTGGCGATCACCTCGCATGTGCCGCACCTCATCGCCTACAACATCGTCGGCACAGCGGCGGATCTGGAAGAGGTCACGCAGTCCGAAGTGATCAAGTTTTCGGCCGGCGGTTTCCGCGACTTCACCCGCATCGCGGCGTCCGACCCAACCATGTGGCGCGACGTCTTCCTCAACAACCGCGAGGCGGTGATCGAGGTGCTGGGGCGTTTCACCGAGGATCTGATCGCGCTGCAGCGGGCGATCCGCTGGGAGCAGGGCGAGACGCTGTTCGACCTGTTCACGCGCACCCGCGCCATCCGCCGCTCGATCATCGAGATCGGCCAGGAGACGGCGGCGCCGGATTTCGGACGCGAGCGGGAATAGGCGGGGCGACCCGCCGGCTAGATCGCCTCGCCGCGCGCATAGACGCGCAGCCGGTGCCCGTCGGGATCGAGCGCGACAAAGCTGCGGCCGAAGTCGAGATCGGTTGGTGGCAGGGCGATCGGCACGCCCTTGGCGGCCCAGCGCTCATAGGCGGCATCGACGGCGGCCCGGTCCTCGACCGCGAAGCCGATTTCATTGCCACCGGCGCGCAGATGCGGTGTCGGCTTCACCCCGTCGCGCCGCCACAGGCCGAGCTGAACGCCCGGTGCCAGCGGAAAGGTCGCGTAATCTGGACCTGCTTCGATCGGTTCGCGTTCCAGCACATTGCCGTAGAAGCGGGCGCTGGCACGGGTATCGCTCACATAGAGCAGAATCTTGCTGGCGTGCTGCATGGTCAGTCCCCCTGAAGCGACCAGCCTAACGCACCCTACTGCCAGAAACCGTCAGCAGTCCGCGTCACTTCATTCCTGCCCGTGGTTCGGCATCTGGTACTTGACGGCCTTCCACTGACGAATGAGCTCGGGGCGCCGTGTGGGATAACGCGAGGGGACCATTGCGGCGCGGGAGATGCGGTCGGTGCGAAAGCTGCGGAAGGCGCCGCGCAGCTCGCACCAACCGATCAGCAGCCGGGCCTGGTTGAAGAAGGCGAGGGCGAAGGGCCAGATGAGCCGCTCGCTCTCCGCCCCAGCCGCGTCGCGATAGGCGATCTCCAGCTTGTGCTCGGTGCGGATCGCCTTGCGCAGCAGTGCGGCGTCGATCGTGTCCGCCGGGATATCCGGGCCGGGGACGATGAACAGCGAATTCGCTTCCATTTCCTCCCGAAGATCCGCCGGCAGCACCGCACCGATCCGGGCGAGCGCGCTGCGCGCGGCGTCCGCCAGTGGCCCGTCGCCGTGTCCGGCCACCCAGCGCGAGCCGAGCACCAGCGCCTCGATCTCCTCGGGGAGAAACATCAGCGGCGGCAGGAGGAAGCCCGGCCGAAGCACATAGCCGACGCCGGGTTCGCCCTCGATGGTCGCGCCTTGGGCCTGCAGGCTGGCGATGTCGCGGTAGAGCGTGCGCAGGCTGACGCCGATTTCCTCGGCCAGCACCCGCCCGCTCACGGGATGGCGGTGGCGACGCAGCACCTGCAGCAGGTCCAGCAGACGTTCGGAGCGCGACATTGGACGATGATAGCAGACGTGGTGACAGAAGTTGGCAGCAAGGAGCCATCGGCGATACCGCCGGGATGCCGGGCGACTCGGTGTAGACCGGTCGGCGCAAACAGGAGATGACCATGAAGCCCTTCGTCAAAGCCGTCGCGGCGCTCGTGCTGACGATGGTCGCGTCCTCATCCATCCAGGCCGCGGGAAAACCGGCTCTGGCGGATGCGCTGGTGGGACGCGCGTGGATCGAGACCACCCCGCCATCGGGTCTGCCCGGCGTTATGCTCATCTTTCTGCCCGGCGGCACGCTGCTGATGGATTCGTGCTGGGAAACCTACGCCTTGCGCAAATGGACCCGCACCGCGCCGGACGCTGTTGCGTGGGACGAGGATGGCGCACGCATTACGGCGACGGTCGTCTCGGTGTCCGCCTCGCAGCTCTCCTTGCGGATCAAGGCCGGCAAGGACAGCGTCGAGCACCGCTACAGCGCCGCCAAGGTTCCCTATGTCTGCCCGGACATGAAGCGGTAGGGGAAACGAAAATGCCCGGCGCGGAGCCGGGCATTTCCCAAGATCAATGTTGTGACAAGCGGCGACGCTCAGCCGCTGGTCGGCATGATGAACTGCGCGCCGGCGCGGATGCCGGTCGGCCAGCGGGCGGTGGTGGTCTTCATCTTGGTGTAGAAGCCGACGCCTTCCATGCCGTAGACATTGCGATCGCCGAAGATCGAGCGCTTCCAGCCGCCGAAGGAATGGAAGGCGACCGGGACCGGGATCGGCACATTGATGCCGATCATGCCGGCCTTGGCGTCGCGATCGAAGGCGCGGGCGGTGTCGCCGTCGCGGGTAAAGATGGCGGCGCCATTGCCATATTCGTGGTCGTTGACCAGCTGCAGCGCCTCGTCATAGCGGTCGACCCGCACCACGGAGACCACCGGCCCGAAGATCTCTTCCTTGTAGATCTTCATCTGCGGCGTCACGTCGTCGAACAGGCAGCCACCGATGAAATAGCCGTTCTCATAGCCCTGCAGCTTCAGCCCGCGGCCGTCGACGACCAGCTTGGCGCCCTCGGCCACGCCCGAATCGACATAGCCGGAGACCTTGGCGAGGTGCTCCTTGGTCACCAGCGGGCCCATTTCGCTGTCGGGGTCGAGGCCGGGACCGACCTTGAGGGCGCGCACCTTCGGCACCAGCTTTTCCATCAGCGCATCGCCGACGCCGCCGACCGCGACCGCGACCGACACCGCCATGCAGCGCTCGCCGGCCGAGCCGTAGCCCGCACCCATCAGCGCATCGACGGTCTTGTCGAGATCGGCGTCGGGCATGACCACGAGGTGGTTCTTGGCGCCGCACAGGGCCTGCGCGCGCTTACCGTGCGCCGCGGCGGTCTTGTAGACATATTCGCCGATGGCGGTGGAGCCGACGAAGCTGACGGCAGCGACATCGGGATGGGTGAGGAGCGCGTCGACCGCTTCCTTGTCGCCCTGCACGACATTGAACACGCCCGCCGGCAGGCCGGCTTCGGAGAGCAGCTCGGCCAGCATCAGCGAGGCGGACGGATCCTTCTCCGAGGGCTTGAGAATGAAGCTGTTGCCGCAGGCCAGCGCCACCGGGAACATCCACATCGGCACCATGGCCGGGAAGTTGAACGGGGTGATGCCGGCGACCACGCCGACCGGATGGCGGGCGGAGAACACGTCGACGCCACGCGCCACCTGCTCGGTGAAATCGCCGCGCATGAGATGGGGAATGCCGCAGGCGAACTCGACCACCTCGATGCCGCGGGTCACTTCGCCCTTGGCGTCCTCGAAGGTCTTGCCATGTTCCTTGGTGATCGCGGTGGCGAGCGCATCGATATCGCGGTCGAGCAGCGCCTTGAACTTGAACATGATGCGCGCGCGGGTGAGCGGGGGCGTGTCTGCCCAGGCGGGGAACGCGGCGGCGGCGGCGGCGACGGCTTCGCCCACCGTGGCGGTGGAGGCGAGGAGCACCTCACCCGACTGTGCGCCGGTCGAAGGATCGAACACGGGTGACGTGCGCCCGGCGGTGCTGACGGTCTTGCCGCCGATGTAATGGCCGATGACCGCCATGGCGATCTCCCCCTCTGTTATCTGGTCCGTTCGTTGTGCTTGCTGAAAGTGCTCACTTCAACGACGATGTTGCCGCATCCGTTGTGCAAAAACACGCTAACACGGCACAATGGAGCGGGCGAGGACCGATGGACTGGGATCATCTGCGCATTTTTCTCGCCGTCGCGCGCGCCGGGCAGATGCTGGCGGCCGCGCGTCAGCTCGGGCTCGACCACGCGACCGTGGGGCGACGGCTCGGAGCGCTGGAGGCGGGGCTCGGCACCAAGCTGCTGGAGCGCCGCACCACGGGAAGCGAGCTGACACCCGCCGGCGAGCGCCTGCTCGCCCATGCCGAGCGGATCGAGACCGAGATGCTGCAGGCGCAGGCGGCGCTCGGCAATGTCGACCTTGCTCTGGCCGGCTCGGTGCGCATCGGCGCGCCGGACGGCTTCGGCACCTATTTCCTCGCGCCGCGTCTCGGCCGGCTGGCGGAAGACCATCCCGGCCTGACCATCCAGCTGGCGCCGCTGCCGCGCAGCTTCTCGCTACCCAAGCGCGAGGTCGATATCGCGGTGACCTTGCAGCGCCCGGGCGAGGGGCGGTTGATCGCGCGAAAGCTCACCGACTACACGCTCGGCGTCTATGCCTCGCAGGCCTATCTCGCCCGCACCGGCGCCATCGCCGAGGTCGGCGACCTAACCGGGCGGCTGTTGGTCACTTATGTTCCCGACCTCGTCTATTCGCCGGCGCTCGACTATTTCGAGGCGTTTCGCGAGGTGGACGCGCGCCGGCTGGAATGCGCCAGTGTGGTCGGCCAGATGGAGGCGGTGCTGGCGGGGGCGGGCGTCGGCATCCTGCACGACTACGCCGCACGGGCGCATCCCGAGCTGGTCCGGCTGCTTCCCGCGCTCAGCTTCCGCCGCGCCTACTGGCTTGTCACCCATGCCGACATTCACGGGCTGCGGCGCATCCGTGAGGTCGAGGACTTCATCGTCGGCGCGGTGCGCGAGGTGCGCGGCAGCTTCGTCGCGACGCCGGCATCTGTCGAGGCCCGCGAGGACGCCTGACAAATTCAGGGTTGGAGCGCGCGGCGCGTGAAGGCTTCGGCCAGTCGCACCCCGTCGCTTACCCGTTCCAGGCGGCAATGATGGACGAGCGTGTCGTCCTCGCGCCGCGCCGCCAGCCAGCTCACCCGCACCCGCTCGCCGGGATCGGCATTGCCATGGAAGAACACGTCGCGCGCCAGCGTCGTCGCCCGTGGCGACCGGCGCCCGTCAAAGTGCCATTCCGCGCGGTCGATGAACGCCACGAAGCTGGAAAAATACAGGAAGCCGGCGCCGTTGAAATCCTGCGACGGACAAGGGTCTATTTCGATGGAGCCGCCATCCTCACGCGAGAGATCGAAACCGAAATGCCCTGAAACGCGGCCGGCGCGCATGGCGGCGGCCAGCGCCGGCAGGCCGTGCGGGTTTGGGCTCTCGGGAGCCGGGAAGCCGTCAAGCGCGACGCGGGCAACGGTGTGGTTGCCGCCGCCGCTTCCCCGCCTCACGAAGGCGGAGACGAGTTCCACCGTCCCCATCGGCCGTCCGTGGAGGCTCAACGCATGGCGGCTGGCGCACTGGGTGCGCGAAACACGGGCGATGTCCGAGCCGATGGCGAGCCGGTCGTTCTCGCCGAGAGCGCCGAACCGGGCATCTCTTACCGAGAGCGCGCAGAAGGCGGCATAGACCGGCGCGCCATCGACATCGCGGAAGTCGGGTAAGGGGCGTCCGGCCATCCGCGCCAGCATCATCCAGTGGCGGTGGCCCAGCTCCTTCAGGAGCCAGTTCTCCGACAGGCCCGCGAGCGAGAGCTGCGGCATGCCGAGCAGCACGGTCTCGTCGAGCTGGCCGACCGGGGCAGCCTCCGGAAGACGCAGGGCAGCAGCGGAAAGGGCGATGTTCATGCCGCGCTGTCCTTGCGCGTGCCGCCGATCCGCGCGGCGATGTGGTCGACGAGGAATTGCGCATCGCGTCCCACACTGCCGAACCGGCCGGAGCCCCAGGTGTGCAGCCAGGGCAGGCCGATGAAATAGATGCCCTCCTGCGCGGTGATGCCGCGCCGGTGCTGTGGATGGCCGGCGCCGTTGAACACCGGTGCGTCCAGCCAGCGGAAATCCGGGCGGAAACCTATGCACCAGATGATGGACGTGATGCCGGAGGCGGCAAGATCCAGCGTTGGCCGCTCGCCCTCGGGCTGCCAGACCGGCTCATAGCGTGACGCCGGCGGCGCCTCGATGGCGTTGTCCGCGATGTATTTGTCGATGGCAGCGTTGATGCCGTTATAGGTGCGGTCGGCATCATCCAGCGCGCTGGCGAGGTTGGTGTCGAAGACGAGGCGCGTGCCGTCGAACTCGCGCAGCACGCCATAGAGCTCCATGCCCTCGGTCGCGAATTTGCGCAGGTCGATGTCCCGCCCGCCGTCGCGGCCGGTAACATAATGATTGGTGTTGTCGCGCACGCCCTCGCGCAGCGGGTGCTGGTCGACCGACATGTCGTAATAGCCCATATCGGCCAGCCAGGTGACGACGTCGCGGCCGCGATAGAAGCGGGCGCAGCGCGGGGCATTGCCGACCGCCAGATGCACCTTCCGCCCGGCAAGGTGCAGGTCCTCGGCGATCTGCGCGCCGGACTGGCCCGACCCCACCACCAGCACGCCGCCCTCCGGCAGCTGGCCGGCATTTCGATATTCCGCCGAGTGGATCTGCGTGATGGAGGCCGGCAGGCGCTCGGCCATGCGCGGCACGATCGGCTCGTGATAGCCACCGGAGGCGACGACGATGGCATCGGCGCTCACCTCGCCAGAGGTGGTGGAGACGAGGAAGCCACCTTCGCCGCGCGGGCTTACCCGGCGCACGCTCACCCCCTCGCGGATGGGCGGCTCGACGGCGGCGCGGAAGCCCCGGAGATAGTCGAGGATCTCGTCCTTCTTCATGAAGCCGTCGGGATCGTCGCCCTGATAGGGGTGCCCGGGCAGGGCGCATTGCCAGTTCGGCGTGACGAGGCAGAAATTGTCCCAGCGCTGGGTCGACCAGGCGTGCATCGCCCTGTGCTTCTCGAACACGATGTGGTCGATGCCGTGGCGCTGGAGGAAATAGCTGGTCGACAGACCCGCCTGACCGCCGCCGACGATGACGACCGGATAATGCTGGATCAGGTTTTCGTTCATGGCTTCACTCCGGATGGGAGGGCGCGCTCACGCCTCGAAGGACTCGACGGCGACACGGGCATCGGGATGATTGGAAAAGGCGCTGCCGGCGGCCTCCAGCCGTGCGAGCTGGCCGCGGGCGCGCGAGCAGGGAAAACCGTAGCGCGCCTCGACACGATCGCTGGCGATGGTGAGCGCCTGCCGGCTGCGGCCGAGGAAATCGTCGAGCGCGTAGCTTTGTCCCGGTGCCAGATAGTCCTTGATGACCAGCGAGGGGGAGTAGCAGCGCTCGGCGCGCCCATCCGGCCAGCGAATGGTAAAGTGCATCTCAGGCATGGAGCGGCTCCCGCAGGTCTTCATAGGTTGCAAGGTGGGCGCGCGCGGTGGTCGCCCAGTCGTGCCGGGCGGCGACGGCGGGGCCGATGGTCCGCAGGCGCGGCGCGAGGCCCGGCGCGAGCGCGACGGCGAGCGCATTGGCGATGGAGGGGGGGCTCATCGGGTTGCACCACACCGCCTCGTCCTCGCCGATATGCTCGGTGAAGGGCGCGATGCGAGAGACGACCACGGGCAGGCCGCAGGCCATCGCCTCAAGCGCGACGAGGCCGAAGCCCTCCTTCACAGAGGCGAAGGCCAGTACATTGGCGAGGCGGTAGAGCGCCGGCATGTCGTCCTGCGGCAGCGGGCCGGTGCGGATGACCGCGTCTGACGGCAGGCCGGAAGCACCGAGCGCGGCGGCGAACTGATCGAAATAGGTTTTGTGGTCCAATACGGTGGCGCCGCCGGCGATGACCAGCTGCGCCTTCGGATGAACCGCCCGAAGCTGGATGAAGCCCTCCAGAATGCGCAGTGTGTTCTTGCGCGCCTCCACTCCGCCGACACTGAGCACCACCGGCCCAGCGCCGAGCCCGAGCCGGGCTTTGAGCTGCGTCTCACGGCCATCGGCGACAGGGGTGAAGTGGTGGGTATCGACACCATTGCCGACAAGGGTGGCGCGAAGCCCGAACATCTCCGCCAGCTGCTCCTGCCAGAGATGGCTGACAACGAAATGCCGGTCCGCGCTGACGATGGCCCGACGCTGGAGATCGAGGAGCGCAGGATCGGCGAACGCGTCGACGTGGTGAACGGTGCGGGCGAAGCGGGTGATGAGGCCGCGCTCCCTCAGGCTCGCCAGCGCATTGCCGGAAATGCCGTCCTGCGCATGGAAGACATCGAAGGCGCGGTGGCGTGGTGCGTCGAAGTACGAGAGATAGTCGGCTACGCGTTGGTGCACCATCGCCGTCACATCCGCGCCGGCGGGCGCGGCGGGCACGCTCACCGTGCCGCACAGTGTTGGGCGGAAGAAGCCGCCGCCCTTCGCGTCCGGAGCGTGCACGACCGCCTCGTGGCCGAGCCGGGTGAGAGCATCGCCGAGCTCAAGCGCATGCACCACGCCACCACGCGGATTGGTCGAATGAGCCAGGATGGCGATGCGAAGGGCGCGCGTCATGCGGCGTCCTCTTCACGCGGGAAGGATGGACCACAGCCGAGCAGGGCGCGCTGGCGGAAATCCCAGACGGCCTCGCGCGCGGCGCCGTTCACCACGGTGACGCGCCGGTCCGCCGTCACTGTGCCGATGGCAGAGGCGGCGATGCCGCGCGCGTTGAAAAGCGAGAGAATAGCCGGCAAATTATCAGGCGTGGCCGTGAGCAGATAGCCATAGCTCGGGAAACTCATCAGCCAACGTGCGGGATCAACTCCCTCGGGGGCGGGGACGCAGGCGAGGTCGATCTCGATGCCGACGCCGGAGCATTCCGCCAGCATGGCGGCGGTGCCGACGACGCCACCCTGGCTGATGTCCTTCGCCGCGCGCGCGAGCCCGGCCTCGGCGATGAGCGGCAGCAGTTCGATGTCGCCGCGCAGCCGTTCCGCCGGTGCGTCCAGCGCGGCCTGCCAGTTGGAGAAGGGTTCGCGGTAGCGCCCGCGCAGGTCGATGGCGGCAACCAGCGTCTCGCCGGGCTGCGCGTCGAAGGAGGTGAGCAGGCGCTTCGCCCGTCCCAGAATCGCTACGGAAAGCTGCCCGCGATCGGTGGAGAGGTTTGTATGCCCGCCGACGATCGGCACGCCGAAGCGCTGGGAGGCGGCCCGCAGCCCATCCAGCACCGGCGCCGCGCCGTCCTCGCCGTTCGCCCATACCGCGTCGACCACGGCGATGGGCCTCCCGCCCATGGCAGCGATGTCGGAGAGGTTGACCATGACCCCGCACCAGCCCGCGAACCAGGGATCGCCGGCGACGAACGCGTTCATGAAGCCTTCGATGGCGAGCAGCAGGAAACCGTCGCCATCGGGGATCGCCGCGCAGTCGTCGCCGATCCGCACCATGTCCGCCCCGCCAATGCCGAGCCTGGCTGCGGCGAGGCCGATATCGGCCTTGGCCGTCATGCCGGCAGAGGCGCGCAGCTTTGCGACGATGGCGTCAAAAGCGGTGGAGGAGAGCGGCGATGCCGCGTGCGGGCTCATCCTAGGCAGCCTCGCGTGCGGGGAGACGGGAGGGCGCGCTGCGGGCGCAGGTGCGCAGGCCCGTCTCGGCATCGTGGATGGGCGGATAGAAGGCGAGGTCCGCCTGCATCAGGTAATGCGGACGGCCGTGCAGCTCCTTTTCCTCGACGATGTTCCAGTGCAGCCGGCGGAACAGCAGGCCGTTCTGGGCCTGCACATGGGCGAGGAAGCGGGTGCAGCCGCGTGCATGGGCGGAGGAGACGGCGAGGCGGATAAGCGCTGCACCTAACGCCCCAACCTTGCGATAATTCTCGGCGACGGCGAGGCGCGAGCCCCACCAGATGCCGGGCTCGGCCTCATGGATGCGCACCGTGCCGACGACGTCATCGGCCATCACGCCCAGCAGGGAGAGCGCGACGATGGGAATGGCGACCTCGTCGAGCGCGTCGCGGTCGTCGCCCGCGAACAGGCCCTGCTCATCGCAGAACACGTCATGGCGCAGACGCGCGGCGCCGCGCCGCTCCCAGGTGCGGGTGGCGAACTTCACCTGGAAATCGGCGGCGATGAAGGGGCGGAAGGGCTCGAACATCACGAACAGGCCCTCCGTTCATAGCTCGCCAGCGCCGAGCAGGCGCCGCACTTGGCGCAGCCCGCCTTGGCGTCGGTGGATTTGAGGCCGGTGGCCAGCAGCATCCCCGCGAGTGGGCCGAGGATGGAATTCATGAAGGCGGGCGAAGGTGTCGGGTGGCTTTCCAGCGGCGTGCCGGAGATCGGTACGAAGGGCACCACGAAGGGGTAGACCCCCATCCTCGTCAGCCGGTCGCAGACACTGAGAATGTCCTCGCGGCTGTCGCCGAGGCCGGCGAGGATATAGGTCGAGACCTGCCCCCGGCCGAACACCGGCACGGCGGCCTCGAACGCCGAGAAGTAGCGCTCCACCGATACCTGCGCCTTGCCCGGCATGATGCGCTGACGCACGTCTTCGGTCACGGCCTCCAGATGCATGCCGAGCGCGTCGGCGCCGGCCGCATGCATGCGGGAGAACCAGGCATCATCATCGGGCGGCTCGCACTGAACCTGAATGGGCAGGTTCACCGCCGCCTTCACCGCCGCCGCGCTCTCGGTGAGGAGCGCGGCGCCGCGGTCCTTGCCCGGCGGGGTGCCGGTGGTCATCACCATGTGTTTCACGCCGTCGAGCTCGACCGCGGCTTTCGCCACTTCCGCAAGCTGCGCCGGGGTCTTGCGCTCGATGGTGCGGCCCGCCGCCAGCGACTGGCCGATGGCGCAGAACTGGCAGGTCTTGGTGCGGCTCTGGTAGCGGATGCAGCTTTGCAGCACCGTGGTGGCCAGCACGTCGCGGCCGTGCAGCACGGCAATCTTCGAATAGGGGATGCCGTCGGCGGTTGAGAGGCCGTAGAATTTCGGCTGCAGCGGGAACGACACCTCGCCGAGCGCCAGCCCGTCGCGGCTGATGCGGCTGCGGCCGAAGGCATCCGGCTTGTCGACGAGATAAGGGCTCTCGAAGGCCGGCGCGGTATGCACTGGCACCATCACGGTCATGCCGTCGATGGTCAGCGCCTTGTGGTCCGAAGGGCCGGCGCCGCCACGTCGCGACTGCGCGCCGGCCGTGGGGTCAACGAGCCGCACCCCGTAGGACTGCAACTCGTTGATCAGCTGCTCGGTCGGCATCGGCTGAAGATCGGTCGCTGGATCCATCGGTTTCATCGGTGGCACTCCCGTGGCTGGCGAAGAGGGGAGCGGCGTGCTGCATGGGGGCAGCCGGCCGGTTGTCGAGATTGAGGCTGAGCAGTTCCGGCCGGGCGTAATGGCCGACCGAATCCATCATCCGCTTGCGCTTGGTGATGAGGCCCATGTCGAGATCGGCGATGAGGATGCCCTCTCCGCTGGTGAGCGGGGGGACGACATGGCTGCCCTCGGGCGAGATGATCGCCGTCATGCAGCCACCGGTCAGCGCCTTGCGCAGCTTCTCGTCGGGCGAGAGGCGGGCGATCTGTTCGTCCGTCAGCCAGCCCGTGGAATTGACCACGAAGCAGCCCGATTCCAGCGCGTGGTGGCGGATCGTCACCTCGATCTGCTCGGCGAAGATCGGCCCGACCAGCGAGCCGGGGAACTGGGCGACGTGGATTTCCTCGTGCTGCGCCATCAGCGCGTAGCGGGCGAGGGGATTGTAGTGCTCCCAGCAGGCCAGCGCGCCGACGCGGCCGACACGCGTGTCCACCACCTTGAGCCCGGCGCCGTCGCCCTGGCCCCAGATCATCCGCTCGTGGAAGGTGGGGGTGATCTTGCGGCGCCTGAGCGCCAGCGTGCCGTCGGCGTCGAAGACGAGCTGGGTGTTGTAGAGCGAGCCGTGGTCGCGCTCGTTGACGCCGAGCACGACCACCACGCCGAGGCGGCGGGCGCTGGCCGCCACCGCCTCGGTCACGGGGCCGGGAACCACCACCGCATTCTCATAGAGCCGAAGATGTTCCGCACCCGTGAGCACCGGGGGCAGGACGAAGGAGAAATAGGGGTACCAGGGCACGAAGGTCTCGGGGAAAACGACGAACTGCGCGCCCTTGCCCGCCGCTTCCTCCAGCGCGGCGAGCACGCGGGTGAGCGTGCCCTCCAGGCTGTCGAGGTCGGGCGCGATCTGCACCGCGCCGACGCGGACAATTCTCTTCTCGGCCATTTCGAGCCTCCTCGAATGCGGTGTCGTCCGGGGCGCTCAGAGCGTCCAGGTGTCGAGGATGAAGGCGTTGTCGCGGCGGTGGAGCAGCACGATGTCGAGCACATCGAGCGGGCTGACCGGGATGATGCCGGGGATCAGCGCGCCTTCGCCATGGCCGTAGAGCGCCTGCAGGGCGAAGCGGCAGGCATAGACCTTGCCGCCGTCGGCGAGGATCTTCTCGATGCGGTTGTTGAAGTTGAGGTGCCCGGGGAAGGCTTCGTCGCCGAGCTTGGGGAAGCCGCGCTGCACGCCCAGCGTGACGCCGGGGCCGTAGAGCAGCACCGAGGTCTCGAAGCCCTTCTGGATCAGGCGGGAGGCCTGCAGCAGGTTGACGAGGCCGATCGAGCCCTCGAAGGCGACAGTGTGGAAGGTGATGAGCGCTTTTTCGCCGGGGGCGGCTTTGACGTCCTCGAACTTCTTGTCCTCGTAGTCGACCAGGACGTCGCCTTTCTGGTGGGCGGGGACGGTGATGGTGGCCATGTCGCTCTCCTTGGCTGAACTGCGGGCCGGCTGGGCTGCCGGGTCACGCCAGATGGAATTGCAATCAATGTGCCAATTGATGGAATGCAAAAAGAATCAGCAGAACAGTCAAATTACATTCAATTATGCATTCAATAAGAGCCCGCCACTCAGTTTCGACCTGTTGAAAAACGATGCGAAAGCCTAGGGAAGCGGCGGGGTTCTGCACGCTTGGGCGGCACGTGGCGGCAAAGGCTCGGTACTCTTACCTATGACGCAAACTGTGGACCAAGGGTGACAGGCGGGCTGTGCAACATTATACAGTCAATTATGATTGGCGCAGACGGCGGCATCCGGGCACCAGCGTCGTGCTGGCCCTTTCGTCGCGAACGGAACGACCATGGCCGACTGGACTCCCGATCTCTCCCGCTCCGACAAGCCACGCTACCTCGCCATCGCGGACCTGATCGCAGAGGACATCCGCGCCGGCACGCTCGCCATCGGCGACAGGCTGCCGCCGCAGCGCAAGCTCGCCAGCCGGCTCGACATCGATTTCACCACGGTGGCGCGCGGCTATGTCGAGGCGCAGAAGCGCGGCCTCGTCGAATCGCGGGTCGGGCAGGGCACCTTCGTGGTCGGCGCGCCGCGCCCCAAGCTGCGCCCCGCCAGCACCCCGCGCCTGTCCGCCGTCGACCTGTCTATGAACCTGCCGCCGGAGCCGGACGACCCCGCGCTCATCGAGCGCATGCAGGAGGGGCTGGCGGAAGTGGGCCGCGATCTGGTGGCGCTGCTGCGCTATCAGGGCTTTGGCGGCACGCGGGGCGATAAGGACGCGGCCTCCGCCTGGCTCGGCCGGCGCGCGCTGGTGCCCTCGCAGGAGCGCATCTTTGTGACCCCCGGCGCGCATCCCGCGCTGCTCGGCATTTTCGGCCTGCTGGCGAAGCCCGGCGACACGGTGCTGTGCGAGGCGATCACCTATCCCGGCGCCCGCGCGGTGGCCGCGCAGCTCGGCCTCAAGCTGCATGGCTTGCCAATGGACCATGACGGCATCGATCCCGATGCGTTCGCCGAAGCCTGCCGCACGCTGGCGCCAAAGGCGCTGTACCTCAATCCGACGCTGCACAACCCCACCACGCTCACCATCCCCGAGGCGCGGCGCACCGCGATCGCGCAGGTGGCGCGGCGCTTCGGCGTGCCGATCGTCGAGGATGACGCTTATGGCTTCATTCCCGCGCATGGACCGGCGCCGCTCGCCGCCATCGCGCCGGACCTGACCTGGCACATTGCCGGCCTTGCGAAGTGTATCGGCGCGGGGCTGCGCACCGCCTATGTCGTGGTTCCGGATGCGCGCTCGGGCTACCCCTTCGCCGCGGCGCTGCGCACGGCAAATGTGATGACCTCGCCGCTCACCGCCGCCCTGGCGACGCGCTGGATCGAGGACGGCACGGCCGACACGCTGTTGCGCTTCATCCGCGCGGAGACGCAGGCGCGGCAGGCGCTGGCCAGCGAGATCCTGCCCGCCGGCTCATTCCGCGCCGACCCGCTGAGTTTCAATCTCTGGATCGAACTGCCGGCCCCGTGGACGCGCTCGGCCTTTGTCGGCCACATGCGCGCCACCGGCATCGGTGTGGTGGCGAGCGACGCTTTCACCGCTGGCGGGCCGGCAACCGAGGCGGTGCGGGTGTGCCTCGGCGGACCGGCAAGCCGGGCGCAGATCCGCTCCGCGCTGGACTACAGCAGCCGGTCGACATCCTCGCTTGTGGTGAGGAACGAGGTGACGAGGCGCACCACGCCCGGGCCCCAGCGGTCGGTGTAGAAGCGGAAGCCTTGGCGCAGCAGTCCCTCGATCATCGGCTGCGGCAGGCGGACGAATAGCATGTTCGCCTCCACCGCGCCCTGCACCTCGACGCCCGCGATCAAGCGCAGGCCCGCATCGAGCCGCGCTGCCGCGCTATTGGCCGCGCGCGCATTG
>QFQD01000026.1 GCA_003241485.1 Ancylobacter novellus
GCCCGGCGTGCAGAAGCCGCATTGCAGGCCGTGATGCTCGCGGAACGCCGCCTGCATCGGGTGCAGCGCCTCGGGCGTGCCGACCCCCTCGATGCTCAGCACGTCGCCACCATCGGCCTGCACCGCCAGCACCGCGCAGGCCTTCACCGCCTGCCCGTCGAGATGCACCGTGCAGGCGCCGCACTGGCTGGTGTCGCAGCCGACATGGGTGCCGGTGAGCCGCAGTTCATCGCGCAGCAACTGCACCAGCAGGGTGCGCGGATCGACGGTCGCGGTCACCGCCGCGCCATTGATGTTCAGGGTAATGGTCTGCATCGGCTGCTCCCGGTCGCCTCTGCCACAGATTTCACAGCGTCGCGTCGGCCGGCGCGGGCGGCGCCAGCACCCGGCCGAAGGCGCCGAAGAACTCGCCCGCCAGCTTCTTCGACGTGCTCTCGATCAGTCGCGCGCCGAGCTGGGCGATCTTGCCGCCGACATTGGCCTGCGCCTCATAGTTGAGGACGGTGGCGCCATCCTCCTCCACCAGCCAGACCTTTGCCCCGCCCTTGGCGAAGCCGGCAACGCCGCCCTGCCCTTCGCCGGTGATGCGGTAGGCGTTCGGCGGATCGAGATCGGACAATGTCACTGCGCCGGCGAAGGTGGCCTTCACCGGCCCGATCTTCAGCACGACCTTGGCGGTGAACGCGGTCGGCGCGGTCTGCACCAGTTCCTGACAGCCGGGAATGCACTGGCGCAGCACTTCAGGATCGTTGAGCGCGCGCCAGACGTCCTCGCGCGATGCCTCGATGCGCTGGGAGCCGGTCAGATCCATATGTCACCTTGCGCTTTCATTGCCTCACTTGCCCTGCTCCGGAATGCACCCGTCCAGCAACGGCTGTGCCAAGCCCGGCCACGCCGTCATTTTACGCGCGCCGGTGCCCGGGCGCGGCGTGACGGCTGCCCTTCATGCCTGCATGAGCGGCGGCCACTGCATAAAATTCACGCACCAACTCTCTTCTGCACCGTTGAGCATAAATAGGAATTTACATCATTGGTACTATGATTAGTATCATAGAAAATCGCTTATGCAGCGCCGGATGGCGCGCGAGCTTCACAGAGTGCGCATGAACCCGTTCGAGCTTCCCTCCCAGATCGTCGACACCGGCACCCACGCCCGCACCGTGGCGCATCTGCGCGCCCGCGGCATCGTGCTGCCGCGCTTCTCCGAGCTTGCCGCGCCCGGCACCATCGCGCCAGCCTTGCGGGCGCAAGCCGAGGCGGCGGACAGGAACGCGCCGGATGCGCGAAACCTGTTCGGCGTCCACTGGTTCAACAATGCGATGACCGTCGGTGGCACCAGCGTGCCCGCCTTCATCGAGCTTCCCTCCTCAGTCACCGGCGTTGCCGCCCGCATCGTCGTACTGCAGGGCCGGCACTTCCCGATGATCCACGCCCACAAGGTGCTGGCGGCCTATGCGTGCCTTGCCCCGCGCCTCGTCACCGGCATGTTCGACCCCACCCATCATCGCGCGGTGTGGCCCTCTACCGGCAATTACTGCCGCGGCGGCGTCGCGATTTCGCGCATTCTCGGCTGCCATGGCGTCGCCGTGCTGCCAGGCGGCATGAGCGCAGAACGCTTCAACTGGCTGGAGCAGTGGGTAACGGACCCGTCCGACATCGTTCGCACGCCGGGCACGGAATCGAATGTGAAGGAGATCTATGACGCCTGCGCCGAGATGGCGAAGGACGAGGGCAATTTCATCCTCAACCAGTTCTCCGAATTCCCGAACTACCTCGCTCACTACTCCATCACCGGCGCCGCGGCGGGCACGCTGTTCGAGGCGCTGAACGCCTCCGGCTCGCTCAGCCTCGCCGCTTTCGTGGCGGGCACCGGTTCGGCCGGCACCATCGGCGCCGGCGACTGGCTGAAGGAGAAGTACGGCGCGCGCATTGTCGCCATGGAGCCGGAGGAGTGCCCGACGCTGCTCTATAACGGCTTCGGCGAGCACAACATCCAGGGCATCGGCGACAAGCACGTCCCGCTGATCCACAACGTCACCAATACCGACCTGATTGCCGGCGTTTCGGACGCCGCTACGGACGACCTCGCGCTGCTGTTCGGCTCGGCGGCCGGCAAGGCCTATCTCGCGGAACGGCGCGGCATTGATGTCGCGACCATTGAGGGTCTGTCCAAGCTCGGTCTGTCGGGCATCGGCAATGTGCTGGCGGCGATCAAGACCGCCCGCCGGCTCGATCTCTCCGAGACCGACGTCATCATCACCGTCGCCACGGATGGCGCCGAGCTTTACCCCAGCGAACTCGCCGGCCATCTCGCCCGCAAGGGCGGCCGCTACGACCAGATCGATGCGGCGGAAGCATTCGGCCAGCATCTGCTCGGCGGCGATGCCGACCATGTGCTGGAACTGGACCACCGGGACCGCCAGCGCGTGTTCAATCTTGGCTATTACACCTGGGTCGAGCAGCAGGGCATTTCGGTGGAAGATTTCGACCGCCGTCGCCACCAGTCGTTCTGGAAGGGTCTCGCCGCCTCGCTCCCGATCTTCGACGAGCTGATCGACCGCATGAACCGCGATGTCGGCATCGCCGATGCCGCGTGAGGAGCCCCTTGTGACGATGCCCCTCGCCTATTCCGAACTCCGCCAGCGCACCAAGGCGCGTGACCGCAGCCTGCGCGACAAGGTGATGTCGCTGGAGGAGGCCGCGAGGCTGGTGCAGGACGGCGACCACCTCGCGGTCGGCGGCTGCACCGCCTCGCGCACGCCCTTCGCCATGATCTGGGCGCTGGTGCGGGCGCAGAAAAGCGGCCTCACCGTCTCGCGCTCGATCATGTCGACCGAGGGCGACATCTTCTACGCCTCGCGGCTGTCGCAGCACCTGATTACGAGCTGGTTCAGCCAGGGCATCGTGTGGGGCGTGTCGAAAGTCATGCGCGCCTATACCGAGAGCGGGCGGGCCCGCTTCGAGGAATGGAGCCACATGGCGATGGGCCTGCGCTACCGCGCCGGCGCCATGGGCGTGCCCTTCATGCCGATGCGCTCCATGCTCGGCTCGGACGTGCTTGGTCGGGTGGACGGCGACACCGGCCCTGCGGACCCCGCCTTCGCCAGCGCCAAAACCATGGAGTGCCCGTTCACCGGCGAGACACTGCTGCTGGTGCCGGCGCTGAACCCGGACGTCGCCATCATCCATGTCCAGCGCTGCGACGCCTATGGCAACGCCCAGCTCGACGGGCTCACCTTCATGGACATCGACATCGCGATGGCCGCCAACCGGGTGATCCTCACCACCGAGCGCGTCGTCTCCAACGACCAGATCCGCCGCCACCCGGACCAGACCAAGATCGGCTTCTTCACCGTCGACGCCGTGGTCGAGGTGCCGTTCGGCTGCGCCCCGCACGAGTGCTATGGCCTCTATGAGCCGTTCTACAGCCATATGGACATGTATGCGCAGATGACCGCGCGCGATCCGGAAGCGGGCGCCGCCGCCTATCTCGAGCGCTTCTATCACGAGCCGAAGGACTGGGCGGACTATCTCAGCCGCATCGGCATGGCCGAACTGATCGACGCCCAGCGCCGCGGGAGTGGCATTTATGACGATTGAAGCCACACGCAGCACTCCCGCGCTTTCCGCCGTGCCGGCCTACACCGGCTCCGAACTGCTTGGCGTCATGAGTGCCCGCCTGCTTAAGGACGGGCAGACCGTGTTCGCCGGCGTCGGCATCCCGCTCTTGGCGGCGATCCTGGCGCAGAAGACGCATGCGCCGGGCCTCACCATCCTGTTCGAGGGTGGGGTGATCGGCCCCTTCGTCGAGGCCGGCAAGCTGCCGCCCTCCACCAATGAGCAGCGCTGCACGCGGCGCGCCAACATGCTGGTGTCGATCACCGAGGTGCTGCTGATGCTGCAGCGCGGCTATGTCGATGTCGGCTTCATGGGCGGCGCGCAGATCGACCGCTTCGGCAACCTCAACTCCTCCTTCATCGGCGATCCCGCCAACCCGAAGATCCGCCTGCCCGGCACCGGCGGCGGCAACGACATCGCCTCGCTGGCCGACATGATCGTCGCCATGAAGCACGAGAAGCGCCGCTTCGTGGAAAAGGTCGACTTCATCACCTCGCCCGGCTTCCTCGATGGCGGCCAGACCCGCGCGGAACGTGGCTTGCCGGCGGGCGGCATGTTCCGCGTCGTCACCGACATGGGCATCCTCGGCTTTGACGAGACGAGCCGCGCCATGACCGTGCTCGCCCTGCACCCCGGCGTGTCGGCGGAGACGATCAAGGCCAATACCGGCTTCGAGCTGCCGGTGCCGGCCGACGTGCCGACCACCGAAGCGCCGACCCCGAACGAACTCGCCATTTTGCGCGAACTCGACCCCGCGCGGCTCTACACGGCGTGAGCCTCCCTTGCCGCCTGCGTCATCCCGGCCGAGCACAGCGAAAGCCGGGATCGCGTGCCGCGTTCTGATGATGATCCCGGCTCTCCGCGCTTACGCGCGTCGGCCGGGATGACGCCCTGAAAAGGATAAGCCCATGCCCGCTCCCGTCTCCTTCGGCATCGCGATGCGCAACTTCACCCGCTTCCCGGAAATGCCGGATGCGGGGGCGCTGATCGACTATGGCGTGCGCATGGAGGAGCTTGGCTTCTCCTCGCTCTGGGTGTGGGACCACATCCTGCTCGGCACCGACCCGAATTTCCCGATCATCGACTCGCTGTCGCTGCTGACGGCGGTGGCGGCGCGGACCAAAACCATCAAGATCGGCACCGGCGTGCTGGTGCTGCCGCTGCGCAACCCGGTCATCCTCGCCAAGCAGCTTTCCTCGCTCGACCTCATTTCCAACGGCCGGCTGATGCTCGGCGCGGCGGTCGGCTGGTACAAGCGCGAATTCGACGCCGTCGGAATTCCCTATGAGCGGCGCGGCAAGGTGATGGACCGCAACCTCGACATATTGAGGCGACTGTGGACCGAGGATTCGGTCACCGGCGAATGGGACGAACTGAACCTGCGCAACGCGGTGATGTTTCCCAAGCCGGTGCAGAAGCCGCACCCGCCGATCCTTATCGGCGGCTATGTCGACGTGGTGCTCAAGCGCGCAGCCACCAAGGGCGATGGCTGGCTGACCTATTTCTACACGCCGGAGGGCTATACCGAGGCGTGGGCGAAGATCTCGGCCTATGCCGAGGAAGCCGGCCGCGACCCGGCCTCGCTCTACAGCCTGAACCAGCTGCCGATCTATGTAGGCCCGCGCGACGTCGGGCAGGCGAAGATGACGGAGTGGCTCAACGCCGAATGGGACCTCTCGAAGGGCTCGCAATCGACCTTCGACAGCGCCATCGTCGGCACACCGGCGGAATGTGCGGAGCAGATCGCCCGGCATATCGAGACCGGCGTGAAGAAGATCGTCTTCGTTCCGTGGCGCTATGAGAAGGAGCAGATAGACCTTCTCGCCCACGAGGTGCTGCCGCTGCTGCGAAAGTAGTCGCGAACGCCTGCCGAGAGGCAGGGACGCTCAGGCGCTGAACAGCTTGATCACCAGCCAGATGGTGATCAGCACCAGTGCGCCTTTCCAGACCAGCGAACCAATATGATGTCCGTGCATGGCGTTCCCCCAAGCGGCATCCATGCCGTCTTGACTTAAGGGAACGCCGCGCGGCCAGCCGGGTCAAGAGGCCAGACGATCCGCGGCGCGCGCCCTCAGCCCCGCAGGGTGGCGAGGCTCCCCACCTTCGCGAATTTCTCCGCCGCCGGCTCCTGTCGCGGGCTCAGCGGATCGGCGGCGTAGGAGCGCTGCTTCTGCCGCGAGGGGGCCTCGCCATAGAGAGTGGTGCGCTGGCGCGCCTCGCGCCCGGCCGCGCGGATCGCCGCCTCCATGCGGTCGGGCGGGAATTCCTGCCCGTGCATGCCGCCGGCGGCGCGGCTGATCGATTCATCCATCAGCGTGCCGCCAATATCGTTAGCGCCGGCCTTTAGCGCCGCGACGATGCCGCCTTCGCCCAGCTTCACCCACGACGCCTGTATGTTGGGAATGAGCGGGTTGAGCGCGAGCCGCCCCACGGCGTGCATCAGCAGCGCCTCGCGCCGGCTCGGACCCGCGCGCGTGCCGCCCTTGAGATAGAGCGGCGCTTCCATGTGCAGGAAGGGCAGCGGCACGAATTCGGTGATGCCGCCGGTTTCGGCCTGAAGGCGGCGCAGGCGCAGCAGATGGCGCGCCCAGTGCCGGTAGCCGTCGACATGGCCGAACATGATGGTCGATGTCGTGCGCAGGCCGGCGCGATGGGCGGCTGCGATCGTCTCCAGCCATTCGGCGGTGTCCAGCTTGTCCGGGCAGATAAGGGCCCGCACTTCGTCGTCGAGGATTTCAGCCGCCGTGCCGGGCAGGCTGCCGAGCCCCGCCTCTTTCAGCCGGCCCAGGAATTCCGCCACCGGCAGGCCGAGCGTGGCCGCGCCGTGGCGCACCTCCAGCGCGGAGAAGGCATGCACATGCATCTCCGGCACCGCCGCCTTCACCGCGCGAAGGATGGCGAGATAGGTCTCGCCGGAGAAATCCGGGTGGATGCCGCCCTGCATGCACACCTCGGTCGCCCCGCGCGCCCATGCCTCGCGGGTACGCCGCTGGATCTCGCCAAGGTCCAGCTCATAAGGCTTTCCGCGCAGATGCGCGTGCGCGCGCCCCTTCGAGAAGGCGCAGAAGCCGCATTTATACGCGCAGACATTGGTGTAGTTGATGTTGCGGGTAACGACGTAGGACACCGTGTCGCCGACGCTCTCCCGCCGCAGCGCATCCGCCGCCTCGAACACCCGTTGCGCCCGGCTGCCCCGCGCATCGAACAGCGTGACGATCTCGGGCTCGGACAATTCGCGGCCCTCGAAGGCCCTGTCGAAAATGGCATCGAGCGCGCGGTCCGCTCCGGCAAGCGCCGGCGCCGCCGGCCAATCGACGATGCTCGTGCGTTCCTCCTCGCCCACCCGCCAGGCGCTCTCATGCGCCAGCCCGGCGCCATCCGCCCGGCGCAGCACGAGCGGCGCGACAGAGGGATCGAGCCAGCGGGCGCGCGCCTCGATATAGGCGGGATAGACCGCCAGACGCGGCGACAGCACCTTGCCGGCGCGGGCGGTGGCGACACCGAGCGCCGACAGCGCCGGCCAGGGCGCTTCCGGGTTCACATGGTCCGGTGTGACCGGGGAGACGCCGCCCCAATCATTGATGCCGGCCTCGATCAGCGCCTTCAGCCCCTCCGGCTGCAGGTTTGGCGGCGCCTGGATCGACATTGTCGGGCCGAGCACCAGCCGCGCCACCGCGACGGTCCACAAATGGTCTTCCAGCGAGGGCTCCGGCGCGTGCGCCATCTTCGTTCCGGCCTTGGCGCGGAAGTTCTGGATGATGACTTCCTGCACATGGCCCTGCCGGATATGGCTATCGCGAATGGCCAGCAGCGCCTCGATACGTTCGGCCCGCGTCTCGCCAATGCCGATCAGCAGGCCCGTGGTAAACGGCACCTTCGCCCGCCCCGCCGCCTCAAGCGTTGCGAGGCGCACCGCCGGCAGCTTGTCGGGGGAGCCGAAATGCGGGCCGCCGCGCGCGGAGAGCCGCCCGGCCGTCGTCTCGATCATGGTGCCCTGCGAGGCGGAAACACCGCGCAGGCGAACAAGGTCCGCCTCCTCCATCACCCCTGCATTGAGGTGCGGCAGCAGGCCGGTTTCCTTCAGCACCAGCGCGGCCATGGCGGCGAGGTAGTCCAGCGTCGAGGCGTAGCCGAGCGCGGCCAGTTCCTCGCGCGCCACGGCGTAGCGCAGTTCCGGCTTGTCGCCGAGGGTGAAGAGCGCCTCGTCGCACCCGACGCGGGCGCCAGCGCGCGCGATCTCAAGCACCTCCTCGGGGGTCAGGAAGGCGCGCTGCCCTTTCCGCGGCGGGTGGGCGAAGGTGCAGTAGTGGCAGACATCCCGGCAGAGCTGAGTAAGCGGGATGAACACTTTGCGCGAGACGGTGACGGTTGCGCCGAACCCGTCGTCGCGCAGCCGCGAGGCCTCCCGCATCAGCCCGGCGAGGTCGACCTCGTTGGCGAGCGCGAGGGCGGCGTCGCGGCCGGGCAGTTTCCCCGCCACAGCCATCGCCTCAGGCCTTCATCAGCTCGGGCAGGGTGACCAGTTCGACGCCCGCCGCGCGCAACGCATCGCAGCACGCGGCGGCAACGGCGATGGCGGTCGGCTCGTCGCCATGGACGCAGAGCGAATCGAACTTGGTGGGCATCTTCTTGCCGTTGATCGAGATGATCTCCTCGTCGAGCACCATGCGCACGACACGTTCCGCCGCGAATTTCGGATCGCGGATCATCGCGTCGGCATTGGTGCGTGAGCGCAGATTGCCATCATCCTCATAGAGGCGATCGATGAAGGCTTCGCGCGCCAGCGGCACGCCGACCTCCAGCGCCGCCGTCTCCATCTCGGTGCCGGACAAAGCGAGATAATACAGCGTGTCGTCGACCGTCTTGATCGCGCGGCCAATGGCCAGCGCGTAGTCGCGGTCCACCGCGCACATATTGTTCAGTGCGCCATGCGGCTTCACATGCGTCACCTTCACCCCGGCATAGGCGGCCATTCCGGCCAGCGCTCCGAGCTGGTAGGCAACGAGATATTCGAGATCATTCGCGTTCATGCGGATCTGCCGGCGCCCGAAGCCCCAGAGGTCGTTGAAGCCGGGATGCGCCCCGATGGAGACCCCGTTCGCCTTCGCCTTGAGGCAGACATCGCGCATCACCGTGGCATCGCCGCCATGCATGCCGCAGGCGACATTGACGCTCTGCACGATCTTCAGGATCTCGTCGTCATTGCCGATTTTATAGTGCCCGTAGCCCTCGCCCATATCGGCATTGATATTGATACGCTGAGCCACGACGCTGTCTCCCTCGATCCATTTGAATGAGACATTAACACATTAAATGATAATGGAATTCAAGCTCAAAGATACTAACATTAGTATGTTTGATGTGCAGGGTGATTGAAGGGCTGAAGGTGACGGAACGGGACGACAGGGACCGGCGGATCGGCACGCTGGCGCGCTTTCTCGACGTGGGCGACACCGCCTTCGCCATCGAATTCGGCGCGCGCATCGCGCCGGAGGTTAACGCCCTCGTCCACCGCACCGCCGCCCTCATCTCGGATGCGGCGCTGGAGGGGGTGACGGAAACAGTCCCGACCTTCCGATCGCTGCTGGTGCATTACGATCCCCGCCGTACCTCGGCGGCAGAACTGCAAGCCGGGCTGGCGCAGCTGGAACTGGGCGAGGCCGTGCTTGAAGCACCACGCCGCGTCTGGCGCATTCCGGTGCTTTATGGCGGCGAGGCCGGCCCGGATCTGTCCGACGTCGCGGCGGCAACCGGCCTCTCCGAGGACGAGGTGGTGGCGCTCCATGCCGGCACGCTGTTCCGGGTCTATGTGCAGGGCTTTCTGCCGGGCTTCGCCTATCTCGGCGATTTGCCCGTCGAGCTCGAGCTGCCGCGCCTCACTATCCCCCGCGTGCGCGTGCCAGCCGGCTCGGTCGCCATCGCCCAGCGCATGGCCGGCATCTACCCCGTGGAATCCCCCGGCGGCTGGCGGCTGATCGGCCACACGCCGCTGCGCTTTTTCGATCCTGCACAGACGCCGCCCACCCTGTTCTCGCCGGGCGATGGCGTGCGCTTCGTGCCCGTTGAGGCCGCCGAGCACGCGGCGATCCGGCAGGCCGTAGACGAGGGACGCTATGAGCCGGTCTGCGAGGCAGCGGTATGAGCGCGCGGCTTACGATACTGCAGCCAGGCCCGCAGACCACGGTGCAGGATCTCGGCCGCACCGGCTTTCAGGCGTTCGGCGTGCCGGTCTGCGGCGCGCTCGACACCACCGCGCTGCGCCTCGCCAATGCTCTGGTCGGCAATGGCGACGACGCCGCAGCACTCGAAATCCGCCTCGCCGGGCCAAGTTTCACGGTTGCCGGCGGCGGCATCCGCCTCGCGGTGGCCGGAGCACAGACATCCGTCGAGGTCACCACTCATGACGGTATCCGCCGCTACCCCGCTTGGCGCGCCATAGATGTGCCGGACGGCGCCAGCGTGCGCGTCGGGTCCCTCGATCAGAGCGGGTGCGCCATTCTCGCTTTCGCCGGCGGCATCGATGTTCCCCAGGTGCTCGGCGCGCGTGCGACCGATCTCAAGGGCCGCTTCGGTGGCCATGAAGGCCGCGCGCTGGCGGCTGGCGACACGCTCGGCCTTGGCGGCGGGACACCGGCGGGTCCGTGTCTTGAGCTGCCTTCCCCACCCGCGCTCGGCTTTTCCGGATTGCTGCGCGTCGTGCTCGGCCCGCAGCAGGACGCGTTCACCGAGGAAGGGCTCGCCACTTTCCTCGGCACCCCCTATCGCGTCTCGCGCGAGGCCGACCGCATGGGCATGCGGCTGGAGGGAACGGCGCTGGCCTTCCGGGTCAGCGCGGACATCGTCTCCGACGGCATTGCCACCGGCTCGATCCAGGTGCCCGGCTCGGGGCTGCCCATCGTGCTGCTCGCGGACCACCAGACCATAGGCGGCTATGCAAAAGTGGCGACGGTGATCTCCGCCGATCTGCCGGCTGCCGGGCGCCTGCTGCCGGGCGCGCAGATACGCTTCCAGGCCGTCAGCGTCGCAGAGGCCGAGGAGGCCCGGCGCACGCAGGAGCGGGACATCGCGCGCCTGCTGCGCACGCTCTCGCCGGTGCGGGCGGCGGCCGAGATCGACCTCGCCGCCCTGATGGGCGAAAATCTGATCTCTGGCGTCGTCTCAGGCCGGGAAAGCGACTAGCGGCGCGGCGCAACAGATAGGATTACATGATACTGAAGATAGGAACTTTCGACCGAATCTGACCGGCCATGATGTGCCGGCCACGGGAATTGATGCCGCTATGCTCAAGGATGCCTCGGCCGCGCTGGCCAGCCCCGACTACCGCCGCAGCCCGGTCCCGCGCTATCTGCAGATCGCCGGTGTCATCCGCCGACGCATCGAGGACGGCGTCTGGGGGCCGAACGAAAAGATCTCGACACTGCAGGAGCTGGAAGCGGAGTTCCGCGTCGCCCGCGTCACCGTCCGGCAGGCGGTGGAGGTGCTGCAGAGCGAGGGGCTGGTCCGCCGCATCCAGGGCAAGGGCACCTTCGTCTCCGGTTCGGTCGAGGAGAAGCGCTGGCTCAAGCTGGACCTGAAATGGCGCTCGCTCGCCGGCACCATCGGCGCCAACGTGCCGCGCTTCCTGCCCGTGCCGAGCCACCCGCCCGCGCCCGCCATCCGCGCGGAAGACGGGACGGCCGCCCCGCAATACCGCTATCTCGAAAGCGTGCAGTCGCGGCGGGGGCAGCCCTATTCCTTCGCGCGGGTGCATTTCGACGCGCGGCTGTTCGACCTCGCCCCCACCCGCTTTGAGCGCGAGCCGACCATCGCGGTCATCGCCACGCTGGAAGCTGCCGGGGAGCTGAAGGTGAAGAAGGCCCGCCAGTCCTTCATCGTCGGCACGGTGGAACCGCGCGTGGCGAACCTGCTCGCCATCGGCATCGGCTTCCCCACGGTTGAGGCGCACCTCGTGGTCGTCGATGACAATGACGTCGTGGTTTATGTCGCCGACATCATCTATCGCGGCGACTGCGTTCAACTGGATATCGACCTGCTGGGCTGAAGCCGAAAGCGCGAGTCGCATCAGCGGCTTGCGCCGTGCTTTAAACAGTTTGATTCCGCGACTTAGCTGCGCCGGCGCACAGGATGATTCACCGGCTCAGGCGCCTCCGAACACCCGCTTCAACCAGCCTTTCAACACCGCCAGCAACAGCGAGCCGGCGTCGAGCGGCGCGCTGGCGGCGACTGGCGCCTCGCCCCTCAACGCCGCGCCGAGATTGGCGGCGAAGGCGGCGGTGAGGCGCGCGGCAAGGTCGCGGGCAATGGCGCCCCGGCTCATCTGCGCCAGCGGCCCCTGCAGCACATAGGCGACCTCGACGCGCACCCGCGTGCCGGCGCCGTCCGCGATCTCCTCCAGCCGATAAGCCAGCCGTGCCTGCACCCGGCTGGCGCTCCGCGCGTCCACGCCGCGCCCATGAATGGTGCCGGACCAGTTGTCGGGATCGGCAATGATGATGCCCGCGCCGCCGAAGGCAGCCTGCATCGGACCGAGCTTCACCACCATTTCGGCCGCGATCGACCGCCCATCCGACGGCGCGACCAGCCGCGCGCCGGGCAGGCAGGCGATGACGCGGGCCGGGTCCTGGAACAGAGCCCATACATCTCGGCGCGGCGCCGGCACGTCGAACGCCTCAACCAGTTCCACCGGGTTGCGCAGCGGCTCGGGCGCAGCGTCTGCCATCGCGACCGGCGCGGCATCGACCACCCGTGCGGGTGCGGCGGCGGCGATCCGCGAGGGCGCCACCGGCAGGGTGAGCGGCGAGACCTGCACGGGCGGCGCCACGGCGCAGCCGCGCGTCACCACGGGCGTCTCACCTGCCCGCTCCAGCGCGACAGCGCGGATAGCCCGGATGATGCCGGTATAGCCCGTGCAGCGGCACAGATTGCCCGCCAACTCATGGCGGATCGCTGCGTCGTCGAGGCCCGGCCGGCGCAGCACGATGTCGCGGGCCATCACCAGCATGCCCGGCGTGCAGAAGCCGCATTGCAGCCCATGCTCGCGGGTGAAGGCCGCGCGCAGCCGCTCCATGACCTGATCGTCGGCGAGCCCTTCGATGGTGGTGATGCGCGCCCCGTCGAGCGCGACGGGATAGGCGATGCAGGACCGCGCGGGCGCACCGTCGACCAGGACAGTGCAGGCACCGCACACGCCGTGCTCGCAGCCCAGATGCGTGCCGGTCAGCAGCAGTTCCTCGCGGACGAAATCGGCCAGACTCTGGCGCGGCTCGACCGCGCTTTCGATGGTGCGGCCATTAATCTCGAGGCGGATCGGCTTCATGCGGGCAGGCCCTCAGTCTCCAGCGCGGCGATGGCCTGACGGATCACAGCCCGGCGCAGGCGGAAGGTGGCGGGGTCGCCGGCGAGGCCTGCTTCACGCAGAACTTCATCAGCAATGTCAGGATGTTGAATCAGCTGGCTGGCATCCTGATTCACAAGCTGGCGCGCCTCGGTGGCGCCAATGACGAGGCGATGCACGCCGCGCGCGGGGTCGGACAGCACGGCACACATGGCTTCCGCGAACTCGCCGACCTTCCGGCAGGACTTGCGATAGCCGAAGCGCGCCGAGGAGGAGGCGCGCGGCACGAACACGCCGGTGATAATCTCACCGCCGGCAAGCGCGGTCTCGAAGGCACCGAGGATAAAGTCCTCGACGGGAAGCGTCCGCCGCCCCGCCGGGCCGGCGAGATGCACCACCGCGCCGAGTGCGGCAAGCGTGGTCGGCCAGTCCGCCGCCGGGTCGGCATGGGCAAGGCTACCGCCAATGGTGCCGCGATTGCGCACCGCGCGATAGGCAATGCCATGGGCGATGCGGGCGAGGAAGCCCGGCGTCGGGTCCGGCACCGCGCCGTCCTCGAACTCGGCATGGGTGATGGCGGCGCCGTAAAGGATGCCGTCCGCCTGCTCCTCGACGCGCCGCGCTTCCGGAAGCTTCGCCACATCGACCAGCAGCGAAGGCCGGGCGAGCCGAAGGTTCAGCATCGGCCCGAGGCTCTGCCCGCCGGATACCGGCTTGGCGTTGCCATCGGCCAGCGCGGCAGAGGCCTCGGCAAGGTCCGTGGGCCGCAGATAATCGAAAGGCGCCGGCTTCACGAGGCCGTCCTCCCCGCCCGCGCCGCCTCGACCGCCTCGCGCACCCGGCGCGGGGTCATCGGCGAGAAGGTCAGCTCGACACCGAGATCGGCCAGCGCGTCGTTGATCGCATTGCCGATGGCCGCCGGCGGCGCGATGGCCCCGCCCTCGCCTATGCCCTTCTGGCCGAACCTCGTGTTCGGCGAAGGCGTTTCCATATGGGCGATGCGCACATCGGGCATCTCGCCGGCACCTGGCAGCAGATAATCGGCGAAGGTCGAGGCGAGCGGCTGGCCGTTCTCGTCATAGACCATCTCCTCATAGAGCGCGGTGCCGATGCCCTGCGCGGTGCCGCCATAGATCTGGCCGTCCACCACCATCGGGTTCAGCAACACGCCGCCATCCTCGACGATGACATAGTCGAGGATCTCGACCTCGCCGGTGTCGGGCTCCACCGCCACCACGCAGGCATGGCTGGCATAGGAGAACGTGCCGGTGTCGACGGCCGGTCGATAGCCGGCGACGAGGTCGAGCCCGTCCGGATCGGCGTCCAGAGGCAGGTTCTGTGGCGCGCGGTAGAAGGTGAACGCCACCTCCTTGAAGCTGACCGAGCCGGAAGGCCCGATCACCCGGGCATCCTCGATGCGCACGGCCTCGAGCGGTGCCTGCAGCAGATGCGCGCCGATGCGCCTGATGCGCTCGGCCAGCTTCTCGCAGGCGCTCGCCACCGCCCCGCCCGCCATCACCGCCGAGCGCGAGCCCCAGGTGCCGGTGGAATAGGGGGTCATCGCCGTGTCGCCATGGATGACGTTCACAAGGTCCGGGTCGATGCCGAGAATCTCGCAGGCGATCTGCGCCAGCGTCGTCTCCATGGACTGGCCGTGGCTCTGGTTGCCCACCCGCACCTCCAGCGTGCCGTCCGGCGTCAGCCGCGCGCCGCACTGCTCGAAGCCCGGCACCATGGGAATTCCCCAGCCGTGATAGACCGAGGTGCCGTGCGCGCCCTGCTCGCAATAGGTGGCGTAGCCGATGCCGATGCGCCGCCCATCCGCCTCGCCCTGCTTCTGGCGCGCACGCACCGCCGCATGGCCGATCATCTCATGTGCGCGAACAAGGCTCGCGGGATAATCGCCCATGTCGAACGCCTTGCCGGTGATCGAGGTGAACGGCATCTGCTCCGGCCGCACCAGATTGGCGAGGCGCACCTCATAGGGATCGCGGCCGGCGGCGCGGGCGACGGCGTCGATCATCAGCTCCATCGCCGTGCACACCCCGGTGCGGGCGACGCCGCGATAGGGCACGATGGGCGGCTTGTTGGAACACACGGAGGTCGCGCGGCAGCGATAGGCCGGCACATTGTACGGCCCTGGCAGGTTGGAAACGATCTGCGCGCCTTCGAGGCAGGCCGAAAACGGGTAGACCGAATAGGCGCCGGCATCGACATGCGCCACCGCCTCAAAGCCGAGCAGCATGCCTTCAGCGTCGGCATAGGCGGTCATGACGTAATGATGCTCACGGCAATTGGCAGCGGCGATCAGGTGCTCGCGCCGGTCCTCCAGCCACTTGATGGGACGGTCGAGCTTGAGGGCCGCCCAGGAGCAGCAGACTTCCTCCGGCTGCAAGAGGCCCTTCCAGCCGAAACCGCCGCCGACATCGGGCGCCACGACGCGGATCCGGCGCTCGTCCAGCCCGAGGCATTCCGCCAGCCCCGAGCGCACGATGTGCGGCATCTGCGTCGAGGTCCAAAGGTGCAGCTGTTCGGTGTGCCGCTCATGCACGGCGATGCAGCCCTTGCCCTCCAGCGGCGCCATGCACTGCCGGCTGGTGCGCACCTCGCGCGTCACCTTGATCGGCGCGTCGGCCAGCCCCGCGTCGAACCCGCGGTCGATCTGCGAGATCAGGAAGGCGTTGTCAGGCCAGTCGTCATGGATGCGCGCGGCCTCGGGAAGGACAGCGCGCAGCATGTCAAAATTGGCGGGCAGCTCCTCGTAGTCGACGCTGATCTGTTCGGCGAGATCCTCGGCCTCGGCGCGGGTCTCGGCCAGCACCATCGCCACCGGCTCGCCGACGAAGCGCACCTTGTCGCTCGCCAGCGAGGGTTGGGCGGAGATGCGAAAGCCCGGCAGGCCGGTTTTGGCGAGGATGTCCTTCACGCCCACCATGTCCGCATGGGTGAAGGCGCGGCCCTTCAGATGGGCGGGAATGTGGATCGCCCGGATGCGGGCATGGGCGAGCGTCGAGCGCACGAAGGCAGCTTCCAGCTGGCCCGGAAATCGCATGTCGCCGATGAACCGTCCGCGCCCCTCAAGGAGGCGGGCATCCTCCTTGCGTGGAATGGACGCGCCGACACCGCGTGCCTTCGCCTTCTGCTCGTCAACAGCGTGCGGGCCGACCATGAACTCCCCCGGCAGAACGTCTCATGCGATAAGCTATCTTATTCCGATATAGACATTATCGCACGATATGTGCTGATCTTTGCACAAATAGTATCATTGGCCAATATGCAGGCAAGCCACCGGGAGCGTCGGCGGCACTGCAAGGCGGACGACATGGAGCGGAAACGATGAAATTCGGTGTTGGCCAGCCCTTCCGGCGTGTCGAGGACATGCGCTTCATCACCGGGACGGGCCGATTCACCGACGACTTCCGCTATGAGGGCGAGCTTTATGCGGCCGTCGTTCGTGCGCCCGTCGCGCACGGCATTCTCAACGGCGTCGACGCCACCATGGCGCGCGAGATGGATGATGTGCTCGCCGTCTACACCGCAGCCGATCTTGCGGCCGACGGCATCGGCGCGCTGCCGGTCATCATCGTGCTCGACCATGCGGAGGGCGAGCCCATGCCGCTGCCCGCGCATACGCTGCTGGCGAGCGGCAAGGTGCGCTATCTCGGCGAGCCCGTCGCCTTCGTTGTCGCCAATTCCGCCCGCGCCGCGCTGGAGGCGGCGGAATCGGTGACGCTGGACATTGAAGACCTGCCGGCCGTGGTCGAGCCCGCAAACGCATTGGCCGAGGGCGCGCCCGAGCTTTTCGCGGAAGCGCCGGGCAATCTCGCCCTGCACTGGCGGCTCGGCGACATCGCGGCGGCGGACGCCGCGCTCGAGGCTTCCGACCGCGTGGTCGAACTCGCACTGGTCAATAATCGCATCGTCGTCGCCTCCATGGAGCCGCGCAACGCCATCGGACTCTACGACGCCGAAAGCGAGGGCTTCACTCTCGTCACCGGCTCGCAGGGCAGCCACATGATCCGCGACTTCATGTTCGAGGGCGTGTTCGGCCTACCCGCCGCGAAGCTGCGCGTCATCACCCCGGATGTCGGTGGCGGCTTCGGCATGAAGGCTGTGCCTTACCCCGAGCAGGCGCTGGTGCTCTATGCCGCGCGCAAGCTGGGGCGTCCCGTGCGCTGGCAGTCGAGCCGCGCGGAGGCTTTCCTCTCCGATACACAGGGCCGGGACAACGCCTCGAAAGCCTGGCTCGGCCTCGACGCGGAAGGCCGCTTCACCGCGCTGAAGGTGGAGACGCTGGCGAGCGCCGGCGGCGCGCTGTCCGCCTTCGGCGTCTATTGCCCGACGCTGTCCGGGCCGCCCATGGCGCCGGGCGTCTACGACATACCTGTCGTCGCCACCGATGTGCGCATCGCCTACACCAATAACGCGCCGATGGACGCCTATCGCGGCGCCGGCCGGCCGGAGGCCGCCTATCTGATCGAGCGCATCGTCGACAAGGCGGCGCGTGAGCTGGGCCTCCCGCCGGAGGAACTGCGCGCCCGCAACATGATCGCGCCCGAGGCCATGCCGCACAAGACGGCGACCGGCGTCAGCTACGATTCCGGCGACTTCGCCCATGTGATGCGCAGCGCGCTGGAAAAGGCTGACTGGCAGGGCTTTTCGGCGCGTCGCGCGAGCACCGACGGCCTCCTGCGTGGGATCGGCCTCGGCTATTACATCGAGCGCACCGGCGTGCCCGGCAAGGAAGGCGCGGCGGTGGAAATCCATAGGGATGGCCGCGTTACCGTGCATGTCGGCACGCAGTCGACCGGACAGGGCCACGAGACCACCTATGTGCAGATGACCGCGGAGACGCTCGGCATCGATCCCGAGCGCATCACGGTGAAGACAGGCGACACCGACCAGCCCATCCCTTCCGCCGGCGGCACGGTGGCTTCGCGCTCCATGGTCCATGGCGGCGGCGCACTCAAGCTGGCGAACGGCGCGGTGCTGGCCAAGGCGAGCGCGGCGGCGGCGCGGCATCTGGAAGTCGACGAGCGCGAGCTGGAATTCGACGACGGTGCCTTCCGCGTGCCCGGCACCAACCGGCATGTCGGCCTTCTCGACATCGCGGCCAAGGTCGGCGGGCTGATGGGCGTCGGCGATTTCGAGCAGATGATCGGCACCTTTCCGAATGGCGCGCATGTGTGCGAGGTCGCGGTCGACCCCGACACCGGCGCCATTCGCATCGAGCGCTACACCGTGGTCGACGATTTCGGCCGCACGCTGAACCCGCTGGTGCTGAGCGGGCAGATCCATGGCGGCATCGCCCAAGGGGTCGGCCAGGCCATGCTGGAACGCGTGGTGTACGATCCCGACAGCGGGCAGATGCTGTCTGGCTCCTTCATGGATTACGGCCTGCCACGCGCGGACGACCTGCCGTTCTTCTCTGTGGCGACGCAGAACACGCCCTGCACCACCAACCCGCTCGGCATCAAGGGCGCTGGGGAGGCCGGCGCCATCGGCGCGCCGCCAGCCCTGGTCAATGCGGTGATCGATGCGCTCGCCCCGCTTGGCATCACCGAGCTCGACATGCCGCTCACGCCCTCGCGCGTGTGGGAGGCGATCGCGGCGGCGCGGGCCTAGGGCACCGCCGGCGCGGTCCCCTCTTCCGGCCACCATCCGTCCTCGCGCCGCACGAAGCGCGGGCAGCCATAGGCGGCGCGCACCGGCACGCCGGCCATCGCGTCCACCCAGCGATTGGTCTGCTTCATCGCCACCACCATGCCGGCGATCTCCGCTCCGGCGCGTTGGAGCAGGCGGCATGCGGCGATCGCGGTCGCTCCCGTCGAGATGGCGTCGTCGACCAGCACGACGCGGCGGCCCTGGATGAGCGGCAAAAGATTGGGGTCGAGCCGCAGACGCTTGCCGGCCTCCGGCGAGGTGATGGAGGAAACCGGCTCGGAAAGCTCATCGACGTACCAGAACTTCCGCGAGTAGCCGAGCGGCACATAGCGGGACTGGCCCAGCCGTTCCGCCACCAGCCCGGCGAAGGCGAGCCCCAGCGTCGGCAGGCCGACGACGAGTTCCGCTTGCAGCCCCCTCGCCCGCTCCGCCATGGCGTCTGTCAGCGCCGCCACAACCGCATGCGACGCCTGGTTGGCGATCAGCGAGGCCACGGCGTGTTCGCCATCGGGCAGATGGCGCAGCGGCAGGACGAGAATGCGCCCGTCCGGTAGCCGCACGGGATAGCCGTAGCGATAGGGCGGTGCCGATGAGAAGCGGGCAGGAACCGCGTCATGCAGCTCCTGCCAGTAAGCGAGCGTCGGTTCGGTGAAGTCGTCGGACATGTCACAGCGGCCTTGTTCAGGCGGCGACACGCCTCACAGCTCGCCCGCCGCCATCCGACCGGCCATGAAATCCGCCTGCCGGATCGCCAGTGCGACGATGGTAAGCGTCGGGTTGCAGGCGCCGCCGGTGGCGAAATTGGAGCCGTCGGCGATGAACAGGTTCGGCACCTCCCACGCCCGGCCATGGCCGTCGAGCACGCCGTCCTCGGCCTTACCCGCCATGCGATTGGAGCCGAGATTGTGGCTCGCGGGATAGGCCGGCGCCTCCACCGAGCGCTTGGCCCCGGCCGCCTTATGGATCGAGGTCAGCACCTTGTAGCCGTGGCTGCGCAGCTTCAGGTCGTTCGGGTGGTCGTCATAATGGATGTTGGCGACCGGCACGCCATAGGCGTCGAGTTCGTCCGTGAGGGTGATGCGATTATCCGCCTGCGGCATGTCCTCGCCAGACATGAAGATGCCGGCCATCTTCGAGTATTGCTCGATCACCGAAGCAAAGTCGCGGCCCCACCAGCCCGGATCCATGAAGGCGGCGGTGGTGGGCAGGCCCATCGAGTTCATCTCGATGTAATAGCCGCCGGCAAAGCCGCGCGAGGGGTCGTGGCGCACGAAATCGTCGATCATGCCGCCCATGATCTCGCCGCGATGCATGTGCACCGGCTTGTCGAAGGTCGACCACACGGTCTGGATGAGATGGCGCAGATAGTGCCGGCCGACATGGCCGTATCCGTTCGCAAGTCCCTCGGGAAAGCGCGCGCTCTTCGAGTGCAGCAGGAGGCGTGAGGATTCCACGCAATTGCCGGCCAGCACCACCGCCCTCGCCTTCTGGCGATGGGTGACGCCCGCGCCGTCGACATAGACCACGGCGGAGGCCTTGCCCGCCGCGTCATGCTCGATCTGTACCGCGCGTGCCTGCGAGCGCAGTTCCAGCTTGCCGGTGGCGAGGCCCTTGGGGATCTCGACATTCAGCGTCGACCAGCGAGAGCCGGTCTTGTCGCCGGTAATGGTGAAGCCGTCCTGAATGGTCGCCGGACGGCCGTCATAGGGGAGCGTGTTGATGGCGTGGCGGCCGGTCGAGACGTTCAGCCCCAGCGCCTTGGCGCCGGCAAACATCACCTTGAAATTGTTGTTCGCCGGCAGGGCAGGAAGCCCATTGGTCCGGGTCACGCCCATCTTGGCTTCGGCGAGGTCGTAATAGGGGTTCAGCTCGTCGAGCGTGATCGGCCAGTCGATCAGCGTGGTACCGGGAATGTCGCCATAGACGGTCTTCGCCCGCAGCTCGTCCTCGATGAAGCGGTAGCAGCAGGCCGACCAGTGCGTGGTGGTGCCGCCCACCACCTGGCAGCTCCAGCTCGGGGTCAGCGGATGGTCCTTGGCAACCCGCCAGGTGCCGGACGAGGTGCGCTTGTCGAGCCAGGAGAGCATCTCGTAGCCGCCCCATTCGTCATTGACGAAGTCGTCGGCCGTGAGGTGTTTGCCGGCTTCGAGCAGCACCACGTCGATGCCGCGCTGGGCCAGCTCATTGGCCAGCGTGCCGCCGCCGGCGCCGGAGCCGATGATGACGACGACACCATCGTCGTCGAGTGCGTAGGTTGTCATGGAATGTCGCTCCGAAATCAGGACGCAGGTGCTCGCGATCAGACGCCGGGCGGCGGATCGGGCAGCCAGTCGAGGTCGTTGAAGCCGCGGTTCACATAGCCGCCGAGGTGCACCGAGGCGCCCTCATAGCCAAAGGCCTGCCACACCTCGACGTCGTCATAGAGGAAGCGCACGGTCGAACGCTGCACCAGCCGGAAGGCGGCGCTCGCCTCAAGCCCCTTCAGCACCTGCACGCGATAGCCCTCCGACAATTCGCGGAAGGGCAGCGGCAAGGCGGCGTCGACGTGGTCGACGAACTCGGCGAAGGCCTGCGCGGCAGCGGGGGCTTTCGCCGCCATGGCGTCGAAATGCGCCACCGTGCGGCGATAGACGCGCTCGGGCAGCCCGTCATGCGGGTAGAGCGCGCGGGCGGCGGCGACCAGCGTCTCGGCCGCATGGGCATCGAACAGTTTGAGCGCGGCGACCCATTCCGGCCCTTCGGGCAGGTCCAAGGGGGGCGGCAGTTTTGGGTCCTTGTGGGCCGTGATGGCGGCGGACATCGGCAGGCTCCGGAGGTTACGGCAGGTACTTCTTGGGCAGCACGCAGTGGATGCCCTTGTTGAGATCGACGGTCTGGGTGACGCGCAGGTCCACGCAGAGCGAGGACAGCGTGTAGGCATCCTGCGCGGAAAGGCCGGATTTCTCGCGGATCAGCGCGATCATGTCCCGCAGCGCTTCTTTTGCTGCGTCGTCGAGATCCACGTTGAAGCCCATGGTGATCCAGCTGTCGGCGGTCTCGGCGCGCGGGGTGGTCAGCTTCATGTCCTTGCGCAGATGGAACTCGAAGGTGCCGGTGAGCGCGGTCTCCAGCGCGGTGAGGCACACTTCGCCATCACCCTGCCGGCCATGGCCGTCGCCAACTGAGAACAGCGCGCCCTTGGTGAAGACCGGGAAATAGGTGGTCGAGCCGACGCCCAGCTCCTTGTTGTCCATGTTGCCGCCGAAGACGCGCGGCTCCGTGGAGGACAGCCGCCCCCATTCCGGCGCCGGGGCGACGCCGAAATTGCCGAAGAAGGGCTCCAGCGGCAGTTCCTGCCCCCATGGCATCACCGCGACGCCGCGCGCGGCATCTACCGGGATGTGCAGGCGGCGCAGCTGTGGAAAGTCCTCCGGCAGCGTGCCCCAGAACGGCATCTGCAGGTTCCAGCCCCAGTCGGCGCGGAAGGCGATGTGCTTCAGCCGCACCTCCAGCACGTCGCCCGGCTCGGCATCTTCGATGAAGATGGGACCGGTCAGCATATGCGGGCCGGGGCCGCGGAACGTGCCGGCGAACACCTCCGCCTGACCGGGGACGGGCGTGAAACCGAGCGCGGGGTCCGGCATGTCCTCGGGCTCGCCCGACAGAGTGTCGATCACCACCGTGTCGCCGGACTTGATCGTGAGCGCGGGCGTGAGGCTCGCGTCCCACTGCCCCCAGTTCACCGTGCCGGGCTGTGCCGGCAGATAGTGCTCCGCCATCGGACGCTCCTCACCCCTTGACGGCGCCGAGCGTGAGCCCGCGCACGATGTGACGTTGCAAGACGAAGACCACGGCGAGCACGGGCAGCAGCGCGGTCATGCCGACCACGGCCATCTCGCCCCAGCGCACGCCCTGCGAGGTGATGAGCTTTGGAATGGACACCGGCAGCGTCTGCACGGCCTTGCCGCCCAACATGAAGGCGAACAGGAACTCGTTCCACGCGAAGATGAAGCACAGCACGGCGGTGGCGACGATGCCGTTGCGCAGCAGCGGGAACACCACGCGGCGGAAGATCTGCGGGCGCGACCAGCCCTCCAGCGCCGCGGCTTCCTCCAGCTCCTCCGGCAGGTCGCGGCAGAAGGAGCGCAGCACCCAGATGTAGAAGGAAAGGTTGAACGTCATGTAGGCCAGCGTCAGCCCGAGGAAGGTGTCGAGCAGCCCGACCTTGGCGAAGATCAGGTAGAACGGGATGACGAGGCACACGGGCGGGGCCATGCGCGAGCCGAGGATGAACAGGAACAGGTCGTCCTTCGCCCGCATCTCGAAGCGCGCAAAGGCATAGGCGGCCGGGGTGCCGATGATGACCACCAGCGCGGTGGAAACAGTGCAGAGCAGGAACGAGGTCAGCAGGTACCAGTGGAAGCCCTGCGCCAGCACATATTCGAAATGCTCCAGCGTCGGGACGAATAGGAACTGCGTCGGGCGCGCGAACATGGCGTCGTTCGGCTTCACCATCATCGACGCCATCCAGTAGATCGGAAACAGCACGATGAGGGCGTAGACGACGGTCACGCTGGTCCAGAAATAACCCTTGGAACCTTCGGGGCGGCTTGCGGCCTCAGCCATGTCTCTCTCCCTCAGAACGCGTTCAGCTTCTTCTTGGCGATCTGGTAGAAGATCGAGCAGAAGGCGAAGAAGGCGATCCACACCAGCACGGCCAGCGCCGAGGCCTCGCCGATGTTCCAGAACTCGAAGGTCATCTTGTTGGCGAGGATGGACGGCGTCTCGGTGGAGATGCCAGGCCCGCCGCCGGTCAGGATGTAGATGGTGTCGAACACCTTGAAGGCGTCGATGAAGCGCAAGAGGCCGATGACCGCGAGCAGCGGCGTCATCATCGGCAGCGTGATGTGGAAGAACATCTGCAAGCTGTTCGCCCCGTCCACCGCCGCGGCGCGATAGGGCCCGAGCGGCAGCGCCTGCAGGCCGGCGAAGAAGGCCAGCATCATGAAGGGCGTCCACTGCCAGATGTCGACGAAGATCAGGGCGTAGAGCGCATAGTCGGGCGAGGCGAACACCGAGGTGCCGGGCAGAATGTCGAAGCGCTCCAGCACATTGTAGGACAGGAAGCCCCACGAGCCCGCGAGCATGATCTTCCACAGGAGGCCGACGACGATGGGCGCCATCATGGTCGGCATGAACAGAAGCGGGATCAGCAGCGAGCGCCCGCGAACATTCTGGTTCAGCACCAGCGCACCGGCGAGGCCCAGCATGAACTCGATCGGCACCGCGATGACCACGAAGGTCGCGGCGACGCCGATGGAGTTCCAGAAACGCGGATCGGCCAGCAGCACGGCGTAATTGTCGAGGCCGATGAAGTCGGTGACGCGGCCGAACTTGGCGGCGTGGAAGCTCAGATAGATCGTGTAGATGAACGGCACCAGCGAGACCACGACCAGCATGATCATCGACGGGGCAATGAGCAGATAAGGGTACCAGAACCGCTCGCGCGGCAGCGGGCGCGCCGGGCCGGCAACCGTCATCGTCTCGCTGGCACTCGCCATGGGATTACGTTCCTCGATGCGTTGGCACGTGCTCCCTCCCCCCGGCGGGGAGAGGGAGCCGATCATTCAGACGGTCACAGGAGGCACTTGGTGCAGAGCTTGAGCAGTTCGGCCTGGCCCTTCTTGGCGCCCTCGGCCGGCGAGATCCTGCCGAGGCCGACTTCCTGCGCCACGCCGCTCATCACGTCGTAGATCTCGTAGAACTTCGGCATTTTCGGCTTGGCCTCGGCCACGTCGAGGGTCGACTTCATCGCGGCGTAGAGCGTCTTGTTGGCCGCGCCGGTGATCGCCGGCAGCGCCCAGGAGGATTCGCGGATCGGCACGCCGCCCTCGCCCAGCGCGATGAGCTTGTCCTGCTGCTTCTTGTCGGCCAGCCATTCCAGGAAGAGGAAGGTCGCCTCGGGGTTCTTGGAGGCAGCGCTGATCACCGTCACCGACGGCTCAGCCTCGGCGAAGCGCTCCTTCGAGCCGGCCTTGATCGGGATCGGGCCGTAGACGAACTGGCCCGCGTAGGGCGACACGCCCTTCTTATCGATGCCGAGCACGAAGTCGGACCAGGCGATGGACTGCGCGGCGATGCCGTTGCCCATCACGGTCGGCACGTCGACCAGCGAGTATTCGGCGATGCCGGGCGGAGCGAACTTCCAAAGCTCGTGCCACATCGTCAGCGCGGCGACGGTCTGCGGCGTGTCGAAGTCCGGCTTGCCGTCGGCGTCGATCAGGTTGCCGCCATAGTTCTTGATGAAGTTGTTCCACAGCGTCGGGAAGGTCGAGCCGCCCTTGATGCCTTCCAGCACGATTCCGTAGAAGTCGCTCTCCAGCGGCTTGCCGGCGAGCATCGCGCCCTTCTTGCGGGTGAAGAATTCGGCAATGTCGCGCATCTGCTCGATGGTGGTCGCCGGCGCCAGCTCATAGCCGTACTTGGCCTTGAAGGCTGCCTTCTCTTCCGGATTGTTCAGCAGGTCGGCGCGCGCCCAATAGACCTGATTGTAGTTCCAGTTGATGAAGGAATACTGCTTGTCGCCGACGAACGCCGCCGTCTTGAACGGGTTCTGGATGAAGTCGCCGGTGTTAAGCGCGGGATTGGCGAGCTTCGGGTTCGCGGTGTAGTCGTTCAGCGTCCGGATGACGCCGGCCGAGATCATCGGGCCGAGCTGGAAGCCGTGCAGCATGATGGCGTCGTAATAGCCGCGGCCCGACAGCATGTCGGCCTGGCCCTTGTTGATCACCTCGAAATGGTTGAGCAGCTCCCACTCGACCTTGATGCCCGTTTCCTTCTCGAAATCCGGCACGATCTTCGACAGCGTCTCCTGCAGCGGCGTGATCTCGTCGAGCACGCGGATGCTCGTGCCCTTATAGGGCTTAGCCGCCTCGGCGTAGAAGGACGTGTCGTCCGCCTGCGCCGGCACGAGGGGGGCCATCAGCCCCGTCGAGGCCGCCAAGGCGGCGGCGAAACACCAGAACCTGCTCTTCATCGCTCTTTCCCTCTGTTTTTGTCGTCAGCGGCTTCTTCAGTTTCCGGGCAGCGCGCGGCCCGTGGTCCCGTCGAAAAGCGTGAGCCCGTCGTGCGGGAAGATCAGCCCGACCTTGCGGCCGATGCCTTCGTTTGCCCCCTCGCCAAGCGCAGCGGCGGTGGCCATGGTGGTCTTGGCCTTGGCCAGCAGCGCGCCGAGATCGAGCGTGACGATGGCGTGCTTGCCGAAAGGCTCGTTGGAGTAGATTTCCGCCGCCACGGCGCCGGCCGCGTCCGGCGCGGCAAAGCCGATATCGGCCGGGCGCACGCCCAGAATGATGTCGTCACCCGGCATGCCGCCGGCCACGCGCGCGAGCGACGGCGGCAGGGCGAGGCGGATCTCGCGGCGGGTGAAATAGAGCGTACCGCCCTCGCTCACGAGCTTGCCGTCGATCAGGTTCATCGGCGGATCGCCCAGCAGCTTGGCCACGCGCGCGCTGGCCGGGCGCTGCCAGATCTCCTCGGGCGTGCCGACCTGCTCGATACGGCCCTGGTCGATCACCACCACCCGGTCGCCGACGGAGAGCGCCTCCATCCCATCCGGCGTCGACCAGATGCTCGGCGCGCTCTGGCCAGCGAGCCGGCGGCGGATCTCGCCGCGCAGCTTGTGGCGCAGCTTGGCGTCGAGATGGGAAATCGGCTCGTCGAGCAGATAGAGGTCGGGCGTCTGCACCAGCGTGCGGGCCAGCGCCACACGCTGCTTCTGCCCGCCGGAGAGGGCGCCGGGAAGGCGCTCGCCGAGATGGCGGATTTCCAGCAGTTCAAGCACCTCGTCGACGCGCGCGTTGGCCGCCGCGACATCCATCTTCATCGCGGGCGCCAGCAGCGGCGACAGAGCGTTGCCGCGCACGGTGAGGTGCGGGTAGAGCGCGTAGCTCTCGAACATCAGCGCGACGCGTCGCTGCTGCGGGGGCACGCCGGCCATGTCCCGCCCGCCAAGCGCGACGGTGCCGGCATCGGGCCGCTCCAGCCCGGCAAGGATGCGGCACAGCGTGGACTTGCCGGCGCCCGAGGGGCCGGTGATGGCGAGCAGTTCGCCCGGCGCCACCTCGATGCCGACCTCGCGCAGCGCGGTGAGCACCTCGCCCTTGCTCTTGCCCTCGCCCTTTCGGGCAAAGCTCTTGGAAATGCCGCGCGCCGACAGGCCGGGATTGGCAGCCGTGCTCATCACAGCGCCTCCCGGTTGCGGCCACTTTCGGCGTCGAACACCAGCAGCCGGCCCACATCGATGCCCAGCGCGACACGGTGCCCGGCGCGCCAGTGCGAGGGGCCGGCGATTTCCGCTACCAATCGGGCGCCCGCGCCGCCGGGCGCGTCCAGCGCCACCGTCAGCACGTCCGCATCGCCGCGCGGCTCACGATAGATGATGGTGCCGTGCGCCTCGCCCGCCATGTCCGGCGCGCGGATGGCGACGTTTTCCGGGCGAATACCCGCGACCACCGCGCCGCCGCCCGCGGTCAGGGCCGGCAGACGCGCCGGCTCCAGCGCCACCGACCAGCCGGGACCAATGAGGCGCCCGCCCTCGGCAAACTCCGCCGGCATCAGGTTCATCGGCGGCTCGCCGATGAAATTGGCGACGAACAGGTTTGCCGGGCGCTCATAAAGCTCCTGCGGCGCGCCGACCTGCTGCAGCACGCCATGGTTCATTACCGCCACGCGGTCGGCCATGGCGATGGCCTCGGTCTGGTCATGGGTGACAAGGATCGAGGTGACCTGCCGCAACTTCTGCAGCCGCTTGATCTCGGCGCGAAGCTGCACCTTCTGATCGGCATCGAGATGGGACAGCGGCTCATCGAACAGGATGACTTCCGGGTCGCGCACCAGAGCGCGGCCGATGGCGACGCGCTGCTGGGCGCCGCCGGACAGGCCCTTTACGCCCTGATCCGCCATCTGCCGCAGGCCGAGCAGCTGGAGCACCTCGCCAATACGCTCCGCCGCCGGCTGCCCGGTGATGCCGCGCACCTTCAGCGGGAAGGCGACGTTCTCCCACACCGTCATCTGCGGGTAGAGCGCGTAGTCCTCGAACACCATGGCTATGTTGCGCTCGCCCGGCGCGAGGCGCGAGACGGGGCGCTCGCCGAACCAGATCTCGCCCTCACTGACGCTCTCGATGCCCGCCGCCATCTTCAGCGTCGTCGACTTGCCGCAGCCCGAGGGCCCGAGCAGCGCCAGCATCTCCCCGGCATCGCAGGCGAGGTCGAGCCGGCTGACGGCATCGACTTCACCATAGCGCTTGAAGACGGACTCGAAAGCGATGGACGACATCGGGCACTCCGGTAGCTATGCCGATGAACTATCCAAGTTCTGTGCCAAAGTGTGCTGGTGTATAGACACTCTATATCTCTGGTATCCAAAAACCTCTAAACGCCGCCAGCGCTGCTCAATTAAGTGCCCTTTGGTGAGGCAGCTGCCGCGAATGTGAGCGATCGCGATCTCGCCAAGCGGCGCGCTCAGCGGCGCGGCATTTCCGGCCGTAGCCCGGCGTCCTCAAGCAGGCGACGCGTGTGTCGGCCTGCGCTGGACATGCCGAGCCTCGCCACATCCGCAGGCGTGTCGATATCGAGCGCCAGGCGGGGAAAGGCCGCCGCATCGTGGCCGCGCGGAACGATGCCGCGCGCCATCGCCATGGCGAAATGGGTGGAGAAGCTCGACGGACCATAGCCGAAATCAAGCGCATCGGGCGGCGTGGCCAGCAGGGCGTTGGTGCCCTGCCCGTCATGGGCGCACACCAGGCTCACCGCCCGGTCGCGGCCATGCGCGGCCAACAGGCGGCCAATCTCTTCCGGCGTGACGGCGGGAATATCCGAGGGCAGCACGAGCATGCCGCCGCGCCCCTCGCCCGTCAGCCGCGTCGCGGCCTCCGCCACCGCCTGATTGAGACCGCAGGCCTCCTTTTCGACCATGAGCCGGGCGCCGACCTCGCGCGCCAGCAGCCCGGCCTCGGGATCTGCCGTGACCACAACGATGCCGGCCAGCCCCTCGCTCGCGCGCAGCGCCTCCAGCACGTCGCGCAGCATGGTGCGGGCGAGCTGGGCGCGGAAGTCGGGCGGGAAGGTGCCGGCAAGCCGCTGCTTGGCCAGCGCGAATTCCTTCACCGGCACGACCGCCACGATGTCCCGGGCGATGCCCTCGCGCACCGCCGCCTTCACGCCAGCCGCTCCGCGACATCAAGCACGAAGCGCGCAAGGCGCGTCTTGTCCTCAAGGCTGCGCATGAGGATCGGGGCGGTGGCAATCGCGACCTCGCCGTCGACACTGGCAACGGCATCCGCTTCGTCGATGACGAAGGCGTCGATCAGCCCGGCATAGTGCTGCGCCACCGTTGCCGCCGAGGGCACCAGCCCGAGCTCGGCCATCATCTTGGCGGTGGGTCCCTTCACCGCCTGCCCGGCGATGATCGGCGAGATCGCGATGACTGGCGCACGAGCCGCGCGCAGCGCCTGCCGCAGACCCGGCACGGCGAGAATGGGATCGACGCTGAGATAGGGATTGGACGGGCAGATGATGATCGCCGCCAGCGCCGGATCGGCCAGAGCGGCCGCCGCACCGGGCGCCAGAAGCGCCGTCTCGGCCCCCGCGAATTCTAGCGCGCGCACGCGCGGCTCGCAGCGCCGGCGCACGAAATAGTGCTGGAAATCCAGCCATCCCTCATCGGTGTCGACCCGTGTCGCCACCCTATCGTCGCTCATCGGTACGATGGCGGAGGCGATAGCCAGACGCTGCCGCAACGCGTCCGTCACCTCGCTCAGGGTCTCGCCCGCTGTCAGCCGGCGCGTGCGCTCGACATGCAGCGCGAGGTCGCCATCGCCGAGGAGGAACCAGTTCTCGCCGCCGATCTGCGCGAGTGCCTGCATGAAGGTCCATGTCTCGTCGCGCCGCCCCCAGCCGCGCACCGGGTCGTCGAGCCCGCCCAGCGTGTAGAGCAGCGTGTCGATATCCGGCGAGATGGCGAGGCCGAGATGGCGGAAATCGTCGCCCGTATTGGCGACGATGGTCAACTGCCCCGGCGCCAGCACCCGGTCAAGGCCGAGCGCGAGCTTGGCTCCGCCAATGCCGCCGGATAGCGCGACAACCTTGCCGGTCATCATCGGAAAAGGTCCTCTTTGGGAGGGCGGATGAGGCTGCTCGCCGGACTTTCCGGCGCGCCCCAGTCAAGGCCGCGCAGCAGCACGGCCGGAAGGCCTTCCGCCGCCGGCCCCATCAGCAGCGAGGCGCTGGCGGCGATCTCGTCGGCGAGCGCGATCATCGTCACCTGCAGCGGCCGGCCGAACAGGTCCGCCTCGCCGCGCCGGTCGACCAGCGCCGGCAGACCCGCCGCACCGATGGCGACGCCGGTGGTGCCGCGCCGCCAGGGCCGACCGAAACTGTCATTGATGACGACGCCGAAACGCAGCCCCTCGGGTGCGAGCTGCGCCCGCAGCCGCGCGGCGCTGGCGTCGGGGTTCTCGGGCAGAAGCAGTGCACAGCCCGGCTCGACATTTGACTGGTCGATTCCGGCATTTGCCATGGTCAGCCCCAGCCGGTGCTCGACGATCAGCACGTTGGGCCCTGCCCGCACCACTCGCACGCTCTCGCGGAGAATGAGTTCCACGAGGCGCGGATCCTTGCCGACCTGCGTGGCGAGCGCCTTTGCTTCTGCCGACGGCTCGACCCCATCGAGCCGGACAAGACGCCCCTCGGCCTTGGAGACGATCTTCTGCGCCAGCACCAGCACGTCACCGTCGCGCAGCACCAATTCCGCGCGCGCCAACGCCTCACGGATGAGCGCGGCGAGGTCGTCCCCCGGCGCAATCAGCGGCAGCCCTTCCAGCGCGATCAGTTCGATCCGTCCCGCCACGAAGGTAGGGCCTCAGCCGAAAGCGGCGCGCAGGCGCGGCAGCACCTGATCGGCGTAAAGCCGGAGGAAGCGCATCTGATCCTCGCCCGGCGCGTGGAAGACGAGATGGTTGAAGCCAAGCTCGACATAGGGCCGGATGCGCTCGACGTGTTCGTCGGGGTCGCTGGAAACGATCCAGCGTTTGGCCGCCCGCTCCAGCGGCAGCGCATCGGCGAGCTTTTCCATCTCCAGCGGGTCCTCCACCGACATCTTCTCCTCCGGCGACAGGGCGAGAGCCGCCCAGTGCCGCGTATCCTGCAAGGCGCGGGCCTTGTCGGTGTCGAAGGAGACCTTCATCTCGATCATGCGCTCGTAACTGTCGGACGGACGATCCGCAGCTTCAAGCCCGGCGGCGACGTTGGGCAAGAGCGTCTCGCTATACAGCTCCCACGGCTTGCCGGAGGTGCAGATAAAGCCCTCCCCGGCCCGACCGGCGAATTTGGCTACCATCGGGCCGGCACCGGCGACATAGATCGGCACCGGCGCCTCCGGCCGATCATAGATCGTCGCGCCCTCGGTGCGGTAGAATTCGCCCTCGAAGGTGACGCGCTCCTCGCTCCACAGCAGCTTGATGAGCCGCACCGCCTCGCGAAGGCGGGCAAAGCGCTCCTTCATCTCCGGCCAAGGCGCGCCGGTGGCGGGCACCTCATTGAGCGACTCGCCCGAGCCGACGCCGAGGATCACCCGGCCGGGAAAGAGCTGGCCGAGCGTGCCGAAGGCCTGCGCCACCATGGAAGGATGGTGGCGGAAGGTGGGGGTGAGCACGCTGGTGCCCATGATGATGCGCGAGGTCGCCGCGCCCACGGCGCCAAGCCAGGGAAACGCCGCCGGCGCGTGCCCGCCCGTGTGCCGCCAGGGCTGGAAATGATCGCTGATGAACACGGAATCGAAGCCGCGCGCCTCCGCCTCGACCGCAAAACCGAGCAAAGCGCGCGCATCGAACTGTTCCGCCGACGCCTTGTAGCCGAGCCTGAGCACCATGAAATTCTCCTCCGAGGGGGCGAGGATAGAATGAGATATATGTGCAGCACAATATGATGAATTATCATTTTATTGCAGCGCTCTAAGTGCCTGGCCTTCGCGCAGGCGAGAAATCGCCCGCCTCCCCCAACGTAAGACGCCTTGCCGCCGTCGATGCTAAGCCTTATCCGGCAAGACAGGGGCCTGGAGCGGGGGAAATCGGCATGGATCAGCGCATATTGGGGCAGCGCGGCGTGGCCGTGATGATCGGCATCACCACGGCCATTCTGACGGCGGCGGCGCTCCAACTGGCCAGCGGCATCTTCGCGCCCGTCGCGTTTGCGCTGTTCATCATGGCGCTGGTCTGGCCGCTGCAGAAATCGCTGCAGCGCGTGATGCCGCAGCTGCTGGCGCTTTTCATCACCCTCACCGTCACCATTGTCGTTCTGCTCGGGCTGGTCTCGCTGACGGTCTGGGGGTTCGGACGCGCCGCGCAATGGCTGATCGCCAACGCCGCCCGTTTCCAGACGCTTTACATGCAGGGCGCCGGCTGGCTGGAGGGTCACGGGCTCTACGCCGCCGGGACCTTTGTCGAGACCTTCAATGTCGGCTGGCTGATCCGCTTCTTCCAGAGCGTGGCGGCCCGCGTGAACGGCATGCTCGGCTTCTCCGTCGTCACCGCCATCTTCGTGATGCTGGGTCTGCTCGAAGTCGACATCATGCGGCGCAAGCTGGCCGGAGCGGAAGCGGGCGAGGCGGGCCACTCGCTACTGCGCGCGAGCGAGGAGATCGCGCAGAAGTTCCGCCGCTACATGGTGGTGCGCACCGCGATGAGCTTCTTCACCGGCCTCGCCATCTGGGCCTTTGCCGCCGCGGCCGGGCTGGACCTCGCCTTCGCCTGGGGTGTCATCGCCTTCGTGATGAACTACATCCCGTTCATCGGCCCGCTGGTGGCGACGCTGCTGCCGACGCTGTTCGCGGTGGTGCAGTTCGAATCCTGGCAGATGGCGGTCGCCGTCTTCGCCGGGATGAACATCATCCAGTTCTTCTCCGGCAGCTATATCGAGCCGCGCATCGCCGGCAAGGCGCTTTCCATGTCGCCTTTCATCGTGCTGCTGTCGGTGTTCTTCTGGGCGTTCATGTGGGGCCTGCCGGGCGCCTTCATCGGCGTGCCTCTGGTCATCGCCGCTCTGGTGGTCTGCGACCAGCACGAGAGCAGCCGCTGGGTGGCGCGCCTGCTGTCGGGACAGGCGCCCGCAACACGTTGAGAGGGAAAGATCGTCATGCTCTGGACGATGCTGCGCCGGCTCCGGCGGCTTCTACGGCTCGTGATCGCGGCCGCCCTGCTGGTGTTCGTAACCTTCATCGGCAGCCGCATCTATTTCGCGCAAAGCGGGGCGCCGCTGGAGCCCTGGCACACCTTCGTGCCACACGAGCTGAGCATCGACGAGCTGGATAAGGCCGATTGGGCCGGCTACCTCACCGCCGAGGACCGCGTGTTCAAAGAGGTTGAGGCGGAGGTCGTTCAGAAGCTCGATGAGGAAGAGCGCGTCCCCTCAAACCGCTACTTCGCCGGCAGCATCGTCTATCCCCCGCGCTTCGCGCAGGACTGGAACCGCTCCTACACGCTGGACCCGCAGGGCGAGAGCCGGGGCGCGGTGGTCATGCTGCACGGGCTCACGGATTCGCCCTACAGCCTGCGCCACATCGCCCGCGACTATCAGGCCGCCGGCTTCGCGGTCGTCGCCCCGCGCCTGCCGGGCCACGGCACCGTGCCCGCCGGCCTGACCGACGTCGTATGGGAAGACTGGCTGGCCGCCACGCGGCTCGCCGTGCGCGAGGCGCGGCGCCGCGCCGGACCCACGGGACAGGTGCATATTGTCGGCTTCTCCAATGGCGGCGCGCTGGCGCTGAAATACGCGCTCGACGCGCTTGACGATCCCGGCCAACCGCGTGTCGATCGGCTGATCCTGATCTCGCCGATGATCGGCATCACCAGCTTTGCGCGCTTCGCCGGCCTCGCCGGGCTGCCCGCCTTCCTGCCGGCCTTCGCCAAGGCGGCGTGGCTCTCCGTGCTGCCGGAGTTCAACCCGTTCAAGTACAATTCGTTTCCGGTCAATGGTGCGCGCCAGTCGCACCGGCTGACGGTGGCTTTGCAGGAGTCGATCTCGCGCCGCGCCAGCCTGGGTGATCTCGGGCGCCTGCCGCCGGCGCTGACCTTCCAGTCGGTGATGGACTTCACCGTCTCCACACGGGCCATCATCACCGCCTTCTATTCCCTGCTGCCGGACAATGGCAGCGAGCTGGTGCTGTTCGACATCAACCGCAACACCAAGCTCGGGCCGCTGCTGCGCGCGACCACCTATGCCGCGCTGCAGCGCATGCTGCCGCCGGCGCCGCGCAATTTCCGCACGACCATCGTCACCAACGAGACCGGCAGCGACGAGGTCGTGGAGCGCAGCGTCGCGGCAGGGCAGACGCAGGAGAGCGAGCGTCCGCTCGGCCTGTATTACCCGCGCGATGTCTATTCGCTGTCGCATGTCGCCCTGCCCTTCCCGGCGAGCGATGGGCTTTATGGCTACGATCCCGACCCGAAGGACGATTTCGGCCTGCAGCTCGGCGCCATGGCCATTCGCGGCGAGCGCGGCGCCCTGATCGTTAATCTCGACGCGCTGGTGCGGATGTCGTCCAATCCGTTCTTCCCCTACATGCAGCAGCGCATTGAGGCCGACATCGCGCCGGCCGCCGCGCCACTGGCTATCCCGCCGGCTGCGGCGCCCCCTCCGTGACGGTGCCCAACGGCAACGGGCGCCGGAATTCGCCGCCGCCATTCCCCTCCGGCAGCCTTCTAAGGCTTGAGCCCATCGTGGGCTGGCTGTAACCGTGGCGGGGTAACGGGCGTTTAATCCGGAGTGGCGTCTTGGCGTCCGCAGCACCTCAGCCTCACGCCGTTCCCGCGGGTGGGTCGAAGCATCGGCCGGCACGGTCGCGCCTTTGGGCGCGGGTGGCGGTGGTTGCGCTTGTGGGCATCGTCGTTGCGGCCTGCGCCAGCCGCCCGGTCGGCGTGCTCGGCCCGGTCGCGCAGACCGTTCCCGGCACCTCCGAGGTCAACATGCTGGTGGCGACCACCCGCGCGCCCGCGACGGATCCGAATGTCCTGTTCACCGGGGAGCGCGGCACCAAGGTGTCGCTGACGGCCTTCACCATCTCGATCCCGCCCGAGGAGCGTCGCCAGGTCGGCCAGGTGCAGTGGCCGCGCCGTCTTCCCGCCAATCCCGCAACCGACTTTGCCACCGTCAATGTCGATCCGCTCGCGGGCGAGCAGGCCGCCAGGAAATGGCTCGATGGCCATCTGACGCCGAGCGGGCGCGTGCTGATCTTCGTGCACGGCTTCAACAATCGCTTCGAGGATGCGGTCTACCGCTTCGCGCAGATCGTGCACGATTCCGGCGCCGATGCCGCCCCGGTGCTGTTCACCTGGCCCTCGCGCGCCCGGGTCTTCGACTATCTTTTCGACCGCGAGAGCACCATCTTCTCGCGCGACGCCTTTGAGGAGACCGTCTGGCAGATTTCCAAGGATCCGCGCGTAAAGGATGTGACCGTCATGGCGCATTCGATGGGCGCGTGGCTCGCCATGGAAGGGCTGCGGCAGATGGCGATACGGCGCGGCACCCTGCCGGCCAAGATCTCCAACGTGATCCTCGCCTCGCCCGACGTCGATGTCGACGTATTCGCCACGCAATGGCGTGCGCTGGAAAGCCCGAAGGCGCGCTTCACCCTGTTCGTCTCAAGCGACGACCGCGCCCTGCAGGTCTCCCGCCGCATCGCCGGTGGCGTGGACAGGCTCGGGCAGATCGACCCCAACCGCTATTATGCCGAGCTGGAGAAATCCGGCATCGTCGTCATCGACCTCACCGCCATGCGCTCGGGCGATACGCTCAACCATGGCCGCTTCGCCTCCTCGCCCGAAGTGGTGCAGGCGATCGGCCAGCGGCTGGTCAACGGGCAGACGGTGACGGATTCCGATGTCAGTCTGGGCGACCGGATCGCCGTCGGCGCCATGGGCGTGGGGCAGGCGGTCGGCAGCGCTGCGGGCCTGGCTATCACCGCGCCCATCGCGGTGATCGATCCGGCGACGCGGCAGACCTATCAGGATCAGTTGCAGCAGTTCGGCCGGACGGTGAGCGAGACCGCGCAGGACCCCGCCGCCGACTGAGGCGGCGGGACCCTTATCCGCACCTTACCAGGCGCGGACCCAGCGGCCCGGCTCGAACACCCACTGGCCGCGACGCAGCACCCAGCGCGGACCGACATAGTTGAACCCGCGGCGGTTCTCTTCCCAGTGCCCGGGCGTCCACACCCAGCCCCGGCGGCCAGCCCAGGCCCAGTGGCCGGGGATCCAGGTATAGCCCCGGCGCGGTGCCGGGCGAGGCTCGCGGCGTACTGGAGGGGGAGCGCCGGGCGGGGGCGGCGCACCCCATTGGGCATCGGCGGTCGTCACAAGTGCCGACCCAAGCGGAGCGGCCAGGGCGGAGGCGGCGAGCGCCTTGAACAGCGAACGTCGAGAGATCATCCAGCACTTCCTTGCAGCGTCGAGGCGTCGAGGGTCAGCGGGCGATATAGCCGATGACCGCCGCATTGATGATATCGATGAAGAAGGCGGAAACCAGCGGCAGAATGATGAAGGCGCGGGCGGCGGAACCGTGGGCCTTGGTCACCGCGGTCATGTTGGCAATCGCCGTCGGTGTCGCGCCCAGGCTGATGCCGGTGAAGCCGGCCGAGAGCACTGCGGCCTCGTAGTTCTTCCCCATGGCGGGAAACACCACGAAGATGATGTAGACCACCGCCGCGACCGTCTGCACCCCGAGCACGATCACCAGCGACGTGCCTAGGCCGCCCAGCGTCCAAAGCTGCATGCTCATCAGCGACATGGACAGGAACACGTTCAGCGAGAAGTCCGACACCAGTGCCAGCGCGCGCGTGCGCGTCGGCCAGACGAGATGGGGCATCAGGCGGGGAATGGTGTTGGTCATCACGATGGCGACCAGCAGGCAGACCACGAACATGGGCAGCTTCAGCGCCACATCCTCCAGCAGCTCGTCAACGATGTAGCCGATGAGGATGGCGACGTTCAGCACCAGCACGGTGCGCAGCAGGCTGACATGGCTGACATCCTCATGCGCCGGGCCGCCGCTCTTCTGCGGCAGGCCGACCACGGCGACCTCGGCCTTCGGCCCCTTCAGATCGTAGCGGGTGATGAGATGGCGCGCGATCGGCCCGCCGACGAGGCTCGCCACCACGAGACCGAGCGTTGCCACCGCGATGCCGACTTCCATCGCATTGGCGACATGGAAGCGCTCGGCGATGAGAGGGGCCCAGGCGATGGTGGTGCCGTGCCCGCCAATGAGCGAGGCCGAGCCGAGGAACACCGTCAGCCCCTCCGGCAGGCCCAGCAGCGCGACGCTGCCCGCCGCGATGAGGTTCTGCAGCATCAGATAGACCACGGTGAGGATGAGCAGCACCAGCAGCGGGCGGCCACCGGAAATCAGGTCGTCGAGCTTGGCGTTGAGGCCGATCCCGGTGAAGAAATACAGCAGCAGCATGTCGCGCGCTTCCAGCGCGAAGCTGATCTCGACGCCGAAGAAGCGGTAGGCAATGAGCGTGACCATCGCCGTCAGCAGGCCACCCGTCACCGCCTCGGGAATATTGAACGTGCGCAGTGCCGGGATGGCGCGGTTGATGCCGGCCCCGGCGAAGAACACCAGAATGGCGATGGTGAAGGTGAGCAGCCCCGGCGTCTGTAGCGTCGTCATCGTTCCCCCTGCCTGCGCTCGCCCGTCGTCAGCTCAGAACGACCCGACAAGCGAGCCGAGCAGGATGACCGCCACCAGCGCGAGAATGGCGCCAACGATTCCGACCATGACGATGTCGAGATAGCTTTCGCGATGCGTTGTGCCGCAGACCGCGAGCAATGTCACCACGGCACCATTATGGGGCAGGCTGTCCAGCGTGCCGGAACCGATCACCGCCACGCGGTGCATGAGTGCGGGATCGAGCCCGGTCTCGGCGGCGATCTTCATATAGGTCGGCCCCAGCGCGTCCAGCGCGATGGTGAGGCCGCCCGAGGCGGAGCCGGTCAGCGCCGCCAGCACATTGGTGGCGACGGCGAGCGAGACCAGCGGGCCGCCGTCGATGCCAAGCACCCATTCGCGCACCAGCTCGAAGGCCGGCAGCGCCGCGACCACCGCGCCGAAGCCCACCAGGCTCGCCACGCTGAACACCGGCAGCACGGAGGCATTGGCGCCCGCATCCATGGTGGCGCGCAGGCCCGGCAGCCGCCGCCAGTTGATGGCCAGCGCGGTGAGGATCGCCGCGGTCAGCGCCACGGCGACCGACCACACGCCGCCGACGGCCGACAGCGTGGTCGGTCCCCAGCGCTCCTGCGCGAGGTAGGAGACATCGAGGCGCGGCAGGATCAGTAGCGACATCAGCAGGTTGACCACCACCACGACCACCAGCGGCAGTGCCGCCAGCACGATGGGCGGCGCGCTGAAGGCATGCATGCCGTTATGGATCTCGGCCGGGTCGAACTCATGCGCGGTGGTGGCGCGCTCGCGCACGATGGGGTCCTCGGCGGCGGCATCCACCGGGGCGGCGGCGTCCGCCGGCCCGAAGCCTTCGCCGGCGAGGCGGGCCCTGCCCTCGGCACGGCCCAGCCACCACAGGCCGAAGGCCAGCATGATGAGCGAGGCGAGGATGCCGAGGCCCGGCGCGGCGAAGGGCGTGGTGCCGAAGAACGGCATCGGGATCGCGTTCTGGATCGAGGGCGTGCCGGGCAGCGCCGACATGGTGAAGGTGGAGGTGCCGAGCGCGATGGCGGCGGGCATCAGCCGGCGCGGAATGCCGGCGGCACGGAACAGGGCGAGGCCCATCGGCGCGATGACGAAGAAGGCGACGAACAGGCTGACGCCGCCATAGGTGACGAGCGCGCCGGCCAGCACCACGGCCAGCATGGCCCGCTTCGCCCCCAGCTTCTCCGTCATGAAATCGGCAATGGCGCTCACCGAGCCGCTGTCGTCCATGATCTTGCCGAACAGCGCGCCGAGCAGGAACAGCGGGAAGAACTGCGCCAC
>QFQD01000027.1 GCA_003241485.1 Ancylobacter novellus
GACGGCGCCCGGATCGGGCGACCCTTCGAGGTCGCGCGCGCCGACATAAGCGGCACGACCGGCACGAGCACGCGTCATCGCCCTGGTAGCTTCCGCACCATCCAGAGCGGCGGCCGCCGCCGCAGCGATGCCGCGCTGTGAGAGCGCCTTCAGCGCGGGATCGAGCGAATCCACCAGCGTACGTGCTCCCAATGTCGCCCCGCCATAGAAGGTCATGCGGTCGAGGCCGGCAAGCAGCGCGGTGGGCAGGTCGGCGTTTTCACGCGCGGCCTTGGCACTGGCAGTGAAGAAGATCGACATCAGCACGCCGCTCGATCCGCCCATCGCCTGTCCGAGTGTCTCGCCGATGGCGTGCAGGGTGGCGGCCGTATCGGTAAGCGGTAGTTGGGGGATGGTGGCTTCGACGGCGCGGGCACCGGTCGTGACGGTCGTGCCGGTATCGCCGTCGCCGGCGCGGGCGTCGAGGCGGTTCAGTTCGTCCTCCAGCGCGATGAGCGTCGCGCAGGCGGCGCGGATCGCCGCCTCCGTTGACGCATTGCTACTGGCGGGGGGAAGGGCGCCGCGCGTCGCCGCGGGGGCCGGCAGAACGTGGATCGACCCGGTCTCGACGACAGGGCGCCAGGCGAGGGGTTCGACGGGCGAGGCGAGCGCCACTTCCCGCGCCGCGTCGAGCCGCAGCAGCGAGAGCGAGAAGCCGTTCATGTTGAGCGCCGTCATCAGCGCCGCCGGTCCGATCACCAGCTTGACCTGCGTACCGAGGCGCGAACTCAGCACCGTATCGGCGATCAGGCCCATCTGCAGCGGAGGCACCGCGCCGAGATTGTTGAGGATGAGGGCGTAGCTGGCGCCGGGTGCCAGCCTCTCGCCGAGCCGCCGGGCCATCAGCTCGACGATGGCCTGCGCGGGCTGGAGAGGAATACGTTCGACGCCGGGTTCACCGTGGATGCCGAGCCCGAGTTCGCCTTCCTCCGCGCCCAGCCTGTCCTCATGCGGCTGGCCGGGAATCGACACGGAGGACAGCGCCACGCCGAGCGAGGCGATGTCGGCCGCCGCGGCGCGGGCTGCTTTCACAACGGTGGCGAGATCGTCGCCCGCCTCCGCATGATGGCCGGCGATCTTGTGCACGAACAGCGTGCCGGCCACGCCGCGCGGCTGGTCGATGTCCGGCAGGGCGATGTCATCGGCGACGATGACCATCTCGACATCGTAACCCTCGGCGCGCGCGCGTTCGGCGGCGAGGCCGAAATTCAGCCGGTCGCCCGTGTAGTTCTTCACCACCAGCAGGCAGCCCGGCGCGCCGGTGACGGCGCGAATGGCGGTGAGTACCGCTTCGACGCTGGGCGAGGCGAAGATCTCGCCCGACACCGCGGCGGTGAGCAGTCCGCGCCCGACAAAGCCGGCGTGGGAGGGTTCGTGCCCCGCGCCGCCGCCGGAGACGACGGCGACCTTCGACTTGTCCCAGTCGGCGCGCAGCACGATCTTGATGTCGGGATAGGTGTCGAGCCGGGCCAGCTTGCCGGGCGGCGAGGTGCGCAGCAGGCCATCCAGAGCTTCGGTGACGATGCTTTCGCGGCGGTTGAAGAAATGTTTCATCGCGGCCTTCCACTTCCTGTCGGCACGTTGCGAAATACCGCGTCGCGTCCCCGCGCCGCTGTCATGTCACGCAAGGCGCTGCCCGTCCTGTCCGAAATAGAGCGGGCGCTTGAGTGACAGACGGATCCTGTCTCCGGCTTCGACCGGCAGATCGGGATCGGCCAGCGTGGTGAGCTTGTGGCCGCCGACCCTTATGTGCAGGTGGTTCTGATCGCCGAGATGCTCGACCCAGTCGACTTCGGCATTGCCGTCGGCCGTGCGGGAGATGTCGAGATGCTCGGTGCGCGCGCCGATGGTGCGGGTGCCGGCCGGCGGGGTGGGCCCCGGCAGGAGGTCGGCCGGCAGGAGATTTATGTGCGGCTGGCCGAGGCGGGCGGCGACATGGAGATTGGCGGGGTCGGTGTAGATCTCCCGTGGCGTGCCGATCTGTATCAGCTTGCCGTCGGCCAGGATGCCGATGCGGTCGGCCATGGTCATCGCCTCGATCTGGTCATGGGTGACATAGAGCAGCGTCGAGCCCATTTCCTTCTGGATGCGCTTGAGTTCAAGGCGCAATTCGCCGCGCAGCTTGGCATCGAGCGAGGAGAGCGGCTCGTCCATGAGATAGATGGCGGGCTTGCGCACGAGGGCGCGGCCGATGGCGACCCGCTGCATCTCGCCACCTGAGAGGCGGGTGGAGCGGTTCTCCAGCTTGTGGTCGATGCGCACCATCCTCGCCACCTGTCGCACGCGGGCGTCGAGCGCCGCCGCATCCATACGGCGGGCCGGCGAGCGCAGCGGGAAGGCGAGGTTCTCGTAGACGGTCAGATGCGGGTAGAGCGAATATTGCTGGAATACGAAGGCGACGTCGCGGCTGGCCGGGGCCTGGCCGTTCATCATGCGTCCGCCAATGGCGACCGTGCCGGCATCGGGCTTCTCAAGGCCGGCGATGAGGCGCAGCGTCGTGGTCTTGCCCGCGCCCGTGGGGCCGAGCAGCACGACGAACTCGCCATCGCTTATGTGCAGGTCCAGGCCGTCGATGGCGCGCTTGTCGCCGAAACTTTTCGAGATGCCGGTGAGGGTGACATCAGCCATGATGTGTCTCCCGGAGCAGGGCGCCGTCATTCAGGGCGGAGGGAACGGCGCGGCCGGTGCCGCACTCGAACAGCGACAGGCGCTCGCTGGCGAAGGTGAGGCCGACGCGGTCGCCGATCCTGTAGGCCTGATCGGCCGGCAGCCGGGCGCGCACCAGCCCGTTGGCGGTCTCCACCGTGACGATCTGGTTGGTGCCGAGATATTCGCTGCCATAGATCGCACCACGCAGGGGCGAGGCATCGGAGAAACGGACATGCTCGGGCCGCACGCCGAGCGCCAGCTCGCCGGGCGCCACCTCGGCGCGGATTTCCGGCATGGCGATCTCTGCCTCGCCGACGCGGGCCGCGCGCGCGCCGCGCGGCAGGCCGGCGGTGAAGCGAATGAAGTTCATTGGCGGCGAGCCGATGAAGTCGGCGACATACATCGAGGCGGGGCGGTTATAGATCTCGCGCGGCGTGCCGAACTGCTCGATGACGCCATGGTTCATCACGGCGATCTTGTCGGCCATCGCCATCGCCTCGATCTGGTCGTGGGTGACGTAGACCGTGGTGGCGTGGATGCGGTTATGCAGCTCGCGCAGTTCGCGCACCATCACGTCGCGGAATTCGGCGTCGAGCGTGCCGAGCGGCTCGTCCATCAGGAAGCACTTCGGCCGGCGTACGATGGCGCGCCCGAGCGCCACGCGCTGGCGATCGCCGCCGGCAAGGCCGGAGACCGACTTGTCGAGGATGTGGTCGATCTGCAGCAGCTTCGCCGTTTCCTCGACACGGCGCTTGATCTCAGTGCGCGGCACGCCCTGGCTGAGCAGGGGGAAGCCGATGTTTTTGCGCACATTCATGTGCGGGTAGAGCGCGAAGAGCTGGAACACGAAGGCGATGTCACGCTCGCTGGCGCGGCGGAAGGTTACGTCCTCGCCGCCGAGACGAATGGCGCCGCTGGTGGGCAGTTCGAGCCCGGCGATCATGCGCAGCGTGGTGGTCTTGCCGCAGCCCGAGGGGCCGAGCAAAGCGAGGAACTCGCCATCCTCCACGGTGAAGCTGGAATCCTGCACGGCGACGAAATCGCCGAACGCCTTGCGCAGGTTCTCGACCCTGATCTCGGCCATGGCTCACTCCGGGAACTTCGACACGATCATGAACATGAGCGTGCCGGCGAGGAGGGTGACGAAGGAGTAGGTGTAGAGTTCCAGCACGAAGGGCTGGAACAGCATGAGGAAGCCGAGGCCGATCACCGTGATGGCGATGTTCTCCATCGGCCCCCGCCGCAACAGGAACGGACGGCGGCGCCGGGCCGGCACGACGACTGGATCGCTCATTTGCGCACCGCCCCGAAGGTGATCCCGCGCAGCAGCTGTTTGCGCAGCAGGATGGTGAAGACGAGGATCGGCACCAGGAAGATGGTGGTGCCCGCCGCCACCGCCGGCCAGTCCTGTCCGCCCTCGCCAATGATGGTGGGGATGAAGGGCGGCGCGGTCTGGGCGGTGCCGGAGGTGAGCAGCGAGGCGAAGGCGTATTCGTTCCAGGCGAAGATCAGGCAGAAGATCGCGGTGGCGGCGATGCCGGTGGTCGCCTGCGGCAGCACCACCTTGCGGAAGGCCTGCAGGCGCGTGTAGCCGTCGATCATCGCGGCGTCCTCATATTCGCGCGGGATTTCGTCGATGAAGCCCTTGAGCAGCCAGACCGCCAGCGAGACGTTCACCGCGGTGTAGAGCAGGATCATTCCGAGCGCGGTGTCGGAAAGGCCGAGCTGCCGGTACATCAGGTAGATCGGGATGGCGACGGCGATGGGCGGCATCATCCGTGTCGACAGGATGAAGAAAAGAAGATCGTCGGCCAGCGGCACCTTGAAGCGCGAGAAGCCATAGGCCGCCAGCGTGCCGAGCGAGACCGCGAGGAAGGTCGAGCCGAAGGCGATGATCAGCGAATTGGCGAAGCGCGGCATGAAGTTCGACGCGCCGGCGATCACCATGTTGCGCTTGCGGGTGACGGCATCGCACACGCCATCCGGCTCGGGCAGGGCGGCGATGTATTCCGGCGTCTGCCGCGTGCGGGTGGTGAAGAGGTTGCAGTAGCCCTCCAGCGATGGCGTGAACAGGATCTTGGGCGGGTAGGAGATCGAGTCCGGCGGCGACTTGATGCTGGTGAGGAAGATCCACGCCAGCGGCACCAGCGTGATCAGCGTGTAGAGGATCACGATGGTTCCGGCGATGCGCTTGGAGGTGGCGCTCGGCTCGACGACCGAATGGGCGGAATTGGCGGCAGGCGCGGAGGTTTGGCTCATCTCTGCTTCACCTTGTTGAGCGCCTTCACATAGATATTGGCGAGACCGAACACCGCCACAAAAAGGACGATGGCGAAGGCCGACGAACGCCCGGTCGCCCACGCCTCGAACGCGTCGCGCTTGAGCGCGATGGAGGCGACCTCGGTGGTCGAGCCGGGTCCGCCGCCAGTGAGCAGGTTCACCATGTCGAACATCTTGAAGTTCTCGATGCCGCGGAACAGCACCGCCAGCATGATGAAGGGCAGCGCCATCGGCACGGTGATCGACCAGAACTGCCGCCAGTTGGAAGCGCGGTCGACCTCGGCGGCCTCATAGATGTAGTCGGGGATGGAGCGCAGCCCGGCGAGGCAGATCAGCATCACATAGGGCGTCCACATCCAGGTATCGACGATGATGATGGCCCAGGGCGCCAGCTGCACGCTGCCGAGCATCTGGATTTCCGAGGTCGGGATGCCGGAGACGAAGGACACCGCATAGGCGAACAGCCCGATCTGCGGCTCGTAGAGGAAGCGCCAGAAATTGCCGACCACGGCGGGCGACAGCATCATCGGGATGAGGATGAGCGTGGTCCAGAAGGCATGCGCGCGGAACTTGCGGTCGATGAGATAGGCGAGGCCGAAGCCGATCACCGTCTGCAGCAGGATCGTCCAGAACACGAAATGCGCCGTGGTCTGCATGGCGATCCAGGTGTCGGCATCGCCCAGCACGCGCGAATAGTTGCTCAAGCCCACATTCTGCACCACCGCGTTCGGCCGGTTGGCGCGGTAATTGGTGAAGGACAGATACACCGCCCAGATGAGCGGGAAGATGTTGATCGCCAGCAGCAGGACGATGGTCGGGGCGATGAACAGCCAGGCGATGGCGCGATCCGACAGGCCGCGCACCCGCACCGCCAGGGGCTCCGGCGTCGCCCGCACGGCGGCATCCGCCGCGCGCTGGGCCGCCTTGTGGGCAAAGGTGTCGTTGGAAGCTGTCACAGGCATACCCGATGGGATCAGCGTTTGAGCGACGTCGCGTCCCGACGTGGCCGGGCGTGTGCAAAGGCGACCCGGTCCGGCAAGCGGCCGGGTCGCAGGTGGAGGCTGCCTTGATCGGAGGGAACCCGGCCGGAACCGGCCGGTTGCGGGGTGATCAAAGGCCCCTCAGGAAGGATCGTCAGCAATTCGCCGTCAGATCTTGCCTTCTTCCTTGAAGATCTCGGTCCAGTCCTTCACCAGCCCGTCGAGCGCGCCCTTGGCGGTGCCCTTGCCGGCGATGACATAGTCGTGGACGCGCTTCTGCATGGCCTGGAGCAGCTCGGCGTAGCTCGGCTCCGCCCAGAAGTCCTTCACAATGGCCATGGATTCGAGGAAGGCCGGCGCATAGGGCTGGCTGGTCTTGAAGTCGGGGGCGTCGACCACCGCCTTCAGGCAGGAATAGCCGCCGAGCTTCCACCATTTGGCCTGCACGTCGGGCTGGGCGAACCATTTGATGTACTGGAGCGCCGCGTCGCGCTTGTCGGAATAGGACACGACCGAGATGCCCTGGCCGCCGAGCTGGGCGAAGTGAAACTTCTCCGCCGGGTTGGGGAAGAAGCCGATGCGGTCGCCGCCGACCTTCTCGTCCTTGTACAGGCCGGGCCAGGTGAAGGCGAAGTTCATCTGCATCGCCACCTGGCCGGATTTGAAGGCGTCGGCAGCTTCCACCATGTAGACGTTGGACGAGCCGGGCGGGGTGCAGCAATCATAGAGCGCCTTGTAGAATTCAAGGCCCTTGATCGCTTCCGGCGAATTGACGAAACCCTCCATGTCGTAGGGCTTCTTGGGGTTTTCGTACTGGAAGCCCCAGTCATAGAGGACGTTGGTCACGCCCATGGTGATGCCTTCCGAGCCGCGCTCGGTATAGATCGAGGCGCCGTAGACGGTCTTGCCGTCGATCTGCCGCTTCTGGAAGAACTCGGCGATCTGCTTGAGCTGGTCATAGGTCTTTGGCGCGGCGAGGTCCCAGCCATATTTGGCCTTGAACTCCTTCTGGATTTCGGGCCGCTCGAACCAGTCCTTGCGGTAGGTCCAGCCGACCACGTCGCCCATCGCCGGCAGCGCCCAGTAGTTCGGCGTGTTCTTCGGCCATTCGGAATAGCCGACCACCGTCGCCGGCACGAAGTCATCCATCTTGATGCCTTCCTTGGCGAAGAAGTCGTTCAGCTTCACGTAATGGCCATTCTCCGCCGAGCCGCCGACCCACTGGCTGTCGCCGATGATCAGGTCGCACAGCTTGCCGTGGGAATTCAGCTCGTTGAGGAAGCGGTCGGCATAGGCGGTCCACGGCACGAATTCGAACTTCATGTCGATGCCGGACTTGGCGGTGAAGTCCTTCGACAGCTCCACCAGCGCGTTGGCCGGATCCCACGCCGCCCAGCACAGGGTCAGCTGTTCCGCCTTGGCGGCCTGCGGCATGGACAGCGACGCGCAGACAGCCGCCGTCCCGAAGAGGGATATCCACTTCTTCTGCATGCTCTCCTCCCAGAGAACGAGGTGGGTCTCATGCCCCCTCGATTGGCGTTCGCGTTTCCCGGCATGAACCGGTCGCGTTTAGTATTGTGTTGAGTTATGTCTATGGTGCTCAACATTGCAAGGGCAATTTCATGCTGCGTCGCAGCGAGGCGTCAGCGCGATTGGAGGAAATTATTCAGTATATTAGGTGCCAGATCGCCTGCGTCTCGCGCCGGCGATAGCGGCCCATTCACTAAACGCGAATCTGGCGTGCTCCCCCTTGCCGACGCTCGCGCGGCGCCGTTACGCTGGGTGACGCCAACCACAAAAACAGCGGATGGCCGGCATGATCCGGCCGGGAGGAAGACATGCGGACCATCAAGGGGCCGGGCCTGTTCCTTGCCCAGTTTATCGGTGCCGACGCGCCCTTCAATGGCTGGGAGCCTATAACCCGCTGGGCGGCGGATTGCGGCTATGTCGGCGTGCAGGTGCCAACCAATGACCCGCGCATTCTCGATCTCGACCAGGCCGCCGCCTCGCGTGGCTGGTGCGAGGATTGGGCCGGCCGGGGGGCTGCCAATGGCGTTGCGGTTACCGAGCTCTCCACCCATCTGCAGGGCCAGCTGGTGGCGGTGCATCCCGCCTATGACGCGATGTTTGACGCCTTCGCGCCCGCCAAGGTGCATGCCAACCCCGCGGCGCGGCAGGAATGGGCGGTCGACCAGATGAAGAAGGCGCTCACCGCCTCGAAACATCTCGGCCTCAACGCCATGGTGAGCTTTTCGGGCGCGTTGGCCTGGCCCTATGTCTACCCCTGGCCGCAGCGCCCGGCCGGACTGGTGGAAGAGGCTTTCGACGAACTGGCCCGCCGCTGGCGCCCGCTGCTCGACCATGCCGATGCCTGCGGCGTCGACATCTGCTTCGAGATCCATCCGGGCGAGGACCTGCACGACGGCGACACGTTCGAGATGTTCCTTGAACGGGTCGACAACCACCCGCGCGCGAAGATGCTGTACGACCCCTCGCACTACGTGCTGCAGCAGCTGGATTATCTCGACCACCTCGACATCTATGCCGAGCGCATCGGCATGTTCCACGTCAAGGATGCCGAGTTCAACCCGACCGGGCGCAAGGGCGTCTATGGCGGCTACCAGCCCTGGCTGAAGCGCGCCGGGCGCTTCCGCAGTCCCGGCGACGGGCAGGTCGATTTCGGCGCCATCTTCTCCAAGCTGGCGGCGATGGATTTCGACGGCTGGGCGGTCGTCGAGTGGGAGTGCTGTCTCAAGCATCCCGAGGACGGCGCGCGCGAGGGCGCGGCGTTCGTGAAAAGCCACATCATCCGCGTGACCGAGAAGGCGTTCGACGATTTCGCCGCCGCCGGCACTGACCGCGCCGCCAATCGCCGTCTGCTGGGGTTGGATCGATGAGCGCCCCCATTCGCCTCGGCATGGTGGGCGGGGGCACCGGCGCCTTCATCGGCGCCGTTCACCGCATCGCCGCCCGGCTCGACGGGCATTACCAGCTGGTCGCCGGCGCCCTGTCGTCGACGCCGGAAAAGGCCCGCGCCTCGGCGGCCGAACTTGGCCTCGCCCGCGCTTATGACGACTACACCGCCATGGCCAAGAGCGAGGCGCGCCGCAGGGATGGCATCGAGGCGGTGGCTATCGTCACGCCGAATCACATGCATGCCGGCCCCGCCATCGCGTTCCTCAAGCGTGGCATCCATGTCATCTGCGACAAGCCGCTGACCGCGACCATGGCGGAGGCGAAGAAGCTCCGCAGCGTGGCGGAAAAGGCGAATGCGCTGTTCGTCCTCACCCACAACTACACCGGCTACCCCCTGGTACGGCAGGCTCGCGCCATGGTGGAGGCGGGGGAACTCGGCCGCCTCCGGCTGGTGCAGGTGGAATATGTGCAGGACTGGCTGACCGAGGCGGCCGAGCGCAGCGGCTCCAAGCAGGCGGAATGGCGCACCGATCCCGCGCGCTCCGGCGCGGGTGGTGCCACCGGCGACATCGGCACCCATGCCTACAATCTCGCCTGCTTCGTCTCCGGCCTCGCCCCGGAAGCGCTCGCGGCGGAGCTTTCCACCTTCGTCGATGGTCGGCCGCTCGACGACAACGCCCATGTGCTGCTGCGCTTTGCCGGCGGCGCGCGCGGCATGCTGTGGGCGAGCCAGGTGGCGCCGGGCAATGAGAACGGGCTGCGGCTGCGCGTTTACGGCGAAAAGGGCGGGCTGGAATGGGCGCAGGAGAACCCCAACCAGCTCTGGTTTACCCCGTTCGGCCAGCCCAAGCGTCTGCTGACGCGCGGCGGTGCGGGCGTCGGCGCGGGAGCGGCCCGCGTCACCCGCACGCCGCCGGGCCACCCGGAAGGCTATCTTGAGGGCTTCGCCAATATCTATGCCGAGGCGGCGCGCGCGATCCGTGCCCGGCAGGCTGGTGAAGCGCTCCCCGAGGGCGTCGTTTACCCCACGCTGGCAGATGGGCTCGCGGGCATGCGCTTCGTCGAGGCCTGCGTGCAGTCTTCCACGAGGAACGCGGCCTGGGTGAAGCTGTAACAAGCGGGGGCGTGCGTTACGCGATCAGGCTGTAGAGCCCGCGCGCCTCCTCCGCCGGCCCACGCCGGTCGCCCAGCGCCTCGATGCGCAGAACGACGACGCGTTCGTGCAGGACCATGGTGAGCACGTCGCCCGGCCGGACCGAGCGGCTGGGCTTGTCGAGCCGGCTCTGCTGATTATTGCGGGTGAGCCGCACCACGCCTTCCTCGACAAGTCGGGCCGCGAGGCCGCGTGTCTTCACGAAGCGCGCGCGCCAAAGCCAGACGTCGATGCGGCAGTCCTCGCTGCTTTCAACCATGCGCGCTCACGCTCGAACGTCGATCGATAGGCTTTCGGGAAGTCTTGGTGGGCCCGGTAGGACTCGAACCTACAACCAGACCGTTATGAGCGGTCGGCTCTAACCATTGAGCTACAGGCCCGGCCGGCGGTGCCGGGTGCGCGTGGCGCGGGCGGAAACTAGCAAATGCCCGCTGCCGCGCCAACCGGGCGTCGCGGGTCGTCCACCGCCGCTCCATTGGCGGGGATTTGCCGTGTCCGCAAGCGCCATCCCGCTTCTTGCGCGGCACTGCCGTATTGCCGCCGCCTTCGGCAGGTGGTCTGCGCCCATGCCGCTTCGTCATCCGGCGGGCGGCCCGTTTCGAGGATGGCCCGACATGAGTTTCTTCCGTGTTTCCCTGTGTGCCGCCGCGCTGCTGGCGAGCCTGTCGCCGCTGGCCGCGCAGGACATGCCCGCGCCGGCGCGCCGGCCGACGCTGACCGTCACCGGCGAGGGCACGGCGCGGGCGACCCCCGACATGGCGAGCTTTTCCACCGGCGTGGTGAGCGAGGCCAAGACGGCGCGCGAGGCGCTGGACGCCAATACCAAGGCGGTGGGCGACATGATCGAGGCTATCAAGGCGGGCGGCATCGAGCCGCGCGACATCGCGACGTCCGGCTTCAGCGTGCAGCCCCAATACGCGCCGCCGAAGAAGGACAGCAACGAGGCGCCGCGCATCTCCGGCTATCAGGTGCACAACGCCGTCACCGTTCGCGTGCGCGACCTTGCCAAGCTCGGCGACCTGCTGGACCGGATGGTGACCACCGGCGCGAACCAGATCGGCGGCATTTCCTTCGATATTGCCGAGCCGGCCAAGCTGCAGGAAGCCGCGCGCGTCGACGCGGTGAAGGATGCGCGCCAGCAGGCGGAACTCATCGCCGGGGCGAGTGGGGTGCGCCTGGTGCGCGTGCTGTCGATCAATGGGGAGGGCGCCGCGCCCATGCCGCGTTTCGCGGCCGCTCCCATGATGATGAAGGCGCAGGCTGATTCCGTGCCGGTGGAAGCGGGCGAGACCGAAATCCGCGCCAATGTCACTGTCACCTATGAGATCGAGCCGCGCTGAGCGGCATGCGCCGCGGCGGCCGGCTTATTCCGGCGGCCGCGGCGGGATCAGTATGTCGAGCGCCTTCGGCACGATCTCATAGGCGAGCGGCAGTTCCTCTCGGTCCAGCTCGCCATCGGTCGAAACCCAGGAGCGGGCGCGGTTGGGGCGCGTCACGGTGATGGAGCGGCCGGTGAGGCTGACGATTCCCGGATTGCCGCGCCAGTTGTCCGTCACCATGTCGGCGCCCGCCTTCAACATGGACAGCGCGCCGCGCTCTTCGGCGATGTGAATCTCTAGCAGGCCCTCGTCCAGCCGGGCCCGCCGCCAGCCGGGGCCGGTGAAACGGTTTGCCGAGACCAGCGCGGCAAAGGCGTGGAAGGTGTGCGGCTTGCCGTCGATGGTGACATCGAGATGCATGCGGCCGCTGCGCTGCAGCGCCAGCACGGCGGCGATCGCTACGGCGAGGAAGCGCCACAGCCGCCAGCGGCGCGCCGTTTCGCGGGCCCGCGCCATCTGGCTGAAGAAGCCGAGCCCGGAAATGGTGTGAAACAGCTTGCCGTTCAGCCGCGCAAGATCGACCGTATGCGGGCGTGCCTCGTCCAGCGCGGCGAGCGCCGCCTCCAGCTCCATCGGCATGCCGATGTCGTGGGCCAGCAGGTTCAGCGTGCCGAGCGGGAGGATGCCCAGCGTCTTGCCCGCGCCTTCGAGGCTGCGCACGGCAAGGTTCACGCTGCCATCGCCACCGCCGACGATGATCGTGTCATGCGGGCCGCGCCCGGACTGGCGAATGGCACGGACGAGATTCTGCCCGCTGAGCAGATGCACCTCCACCTTCCGGTCGTCTTTGCCGAGTTCACGAGCGACCAGCGCGCGGACCTCGTCGGCGTCGAGGTCGAGCAACGTCCCGGCGCGGGCGTTGAGGAGAACGAGGATGTTGCGCATGGCGCTCCGGGTGGTGTGCGTGAACACGGCAGTGCGGCGGCAGGTGAACGCCAGGAGTGTCGCACGCGTTCCGTTGCGCGCGATATTCCCGTCTTTCGCCGTGTGCGCCCGCAGCATGGCAGGAAATCGGCGGATTGCGGAGGGGGGCCATCCATGCACTGATCGCGTTGGGGTCGAATGCGAGGGGTGACGTGATGGTGGGACAGGCGGCTAAGACATCAATCCTGCGCCTGAGGGCAGGCTTCCTCGTCCTGGCGGCGCTGGTGTTCATCTCCGTCAGTGCCGGACGCTGGACGGCGGCGCTGTTTTCGCTCGGCTGGGGCTGGGCGGGGCTGATAGGTGTGGTCATCGCGCTCTTGGTGGCGCTGATCGTGACGCGGCTCGACCGTGTGGCCTATTTTGGCATCGCTGCGCTGGTCACGCTGTTCGGCGCCTACACGGCCTATGATTTCGCGCGCGGACCGGTGGACTGGTCGAAGGGCGCGGCATTTGCGCTGGCGTTGGTGCCGGGGGTGCTGCTGGCGCTCGCCTTCTGGGATTTCCGCCATATCGTCCGCGAGGCCCGGCTCTGGCTGAATAGCCGGAATTGAAAGCAGACCTCGACGGAAATGGCGCGGGCTGAGCCTGGGGCCTGCCGCTAGGAGACGATTGACGGCGGCGGCGGGAGGTCCATTTTCCAACTCCCACCACCGGAAACCCGCCATGTCCGCCCTGACGTCGTTCATTCCCCCCTCGGTCCTGCCGATCCTCATGCTGTTCGCCTCGAACGTGTTCATGACCTTCGCCTGGTATGGCCATCTCAAGCACAAATCGTCGCCGCTGCTGATCGCCATTCTCGCGAGCTGGGGCATCGCGCTTTTCGAGTACTGCCTCGCCGTTCCGGCCAACCGTTTCGGTTCGGCGGTCTATTCGACGGCGGAACTCAAGACCATGCAGGAGGTCATCACCCTGCTGGTGTTCGCCGGCTTTTCGGTGCTCTGGCTCAAGGAGCCGCTGGGGTGGAACCACCTCGTCGGATTCGCCTTCATCGCGATGGGCGCGTGGTTCATCTTCCAGAAGTGGTGATCAATCCGCCGGCGCGACGCGCAGCACGCGCCCGTTCGGGCTGTCGGTCAGAAGCCACAGCGCCCCGTCCGGGCCCTGCCGCACGTCGCGGATGCGCTCGCGCAACTCGGTCAGCAGCGGCTCCTCCTCCACCACGCGCTCGCCGGCCGGATCGAGCCGCAGCCGGATCAGCCGCGCACCGGACAGCGCGCCGGTGAACAGGCTGCCCTTCCAGCCCGGCAGCAGGGTGCCTGTGTAGAAGGCGAGGCCCGAAGGCGAGACGGACGGGTCCCAGTATTTGACCGGCTGTTCCATGCCGGGCCTCGCCGTGCCCTCGCCGATGCTTCCACCTGCATATTCGCGGCCATAGGAGATGACCGGCCAGCCATAATTCTTGCCGGCCTCAGGATGGTTGAGTTCGTCGCCGCCGCGCGGGCCGTGCTCCACCGTCCAGAGCCGACCGGTGGCGGGATCGAGCGCGGCGCCCTGCGGGTTGCGGTGGCCGTAGCTCCAGATCTCCGGGCGCGCGCCCGGCATTCTGGCAAAAGGGTTGTCGTCCGGCACGCCGCCATCGGGCAGGATGCGCACCACCTTGCCGAGATGGGTGGACAGGTCCTGAGCCCGGGCGCGTTGCGTTTGCCGCTCGCCGAGGGTCACGAACAGCGTGCCGTCACGTCCGAACACCAGTCGCGAACCATAATGCCCGCTGCCCGAGACCGCCGGCTGCTGGCGGAAGATGACCTCGACATTCTCCAGCCGCGCATTGCCGGCGTCCTCGACGAGGCGTCCGCGCGCCACGCTGGTGCCGGAGGCTCCCTCGCGCGGCTCGGCATAGGAGAGATAGACGAGGCGGGTGGCGTCAAAATCAGGCGCCAGCGCTACGTCGAGCAGGCCGCCCTGTCCGCTGGCGAGCACCGGCGGCACGCCGATGACCTGGCTGGAAACCGTGCCGTTGCGGCTGACGATGCGCAGTCGGCCCGCCCGTTCCGTCACCAGCATCCGTCCATCCGGCAGGAAGGCGAGCCCCCAGGGGTTCTCCAGCCCGCTGGCGACGGTCTGCACATCGAGGGGGCCGGCGGAGGATGGCAGGCGCGCCGCGTCCTGCGCGTGGCCAGGAATGGCGGCAAGCCCGAGGTAAAGCGCACCGAGAAAGACGGCGGTAAGGTGCTTCATCGCATGCGCTCCGGAACCGGCAAGACCCGGTCGCATGGTTAGATGACAGCCGCCGACACGCCAACGGGCGGCGGCTGACAAGCTGGTGAACGGGAGGGTGTGGCCCTCAGCCCTGGCGGCCCGACATGCCGTCGCGGCGGGTGCTCTGCAGCGTGTCGCGCAGCATGAAGCTGGTCAGTCCGCACAGGCCGACGAAGAGCGAGAGCAGCACGGCGCCGACCGCGACGCGGGTGTCGTCGCCGGGCATGCCGGAAAGCTCGAAAGCCGAGACCTTCTGCAGGCCGAACATGCACAGCACGGCGACAATGGCGAGCGTGAGCGAGAGCACGACGCCAGCTTCCATGAACGCGCGCCGCAGGCGGCGGCGGGCACTGTGGCGCACCCCGGCGGTTCCGGCGGCGGGCATCGTGGCAACCTTGTTCATCGTCCTGCTCGTCATCATGTCCGTCATGGCGAACTCCTCATCGTTGACGGCGTGTCTGCGTCTTCCGATGGAGAGGAGTTTCGCTGGCGATCCCGGCCCGGCTTCGGCGCGACTATGCTGGAGCCGGTATCATTTCAGGGCTATTTAGGGGCAAATAGTTAAGCGTTGCTAACCATTTGCACGGCGGGCAGCGGACGCCATTCGATTCCGACATGGCGCGGCTCAGCGGCGACTCGGTCGAGCCAGCCACGCACATGCGGGAAGGGGGCAAGATCGAACTCGCCCTCACCGGCCACATGGGTGTGCGCGTAGAGGGCGATGTCGGCGATGGTCAGGGCGCCGTCGACGAAGAAGGGGCGGTGCGCGAGGTGCCGCTCCATGCTTCCGAGTGCGGCGTAGCCTTCCTCCAGCCAGCGGTCGATGTCATGGGTGCGCAGCTCACGTCCGCCGCGCACCAGCTTCAGCCAGAAGCGCGCGGCGGCAATGGCGGGCTCGTGGCTGTGCTGCTCGAAGAACATCCAGCGCAGCACTTCCGCCCGTGCGAGCGGCTCATCGGGCAGGAACGGCGTGCCGTCGGCGAGATAGAAGAGAATGGCATTGGATTCGGCGAGGAAGCGCCCGCCCGGCAGTTCCAGCAGCGGCACCCGCCCTTCCGGGTTCTTCATCAGGAATTCGGGCGTCCGGTTCTCGCCCCGGAACAGGTCGACATCCACCAGTTGGAACGCCCGCCCGAGCTTCGCGAGCAGCAGGCGCACCTTGTAGCTGTTCCCGGAACTTTGCATGGAATGGAGCTTCAGCATGCAAAAGACCCCGGCAGAATCGGATTACGGAGCGGCAGCGGCAGCTTATCGCATCAAACCGCCGGGTCGCAGGTGGGGAATCGCTTGCCCGCACGCAAGGGCTCGACTAGTTGTCGCGGGCAAAACATCCTCCAAGGGAGTTCGGCCATGAGCCTGATATCCGCCGCCCTGAAGCGCATCAACCCGTCGCAGACGATCGCCATTTCCAACAAGGCGCGGGAGCTGAAAGCGTCCGGTCGCGATATCATCGCGCTGTCGGCCGGCGAGCCGGATTTCGAGACGCCGGACAACATCAAGGAAGCCGCCATCAAGGCGATCCGCGATGGCCAGACGCGCTATACCGCCGTGGACGGCATTCCCGAGCTGAAGGCGGCCATCGTCGCCAAGTTCAAGCGTGAGAACGGCCTTACCTACAAGCCGAGCCAGGTGACGGTGGGCACCGGCGGCAAGCAGGTGCTGTTCAACGCGCTGGTGGCCACGCTCGACGCCGGCGACGAGGTCATCATCCCGGCGCCGTACTGGGTGAGCTACCCCGACATCGTGCAGTTCGCCGGCGGCACGCCGGTCGCGGTGGAAACCAAGCTGGAAGACAACTTCAAGCTCCAGCCGGCGGCGCTCGAGGCGGCGATCACGCCGAAGACCAAGTGGCTGATCTTCAACTCCCCGTCGAACCCGACGGGCGCGGCCTATTCGCGCGACGAGCTGAAGGCGCTCACCGATGTGCTGGTGAAGTATCCGCATGTATGGATTCTCACCGACGACATGTATGAGCACCTGGTCTATGACGATTTTGAATTCGTCACCCCGGCCCAGGTCGAGCCCGCCTTGTATGACCGCACGCTGACCATGAACGGCGTTTCCAAGGCCTATTGCATGACCGGCTGGCGCATCGGTTATGCCGCCGGCCCGGAAGTGCTCATCAAGGCCATGGGCACGCTGCAGTCGCAGTCGACCTCGAACCCGAGCTCCATCGCCCAGTGGGCGGCGGTCGAGGCGCTGAACGGTCCGCAGGACTTCATCAGCGCCAACAACAAGGTGTTCAAGGAGCGCCGCGACCTCGTGGTCTCCATGCTCAACCAGTCGAACGGGTTGACCTGCCCGAAGCCGGAAGGCGCCTTCTATGTGTACCCCTCCTGCGCGGGCCTGATCGGCAAGAAGACTGCCGCAGGCAAGGTCATCGAGAACGACGAGATCTTTGCCAGCGAACTTCTCGACGCCGAAGGCGTTGCGGTGGTCCACGGTTCGGCCTTCGGCCTTGGGCCGGCGTTCCGCATTTCCTATGCGACCGCCACCAAGGATCTGGAAGAAGCGTGCCTTCGCATTCAGCGCTTCTGTGGTTCGCTGCGCTGAGGTTTTGACCAGACATCCGGCCGGGACGCGCGCCCCGGCCGGGTTTCGCCGCATAGCGGTGGGGCGCCGGTTCCCGAGAGCCGGTTATGCGCATTAGGGAGACTGTCCAATGATCCGTTCCGTTCTGTCGCGCGGGCTTATTGCGGCCACGCTCGTCGCTGGTTTCGGCACCCTCGCCGCCGCCCCGGCTTCGGCCCAGAGCCAGAACCGCGTGCAGGTTGGCGTGCTGGAGTGCATCGGTTCCAAGTCGGTGAGCTTCATCATCGGCTCGAAGCGCACGCTCGACTGCACCTTCCGCGCGCCCCGCGGCAAGACCTACAAGTATGAGGGCTCGATCCGTCGCTGGGGCCTCGATGTCGGCGTCACCGGCCGCAACGCGCTGGTGTGGTCGGTGCTCGCCCCCTCGCGCGGCGTCAGCTCCTCCGACCTCGACGGCACCTATGTCGGCGTGTCCGGCAGCGTGGCGGTTGGCCTCGGCGTGGCGGGCAACGTGCTCGTCGGCGGTTCCAACAAGACCATTGCCCTGCAGCCGGTCAGCGTCGAAGGCCAGACGGGCGTGAACCTCGCTCTCGGCGTGGGCGACCTGCGCCTCACCTCCAAGTGAGCCTCAACTAAGCCCGGCGCTCCCTGCGGGAGCGCGTGTGGCGAGGATCAAGGTCCGGCGCGAGCCGGGCCTTTTTTCGTCGCGCACGTTCTGTTGATGGCGGGCGATGAAATTTTCTCCCGCGACGTGACGTATTCTCCTCGTCGAAACCGTGGGAGAACCCTCATGCTGATCCGTCGCCGGCGTTCCTGGGAGTTGCCGGAAAGCGCCGCAACGCCCGAAACGATCTATCTCTCCCGCCGCCACCTCCTTGGGGCCGGCGTCGGCCTCCTCGCTGCGGCGAGCGCCGGAGCAGTGAGCGGTATCACGCCCGCCGAGGCGGCCGCACCGGGGGATCCGGCCATCGACCCCACCAATGATCTCTACCCCGCCAAGCGCAATCCGGCCTTCACGCTCGACCACCCGGTCACGCCGGAGGAGATTTCGGGCAATTACAATAATTTCTACGAGTTCGGCTCAGACCGGACCAACTACCAGTGCACGGTCGCGGCGGCGCGCATGCCCCGCCGGCCCTGGACGGTGAAGATCGACGGGCTGGTCGAGCAGCCGCGCGAAGTGGGCCTCGACGACATCATCCGCGCCATGCCGCTGGAGGAGCGGCTCTACCGCCACCGCTGCGTCGAGGCATGGTCGATGGCGGTGCCGTGGACAGGCTTCCCGGTGCGCGAGCTCGTCGCCTGGGCCAAGCCGCTGTCGGGGGCCAAATATGTCCGGCTGGAAACCTTCATGAACCCGAAGGTGGCACCAGCGCAGAACGGCTTCATCTACCCCTGGCCCTATGTCGACGGGATGACCATGGCGGAGGCCACGAACGATCTCGCCTTCTTCGTCACCGGGGTCTACGGCAAGCCCGCGCCCAACCAGTTCGGCGCGCCGCTGCGCCTCGCCCTGCCGTGGAAATACGGCTTCAAGTCGGTGAAATCGATCGTGCGCATCTCCTTCACCGCCGAACGCCCGATCGGGCTGTGGGAGAAGGTTCAGGGTCGGGAATACGGGTTCTGGGCCAATGTGAACCCGGAAGTGCCGCACCCGCGCTGGAGCCAGGCGAGCGAACGCGACATCGGCACGGGCGAGCGACGCCCCACGCTGCTCTACAACGGCTATGCCGAGCAGGTCGCCGGCCTCTATGCCGATATGAAGGGCGAGAAGCTCTTCATGTGACTGTCATGAACCTTTTCGGTCCCTGAAAAGAAAAAAGCCGGGCTCCAAGGAGCCCGGCTGAGTCTCGCCGCCGAAGCGACGAACCTTCCAGAGGGGAACAGCCGAGGCAATTGCTTCGGTGTCTGTCTCCATATGATCAATGTGGAGGCAAGTTGCAATAAAATATGCCGACATACCAGGCATGCACATTTGTATGTGCGGCATTGTTGTTTCAAAAATGCACCGTATTTGGGCGCGCGCTGGGGGCGAGGGACGGCAGCTGCACCTTGCTGGAAGTCCGTCGCGCCGGTGTTAAGCTCGTTCCGCGCTCCCCCGAGAAAGGGGGCGGGGAGGCGGCCATGGCGACCACGTTTCGTGCAGTGCTGGCGCTGTCGGCTTTCTGCATTGGTCTTCGGCTGGTCACGGTTGCCGCGCTGGAAGCGCAGCTGCCGCGTCTCGCTGTCGTCGATATCGGCTTCACCGATTCGTCCGGTGAGACGCGCGAGCAGGGCCGCGAACATGCCGAGCGCCAGCGCGCTCTGACCGAGGGCCTGTCGCGTCAGATCGCCCAGCCGGGGCGGTTGCAGGTGCTGCACCTCGACTGCGGCGCGGGCTGTTCGCTGGACGCGGCGGGGGTCGAGATGCTGCGCCAGCGGGCGCAGGCGGCGGGCGCGGTCTATGTGCTGGTGGGCAAAGTGCACAAGATGAGCGCTCTGGTCATGTCGATGCGCTTTGCCGTGCTCGACACGGCTTCCGGCCAGCTGGTGCTGGAGCGCCTGCTTCGCTTTCGCAGCGACAATGACGAGGGATGGCGCCACGCCGGCGACTATGCCGCCCGCGAAGTCGCGGGTGCCTTGCCCTGAGGGGCGTCAGAAGCTCCAGCGCTGCGCCTTGGCGACGAGGAAGTCGCGGAACACCTGGATGCGCGCAACCGAGCGCATTTCCTGGGGGTAGACGAAATAGGCTTCCAGCGTCGGCGTCTCGCGCTCCGGGAACAGCTGCACCAGCGTCGCGGAGTCTTCCAGCAGATAGTCCGGCACGATGCCGATGCCGACGCCGCGCTCCACGGCGCGCTTGAGGCCAAGCACATTGTTGACGGAGAGCGCCGGCACGCGGCCTTCCTGCCCGTCTTCCAGACCCGCCCGCTCCAGCCAGTTCAGCCCCTGGAAATAGGAGGGGATGGGGCCGCCGAGCAGGATGATGCGGTGCTTTTCCAGCTCGTCCAGCGTGCGCGGATGGCCGTTGCGCTTCAGATATTCCGCGGAAGCGAAGGCGTGGAAGTGCACGGTGAACAGCTTGCGCTGGATCAGGTCCGGCTGCACCGGCTGGCGCAGGCGGATGGCGACGTCCGCCTCGCGCATGGCGAGGTCGAGTTCGTCGTCGGTCAGAATCAGCGTGATGCGGATGTCGGGATAGAGTTCGAGGAACTCGCCGATGCGCGCGGTCAGCCAGTGGGTGCCGAGACCCATGGTGGTGGTCACGCGCAGTTCGCCGTTCGGCTTCTCGCGGCTATCGGTCAGCTTGGCCCGCGCGGCCTCCAGCTTCATGAACACTTCGTGCGCGGTGCGGTAGAGCAGGTCGCCCTGCTCGGTCAGGATCAGCCCGCGCGCGTGGCGGTGAAACAGCGGGATATTGAGTTCCTGCTCCAGCGCGGAAACCTGCCGGCTCACCGCCGACTGCGAGAGGCCGAGCGCCTCGCCCGCATGGGTGAACGAGCCCGCCTCGGCGGCGACATGGAACACTTTGAGCTTGTCCCAGTCCATGTCTCGCGCCCGATTCGCCTTGTTTTCCATATGCTGGGGGTTCCGCGTCATTCGGCTGCGTGGGCTAGAGGCTCACGCGCGGCGAGGAAGCGTTCGGCCTCCAGCGCGGCCATGCAGCCCATGCCGGCGGCCGTCACGGCCTGCCGGAAGGTATCGTCGGCGACATCGCCGGCCGCGAACACGCCTTCCACCGAGGTCTGGGTGGAGTCGGGCGCGGTCCAGATGTAGCCCGACGGCTTGAGCTTGAGCTGGCCGTCCACCAGCTCGGTCGCCGGGGCATGGCCGATGGCGATGAACACGCCATCCGCCGGCCGCTCGTCGAGCGCGCCGGTGACAACGTCCTTGAGCACCACGCCGGTCACCTTGGGCGGCTCGTCCTGGCCCTTCACCTCGTGCAGGGCGACATTCCAGACCACCTCGACCTTGGGGTGGGCGAACAGGCGGTCCTGCAGGATGCGCTCGGCGCGGAAGCTGTCGCGCCGGTGAACGACGGTGACCTTGGACGCGAAATTGGTGAGGAACAGCGCTTCCTCCACGGCGGTGTTGCCGCCGCCGACCACGATGACCTCCTTGCCCCGGTAGAAGAAGCCGTCGCAGGTGGCGCAGGCCGAGACGCCATAGCCGCGATAGGCCTGCTCGGAGGGCAGCTCCAGCCAGCGCGCCTGCGCGCCAGTGGCGAGAATTACCGTCTCGGCAATCCAGACCTGCCCGGAATCGGTCTCGATCCGGAAGGGGCGGTGGGAGAAATCCGCCTTGGTGACGATGTCGTTCACGATGCGGGTGCCCATCTTCTCCGCCTGGGCCTGCATCTGCTCCATCAGCCACGGTCCCTGGATCGGGTCGGCGAAGCCGGGGTAGTTCTCGACATCGGTGGTGATGGTGAGCTGGCCGCCGGGCTGGATGCCCTGGATCATCACCGGCTCCAGCATGGCGCGCGCGGCATAGACGGCGGCCGTATAGCCAGCGGGGCCCGATCCGATGATCAACATCTTGACGTGAGTGGCGGCGGAGGTAGAGGCCGACGACATGCTGGGCTCGCTCGATCTGCGGCAGGAGTGGATGTCCGGTGCCGGCACGGGAATCATGCAGATTGGCGACACATGCGCAGCCCGCAAGGGAGAGCCGGGTCAGCCATGCGAAAATGTAGGGTCTCGGTGGCCTGACCGCAAGGCGGGCCTTACCTATCCAATAGTTTTCCAGAGGGAAGATTGCGCTGCAGCGACGCGCAAGATAATTGCTCACGCCGGCTGCTGCTCTATCTTTGTAGCCGACTTTGGCGTGTTTTCATCGCGCCACAACCGGAGGCGCCGCGTGGCTCGCCGAATTGACGCGATCGACTGGCATATCCTGCGCGAACTTCAGGACGATGGCCGCATCACCAATGTGGAGCTGTCGCAGCGCGTGGGCATTTCCGCCCCTCCCTGCCTGCGCCGGGTGCGCTCGCTGGAGGAGGAAGGGATCATCAAGGGCTACCGCGCCCTGCTGGAGGAGAAGAAGCTCGGCTTCGACCTCATGGCCTTCGCCATGGTGCATCTCATCAGCCAGGCCGAGGCCGACCTTTCCGCCTTCGCCGCGCAGGTGGAGCGCTGGCCGCTGGTGCGGGCCTGCTGGATGCTCTCGGGCGAGACCGACTTCATCCTGCTCTGCGTCGCGCCGGACCTGCGCACGTTCCAGAATTTCGTGCTGGAACTGACCGGGGCGCCCAATGTGCGCAATGTGAAGACGGCCCTCACGCTGAAGCAGACCAAGGACGCGGCGGTGGTGCCGATGGAGGGCGTTTCCCCATGATCGTGGCTACCGCGACCGACACCGGCTATGTCGAGCTGACGGCGGTCATGCTCGCCTCGCTCGCGGCCAATGCGCGGGACGACTACAACCGGGTCTATGTGTTCGGCGACCGGCTTTCCGTCGACGAGAAGCAGAAGCTGCGCGCGAGCTACCCGCTCGACAATCTCGAAATCATCGACCTGACCGAAGAGGACATGCGCTACCTCGCCGGCATGCCGATCTCGCTGCATGTGTCGCGCACCACCTATGCCCGCTTCCTCATGCCGTTCAAGGTGGACCAGAGCGAGACGCGCCTGCTCTATGTCGACTGCGACGCGATCGTGAATGACAGCCTGGCGTCGCTGCGCGATCTCGACATGCGGGGCCTCGCCGTGGGTGCGGTGCATGACGATGCGCGCCGCCGCGAGAACCGCCATTTCGAGCGCAACCTCGCCATCGGCCTGCCGGAAGACACCAATTACTTCAACGCCGGCATCCTGCTCATCGACCTCGTGCGCTGGCGCGAGGAGAAGCTCACCGAGCGTGCCTCGCAATTCGCCGCCGAGCACCCGAACCTGCCGGTGCTGGACCAGGACGCGCTGAACGGCGCCCTGCGCGGCGAATGGCTGGAACTGGACGAGCGCTGGAACCTGCACCGTCGGCTGGAGAAGGGGCACTATAAGGGCCCGCCGGTCGACTGGGAGGGCGCGGGGATCATCCACTATATCGGCCAGATCAAGCCGAACCATTCGGATTCGCTGCATCCCGCGCGCGACATTTTCCTCAAGCACCGCAAGAACACCGCTTATGACGGCGCGCCAATGAAGGGCAAGCTCGACCGCAAGATCGAGAAGCGCGTGCGCAAGCTGAAGCGGCTCGTCGCCCGTGTGCGCCGGCTGTTCTCGCCGGCTGCGGCCTGAGCACCGGCGTGACGCGCGTCCTCATCCTGCGTGACGCCAAGCCCGGCCATTTCCACCAGGCCGAGGGGCTGGCGCTGGCGGTGGCGCGCCTCACGCCCATCGAGGCCGATCGGCTGGAGGTGCGCCCCGCGCGTTTCGCCAGCAGTGATGTCCGCAAGCTGGTGATGCGCCGCTGGGGCCGCGATGCGCGCTTCTGGCTGAAATGGCTCTACGCCATCGATCTCGACGCCGTGGCAAAGCCGGATGTTATCGTCGCCTCCGGCTGGCCGACCATCGCGTGCGGCCTGCTGCTGTCGCGCCATTTCAATGTGCCGTTCGTCTTCGCCGGGCCGCTCGATGGCTACGAGGCCTGTGCGAACGTGCTCAGCATCGTCGCCTCGCCGCGGCAGGCGGGCGATCCCGGCGCGGCCTATGCGCCGATTCCCACCACCATCGATCCCGCGGCCTATGGCCCGCCGCGCCCCCTGAAGACGCTGGAGGACCTCCGCGGCGCCTCGCTCGCCCTGCTGATCGGCGGCTCGGCCTATCGGCGGGAGTTTCCGCAGGATGAGTGGGACGCCCTGCTCGACTTCGTGCCGGCCATGGCGCAGCGCTACGGCGTGCGCTGGCGCGTGTCGAATTCGCGCCGCACGCCCGATGCGGTGTCCGACCGGCTGAAGGCGCTGGCGGCCTCCGGTGCGGTGGCCGAATTCGTCGATTATCGCGCGGCGGGAGCGGGATCGGTGCGCGAGCTTTTCGGCAGCGATGCCGTGGTCGTCACCGAGGATTCGATGAGCATGCTGGCCGAGGGGCTGGCGGCGCGCCGGCCCGTCATCGGGCTGAAGTCGCGCCTCGTGCACAAGCACTATGCCAATGAGGTGATCGCCGGCATGGCCGGGCGGCACCTCGCCATTCTGCCCATGGCAAGCGTGACGCCTGAGCTGTTCGCCCAGACGCTTTTGCGCCTCACTCCGCCAGTGGAGGATGCGCGCGACGTGCTGGCCCGCGCCCTCGCGCCGGCCCTCGGCCTTGAATTTCCGGGAAACCCAACGTGACGCTCGCTTTCGTCTGCATCAAATGGGGTGAAGCCTATCCGGCGGAGGATGTGAACATCCTCTATCAGGGCGTTGCCGATCATGTGAGCGAGCCGTTCCGCTTCATCTGCCTCACCGACCGGCCGGACGGGCTGCGTCCCGAGGTGGAGGTGGCGGATTTGCCGGGGACCGGTGCGCTGGCCCTGCGCTGGCGCGGCTGCTGGCCCAAGCTCGGCATGTTCGCACCGGGCCTGTTGGCCGGGGTCGATCTCGCCATCTATCTCGATCTCGACATCGTCATCCTGCGCTCGCTCGATCCCATCATCGCGCATGTGCGCGCACGGCCGGGCCTGCATGTGCTGCGCGAGTGGAACCCCAATATCTGGGAATTGCTGCCCGTCTCGATGCGGCCCGATCGCGGGGCGCAGAGTTCCATGGTCGCCTGGCGGCCGGGCGAGCAGGACCACCTCTATCTCGATGTTATGGCCGATCCCGAGGCGGCCTATGCGCTAGTGAAGAACGACCAGCTCTATATCGGCATCAAGGCGCATGAGCGGCACTATTTCCCGCCGCACTTTGCCGTGTCGTTCCGCCGGCATCTCGTGCCGCACTACCCGCTGAACCTGCTGTTCAAGCGCATCCGCAAGCCCTCCCGCGCGGCGATCGTGGTGTTCCATGGCGCGCCCAAGCCGCTGGAGGTCGCCGAGGACAAGGCCGGCGCCTGGGGCACGCCGCGCCGGCCGGGCTTCGGGCCGGTGGACTGGGTGCGCGATTACTGGAAGCGAGGGCGCGAGGGCGCGCGGGAAGCGCTGGCGCGCAAGGCGGCAACGGAGGCGGATCAGTCCCGCCAGATCTCTTCGTAGACGGCGTTGATCTTCTGCGCCTCGCGCTCGATCGAGAACTCGGCGAGCACATGCGCACGGGCCGCGCGGCCGATGCCTTCGCGGGTTTCCTCGTCCAGTGCCATCAGCCGCGCGATGGCCGCCGTCAGCGCAGCCTGATCGTCGACCGGCACGAGATGGCCGGTCTCGCCTTCCTTCACCAGATCGGGCGCGGCGCCCGAGCGGGCGGCGACCACCGGCGTGCCGCTCGCCATCGCCTCGATCGGCACCAGCCCGAAGCCTTCCCAGCGGGCGGGAATCACGCCGATGGAGAGGCAGCGGAACCATTCCGGCATCTTCGCGATGGGCTGTTCGCCGAGAATGAGGATGCGTTCGGTGAGACCTGCGGCGGCGATGCGCGCCTTGAGCGCGGCGAGGAAGGGCTGTTCCGTCGGGGTCGACAGGCCGATGACGACGGCTGTCCAGTCGGGATGGTGCGGCAGCAGCTCGACCATGGCCTCGACGAACAGGTCCTGCCCCTTCTGGTGGCGCACCCGCCCGAACACGCCGATGCCGTAGCGGCCGGGAAGCCCGGTAGCCTTCCACGCCAGTGCGCGATCGGGGGCAGGGTGGTAGCGCTCGGTATCGACGCCGTGCACCACCACCGTCGCGGCGCGGTCAAGATAGGAGGCGGCCTGCGGCGAGGTGGCGATGATCCGGTCCATCTGGCTGATGAGGAAGCGCAGGAACGGTCCGTGGCGCTTCTGCGCCGCCGAGGTGAAGACGAGCTTCCAGGGCTGGCGCAGCACATCGCGCAGCAGCATGCCGAAGATCATCTCGGTGTCGCGCCGTGCGTGCCAGATGCGCCAGCGCCGCCCCTTCGGCCGGCGCCAGCTGCCGAGGCGGAAATCGCGCCAGGTGAGCTGCGGCACAGAGGCGGGCAGGGGGCCGAGCGCGCGGATGGCGACGTGCTTGGCTTGCGCCGGTACGACGCCGATCACCGTGGCGACGACGCCGGAGAAGCGCCGCTTGAAACTGGGCGCCACCGCCTCAATGCCGTCCGGCCAGAGGCCGCGTTCATCCGGGTGCATGTCGGGACAGGAAGCTGGGATGGGCGGCCCGCGCCTTTGCCGCGCGGGCCAGAGTGTTCAGGCGAAGCGAACGCCGGCGATCTCGTAGGAGCGCGCGCCCTTGGGCGTGACGACTTCCACCGAGGTGCCGCGCTTCTTGCCGATCAGCGCGCGCGCCATCGGCGAAGAGATGGAGATGCGGCCGGCCTTGGCGTCGGCTTCCATATCGCCGACGATCTGCCACACGCGCTCTTCCTCGGTGTCCTCGTCGATGAGGGTCACCGTCGCGCCGAACTTGACGATATCGCCGCTGAGCTTGGCCACGTCGATGATCTCGGAGCGCGACAGCTTGTCTTCCAGCTCGGCGATGCGCCCCTCATTCAGGGCCTGCTGTTCCTTGGCGGCGTGATACTCGGCGTTCTCGGAAAGATCGCCATGCGCGCGCGCCTCGGAAATGGCCTCAATGATGCGCGGACGCTCGACCTGCTGACGCTGCTTGAGCTCAACTTCCAGCGCGGCATGGCCGCTGGCGGTCATCGGAATCTTTTCCATCGGTCTTTATCTGACCTCCCAAAAGCAAATGAACCTCCCGCGGGGGTTCTCCGGGCGGTGACGCCTCGAAGAACCATCCGCGACAGGTCAGTTTTTCTGTCGTTTCCGACCGTGATGCGCGCCGCTGGCGCGCTCAGTGCCGGCCGGAGATGAAGTAGTCCTGCAGGGCGCGCACTTCCAGATCGCCGCCAATATAGGCCTTGATCCCGCGCGCCGCTGCAATCGCTCCGGACAGCGTGGTGTAATACGGCACTTTGTGCAAGAGGGCCGCGCGGCGCAGCGAACGCGAATCCGAGAGCGCCTGCGCGCCTTCGGTAGTGTTGAAGACCAGCTGCACGCCGCCGTTCTTGATGGAATCGACGATGTGCGGGCGGCCTTCCAGCACCTTGTTGATCTTGTCGCTGGGGATGCCGTGCTCGGCGAGGTAGCGCTGCGTGCCCGAGGTGGCGATCACTTTGAAGCCGAGCGAGACCAGCAGCGCAGCCGTGTCGAGGATGCGGGGCTTGTCATCCTCGCGCAGCGAGATGAACACGGTACCCGAGGTGGGCACCTTGGTGCCGCCGCCGAGCTGGCTCTTGGCGAAAGCCACCGCGAACGACTTGTCGAGACCCATCACCTCGCCGGTGGAGCGCATTTCCGGCCCGAGCACCGTGTCGACGCCTGGGAAGCGGGCGAAGGGGAACACCGCCTCCTTTACCGCCACATGGTCGCCCGTGAACGGCTTCAGGTTGAACGAGGCGAGGCTCTCGCCCGCCATCACCCGCGCGGCAATCTTGGCGATCGGCTCGCCGATCACCTTGGCGACGAAGGGCACGGTGCGCGAGGCGCGCGGGTTCACCTCAAGGACATAGATGTGTCCGTCCTTGATGGCGTACTGCACGTTCATCAGGCCGCCGACCTGCAGCGCCAGCGCCATCTTGCGCGTCTGCGCCTCAAGCTCGGCGATCATCTCCGGGCTCAGCGAATAGGGCGGCAGCGAGCAGGCCGAATCACCCGAATGGATGCCGGCTTCCTCGATGTGCTCCATGATGCCGCAGATGAAGCTGTCCTTGCCGTCGGCAAGACAGTCGACATCCACCTCGATGGCGTCCGAGAGATAACGGTCGAACAGCAGCGGGTTCTTGCCGAGAAGCGTGTTGATCTGGCCGGTCTTGTCGTTGGGGTAGCGCGCCTTGATGTCGTTCGGCACCAGACCCGGCAGCGTTTCCAGGAGGTAGTCGCCGAGCTGGCTCTCCTCGCGGATGATCTGCATCGCCCGCCCGCCCAGCACATAGGAGGGGCGCACGACCAGGGGATAGCCGAGGTCGGCCGTGACGAGGCGCGCCTGCTCCACCGAATAGGCGATGCCGTTGGCCGGCTGGCGCAGCTTCAGCTTGTCGAGCAGCGTCTTGAACCGGTCGCGGTCCTCGGCGAGGTCGATCGCCTCGGGCGAGGTGCCGAGGATCGGGATGTCGGCCTCTTCCAGTGCGCGTGCAAGCTTCAGCGGCGTCTGCCCGCCGAACTGCACGATCACGCCGTGCAGCGTGCCGTTCGCGCGCTCGCGCTCCAGCACTTCCAGCACGTCCTCGGCCGTCAGCGGCTCGAAATAGAGCCGGTCCGAGGTGTCGTAGTCGGTCGAGACGGTCTCCGGGTTGCAGTTGACCATGATGGTCTCGTACCCGGCGTCCTTCAGCGCGAAGGCGGCGTGGCAGCAGCAATAGTCGAACTCGATGCCCTGGCCGATGCGGTTCGGCCCGCCGCCGAGAATGGCGACCTTCTTGCGGTCGGTCGGGCGCGATTCATCCGCCGGCACGCCGGCGAACGGCGTCTCGTAGGACGAGTACATATAGGCGGTCGGCGCGGCGAATTCGGCCGCGCAGGTGTCGATGCGCTTGTAGACCGGGCGCACACCGAGGCCGCGGCGCTGTGCCGAGACTTCCGCCTCGTGCAGGCGCGCAAGGCCGGCGAGGCGCGAGTCGGAGAAGCCCATCGCCTTGAGCCGGCGGAAGGCGCCGGGGGTATTCGGCAGCCCGTGCGCGCGCACCTTGACTTCCATGTCGACGATCTCGCGGATCTGGTCGAGGAACCACGGGTCGATCTTGCAGCCGGCGTGGATCGACTCATTGTCGAGGCCGAGGCGCATGGCCTGCGCCACTTTCAGCAGGCGGTCCGGCGTGGGCGTGCCGATGGCGGCGCGGATGGCGTTCTTGTCGTCGCCCTGGCCGAGGCCCTCGATCTCGATCTCGTCGAGGCCGGTGAGGCCGGTTTCCAGCGAGCGCAGCGCCTTCTGCAGGCTTTCCTGGAAGGTGCGGCCGATGGCCATCGCCTCGCCGACCGACTTCATCGAGGTGGTCAGCACCGGGTCGGCGCCGGGGAACTTCTCGAAGGCGAAGCGCGGGATCTTGGTGACGACGTAGTCGATGGTCGGCTCGAAGGAAGCCGGGGTAGCGCCACCGGTGATGTCGTTGGCGATCTCGTCCAGCGTGTAGCCGACGGCAAGACGCGCGGCGACCTTGGCGATGGGAAAGCCGGTCGCCTTGGAGGCCAGCGCCGAGGAGCGCGACACGCGCGGGTTCATCTCGATGACGATCATGCGGCCCGTTTCCGGGTCGATGGCGAACTGCACGTTGGAGCCGCCGGTCTCCACACCGATCTCGCGCAGCACCGCCAGCGAGGCGTCGCGCATGATCTGGTATTCCTTGTCGGTCAGCGTCAGCGCCGGCGCGACGGTGATCGAATCGCCGGTGTGCACGCCCATCGGGTCGATGTTCTCGATGGAGCAGACGATGATGCAGTTGTCCGCCTTGTCGCGGACGACCTCCATCTCATACTCCTTCCAGCCCAGCACGCTCTCTTCCACCAGCACTTCGTTGGTGGGGGAGGCATCAATGCCGCGCTCGATGATCTCGATATATTCCGACTTGTTGTAGGCGATGCCGCCGCCCTGGCCGCCCATGGTGAAGGACGGGCGGATGATGGCCGGCAGGCCGATCTCGTCCAGCGCTTCCAGCGCCTGCGGCAGGGTCTTGATCTGGCGCGAGCGCGGCGTGTCGAGACCGATCTTGGTCATCGCATCGCGGAACAGCTCGCGGTCCTCGGCCTTGTCGATGGCTTCCGCCGTGGCGCCGATCATCTCGACGTCGAACTCGTCGAGTACGCCCATCTTGCGCAGCGACAGCGCGCAGTTCAGCGCGGTCTGGCCGCCCATGGTCGGCAGCAGCGCGAAGCCGCCGGGGATGGCGTGGCGTTCCTTGGCGATGATCTTGGCGACGATCTCCGGCGTGATCGGCTCGATATAGGTGGCGTCAGCCAGATCCGGGTCCGTCATGATGGTCGCCGGATTGGAGTTCACCAGCACCACGCGGTAACCCTCGGCCTTGAGGGTCTTGCACGCCTGGGTGCCGGAATAATCGAACTCGCAGGCCTGGCCGATGACGATAGGACCGGCGCCGACGATGAGGATGGTGGAAATATCTGTGCGTTTCGGCATCGGATCCCGTGCGGCTCGCGCATTTGTCCGGGCGCACAAAAAAGGACGCGTGGGGAACGCGTCCTTGTGGCGGACCCGGATTGAACTTTCTGGGCGAGGGGGCTCCCCGCAATTGGGGGCTTCCCTTAACTCAGATTCACTCGCGGGGGAAGGGCGCCCGGTGCGGGCGTCCACCCCTTCAGCATAAAGCGGGGTTCAAGCCGCCTTCTTGGTCTTCTCGATCAGCTCGACGAAACGGTCGAACAGGTAGTGGCTGTCCTGCGGGCCGGGGCTCGCCTCGGGATGGTACTGCACCGAGAACACCGGCTTGTCGGTCAGCTGGATACCGGCATTCGAGCCGTCGAACAGCGAGACATGCGTCTCCTGCGCGGTCGCCGGCAGGCTGTCGCGGTCGACCGCGAAGCCGTGGTTCATCGAGGTGATCTCGACCTTGCCGGTGGTCTTGTCCTTCACCGGATGGTTCGCGCCGTGGTGGCCCTGATGCATTTTCATCGTGCGGCCGCCGACCGCGAGGCCGATCATCTGGTGGCCGAGGCAGATGCCGAAGGTCGGCACGCCGGCCTCGATGATCTCGCGGATCACCGGCACGGCATATTCGCCCGTCGCCGCCGGGTCGCCGGGGCCGTTGGAGAGGAACACGCCGTCCGGCTGCAGCGCCAGGATCTCGTCGGCCGATGTGGTGGCGGGCACCACCGTCACCTTGCAGCCGGCGCGGGCGAGCAGGCGCAGGATGTTGCGCTTGATGCCGTAATCGACCGCAACGACATGGTGCGCCGGGGCGGTCTGGGTGCCGTAGCCCTCGGGCCACTGCCAGGGTGTCTCGTCCCAGGTGAAACGCTGTGACGAGGTCACCATCGGCACCAGGTCCATGCCGACGAGGCCGGGCCAGCCGGCCGCTTCCTGCTTGAGGGCGGGAAGGTCGAAATTGCCGTCCGGGGCGTGGGCGATCACCGCGTTCGGCATGCCGCCGTCGCGGATCAGCGCGGTCAGGGCGCGGGTATCGATGCCGGAGATGGCGATGATGCCGCGCGCCTTCAGCCACGCATCGAGATGGCGGGTGGCGCGGTAATTCGACGGATCGGTGATGGCCGAATGCAGCACGACGCCGCGCACGCCGGAGGCGCCGGCCATCGAGACGGTCTCGATGTCGTCCTCATTGGTGCCGACATTGCCGATATGCGGGAAGGTGAAGGTGATGATCTGCCCGGCATAGGACGGATCGGTCAGCACTTCCTGGTAACCCGTCATCGCCGTGTTGAAGCACACTTCGCCTACCGCATGGCCCGTGGCCCCGAGGCCGAAGCCTTCCAGGACCGTTCCATCGGCGAGCACGAGGAGGGCCGTCGGGCGGGGCTCGGCCCACACGTCGTCGCCGGAGAGCTGTTCAGCGCTACCGCTCATCTGATCTTGTTCCCTGTCGTTGTGTGCCCTAATTAGTCGGTTGCCGCGTCGGACGCCAGCCTCCCGGCTGCGTATCTGTCCTTCGATCTGCGGATGGCTGCGCCACACGGAGGCGCGGCGGTCGAAGCGCGAGGCGGTGACCCAGGGTTCTGTGGTGTTCTCGGTTCACGGGCGGCGCGGCGCTAGGCCATGCCCCGGCCCGGCCGGCCCGAAAATGTGTGAAGAGGCGGACAAAGTGCTGCGCGACGAAATCAATACCTCCCTCAAGGAGGCCATGAAGTCCGGTGACAAACGGCGTCTCGGAACGCTGCGGCTGGTGAATGCCGCGATCAAGGATCGCGACATCGAGGCGCGCGGCCATGGCAAGGACCCGCTCTCTGATGACGAGGTGCTCGGCCTGCTGACCAAGATGATCAAGCAGCGCGAGGAATCCGCCAAGGTCTATGACGAGGCCGGCCGCGTCGATCTCTCCACGCAGGAGCGTGAGGAAATCGCCGTCATCCAGTTCTTCCTGCCGCAGCAGATGAGCGAGGCCGAATCACAGGCCGCCATCGCCGCCGTGATCGCCGAGATCGGCGCGCACGGGCTGAAGGACATGGGTCGCACCATGGCGGCGCTGAAGGAGCGCCACACCGGCGTGATGGACTTCGGCAAGGCCAGCGGCACGGTCAAGACATTGCTGACGGCCGGCTGACGCTTCTCGCGCCATGGCCACCCCTTTTCACCCCGGCGGGCGCGCCACGCTGACGCTGGCCGGCGTGTGGCGCGGCGCGCGGGCCATCCTGCCGGTGCTCATCCCCGTCTTCGTGTTCGGCGTGGCCTTCGGCATTGCCGCGCGCGGGGTCGGGATGGAGGGCTGGGCCGCCTCGCTGATGAGCGCGCTCGTCTTCGCGGGCGCCTCGCAATTCGCGGTGCTGGACCTCTGGCAGGCGCCGGTGCCGTGGCTGCCGCTGGTGCTCGCCACCTTCGCCGTCAATGCGCGTCATCTCCTGCTCGGCGCATCGCTGCGCATGCTGACGCACGGATTGTCCGCGTGGAAGCGCTACGGGGCGATGATCGTGCTGAGCGACCTCAACTGGGCCGCCCTCATCGCCGCCGAAGCGCGCGGCGAGCGCGATCTCGGCTACATGGTCGGCGGCGGGCTGGCCATGTGGGTGGTGTGGGTCAGCGCGACCGTGATCGGCGCGGAGGCGGGCAATGTCACGCTGGCCGACCTGCAGCGCTATGGCCTCGACCTGATCCTGGTGGTGTTTTTCACCACCACCCTGGTGGGCCTGTATCGCAAGCGGATTGATGACCTGCCGTGGCTGGTGGCGGCCCTCGCCGCGCTGGCGGCGATGTGGTGGCTGCCGCCGAACTGGCACGTATTGGTCGGCGGTCTTGCCGGCGGGCTCGCCGGCCTTTTCCAGCAGTGGCGGCGGACGTGAGCACGAGCGAAACCCTGCTCGCCATCTTCGCCATGGCGCTCGTTACCTATGCCACGCGCGCCGGTGGCCTATGGCTCGTCGGTTTCATGCCGATGTCGCCCCGGCTGGAGGCTTTCCTGCGCTCGCTTTCCGGCTCGGTGCTGGTCGCGCTGGTGGTCCCGGCGACGGTGCGCGGTGAGGGCGCTGCCCTTGTCGCGGTGGGCGCCACGCTGGTGGCGGTGGTGGTGCTGCGCCGTGCGCTTCTCGCCATTGCGATCGGCGTGCTCGCGGCGGCGCTCTATCGCGGCTATACTGGCATGTGAACAACGGGGATAAGCGGTGCTTCGGCTCGGGGCGTCGCAAGGGACGTGAGACGTTCGATGTCCCCTTGGAAGGCTTCCGAATCACCATGCGCTTCCCGCCCTCGTTCCTCGACGAGATTCGTGCCCGCCTTCCGGTGTCGGAGGTGGTGGGCAAGCGCGTGCAGCTGAAGAAGCAGGGGCGCGAATGGCGCGGCCTCTCGCCCTTCAACGCCGAGAAGACGCCGTCCTTCTATGTCAACGATCAGAAGGGCTTCTACCACTGCTTCTCCTCCGGCAAGCATGGCGACCAGTTCGACTTTCTCATGGAGGTCGAGGGGCTGCCTTTCCCGGAGGCGGTGGAGCGGCTGGCCTCGATGGCCGGCGTGCCGATGCCCGTGCAGTCGCGCGAGGAGGAGGTGCGCGAGAGCCGGCGCAAGTCGCTGCATGAGGTGATGGAACTCGCCACCAAATATTTCGAGGCGACGCTGCAGGGCAGGGGCGGCGCCAAGGGGCGCGGCTATCTCGCCGATCGCAACCTTGGCCCCGCGACGCAGGCGCGTTTCCGCCTCGGCTATGCGCTGCCCGAGCGTTTCGCGCTCAAGGAGGCGCTGGGCGCCCGCGGCGTCACCATCGACGACATGGTCGAGACCGGCCTGCTGATTTCCGCCGAAGACATCGCCATTCCCTATGACCGTTTCCGCGACCGCGTGATGTTCCCCATCACCGACCTGCGCGGGCGGGTGGTGGCCTTTGGCGGGCGAGCGCTGGAGAAGGACGTATCGGCGAAATACCTCAACTCGCCGGAGACCTCGCTCTTTCACAAGGGATCGCTGCTCTATAACGGCTTTAACGCCCGCGCCGCCGCCCACAAGGGCGCGCCGGTGATCGCGGTCGAGGGCTATGTCGACGTCATCGCGCTGGTCGAGGCCGGCTTTGCCGGGGCGGTCGCCCCGCTCGGCACGGCGCTGACCGAGGACCAACTCGGCCTGCTGTGGAAGATGGCGCCCGAGCCGCTCCTGCTGTTCGATGGCGACAAGGCCGGTCGGCGCGCCGCCTACCGCGCGCTGGATCTCGCATTGCCCCATCTCAAGCCCGGCGTCAGCCTGTCCTTCGGCACGCTGCCGGACGGCCAGGACCCGGACGATCTGGTACGGGCCGGTGGCCGCGAGGCGGTGGATGCCGTGCTTGCGCAGGCCCGCCCGCTCGCCGACGTGCTGTGGACGCGGGAGATGGAGAGCGCCAGCGTCGACACCCCGGAGAGGCGTGCCGCGCTGGAAGCTCGCATCGGTGAGATCGTCCGCGTCATCGCCGACGAGACGGTGCGCAAACATTACCGCAACGAACTGATGGAGCGCTTCCGCCGCCTGTTCGCGCCTGTCGTCGTACAGGGTGGCGGCGCGCGGCGCGACTCTAGCGGCAATTTCGCCAGCCGTTTCTCCGGCCGCGGCGGGCGCCGGCCCCCCAGTCCCCGCGAGTTGATGTCCGGCATGGCGGGCGAGGGCATGCGCCGCTCGGCGCTGGTGCGCGGCGCGGCGGCGGAAATCCCGCGCAACGAGGCGCTGCTGCTGTTCGCGGCGATGAACCATCCCTTTCTGCTCGACCAGTTCGCCGAGGAATTGTGCGAGATGCCGTTCCAGAACAAGGAAGCCGCTCAGCTGCGCCGGGCGCTCATTGATGCCCATACCGCCGGGGCGGATGATGCGCTGGCGATGGCCAGCTGGCTGGAGGCGGCGGGCTTCGCGCCGCTGGCTGCCCGCCTCGCCCAGGTGGCCGTCGCCCGGCACGACTGGCCGGTGTTCGCCGACGCCGGCCGTGCCGACGTGGAACTTTGGTGGCATCAGCGCATGGTCTTGCACCGGCGCAGCCGCGCCCTATCTAAAGACTTGAAGGAAGCGGAGAAACGCCTCGCAGAGGAGCCCACCGAGGTGAACTGGGCACGCTTTCTGGACATACAAAGACAGCTGGCGGCACTTGACGGAACCGAAGCTTTGGTAGAGGGGTTCGGCGCCGCATCGGGTCGCCCGGGGCGGTCGATGTAGGAAGTCCCACGGGTCGCCGCCCGCGTGCGTTGCAAGCGCCGTGGTGCGAGTGGCCTTCTTTGCGTCTCGTTCGCCTCTCGGCGAAAGGGGCGGGGTTGATCGAAGGGCAGCATCGGTCCGTCCGATGATGTCCACTCGCCGGGCGGGGAGGCCGCACGGCGCTTGAGGAGCACACGCATGGCGAAGCAGGCAGCGGACGCGACGGAAGCCCCCGAGAAGGATGGCGACACCCCGGACAGCCCGTTGCTGGACCTTTCGGATGCCGCCGTCCGGAAGATGATCAAGCTCGCCAAGAAGCGCGGCTATGTCACCTATGACGAACTGAACGAGGTTCTGCCCTCCGAGCAGAACACCTCCGACCAGATCGAAGACATCTATGCCATGCTCAACGAGATGGGCATCAATGTCGTCGAGGCGGAAGAGGCCGAGGCGGAAGCCGAGGGCGAGGAGCAGGCCGAGGCGGCCGACGACGAGGAAGAGTCCGGCGGCGAGGTTGCCGAATCGGCGCCGCGCGCGGTCATCCGTTCCGAGACCAAGTCCGAGCCGGGCGAGCGTACCGACGATCCCGTGCGCATGTATCTGCGCGAGATGGGTTCGGTGGAGCTGCTCTCCCGCGAGGGCGAAATCGCCATCGCCAAGCGCATCGAGGCCGGTCGCGAGGCGATGATCGCGGGCCTCTGCGAGAGCCCGCTGACCTTCCAGGCCATCATCATCTGGCGTGACGAGCTGGTGGAGGGCAAGGTCCTCCTGCGCGACATCATCGACCTCGAGGCGACCTATGCCGGTCCCGAGGCGAAGAACGGCCCGATCGTCGAGGGCGGCTCTCTGGCGCCGGAAGGCGAAGAGGAGCGCGAGCCGACGCTGGGCGAGACCATCGCTTCCGACGATGACGACGACATGGAGAACTCGCTCTCCCTCGCCGCCATGGAAGCCGAGATCAAGCCGAAGGTACTGGAGACCTTCGACGGCATCGCCGACAACTACAAGAAGCTGCGCCGCCTGCAGGACCAGAACGTCGAGTCGAAGCTCAAGAACGAGAGCCTCTCGCCCTCGCAGGACCGCAAGTACAAGAAGCTCAAGGACGACCTGATCCTCGACGTGAAGTCGCTGTCGCTCAATCAGGCGCGCATCGACAACCTCGTCGAGCAGCTCTACGACATCAACAAGCGTCTGGTGTCGCTGGAAGGTCGGCTGATGCGCCTCGCCGAGAGCTTCGGCGTGACCCGCGAGGACTTCCTCAAGCAGTATCAGGGCTCCGAGCTCGATCCGAAGTGGATCAGCCGGGTCAAGAACCTGACCTCGCGCGGGTGGAAGGGTCTCGTCGGCCAGGAACTCGACGGCATCCGCGATCTGCGCTCGGAAATCCATGCTCTCGCCACCGAGACGGGGCTGGAGATCCAGGAATTCCGCAAGATCGTGCAGATGGTGCAGAAGGGCGAGAAGGAAGCCCGTCAGGCGAAGAAGGAAATGGTCGAGGCCAATCTGCGCCTCGTGATCTCCATCGCCAAGAAGTACACGAACCGCGGCCTGCAGTTCCTCGACCTCATTCAGGAAGGCAATATCGGCCTGATGAAGGCGGTCGACAAGTTCGAGTACCGGCGCGGCTACAAGTTCTCGACCTATGCGACGTGGTGGATCCGTCAGGCCATCACGCGCTCGATCGCCGATCAGGCGCGCACCATCCGCATTCCCGTGCACATGATCGAGACGATCAACAAGATCGTGCGCACCTCGCGCCAGATGCTGCACGAGATCGGTCGCGAGCCGACCCCGGAGGAGCTGGCCGAGAAGCTCGGCATGCCGCTGGAAAAGGTCCGCAAGGTTCTGAAGATCGCCAAGGAGCCGATCTCGCTCGAAACGCCCATCGGCGACGAGGAAGATTCGCATCTCGGCGACTTCATCGAGGACAAGAACGCGATCCTGCCGATCGACGCGGCGATCCAGAGCAATCTGCGCGAGACCACGACCCGCGTGCTGGCCTCGCTCACGCCGCGCGAGGAGCGTGTGCTGCGCATGCGCTTCGGCATCGGCATGAACACCGACCACACGCTGGAAGAAGTGGGCCAGCAGTTCTCGGTCACCCGCGAGCGTATCCGCCAGATCGAGGCGAAGGCGCTGCGCAAGCTCAAGCACCCCTCGCGCTCGCGCAAGCTGCGGTCGTTCCTCGACAATTGAGGATTGCATCGGTTCAGAAGGAAAAGGCGGCCGGAAGGCCGCCTTTTCTTTTGCGCGGCGGTCGCCGCTAGCGCGCCGGCGTTTCCACCAGCAGCCCCACGATGCGCCGCACCAGCGGGAGCACCAGCAGCAGCGTGGGGAATGCGACGAGCCAGGACAGCCCCCAGGCCGTCGGCCAGGTAGAGAGGAAGTCCGGGCCGGGGCCGAGGCTCCGCAGTGTAGCGATGGCCGAGACCACGAAGGTCATCAGCACCGAGAGCACGAACGGCATGACGATGCCGGCATAGCGCGCCGGCAGCTTGAAGGACGACGAAGAAGTCGATGAGGGAGAAGGCATTGGCCATCCTCTTTCGGATGGTCCCAGCAGTCCGGATGGCAAAAAGCATCCGCCGGCCGGAACCGGGTTGGATGCGTTGCCTAACGTCGGACGCTTACGGCCGGCGCGCCTGGCGTTACGCCAGCACCATTTGCTTCGGCGGAGACCGTCACGGGCAACGATCGCAATCCAGCGTCCTCGCCTTGGGAGCCGCGCTCGCTCTGAGCGGGGGCGAGGCCCTGCTCACTCGCCGGGAATCGGATGGTTCTTGCGGCGCACGGCGCGTGTCGACGTTTCGACATAGGCGATGGTGAGGGCAAAGCCGCTGAAGGCGATTACGGTCGCGGCGAGAAAGATGACGGTTTCGATCGGCATGGCGTCCTCCCTTGTTGCGTTGGGGAAGGTTACGCCTCGCCGTCTCGCGCGCCTTGCGGTAGGTCAATCCGCCAGCGCGTCGGTTCCTAGGGGCCCGTCATGGCGTTATCGACCAGCACGGCGAGACCGATCAAAAGCAGGAAGCCGAGGAAGAACAGGCCGAACAGGATCATCGAGATCCGGCGGGCGGCAGCGGAGATGTTGGTGAGCCCGATCGCACCCGCGACGAGCGACACCACGAGGAAGATGACGGCGAATTTGAGCATCGCGACGGCCCCTTGCCCTGACTGCCCTGATCAACCCGTAGAGACCGTAACGGGTTCCCGCCGATGGCGCTCAGGCACCGTCGGAGCGGCCATCCTGCTCGGCCGGATAGTCGCCATCCTCGCGCGGCCGGGCGGCGCTCATACGCTCCTGCGTCGTGGCGGCGGGCGGGTCGCCATCGGGCGCGGGCACCGTGCCGGTCGGGGCCGAGGCGGCAGAGGGTTCATCGGCCAGCGCGGCCGCGTCTGGAACCGACGGTTTGCCGGCGCTGCCGAAGCACAGGAACCACACCACGAACAGCAGCAGGAAGGTGTGGGACGCCGCGGTGAAGAAGAATAGCGAGCCCGCGCCATAGTGCTGCATGCCGAAGGAGGCGAGTGACGGGCCGACGACGGAGCCGATGCCGTAGAGCAGCAGCAGCCCGGCGGCGGTCTCGACCGCGTCCGCGGCGGCCGTCCGGTCATAGGCATGGGCGGCGGCGAGCGAATAGGCCGGCAGGGACAGCGCGCCATAGGTCATGCCGAGCACGCACAGGCCGACCAGCCCGAACTCGAACATGCCAAGCGCGAGCCCGGCCATCATAGCGCCAACCATCAGTGCGCCGAGCACGCGCCGGCGGTCGATGCGATCGGAGAGGTAGCCGACCGGCCATTGCGCCAGGGCGCCAGCAACGACGATGGCGCTCATGAAGGTCGCCGCGCCGTCCGCGGTCAGTCCCCGGCCGATGCTGAAGATCGGGCCAAGGCTCCACAGCGAGCCGTTCGCCAGCCCGATGACGAAACACCCGACCATGGCGACCGGGGCGGCCCGGAACAGGCGGAACACACGAATGCGCGCGGTCTCGATCGGCGCCGGCTGGCCGCTGCTGGACACCACCACCGGCAGCGTCGCCAGCGAGAGCAGGATGGCCCCCAGCGCGAAAAGCTCGAAGCTGCGCACGGGATAGAGCGTAATCATCATCTGGCCGGCGGTGAGCGCGGCGTAGTCGACGATGATGTAGGAACTCATGACGAAGCCGCGCGTCTGGTTGGTCGCGCGGTCGTTGAGCCAGCTTTCGATCACGAGATAGAGCCCGGCGAAGCAGAAGCCGGTGACGGCACGCAGGGCGAACCAGACATAGGGGTCGATGAACACCGGGTGCGCCAGCATCGTCGCCACGACGCCGGAGGTCAGCGCGGCGAACGCCCGGATATGGCCGGAGCGGCGCACGAGGTGCGGAACGGCAAGACAGCCGATGACGAAGCCGAGATAGTAGCTCGAACCCAATATACCGAGGCTGATGGCGCTGAAGCCCTCGAACGCGCCACGCAGGGGCAGCAGAGTGTTCTGCAGGCCGCTGCCGGTAACGAGGAAAAACACGCCGAGCAGCAGCGCGGCGACAGGGCCAAGAGTCTGGGCCATTCTGGAACCAGCCGTGAGCGGTGATTGGGAAACGCGATTCGAGCACGACGCTCGGATCATACCGTTCGGGTAACGGTGTTCTAAGGCGATGTCGAGACGGCGAAAGGCAAGACGGGTAAAGGCATGGTTGATCAGCCGGTGAAACTGAAATCGCGTCTGCTGAGTGCGGAAATCTCCCCCCTCGGCGCGGAGCTCGTGCGCCTCACCGACGGCGAGGGGAGAGAGCTGCTGTGGAACGGCGATCCCGCTTTCTGGACCGGCCGTGCGCCGCTGCTGTTTCCCATCGTCGGTCGCCTGCCGGGGGACCAGCTGGTGCACAAGGGCGTGGCCTATCCCATGTCCCAGCACGGCTTTGCCCGCAGACGAGAGTTCGTCCGCACGGCGGCGAGTGCCTCCTCCGCCAGCTTCACGCTTCAGGCGGATGAGGAGACGCGCAAGCAATACCCGTTCGATTTTACGCTGGCGGTCACCTACACGCTGATCGAGGCGACGCTGACCATCGAAGCGGTGGTGACCAATCCCGGCGATGAGCCGCTGCCGGCGAGCTTCGGCTTCCATCCCGCCTTTCGCTGGCCGTTGCCTTATGGCGGCACGAAGAGCGAGCATCGCCTGGTCTTCGAGAAGGCCGAGGTCGAGCCGGTGCATCGTCCGGTGGGCGGGCTCTTGGCGCGCGCGGGCGAGCCCAACCCGGCGGTGGACGCCGTCTTCGCGCCCGACGACGCGCTGTTCGCGCGCGACGCGCTGATCTTCCTGAACCCGCGCTCGCGCCATGTGCGCTTCGGCGTGCCGGGCCAGCCGGGGCTGGAGGTCGCCTTTCCCGGCATGGATCAGCTCGGCATCTGGTCGAAGCCGGGCGCGCCGTTCCTGTGTATCGAGCCGTGGTCCGGCTACGCCTCGCCAGAGGACGGGCCGGCCGAGTTCACCGAGAAGCCGGGCCTGTCGCTCATCGCGCCCGGACAGCGCCAGAGTTTCGGCATGGCGGTGCGATGGCTCACCGATTCAGGTGACGAGATCGGCGCCTGAGCCGGCCGGCGTCAGTTCTTGGGCGGCGCCTCGGGCTGAAGCGGTGTCGGTGACAGGCCGCGCCAGTGGCTGTCGGAGGTGACGATCCGGTTGCGGCCTGAACGCTTGGCCTCGTACAGGGCGGCATCGGCCTCGCTCAGAAGCTGCGCGATATCGATATCGTTGCCGGGCTGAGAGGCGATGCCGATGCTAAGCGTCAGCGCGCCCCGCGTGGGGTGCTGCAGGCAGTCCCGCTGCACCGCCTCACGAATCCGTTCGGCGATCCCGATCGAGTCGGACGCGTTGATGCCGCTGATGATAAAGGCGAACTCCTCGCCGCCATAGCGCACGGCCACGTCGTCCGGCCGCAAGGGTACCTTGCCGAAGAGGGCGCCGATGCGTCGCAGCACCTCGTCGCCTGTGCTGTGGCCGGCTTTGTCGTTGAGTTCCTTGAAGTGGTCGATGTCGACCATCATCAGCGTCAGCGGCACGTCCATCCGCTGGCAGCGCAGCCGGGCGCGCTCGATTTCCTCGTCGAAGCAGCGCCGGTTACCGAGACCCGTCAGGGCGTCGATGCGCGTAAGCCTCGTGAGGTCCATATTGAGGCTGCGCAGTTCGATCTCGTCGACCGCAATGGCCGCGAGTTTCTGCAACACCCCTATATCGAAGCCCTCGGGAATGCCTGGCTCGTGGCGCATGATGCACAATGTGCCGATGGTGACGCCAGGCGGAACGATGAGGGGTACGCCGGCATAAAAACGCAGCGACAGCTGCGGCACCGCCGGGTGGCCGTCGAAGCGCTCATCGGTGTGAAGATCGCTGACGATCAGCGGCTCACCACTGGAAATGACGAACTGGCAGAACGATTTCTGCCGTTCGACGGAGATGCCGATCGCACTCGACGTGACGGATTTGAGCCACTGGGTGTCTGCGTCGATGAAGCCGATGAAAGCGAGATCCGCGCCGTAGAAGCGTTGCGCCAGCCAGCTCAGCCGGTCGAAGCGCTCCTCGCGCGGGGTGTCGAGAATATCGCAGGCGACAAGCGTGGCCACACGCTGCTTCTCATTGGCCGGAGCGTCGGGAACCCGCCACATCTGCGTCCTCTACGAACCCGTCGGCGCTCGGCGGTTGCCGATGCATCAGCTCCTAGATTCCATCGCTTCGCTGAAATGTTCAACTGAATGCGACAGGTCGTCGATGAAGCGCTCGCACCAGTGATGAATGGTGTTGGTCTCGACCTTGTCCATATTGGCGCGCCAGCGTTCGCGGCGTTCTTCGATGGGCATGGTCAGCGCGGTGTTGAAGGTGTCCGCCATGCCTTCGGCGTCATAGGGATTGACCATCATCGCGCCGGTCAGCTCATCCGCGGCGCCGGCAAAGCGCGAGAGCACGAGAACGCCGGGATCTTCGGGATCCTGCGCGGCGACATACTCCTTGGCGACGAGGTTCATCCCGTCGCGCAGCGGCGTCACCACGCCGAGCCGCGCCATACGGTAGATCGCCGCCAGCGTCGCGCGCGGCAGAGGCCGGTTGAGATAGCGCAGTGGCACCCAGTCGAATTCGGCATATTCGCCGTTGATGGCGCCGCCGAGTTCTTCAAGCTCGCGCCGCAGAGCGCGATATTCGGCGACTTCGCCGCGCGAGAGCGGGGCGACCTGCATCATCGTCACCTGCGAGCGGTGCTCGGGATAGTGCTTCAGCAGTTCGCCGAAGGCGGCAAACTTGTTCGGCAGGCCCTTGGAATAGTCGAGACGGTCCACGCCCACCGCAAGCGTGCGTCCGGCGAGGCTGGAGGCGAGCCTTGCTTCTTCCTCGCTACCCACCGACGCGGCAGCGTCCTTCACAAACGCCTCGGCGTCGATGCCGATCGGGAAGGCGGCAACGCGGAAGCGCCGCTCATGCAGACCCACCACGCCGGCAGGCGCGATCCAGCCGCGTGCTTCGGAGGAGATGTAAGTCAGCAGTGCCCGGACATCATGCTCGGTCTGCAGCCCGACCAGATCGTAATAGGAGAGATCGTTCACCAGCGCGGCATGAGAGGGCAGGCTGAGGAACACCTCGGGCGTCGGCCAGGGGATGTGGTGGAAATAGCCGATCCGCCCCATGAAGCCGAGCTTGCGCAGCTCCGTCGCCAGCGGAATGAAATGATAATCATGCACCCAGACCATATCGTCCGGGGTCAGCATGGGCATCAAGGAGCGGGCGAAGTGCTGGTTGACGCGCCTGTAGCCCTCCCAGTCCGAGCGACGGAACGAGAGCGAGCCAAGCCGATAATGGCACAGTGGCCACAGCGTGCCGTTGGCATAGCCGGCGTAATGCGCGCGCTGGTCGTCGGGATCGAGGTCCTGCAGGGCATAGGTAACGCGGCCGGAACGAAAGACTTTCGGTTTGGCGGCGGAACCGACTTCGGTCTCACCGCTCCACCCGAACCAGAGGCCGCCACGTTTGCCCAGGGCCTCCCGCAGTGCCACCGCGAGACCGCCGGCCTTGGCCGCGCGCTCACGCGGTGACGCCACCCGGTTCGATACGATTACGAGCCTCGCCAGAACGCTTCCTCCCATGTCTTCGACAACCGCATGGCCGTGTCGATCAGGCCAACCATCGAATAGGTCTGCGGGATGTTGCCCCACAGTTCGAGGGTCTGGTTGTCGATGTCTTCCGAAAGCAGGCCAGCCTCGTTGCGCCGCTCAAGCAGGCTGGTGAACATCTCGCGCGCCTCGTCGCGCCGGCCGATCAGGTCGAGCGCGCCCGCGTACCAGAACGAGCAGATGGTGAACGAGGTTTCCGGCAGGCCGAAATCGTCCTCGCCGGCATAGCGCATGAGATAGCCGTTGCGCTTCAGCTCGCGGCCGATGGCGTCGACGGTGGCAACATAGCGCGGGTCGTCAGGTCGCACGAAACCAAGCTCAGCCAGCAAGAGCAGGCTCGCATCGAGCTGCCCGTCGACATCCGCATCGACGAAGCTGCCCAGCTTCTCGCTCCAGGCGAAGGAAAGGATACGGGCGCGGATCTCGTTGCGGCGGTCGAGCCAGAACTGCACGCGATCCGGCAGCTGCAGCACACGGGCGATGCGGGCGAGCCGGTCGCAGGCGGCCCAGCTCATCACCGCAGAGAAGGTGTGAACGCGCTTCTTTCCGCGCAGCTCCCACAGGCCGGCATCGGGCTCGAAGGCATAGTCGAACGCCTTCGCGCCGACGCCCTCCAGCAGGTTGAAAAGAGCCATGTCGCCGCGATGCGGCAGCCTGGAATCGAAGAACATCTGTGCGGCGGCGAGGATGACGTGGCCATAGCCGTCATTCTGAATCTGTTCGGCCGCCTGGTTGCCCACGCGCACCGGCCCCATGCCGGAAAAGCCCGCCAGTGCTGGAGCGAAGCGCTCCTCCAGCGGCGT
>QFQD01000028.1 GCA_003241485.1 Ancylobacter novellus
GTCAGCGTCGCCGCCACCCATTTGCCGAAGCTCGGCGAGCCCCGGCGGATGTCCACCGCCACGTCGAAGATCGCCCCGCGCACCGCGCGCACCAGCTTGGCCTGCGCCATGGGCGGGGTCTGGAAATGCAGCCCGCGCACCACGCCGACCTCGCGCGAGAGCGATTCATTGTCCTGCACGAAGGCGAGGTCGAGGCCGAAGGCGTCGAACTGCGGCTTCTTGTAGGTCTCGCAGAAATAGCCCCGCGCATCCCCATGCCGCACAGGCTGGATCAGCACGACGTCGGGTATGGCAAGGCGAGCTGGTCATGACTGCGAGAGTGTCCAATTCGGATCGGACGCTTCTAGCCAACTCTGCCGGCAGGTCAAAGCCGCATTCCCTCACACGCGCCGCGCCGGAACGCGCGTCACACCTTCCTGGCGAGCAGGTCGCGGATCTCGGTCAGCAGGACTTCTTCCTTGGTCGGCGGGGCGGGCGCCGGGGGCTCGCTCGCCGCGTTGCGGCGCAGCCGATTGATGCCCTTCACCACCAGGAACAGGATCCACGCGATGATGAGGAAGTTGATGACGACGGTCAGGAAGTGGCCATAGGCCAGCACCGCGCCCTGCTCGCGCGCGGCGGTCAGCGAATTGGCGGTCACCTGCGACGACAGGCCGATGAAATAATTGGAGAAGTCGAGACCGCCGAAGATCGCCCCGACGACGGGCATGAACAGGTCCGACACGATCGACGTGACGATCTGGCCGAAGGCGGCGCCGATGATCACGCCGATGGCGAGGTCGACGACATTGCCCTTCACGGCAAATTCGCGAAATTCCTTGAGCACCTTGCTCATCCTGGCCCCCTTAGGCACGTTGCCGAACCATCACTTTGCAGTGCCCGCAGGCGCGCCGCAAGCGAGAGGGTGCGATGTCCCTCGGGCTTCTTGCCGATGCCGCCCGCGCGGGGGCATAAAGGGCCACGCTGCCTCCGCCGCGTCCGCAACCGGGAGACCCCATGCTTCAGGCCTGGGTCATCATCGCTGTCGCGCTCGTCTATGTCGGTTTCCTCTTCGCCGTCGCGAGCTACGGCGACCGCCGCCTGTCGCTCACCCGACGCGGCCGGGAGGGCCGACCCTACATCTACGCGCTGTCGCTGGCGGTCTACTGCACCTCCTGGACCTTCTTCGGCTCGGTGGGCCTTGCCACCACGCAGGGGGTGAACTTCCTCACCATCTATGTCGGGCCGATGCTGGTCTTCGCGCTCGGCACGCCTTTCCTGCTGCGCATCGTCCGTCTGGCGAAGGCGCAGAACATCACCTCGATCGCCGATTTCATCGCCGCGCGCTATGGCAAGAGCCAGGGCGTGGCGGCGCTGGTCGCGGTCGTCGCCATTGTCGGTTCGCTGCCTTACATCGCCCTGCAGCTGAAGGCGGTTTCCGCCTCGCTGGTCGTCATGCTGGGCGATTTCGAGGGGCTCGGCCTGCACTACCCCATCGTCGGCGACCTCGCCTTGATGATCGCGGTGGCGATGGCGGTGTTCGCGGTGCTGTTCGGCACTCGGCACATCGATGCGACCGAGCATCAGGAAGGGCTGATGCTGGCGGTGGCGACGGAATCCATCGTCAAGCTGGTGAGCTTCCTGGCGGTCGGGCTGTTCATCACCTTCGTCATGTTCTCCGGTCCCTGGGACCTGTTCGACAAGGCGGCGGAGAAGGGCGTGCTGCCGGTGCTGACCGAGGGGCTGTCGGTCAGCAACTGGGTGGTCATGACGCTGCTCTCGGCGCTGGCCATCGTGATGCTGCCGCGCCAGTTCCATGTCGCCGTGGTGGAGAACACCTCCGAGCAGGAGATCCGCACCGCCGCCTGGCTGTTCCCGCTCTACCTGATCCTCATCAACATATTCGTCATTCCCATCGCCATCGCCGGCCTGGTCGCCTTCCCGCCCGGCTTCATCGATGGCGACATGTATGTGCTGACCCTGCCGCTCTCGGTCGGCGCAAAGACGATGGCGCTGGTCGCCTTTGTCGGCGGGCTGTCCGCCGCCACCGCCATGGTGATCGTCGAGACGGTGGCGCTGGCGGTCATGGTGTCCAACGACATCTTCATGCCGCTGATGGTGCGCGGCCGGCGCATCGCCGACACGGCTGAACGCGGCGGGACGCTGGCGCCCCCCTCCGCGGAGGCGGATGCGCAGGCCGATCTCGGCTACCGCCTGCTCACGGTGCGCCGCATCGCCATCTTCGCCATCCTGCTGCTGGCCTATCTCTATTACCGCTTCACCGGCGAGGCGCAGCTGGCGCAGATCGGCCTGCTGTCCTTTGCCGCCGTCGCCCAGTTCGGCCCGGCGCTGCTGCTCGGCCTCATCTGGCGTCGCGGCACGGCGATGGGGGCCATCGCCGGCATCGCCGCCGGCATCGCCATCTGGGCCTACACCCTGCTGCTGCCGAGCCTGGTGGATTCCGGGCTGTTCTCCCCGGCCCTGCTGGCGGACGGGCCGTTCGGCCTGTCCATGCTGCGCCCGCAGGCGCTGCTCGGCGTGCATGCCGCGCCGCTGGTGCATGGCGTGATGTGGAGCCTCATCGTCAACGTGGTGTGCTTCTTCGGCGTGTCGCTGATGCGCCAGCCGGCGCCGATCGAGCGGCTGCAGGCCAGTGTCTTCGTGGAGACCGACCGCACGCCCTCCACGCCGAGTTTCCGGCTGTGGCGCTCGCCGGTGACGGTGGGCGAGCTCATCGGCACCGTCTCGCGCTATCTCGGCGAGGATCGCACCCGCGCCTCCTTCGAGAGCGTCTCGGCCATGCGCGGCCTGTCGCTGGACCCGGCGCGCGAAGCGGATTTCCAGCTCATCCGCTATGCCGAGCACCTGCTCGCCTCGGCCATCGGCGCGGCCTCCTCGCGCCTCGTGCTGTCGCTGATGCTGAGGAAGCGCACCGTCTCGACCAAGGCGGCGCTGAAGCTGCTCGACGACGCCTCGGCGGCGATCCAGTACAATCGCGAAATCCTGCAGACCGCGCTCGACCATGTGCGCCAGGGAATCGCGGTGTTCGATCGCGACCTCAGGCTCATCTGCTGGAACCGCCAGTTCGGCGACATGCTCGACCTGCCCGCCGAAATCGTGCGCATCGGCGTCGGCATGGACGAGATCATCCGCTTCAATGCCAGTGCCGGGGTGTTCGGCCCCGGCCCGGTGGAGGAGATCGTCCGCGAGAAGCTCGCCCGCTACGCCCGCCGCAACGTGACCTTCCAGGAGCGCCTGTTTCCGCGCGGCGTGGTGATGGAGGTGCGCGTGAACACCATGCCGGATGGCGGCGTGGTCGTGACCTTCACCGACATCACCCCCACCGTCGAGGCGGCGGAAGCGCTGGAGCGCGCGAACGAGACGCTGGAGCGCCGCGTGAAGGAACGCACCAAGGCGCTGGAGAATCTCAACACCCAGCTCGCCCAGGCGAAGTCCGAGGCCGACGAGGCCAATATCTCCAAGACCCGCTTTCTCGCCGCCGCCAGCCACGACATCCTGCAGCCGCTCAACGCGGCGCGGCTTTACGCCACCAGCCTTGTCGAGCGCGCCCGGCACGGCGAGGAAGGCCGCCTCGCGCTCAATGTCGACGCCTCGCTGGAAGCGGTGGAGGAAATCCTCTCCGCCCTGCTCGACATTTCGCGGCTCGATGCCGGGGCGATGAAGCCGGATATCGGCGCCTTCCGGCTCGACGACATCTTCCGCCAGCTGGAGCTGGAATTCGCCCCGCTCGCCAAGGAAAAGAACCTGCGCCTCACCTTCGTCGCCAGCTCGCAGGCGGTGCGCTCCGACCGGCGGCTGCTGCGGCGCCTGCTGCAGAACCTCGTCTCCAACGCGATCAAGTACACGCTGAAGGGGCGCGTGCTGATCGGCGTGCGGCACCGGCGCGGCAAGCTGCGCATCCAGGTGCTGGACACCGGGCTCGGCATTCCCCAGGCCAAACAGAAGGTCATCTTCAAGGAGTTCCAGCGCCTCGACCAGGGCGCCAAGGCCGCGCGCGGCCTCGGGCTCGGCCTGTCGATCGTCGAGCGGCTCTCGCGCGTGCTCGACCATCCCATCAGCCTCGTCTCGACATCGGGGCGCGGCAGCGCGTTTACGGTCGAGGTCCCCACCGCCCCGCCCATCCCTGCCGAACTGCCGCGGGCAGCGCCCGCCGCCCTGCGGGCCGCGACGCTGAGCGACCTGATCGTGCTGTGCATCGACAACGACCCCGCCATTCTCGACGGCATGGAAACGCTGCTGACGGGCTGGGGCTGCCGCGTCATCAAGGCGCCGGACGTAACGCAGGCCATCGCCGTGCTGCGCGAGGCGCGCGTAAACCCGGACGTGCTGCTGGTCGACTACCATCTCGATGACGGCGATGGGATTGAGGCCGCCAAGCAGCTGCGCTGGAAGCTCGGCCGCAGCCTTCCCGCCGTGCTGATTACCGCCGATCGCTCCAAGCGCGTGCGCGACGCGGCGCGCGCCACCGAGATGGAAGTGCTCAACAAGCCGGTGCGCCCGGCGGCTCTGCGTGCCCTGCTCGCGCAGTGGCGCGCCACCCGGGCGGCGGCGGAATAGCCTGCGCATGAAACCCTATGAGCAGCGCCTGCCCTTCCATCTCGACTGGAACCTGCTGCGCACCTTCATGGTGGTGGCCGAGCAGGGCGGCATCACCCGCGCGGCGGACCATCTCGGCCTGCGCCAGCCCACCATTTCCAGCGCGCTGAAGCGGCTGGAGGACACGGTCGGCCATCGCCTCGTCGACCGCGGGCCGAGCCATTTCGCCGTTACCGAGGCAGGGCGTATCCTCTATCAGGAGGCGCGCGCCATGTTCGAGGCGGTGGCGCAATTGCCCGGCCGGTTGAGCGTGGCCGAGGCGCGGGTGAGCGGACATATCCACATCGCGCTCACCAGCCATGTGGTCTCCCCGCATTTCGATGCGCTGCTGGCCCGCTTCAACGCCCAGCACCCGGATGTCACCTATGCGATCACGGTGACGGAGAGCGCCGAGGTGCTGAACCGGCTGCGGCAGAACCGCTCCACCCTCGGCCTGTGCCTGATGAGCCGGCCCGACCCGGCGCTCACCGCGCGCGTGCTGTTCCGCGAATATTTCGGGCTGTTCTGCGGGCCACGGCACCGGCTGTTCGGGCGCGAGAGCATCACGCTGGCGGAACTGCAGGGCGAGGACTGCGTCTCGTTCCAGACCGATATCGAAGGGGGCTCGCTGCATTCGGTCACGCAGCTGCGCGAACGGGCTTTGCTGAAGCCCAAGCTGAAGGGCGTCTCCGCCAATCTGCCGGAAGTGCTGCGCATGATCGTCACCGGCATCGGTGTCGGCGCCCTGCCCGTCCATGTCGCGCGCCGCGATGTCGAGGCCGGCCAACTGTGGCCATTGCCGCCTCATGACGACCTGCCGGCGGTCGACGTGTTCTTCGTCACCAACCCGCTGCGCAGCCTCAATCCGGCCGAGCGGATATTGCTGCAGCAGGTGAACGACATGCTCGACGAGGTGCCCGCGAGCGAGCGCGCTTACAGGGGATGACGGCACGGATCGGCGGGCGTACCGCGCATCGCCCCGCACTTTCCTTTATTGAGGCTGAAACGACGCATACAGCGGCAGCAAGCCCTTTCGCCCCTGCCGCCGCCGACCCGGAGAAGCGCCATGAGCGACGAGAACGCGCCCCTTTCCCCCGCGGAGCGGACCACTGTCACCATCAGCCCTCGCGATCTCGACCGCGCGGTGCAAGCGGAGCTGCTGAACGGCGATCAGGCACGGGCGCTGTGGGGGTTTCTCGCCGCCCACGCGCCGCAGAGCGCCGCCGCCCCGGACGTGCCGCGCTTCTCCTTCGGCCACACGCTGTATTATTTCGGCGGCCTCATCGCCATCGCCGCAATGAGCCTTTTCATGACGCTGACCTGGGACGCGCTCGGCCCCTGGGGTATCTGCACGCTGGCGCTTGTCTATGCGGCGGCCTGCTGGGCCCTCGCCGAGACCCTTCACGCGCGAGGGCTCGACATTCCCGCCGGCCTGCTCGCGGCGCTCGCCGTGTGCCTCGTGCCGCTCATCACCTGGTCGGCCCAGAACGCGCTCGGCCTCTGGCCGGAAGTCTCGGGCGGCATAACCGGCGAGCGGCTCAGCCAGTACCACCAGTGGATCGACGCGCGCTGGCTGACGCTGGAGATCGCGACGCTGGTCATGGCGGCGCTGGGACTGTGGCGCATGCCTCTGCCGTTCATGGTGATGCCCGTGGCGGTCACGCTCTGGTACATGAGCATGGATGTTTCCCGCGTGGGCGAGACCGGGAATATCGACTTCGACCATGCCCGCCTTGTCTCGCTGGTCTTCGGCATCGCCATGTGCGTGGTCGCCGGCGCCCTCGACCTTTATCGACACCGCCGGGGCACGCGCGACTTCGCCACATGGCTCTATCTGTTCGGCGCGCTGGCGGCGTGGGGGTCGATCACGCTCAGCTATTCCGAAAGCCAAATCGCCAAGCACGCCTATGGGCTGTTCAACGCCGGCCTCGTGCTGTTCGGCGCCATCATCGGACGGCGCGTCTTCACCGTGCTGGGCGCGATCGGCGTCGCCGTCTATCTCGGCTATCTCGCCTTCGAGCTGTTTCAGGACAGCCTGCTGTTTCCGCTGGCCCTGAGCGCCATCGGCCTCGGTCTCGTCGCGCTCGGCATCTGGTGGCAGCGGCACGAGGCGGCGCTTGTCCGCGGTCTCTCCTCCCTGCTGCCCGGAAGCACCTCCCGGTAGCAGGCGCGCGCTACATCACCGCGCCGATCTGCCAGGGCACGAATTCGTTGCGGCCATAGCCGAGAAGTTCCGACTTGGAGCGCGTGCCCGAGGCGATGTCGAGCACCAGCTGGAAGATCTCGCGGCCTTTCTCCTCGATGGAAACCCCGTCGAGGATGTCGCCGCAATTAATGTCCATGTCCTCCTCCATGCGGAAGAACAGGTCGGAATTGGTGGCGAGCTTGATCGAGGGGGTGGGCTTGCAGCCATAGGCCGAGCCGCGCCCGGTGGTGAAGCACAGCATGTTGGCACCGCCCGCCACCTGGCCCGTCGCGGCCACCGGGTCGTAGCCCGGCGTGTCCATATAGACGAAGCCCTTGCGCTCGATACGCTCGGCATAGCGGTAGACGCCGCGCAGCGTCGAGGTGCCGCCCTTGGCCACCGCGCCGAGCGACTTTTCGAGAATGGTGGTCAGCCCGCCCGCCTTGTTGCCGGGCGAGGGATTGTTGTTCAGCTCGCCGCCGGTGCGCGCGGCATAATGGGTCCACCAGTCGATCAGCTCGACGATCTTGCGGCCGACCTCTTCGCTCTCGGCGCGGCGGGTGAGCAGGTGCTCGGCGCCGAAGATCTCCGGCGTTTCCGAGAGGATGGCGGTGCCGCCATGGCGCACCAGCAGGTCGACCGCCGCGCCGAGCGCCGGGTTGGCGGTGAGCCCGGAATAGCCGTCCGAACCGCCGCATTGCAGCGCCAGCATGAGTTCGGAGGCCGGCACCGTCTCGCGTACGGAGGCATTGGCGAAAGGCAGCATTTCCTTGATGCGCGCCACACCCGCCGCGATCGCCTTGCGGGTGCCGCCGGTGTCCTGAATGGTCAGGCTCTGGAAATGCGGGCCTTCCACGATGCCATACATGTCGCGCAGGCGCGGAATCTGGAACACCTCGCAGCCGAGCCCGATGACCAGCACGGCGGCAAAGTTCGGGTGGCTGGCATAGCCCCATTGGGTGCGGGCGAGAATGTCGAACTCCTCGCCCTTGGCGCCCATGCCGCAGCCGGTGCCGTGGGTGAAGGGCACCACGCCGTCAATATTGGGGTAGTCGGCAAGAATGCCCGAACGGGTCACCTCGTCGGCGATGAAGTCGACGACCGTGGCCGAGCAGTTCACCGAGGAGAGGATGCCGATATAGTTGCGCGTGCCCACCCGCCCGTCGGCGCGGCGGAAGCCCTGGAAGGTGGCGGGCCGTTCGCCCGGCAGCAGGCCGGTGTCGGGCGTCGCTTCCGAGGCGAACGCATAGTCGCGCTCGAAATCCTGCAGCACGACATTGTGCTCATGCACCCAGTCGCCGACGGCGATGTCGCTCTTGGCGAAGCCGATCACCTGGCCGAACTTGCGGATCGGCTGGCCGGCGGGGATCGGCAGGCAGGCGATCTTGTGCCCGCGCGGGATCACCGCACGCGCCGTCACACCGCCCGCCAGCGCGGCACCACGCGGCACGCTGTCGACCGCGACGATCACATTATCGGCGTCGTGCAGACGCAGCGTGCGGGGTGTGGACATGGCGATCAGACCTCCGGAACGGTGCGCGAGGATCGCCCGGCCACCGCGTCGAGCAGGGGCGTGGCGGGCGCGCCGGGCACGCCGTCGATCCAGTCGAGGAAGGCCGCGATGCGGCGCTCGATCTTGGCGGCGTGGTTCTGCGCGATGTCGGCAATGCGATGGTCGAGGAAAGGGTTGAGGAAGCGGTCGAGCGTGGTGGCGACATAGGCCCGCGCCTCCTCGCCCATTCCCCGCGCCTCGAAGCCCGGCACCACCTCATCGGCATAAATGCCGTCCAACCGGCCACGCACCGCGTCCTCGGCGAGGATAGCCCGCACCGTCTCGTCCGGGGCGCGCGTCTCGCGCAGCCAGAGGTCGGCAAGGACCGTATGGCCGAGATTGAGGATATGCAGCTTCAGCCGCTCGAAGGGCTGGAGATCGTCGGCCAGCACGATGGAAGGATGGGTGAAAGGCAGGACGAGGCCCGGCTGCCGCTGGACCGCCCAGAGCGCATAGGGCTCGGCGACCGCACCGACCGGCTCGATCGGCTGCGACACGATACGGTCGACAAGCGTGTCGGCGAAAATGACATCGCTCTCGATCCAGCGGGCGAAGCCGGCCGGCGCCTGCGCGGCCTCGGCGAGACGGAGCACCGCCGCCTTGAGCACCTCGCCGTTACGGTTGATGAGTTCGCACGGCAGGATCGTCATCGCCCGCCCGCCGGTGGACCAGCGCGCGTGCAGCAGCGCCGTCAGCTTGCCCGGAAACGACAGCGGAACGCCCCCCGACAGCAGGGCGGGGCCGAAATCGGAGGCCGGCACGTCATAGCCGGCGTCGCCCATATTCGAGACCACCGCCTCCGCCTCGCCGGCGAAGAGCGCGGACAGCGCCTCCCAGTCCCGCGCGGCGGAAAGCCCCTGATCGACGCTCAGCACATCGACGCGGCGCTCGATCTTCGCGCCGTTCTCGATGCCACGCACGATGACGGGATAGCCCTCCGGCCGGCCGAAGGCGGCGACACGGCCGGCGCGGTCGCCGGAACCGGAGGCCTGCACCACGGTGATGGGGCCGACGGGCTGGCCCGCCTGCTTCGCCTCATGGGCGAACAGATCGACATGCGCCTGCAGGAAACGGCTGGTGCCGAACTGGATGATGCGGCCGGTCACGCGCGTCGCGCTCCGGCGGGCAGACCCCGACGCGCGGTCGCAGCGGCGCGCAACGGGCGCGATAAACGGGATGCCATGACCCTCACCTACATCGTCATTCTTGTTTATTTATACATAAAAATCCATACTGACAGCGAAGTGTCAATCTGTCTTTAATATAAAAAATCCAGCCTTCAGGTCAGGGCTGGTCGTGTTGGGAAATGCCGGGGCATGAAGGGTAACGCCGTCTACAAGCGCGCCTTCAATGGCTGCCTTGCGCTGCTGTCCGGGCTCGACACGGGCGCCCGGCTTCCCTCCGAAGCCGATCTCGTCCACGCGCTCAATGTCAGCCGCACCACGGTGCGCGCCGTGCTGTCAGCCCTGACGCAACGCGGCATCCTCACCCTCGACGGCCCCCACCGCCGGCTGATCCGCCGCCCCGAGGCGGGCGATTATTTCCCCGATACCCAGACCCTGTCGGCCGGCGCGGCGGTCGAGCGCCGCTTCATGCAGTGGATCCTGCAGGGCGATTTCCGCGCCGGGCAATTGCTCAACAGCGCGGAGCTGGCGCGCCAGTTCGGCACCTCGACCACGACGATCCGCGAATATCTCACGCACTTCCAGCACTATGGCCTGCTGGAGCGGCGGCCCAACAGCGCCTGGGTCTATAAGGGCCTGACACCGGAATTCGCCGACGAGATCTTTGACGTGCGGGAAATGTTCGAGCTGCGCTCGACCCGCGATTTTCTCGCGCTGCCGGCGGATGGCCCGGAATGGAAGGCGCTGGACGACATCGAGGCCCGGCACCATCTCCTGCTCGCGGAGATCGAGACGCGGCACGCGGAATTCCCCGCTCTGGACGAGGCGCTGCACCGGCTCATCCACATGGCTTCGGGCAACCGCTTCATCATCGACTTCTACGAGGTCATCTCCGCCATCTTCCACTACACCTATCAGTGGAACGAGGCGGACGAGCAGCAGCGCAGCCAGGTCGCGCTGAACGAACACCTCGCCTATATCGCCGCGCTGCGCAGCCGCGACCCGCGCGCCATCGAGGCGCGCTGCCGCGCCCATCTCAAGACCGCGCGCGCCACCCTCATCCGCTCCATCCGGCTGGGCCCCTTCGGCGCCTGACGCAGATCTTTTCCGGGAGACCCACGATGAAGAACTTTGCCAGCATCGGCGAATGCATGGTCGAACTCGCCTCCAGCGGCGAAGGGCTTTATCGCCGGGGCTTTGCCGGCGACACGCTGAACACCGCCTGGGGCGTGCGGGCGCTGAGCGATCCCGATGAACTCGGCGTGCGCTATCTCACCAGCGTCGGCGACGACCGGCTGTCCGACGATCTCGTGAGCTTCATCGATGGGGCCGGCATCGATGCCACCCGGATCGGGCGCGTGCCGGGACGCACGGTCGGGCTGTACATGATTACGCTCGACGGCCATGAGCGCTCCTTCACCTATTGGCGCGACACGTCGGCGGCAAAGCTGCTGGCGCAGGATGCCGCCGCGCTGGCCGCCGCGCTCGCCGATGTCGACTGCGTCTATTTCTCCGGCATCACCCTGGCCATCCTGGCGCCGGAACACCGCCGCACCCTGCTGGACGTGCTCGCCGATATACGCGCGCGCGGCGGCATGGTCGCCTTCGACGGCAATGCGCGGCTGCGGCTGTGGCCGGATATCGAGGCGATGCGGGCGGGGCTGGAGATGGGCTACCGCGCCGCGACCATCGCCCTGCCGACCTTTCCCGATGAGAAGGACGTCTTCGGCGACGCGTCCCCGCAAGCCTGCGCGGCGCGGATCACAGCCTGTGGCGTGCCGGAAGTCGTGGTGAAGGACGGCGCGGAGCCCTGCACCCTGTGGAGCGACGGCGCGCTCCACACCGTGCCGGCCATCAAGGTGGAGACGCCGGTCGACACCACCGGCGCCGGCGACAGCTTCAATGCCGGCTACCTCGCCGGGCGCCTTGCCGGCCTCGGACCGGTGGAGGCCGCTCGCCTCGGCCACCGCGTGGCGGCGCGGGTGATCTGCCGGCCGGGCGCGCTCATCGACATGGCGGAGCTGCGCGCCTGCCGCTGACGGGAGGCGCCGCGCTGTTACGCACGCTGCCGGGACGCGCCCCTCACGGCTTCGGCAGCGTGTCCGCGGCCATGAAGGCGGCAAAGGCTTCCGCATAATCGGGATGCCAGCGCGAGAGCGCGGGGCGGTTCTCGATCACATCCCCCATCGCCCAGCTCATGCGCTTCTCGTCCATTTCCCGCGTCACGTCGTTGTCGGGGCACAGGATGTAGAAGTCGCCCGCGGTCAGGCGCTCCATCATGAAGTCCGCCACCTGCCCGGCGGTCCAGGCGCCGGCCGGCTTCTCACCGCCGCTGCGCGTCATGGGCGTGAAGGTGAAGCCCGGGATCAGCAGATGGGCGCTCACCCGGCCGCCGGTCGCCTCGCGCAGGCTGTGCGCCAGACCCTCGGTCAGCGCCTTCACGCCCGCCTTGCTGACGTTATAGGCGGTATTGCCGGGCGGCTGGGTGATGCCCTGCTTCGAGCCGGTGTTGATGACGAGGCCGGCCTTGTCGCCCGCGACCATCGCCGGCACGAAAGCCTGCACGCCGTGCACCACGCCCATCAGGTTGATGCCGATCACCCGGTCCCAGATGTCCGGGCTGGACAGCGCGTCCGCGCCGCCATGGATGGCGGCATTGTTCATCAGCACGGAAATCGCGCCGAAGCGGCCGCGAATCTCGTCGGCGAGGGCCTCGACGGCGGCGCGGTCGCTGACATCGACGATGAAGCCGGTCGCCGCATCGCCGAGGCTGGAGGCCACGCCGAGCACCGCCTCCGCCCTGTCGAGCAGGCAAACCCGCATGCCCGCGTCGAGGAACCGTTTAGCCGCCGCAAGGCCGATACCGCCGGCGGCACCCGTGACCACGGCGACATTGTTGGGGCCGATCGCGTCCATGTCCCGCACTCCTCGCTCGGTTCGCTGCATGGCCCCTTTTGCCAGAAGTTGCGGCGGACGTCAGTGTTCTCCGGCCGCCGGGTCGAGCATGGAGCCGGGCGCGTGGCCGCTCTCGCCGATCAGCCGCGCGATGGCGGTGATGTCGGCCTGGCCGCCGAGCCGGTCGCGGGCGGCCGACCAGAAGGCGAACAGCGCATCGAGCGTCGGCGTTTCCACCTGCGCCCGCCGGGCGAGATCGGCGGCGATCGAGATGTCCTTGCAGAACAGCGTCAGCGTCTGGCCGAAATCATAGGTGCCGGTCAGCACATGGTCGGGCAGCTTCACCTGCGTGGCGTGGCTGGTCCCCGAGCCCGCGCTCCACACCTTCAGCATCACCGCCGGATCGAGGCCGAGGCGCTGGCCGATGATGAGCGCCTCGCTGGCGCTCCACAGCGTGGCGGCGGAGAGATAGTTGTTCAGCGCCTTGATGACATGGCCGGAGCCGAGCGGCCCGACATGGATCACCTCCCCGCACATATGCGCCAGCAGCGGGTTCACCCACGCGAAGGCTTCCGCGTCGCCGCCCACCATGGCGGTCAGCGTGCGGGCGCGCGCCCGTGCCATGCCCCCGCTCACCGGCGCATCGAGCACCTGCGCCCGGTCGCCAAGTTCGGCGGCGAGCGCGAGAGTGCTGGCGGGCGAGGCGGTCGACATGTCGACCACCACCGCGCGCGGCTGGCGCGTGCAGGCGCCACCTTCCCCGAGCAGCGCCTCGCGCACATGCGCATCGGTCGGCAACATGGTCACGACCACGCTGCCAGGAAGATCGGCAGCATGGCGGCCGACCGGAATGCCGCGCGCGCGGAACGGCGCCAGCGCTTCCTCCGACAGATCGGCCACCGCCAGCTCCACCCCGGCATCGGCCAGCTGAGTGGCCATCAGCCCGCCCATCCGCCCGGCGCCGATGAACAGCACGCTATCCCCGCTCATGACGGCCTCCTCATGAAGCGCCCGTCAATGGGCGCGTGCGGCGAGCGCGATCGCCATGGTGGCAACGCCGTTGCGCGCCTCGATATCGTCGCCGAGCCCGGCCACCCGGCGGGAGAATTCGCGCAGCAGCGTCACCGATTCCGCGTCCAGCCCGGCAATGATCCGGGCGAAGGCGATGGCGCGCGCCATTGCGCTGCCGGGAGGAACGATTTCGGTGACGATGCCGATATCCCTGGCTTCCGCCGCACCGAAATGCCGGCTGGTCAACGCCAGTTCAAACGCCTTCTTGAACGGCACGAATTTGGTGAAATAGGACAGCACGATCAGCGGCGGCAGCTTGTGCGACATCTCCGGCAGCGCGAACACCGCGTCTTCGGCGGCGATGGCGATGTCACACTGGGTGGAGAAGCCGCAGCCAAAGCCCAGCGCCTTGCCTTCCACCGCCGCGATGAACGGCACCGGCGAGGAACGCAGGCGGTTGTTCACTTCAAGAATGAGGTTGAGATCGGCCTGCACATCGGCGGCCGAGGTCAGGCCCTTCGCCCCCACGCGGCCGGCACAGAAATGCGCACCCTCGCCCGAGATGATAACCGCCCGCAGGTCGGGCTTGGCCAGCACCTCGTCCAGCGCCGCCGCGAACTCGATCAGCTGCGGCGAGGAAACATGGTTGCCGTCGGCGGTGCGGGTGAACTCGACGCCGTAAATGCCGTCGCCATGGGTTTCGATCTTCATCAGGCTCTCCTTGAAGCTGCGATGCCTGCCGCGCGCCCGTTACCGGGGCCGGCGGTGCGGTGTTTGACTTGTATTAATGTACGACGATAATACACGAATGAAGAAACCCAGCGGCGCGGCCGCACCCCGCACGAGTAGGAGCCCGCCCGATGGCGTCGATCGACCTGAACGGAGAACGTCTCGGCTATGACCGCGCCGGCAGCGGCGAGAAGCTGCTGCTGATCCACAGCCTCGGCACCGCCGCCTGGCTGTGGCGCGAGCAGATCCGCCGCTGGTCGGCGCATTTCGACGTGATTGCGGTGGATGCGCGCGGCCATGGCCGCTCCAGTCGCGAGGGCGGCTTCACCGTCCGCAATGTCGCCGCGGACATGGCCGCCGTGCTGGAAGCCTTCGGTGGCACCCCGGCCCGCGTGGTGGCGATCTCGATGGGCGGGCCCATCGCCGCGCATCTCGCCGACATCGCGCCGCATCTGGTCTCGCGCCTCGTCATCACCGACAGCTTCGCCGACCAGGGCGAGGCCGGCGCAACCCGCGCCGCCGCCATCGCCAAGGCGATAAGCGAGGGCTCGATGGAAGCCTATGCCCGCCAGTACACCGCCGATACGCTGGTCGAGGACGGCGAACCTGCCCATGCCGAAGAACTCACCGCCAGCATCGCCGGCATGAGCGCGGAAGCCTATATCGAGGCGGCGCAGTCGGTGTTCACCGCCAATGTCACCGACCTCTACGCGAAGATCGCGGTGCCGAGTCTCGTCGTCGTCGGCTCGCGCGACAACCGCACCCCGCCCAAGCTCTCGCAGGACATCGCCGCGCTCATTCCCGGCGCCGGCTATGCCGAGATCGAGGGCGCCCGCCACCTCGCCAATCTCGACCGGCCGGACGCCTTCCATGCCGCGATCGACCCGTTCCTGCTGGCCCGCTGAATGAGCGCGCCCCTCGGCATCGGCCCGCTCGAACAGGAAAGCGCCCCGCTGCGCCGCAAGCTCACCGCGACGCTGCGCCGGCTGATCGAGACCGGCCGGCTGCCCGCCGGCCAGCGGCTGATCGAGAAGGACCTCACTGCCGAATTGGGCGTCAGCCGCACCGTGCTGCGCGAGGCGCTGCGCGAGCTGGAGGCCGACGGCCTGCTGGTCGCCGGCGCGCGCGGCCTCTCGGTCGCGGTGCTGAGCCGGGAGGAGGCCGAGAACATCTATGCCGTGCGCGCCGCGCTGGAAGCGCTTGTCGCCCGCCAGTTCTGCGAGCGGGCGGATGAGGCGGCGATGCAGGCCCTTTCCGGCGCCCATGCCGCGCTCGCCCGCGCCTATGCGGCCGGCACGCTGGGCGGCATTCTCGACGCCAAGCTCGATTTCTACCGCGCACTGTGCGCCGGCGCCGCCAACCCCGTGGCGCGCGACCTGCTCGACCGCCTGAACGCCCGCATCAGCCTGCTGCGCGCGCGCTCGCTGGCCGATCCCGCCCGCCTGAAGGCCTCGCTCGGCGAGATCGACGCGCTGGTGGCAGCCATCGGCCGGCGCGAGGGCGCGCGGGCGGCGGACTGCGCCGGTCGCCATGTCGCGCAGGCGGCGCAGGTGGCACTGGGTACCCCGTCCTCTTCCACCTTCAACGACCCGGAGACCTCTCAATGACCGACGACCTCTTTGAAAAGGGACTTTCCATCCGCCGCGCCGTGGTCGGCGCCGCCTATGTCGACAAATCGCTGGCCGAGGCCGACGACTTCACCCGTCCGCTGCAGGAACTGGTGACCAAATATTGCTGGGGCGAGGTGTGGGGCCGCGAGGGCCTCGCGCGGCGCGACCGCTCGCTGCTCAATCTCGGCATGATCGCCGCGCTGAACCGTCCGCACGAACTCAAGCTCCATGTGCGCGGCGCCCTCAATAACGGGCTGACGCGCGACGAGATCCGGGAGGTGTTCCTCCAGGTGGCGATCTATTGCGGCGTGCCGGCCTCGCTGGACAGCTTCCGCATCGCCCGCGAGGTTTTCGCCGAGGAAGACGCCAAGGCCGCCGCGGCCAAGGCGTGAGCGTCCGCGTCGTGTGCCCCTCTCCCCGCCGGGAAGAGGGGCACGCCTCGCCTCAGGCCTGGTCTTCCGGGATCACCCGGCCGTCGATCGTCATCGGCTCGCCGTCGAGCGAGAGCGAGTGGCCGCGCAGCGGAATGTCCATGTGGCAGGGCGTGTCGCGGGTGCCGCCGGCCTCGGTGTTCGGGCCGCTCGACCACAGGAAGTTGCCGTAGAAGGAGCGCGCATCCATGGAGAGCCCCGCCTCGCGGTCATAGAGGCCCAGCGTGGTCCAGTGCGCCTTCTTGTGCAGGCCCCAGCCGACATGCGCCATGGCATAGGCGTCCGGGTCGTTGAAGCTCTCCATATAGCTGCGCAGATACTCCGCCTCGAAGCCGCCGACGATCTTGCGGATCCAGCCGCCCTCGATCTCGATGCGGATCGGCTCGCGGGCATAGCGCTTGAACGGCAGCAGGATGTCACCGGTGTCGATGACGATCACGCCCTCGCAGGAGCCCTCGTCCGGCCATGTGGCGACGAAGCAGCTCGGCCAGTGGTCCCAGCCGCCCTTCACGTCGACGAAGCCCTGCTGCTTCAGCACGGGGTAATGCCCGACCTTGCAGCGGAAATCGGTGCCCGCCTTCGAGGTCACGGTCATCGTCTTCGCCCGCGCGAGACGGGCCGCTCCCGCGCTGGCGCGGCGCGCATCGTCGAGCGTCGGCTTCATGCGCAGCATCACTTCCGGCGGCTCGCAGGCCAGCAGCATGCGCGCGCCGGTCTTCAGGATCTCCTCCTGCTCCGGCGAGAACAGCAGCATCATCGTGTCGATGACGAGGTCGGAGTGCTTCATGGCCTCCAGCGCGGGGCGGTTGCCCTTCAGCGCGGTGTGGCCGACATAGCCGGACTTGTCGCGCGAGAGTGCCACGTCGCCATTCAGCGGCGGCAGTTGCAGAATGGTGAGCACGCCACCGAGCTGGCCGACCGCGGTGCGGGCGGTGGACACGAGCTGCGGGTTGCTGTCGTCGCTGACCAGCAGCGAGACCTGCTCGCCGGCCGTGAGCTTTGAAAGGGTGAGCACATCCTTCCAAGCCTCGATAAGCGCCAGATCACTGATTGCCATGATTGCCTTCCCTTCTGGGAATCCTGCGGAGTTGGAAGTTGCGCGCCTCAGGCCAGCGAGCGGTAGGCGCGGTCGAAATGGATCAGCGGCGGCTCGGCCGGGCCGAGGCGCACGGCCCGCACGGTGCCGAAGAACACGGTGTGGGTGTAGGCCTCGACGCTCTCCGCCAGCGTGCAGTCGACGCTGACCAGCGCGCCCTCCAGCGCCGGTGCGCCGGTGACCAGCGACGCCCAGCCGGCGTCCTGGAATTTGTCCGCGCCGACAAGGCCCTGCCGGCCGGCGAAACGGTCGGCCACCGGCCGGTTCGCCTCGGCCAGCACATTCACGCAGAAGGCGCCGAAGCGGGCGATGGCGCGGTGGGCGTCGCCATCGCGGTTGACGCAGATGAGCAGCGTCGGCGGGGCGATCGACACGCTGGCAACCGCCGTGGCGGTGAGGCCGCGCGCCTCCGTCCCCTGCCCGGCGGTGATGACCGTGACCGCGCTGGCGGTCAGCCCCATGGCGCGCTTGAACGCCTCGACCAGCGCGGGATCCACGGCCTCAAGCGGCCGGGCGGCGGAGACGCTGATCATGACATCGCCTTCAGGGCATCTTCGATGAACGCCGCGGCGGCCAGCGTCTCGGCATCCGTGCCGATCCGCCCGATCACCTGCACGCCGACCGGCAGTCCCTGCGGGCCGAGGCCGGCGGGAACGGCAAGCGCCGGCACATGCAGCAGCGTCCACACCTTGTTGAACACCGGATCGCCGGTGGCACCCAGACCCGCCGGCGCCTCCCCGGGCGCGGCCGGCGTGATGAGCACGTCGCAGCCGTCGAGCAGTTCCTCGACCAGCGCTTCGCGGTGCTTCAACACCGCCAGCGCGGCGTCGTAGTCCTCGCGGGTCGCGCGGGCCAGCGTCTCGATGAAGTCGAGCGTGATCGGCGAGAGGCGCTCGCCCAGCTGGTAGCGCTCATAATCGAGGGTGCGGGGCGTTTCCCAGCCCATCACCGCGTCGAACAGGGCGTAATAGCCCTCGAAGCTCTCGGGCACGTCCAGTTCGCGCACCGTGCCGCCGGCGGCCTGGATGGCGGCGGTTGCCCGCGCGAGCGCGGCGCGGGTCGCGGGCTCGGCCTGCGCCCAGCGCGAGGTGCGGAACAGGCCGACGCGCAAGGCGGGGCCGGCCGTGCCCTGCGCCAGCGCCGGCTTTTCCGCCAGCGCCGCGACGGCGAAGGCCGCGTCGCGCACGTCGCGTGTGACGAGCCCCACATGGTCGAGGCTGTCGGAGAGCGGCTTGACGCCGGTGCGGTTGAGCGTGCCGAAGCTCGGCTTGTAGCCCACCACCCCGCAATAGGAGGACGGCCGCAGGATGGAGCCTGCGGTCTGCGTGCCGAAGGCGACCTGCACCATGCCTGCTGCCACCGCCGCGCAGGAACCGCTGGACGAGCCGCCGGGCGTGTGGGCCGTATTATGCGGGTTGCGCGTCTTGCCAGGGCTCTTCAGGGCGAACTCGACCGTGACGGTTTTGCCCATCACGACCCCGCCGAGCCGGCGGGCCAGTGCCACGGCCGGCGCGTCCCAGGCTGGCTGGTAGCCCTCATAGACCTCCGAGCCATAGCTCGTGGGCATGTCGGCGGTGTCGATGATGTCCTTGACGCCGAAAGTGACGCCCGCCAGCGGCCCCGCAGGCGCGGCGAAGGCCTCGGCCAGCGCCCGCTCGCGGTCGAAATAGGCGAAGGCCTGCACCTGCGGCTCGGCCGCAGCGATGCGGTCGGCGAAGGCCGCGCACACCGTCTGCGCGGTAAGGCTGCTGTCGTTTACCCGCGCCGCGGTCTCGCGGGCGGAAAGCTCGGTGAGGGAGGTCGGCGCGGTTTCCGTCATCACACCACTCCCGCGGCCAGCGAGGGCCGCTTGCCGAACCACGGGCGCGCCCGCTCCAACTGACCCGCGAGGCTGAACAGCAGCCCGTCATTGCCGAGCCCGGCGCCGAAATGCGCACCGATCGGCAAGCCACCCGCCGACTGGCCGAGCGGCACGCTCATGGCCGGGCAGCCCGCGGCATTGAAGACGCAGGTGAACGGCGCATGGGCCCAGAACGCGTCGTAGAAATCGTCGAGCCGCTTGCCCGCGCCCGCCAGCCGGCCGAGCCGCGGCGGCAATTCGGCCGCCGTCGGCGAGAGCAGCACGTCGTAGCGCTGGAAGAAGCGCCCGAGCGCCCGCGCGGACTGGTGCAGCGTGTTCACCGCGCCGAGATAGGCGGTCGCCGGCAATGCCCGCGCCTCGCGCACCCACTCGGCATTGACCGGCTCGATGGCGCCGAGCGGATCGGCGAGGCCGAGCGCCTTGCCGCGCATCTCCACCGCCGGGGCGACATTGACGCCGACGATGATGCGCCAGGCCGCCTTCAGCGCGTGGGCGTCATAGCCCGCCTCGCAGATCTCGACATGGTGGCCGAGTTCCTCGCACAGCGCGGCGGTCTCTTCCGCCACCCGCCGGCATTCGGGATCGACCGGGGTGCCCAGCGGCGAGTCCGGCGTGAAGCCGATGCGCAGACGCCCCGGCTCGCGCGTCACCTGCGCGAGGTAGCTCTCCGGCCAGACGGGGGAGAAATAGGGATCGCCAATGTCCGGCCCGGCGGTGGCGTCGAGCAGCGCGGCGTTGTCGCGCACGCTCCAGCTGGCGGCATGGGGGGTCGACATGCCGGCAATGGCTTCCACCACCACCGGGCCGAGCGGGTTGAGCATGCGGCTCGGCTTGAAGCCGAACAGGCCGCAATGCGAGGCCGGAAGACGCGTGGAGCCGGCACCGTCCGAGGTGTTGGCCATCGGCACATAGCCGGCCGCCACCGCGGCGGTGGAGCCGCCCGAGGAACCGCCGGGGCTGAGCGAAAGGTCCCACGGGTTGCGCGAAGGGCCGAAGGCATCGGGCTCGGTGGTGAAGCTCAGCGCGAATTCCGGCGTATTGGTCTTGGCGATGATGACGAGGCCGGCGGCCTTGTAGCGGGCAACCAGCGTGCCGTCGCGCCCCGACACCGCGTCGCGGAACAGGTTCGAGCCGGTGGACAGCACGGTACCGTCCATCTCGAAGCCGGTGTTCTTCAACAGGAACGGCACGCCGGTGAAGGGGCCGGCCGGCAGACCCTCCGCAATGGCCTGGCGCCCCTTCTCCTCGAAGCGATGGACCAAAGCGTGAAGCTGCGGCTCGTGCGCCGCGACGCGCGAGAGCGCCGCGTCGAGCAGTTCGTCCGCGCTCACCTCGCCGGTGCGCACGAGCTGCGCAAGGCCGATGGCGTCATAGGATTCGTAGTCGGCAAAACCTTCATGGGTGGAGGGGCTTGCGGGGCTCATGCCGTTACCTGCGCGATCTGCCGCTGGAACGCGGCGGGGTCCCAATAGTCCCGCGTGCTGCGCAGGGCGCCGTCGACGATGTCGAACAGATGCACGCCGCGCAGTTCGATGGGCCGGCCTCGGGTCGGCAGACCCTTGATATCGACGCCGAGCACGCCTGTGAGGGTGTAGACCACCGCGACGCTGGCGCCGGCATCGATACGCTCGCGCGGCTGCCAATGCGCGTGCGTGATGAAACCGAAGAAGCGGTCGAGCCCGGTCTGGAGCGCCTCGCGCCCCTGCCGGCGGGCGCCATTATGCGCCTCCTCGTGCCAGCCATCCTCGGCATAGAGCGCGGCGGCGGCACCGGCGTCATGGCGGTTATAGGCCGCGTAGAAGGCCTCGACCGCATCGGTTGCGCCGAGATCGGTCGCGGAAGAGGTGTCGGCTACGTGGTCGGCCACGTCGAGCCTCCGGTCATGCGTCGGCGGGAATCGAGGGCGAAGAAGCAAGCCGGACCGCCCGCGGGGGGCGCGGACGGTCCGGCAAAGACCCGCGGATCAGGGCATGCCTGCGAGGGTCTTCACCTGCTCGATGAAGCGCTCGCGCTTCACCTCGTTATAGAGGCGCTCGCGCAGACGCGGCGCGGGGCTGGCATTGACGTTCTCGAACAGCGCAACGCGGCCGGCGAGGGACGAGGAGGTCATGTCCCACACGAAGTTCATCAGCTGCTCCTTGACCGCGGCGCTGACGCCCTTGCCGGGCAGCAGTTCGTCGAGGTGGTGGCCGATCTCCGGGTTGTCGAAGGCCGCCTTGCCGAAGCGCATCACCAGACCCTGGCCGCAGAGTTCCTGCAGGATGTGGATGATGCGGGGATAGTGCTCGATGGAGTAGAGACGGCCAGCGGTCAGCATGCCGACGTCGGGCGCCATCACCTCGCCCTCGGTGGGCTTGGCCAGCGCTTCGGCGGCGGTCACAAACGCGCGCAGCGTCTGGGCGTACTGGATGATCTCGCCCAGCATGCCCTGCACGGCGGGGATGTGCGCGGTGCCGAGCACGTCCAGCACCATCTGGCCGGCGCCGACGAACAGCTCCGCCTTCACGGTGAGACGGGTGAGCACGTGCCAGTGCGCGAACACGCAGACCGGCCCGTAATAGGACATGGCGCTCGGGTCGCCGAGGTTGAAGATGCGGTCCGTCGGCACGAAGACGTTGTCGAAGATGATGAGCTGGTCGGCTTCCTCGCCAAGGCGGGCGACCGGATGGTCGAACGGATCGGCGCCGGGATGGGAGACCATCTCGCGCGAGATCAGCTTGATGCCCTCGGCATTGATCGGCACCGAGGCCCAGATGCAGGCTTCGGCCGGCGTGTCGCGGATGCCGCCGAGATTGGTGAAGAAGATCTCGTTGGCCTGCGCCGAGATCGAGCCGACCGTCTTGGCGCCGGAGACGCGGATGCCGCCCTTCTCGACGCTCTTCACCTTCAGCAGCGAGGCTTCCGCGCCCTTCGGCGAGGAGCGGTCGTTCTGCGGGCCGGTCAGGCTTTCGGAAGCGGTGAGGTTGTTGTCGCGGCCATAGGCGACATAGCGCTCGATATTCTCGGCGAAATCGGGCGCGCAGCCCTCGATCAGCGATTTCTTCGACTTGAAGGTCGGGAGATAGGCGAGCAGGCCCACCGCGATGGCCGGAGCGAGATCCGGCGGGCGGCCGAAGGTGCCGGCGGTCTTGAGGCTGGTGTACTCGATCATCTTGCGACGGTCGGCGAGGTCAGCCTGGGTGCGCGGCACCTGCCAGGAGCGGCTCGCCACCGCGCCGCTGTCGTCGATATAGGTCGTGGCGTCGGCGAATTCCGGCTTGAACTGGTCGTCGAACATCGAGGCGATGAGGTCGACGCCGGCGGACAGGGCCGGGTTGTCGAACACGCTGGCGATGCGCTTGCCGCCAACCCACAATGCGCGACCGTCGTCGAGCGTCTTCTTGAATTCGTCACCGGTCTTGAGCTTGTGGGCCACGGGAAGGTCCCGCTTCGGCGTCTGCGCGTTCATCGTCCGCTCTCCTTTGAAGGACCCGTTTCCCGGACGTATTCTTGGTCGATCTTGATCGGGCACATAGGCGAGGCGGGCGCGCCGCGAAAAACCGGCGGCGCACGCCCCGTGTCGGGCTCGGGTGGCATGATCCAACCATTAAACCAGAGAAATGGTCAAGCCCCTTCCGCAGGCAAACAAGCTGCCTAAATTTAGATCATGAAGGCCAAGAACGAAACTTTCTTTCTCAAGGATCGGCCTGCGTGGCAATTGAATGCTCATTTTCTGCCGCAACGGGTTCGGATGTTCCGCTTAAAAATTAGCCAAAACAAAATCCCGACCGCACTGCAGCAACCAAAGCCGCCTTAATTTACCGTCCAATCGCTTGACCAAAATGTTTGGTTCTGGCTTTTTGGTTGAGGACGACGACGGACTGTTCAGCGCGATGGGCGCCATCGCGGGAGAGGTCGGCATGCAACGCGCCGGACAAGCACCCGACCGATCACTGGGCACCGCGCCGGCGGCAGTCCAGCGCCGGGCTTCCGGCCGCTTCCCTGCATATCAGATCGATCGCCGGCTCGCGCGTTCCGGCGCGCCGCGCCAGGCGGATATCGCTGCGGGTCGACACGTCTTCCCCGGCATAGCCACACCAGAGCGACTGTATCGGCATCTGGTCCTCCTGCGCGTTGAGCAGCAGCACCTCGCCGGTCGCCGGCTTCGACCACAGCCGCGTCTCCAGTCGCCCGCCCGCCGCAGCGGTGCCGACGGGCGCGGAGTACCAATGCGCGATGGCCGCCGCGCAGGCGACCGGCCGCGCGGTCTCGTTCTCCACCCGCAGGGGCACGGCCTCAAGGCCCTGCGTGCCGCGTGCGATGACATGCACTTCCTCGGCAGCGACGACGGTCGCCACCGACATAGCAAAAACAAAACAAAAACCAGCAATAGACTTGCGCATTCCTGCCACTCTCCCGCCAACAGTTCGATCTGATAGTATAAATTGGCCGGACTTTAAATAAAAATTCCACAGGGACTATAACGAGGACCTTCCATGAGGAAAATTCTTCTCGGCAGCGCGGCCCTTGCACTGCTTGCCGTCACATCGGTCTCGATGGCTTCGGCCGCCGAACTGAAGTCCATCGCCATCCTCACCCCCGAGGCCGGCACCGATTACGGGTGGAACCAGCAGGGCATCGATGCCGCCAAGGCGGCCGGCGCCGCCGCCGGCGTCAAGGTGATCGTGGCCGACAATCTCGGCTATGGCGACGTGCGCCCGACACTGCGCGAAATGGCGCAGGACGGCGCCGGCCTCTTGATCGCCCATGCCAGCGGCTACAACACCTCCGCGCCGGAAATCGGCGAAGAGATGAAGGTGCCGGTCGCCATCGTCGACCGTCCGGACGCGAAGAAGGCCGGCGCGGTGGCCGACTACACCGCCAGCGGCCATGAGGGCGCCTATCTCGCCGGCCGCCTCGCCGCCAAGATGAGCAAGACCGGCACGGTCGGCATCGTCGTCTCCGGCGAGCCCCCGTCGTGGAACTCGCAGTCCACCGCTTTCGCCGAAGGTGCCAAGGCCGAGAAGCCCGGCATCAATGTGCGCTACGCGGTGATCGGACCGGCGGCCTATTCCGACGCCGCCGGCGGCAAGCGCGTCACCGAGGCGCTGATCGCGGCCGGCGCCGACATCATCTTCGGCCAGGGCAACGGTTCCAGCTTCGGCATGCTGCAGGCGGTCGAGACCAACAAGGCGACCAATGGCGGCAAGGTCTATTTCATCGACGTGATCGGCGACAAGACCGCCATCGACAAGGGCAACCTGCTCTCCTCGGTGGTGTGGAACCTGACGCCGGTCTATGCCGCCATGATCGCCGACATCAAGGCCGACAAGTACGGCTCGCATAACTACGACATCAACCTCAAGGACGGTTCGGTCACCCTGCTCAAGACCAGCCACATCCCGGCCGATGTCTGGACGCAGATCGAGGCGATCAAGAAGGACATCGTCGACGGCAAGATCAAGGTGAGCGCGCATTACGACGCCGAGACCGTGCACAAGATGGTCACCGCGCTGCCCACCGCGCAGTGATCCCGCGTTCCGGCGCGGCGGTCACTCGCCGCGCCGGCGCTTCGCCCAACCAGACGCGACGCCTGTCGTCCCGCAGCCACCGCCTGCCGCCTGATTGGCGCGACCGCGCCGGCGGCTGGCGGGGCCGGACATTGTTCGGATCATGACCCAGACCCTCAGCGCTCACGGGGCCAAGGCCAGCGCGCATGGCACAGCCCATTCGCACGGCCCGGCCCGGCCCATCGTCACGCTCGACCATGTCACCAAGCGCTTTCCCGGCGTCGTGGCCAATGACCGTGTTTCCTTCGACCTGTGGCCCGGCGAGGTGCATGTACTCCTCGGCGAGAACGGCGCCGGCAAGTCGACCCTGGTCGGCATGCTCTCCGGCCTGCAGCTGCCGGATGAGGGCGGCGTGCTGATCGATGGCCACGAAGTGCGCATCTCCTCCCCCGCCCGCGCGCTGGAACTGGGCATCGGCACGGTGTTCCAGCATTCCATGCTGGTGCCCTCGCTCAGCGTGGTCGACAACATGGCGCTCGGCGGCCCCTGGTGGTCGCGCCCCGATCGCGAGGGCGTCGCGCGCAAGATGGCGACGGTCTGCGCCGATATCGGCGTCACCATCAATCCCCACGCCAAGGTCGGCACGCTCTCGCTCGGCGAGCAGCAGCAGGTCGAGATCGTGCGCGCGCTGATGCGCGGCTCGCGCGTGCTGATCCTCGACGAGGCGACCGCCATGCTCACCCCCAAGGGGGCGGAGGATCTCGGCGCGCTGATGGGCCGGCTGGTCAAGCTCGGCATCGCCGTCGTGTTCATCACCCACAAGCTCAACGAGGCGCTCGCCTTCGGCCACCGCATCACCGTGCTGCGGCTCGGCCGGCGGGTCGACGAGATTTCCCCTGAGCGGCTCGCCGCCCTCGGCCCAGCCGCGGCTACCGCCGAGATCATCCGGCTGATGTTCGGCACGGACGCCGCCGCACAGGCCGCCGCCCCGCACCAGCGCCGCGCGCCGGCCGCCCCGCCCGTGCTGCGGATCGAGGGGCTGGCGGTCGACGACGATTCGGTGCCCGTCGCCGGCATCGACCTCGATGTCGCGCCCGGCGAGATCGTCGGCATTGCCGGCATTGACGGCAACGGCCAGAAGCAGCTCGCCGAGGCGGTGGCGGGCCAGCGCCGGCTGGCCACCGGCCGCATTCTGCTCGGCGACGAGGCCATCGAGCGGCTCGATGTCGGCGGCCGCCGCCATCGCGGCCTGCGCTACGTCACCGACGACCGGCTCGGCGAAGGCACGGTCGGCACGTTCCCGATCTCGCTCAACCTGCTGCTCAAGCAGGTCGGCGAGGCGCCCTTCTGGCGCCATGGCGTGGAACAGCCGGAAGCCATAGCCGCCCATGCGCGCCGCCTCGTCGGCGAATTCGACGTGCGCACGCCGGGCATCGAGACCGCCATCGGCAAATTGTCGGGCGGCAACATCCAGAAGGCGCTGCTGGCGCGCGAACTCTCCGGCGAGGCGCGGGCGGTGATCTTCGCCAAGCCGACCTACGGCCTCGACGTGCAGAACATCCGCGCCACCCGCCAGCGCATCCGCGAAGCCGCCGACCGTGGCCTTGCGGTGATCCTGATCTCCACCGACCTCGAGGAAGTGCTCGAACTCTCGGACCGCATCGCCGTCATGTCGCGCGGGCGGATCGTCGGACTGGTCGACAATGATGCCGCGGCCCGCAACCGGGTCGGCGAACTGATGAGCGGCGCGACGCCATGAGCGACACCACAGACATTGCCACCCCCGATCTCGGCAGCGAGCCCCTCCTCGCCCCGCGCGGCGGCGTCTGGCGCGACCGTGCCCGCCTGCTTGCCCTGGCGCTCGGCCCGGTACTGGGCTCCATCGTGCTGTCCGGCCTCGTGCTGCTGGCGCTCGGCGTCGATCCCTTCGCCTATTACGGCTATGTGGTCGAGCGTGGCCTCCTCAACCCCTACGGCCTGCAGGCGACGCTGACGCGCATGGGGCCGCTGCTGCTCATCGCGGCGGGGCTCATCGTCGCCTTCCGGGCGGGCATCTGGAATCTGGGCGGCGACGGCCAGTTCCTGCTCAGCGCCGTGATCGTCGCCGCGCTCGGCCCGCTGCTGGCGCCCTATCTGCCGGTCTGGGCGGTGCTGCTCATCGGGCTTGTCGTCGGCGCGATGGTGGGTGCGGCCTGGTCGGTGCTGCCGGCGCTGCTCAAGGCCTATCAGGGCGTCAACGAGATCATCACCACGCTGATGATGACCTTTCTCGGCGTCTCGCTCGCCAATGTGCTGGTGAAGCTGTTCTTCCGCGACCCCACCACCACCGTGCCGCAGACCCGCACGCTGGTTGTCGCCGACCGGCTGCCGCGGCTGTTCGACACCACCATTTCCAGCGGGCTTATCATCGGCCTCGTCGCCATCGTCGTCGTGCATCTCGTCATGACGCGCACCGCCTTCGGCCTGAAGCTGCGCATCGTGGGGGCCAATCCCCGCGCGGCCATTCATGCCGGCCTGTCGGTGCCCACGCTGACGGTCGCGACCTTCGCCATCTCGGCGGCGCTGGCAGGGCTGGCGGGCGCGGTGGAGATCATGGGCGTGCAGGGCAATGTGCGCGCCGACTGGAACCCCGCCTACAGCCTCACCGTGGTGCCGCTGGTCTTCCTGGCGCGCTTCAACGGCTTCGCCTCCATCGCCTTCGTGTTCCTGTTCTCGGTGCTGTCGATCGGCGGCGAGAGCGCGGCGCGGCGCACCGGCGTGCCGAACTTCTTCACCCTCGTCGTGGTGGCGATCCTGCTCGTCATGCTCGGCATTACCGAATATCTCGACCAGCGCCGCCGCGCGGCCGGCAAGTAGGGGGCCACGCGATGTCCGGGCTGTTCACCGACGCCTTCCTCACCTCGCTGGTCCTCGGCGCGCTGACCGCCGGCCTGCCGCTGATGCTCGCCGGCCTTGGCGAACAGATCTCGGAAAAGGCCGGCGTGCTGAATATCGGCATCGAGGGCATGATGCTGTTCGGCGCCTATCTCGGCTTTCTGGTCGCCTATGACACCGGCTCGATCTGGCTCGGCTTCCTCGGCGGCGGCATTGGCGGCATGCTGGTGGCGGTGCCCATGGCGCTGTTCTGCATCCGGCTCGGCCTCAGCCAGATCGTCATCGGCATCGCCCTGACGCTGGGCGCCGAGGGGCTGACCGCGCTGCTGCACCATTTCCAGTTCGCGCAGAGCTATCCGCGCCTGCCGGCGGTGGAGACGCTGGCGCTTCCCGGCCTGTCGCAGATACCCGTGCTCGGCCCGGCGCTGTTCGACCGCCCGCCCATCGTCTATGTCGCCATGCTGGCGGTGGCGGTGACGGCCTATGTGTTCCGCTACACCCAGGCGGGCCTCGCCCTGCAGGCGGCGGGCGACAAGCCGGCGGCGCTCGATGCGGCTGGCGTCAGTGTCGGGCGCGTGCGCACTTTGGCCGTGCTCACCACCGGCTTCCTCGCCGGCATTGGCGGGGCGTTCATGTCGCAGGTCGGCGCGGGGATCTTCGTGCCCTTCATGACCAATGGCGCCGGCTTCATCGGCATCGTGCTGGCCATGCAGGCGCGCGGGCGTCCGCTCTTCGTGCTCGCCGGCGCGCTGCTGTTCGGCGCCTGCCTCTCCGCCACCACCGCGCTGCAGGTGGCCGGCGTGAGCATCCCGACCGATGTGATCCAGATGCTGCCCTTCGCCGCCGTGCTCGCGGTGCTGGTGCTGTTCGGCCGCCGCGCCAGCCTGCCGCCGGCGCTCGGCACCCATTACGTCCGGGGGGCGCGATGAACGCGCCCCGCCCGCCCGGCTCAGCCCGCGTCGATGACGGCCAGCGCCGCCGCGACGCCGGCGCCGACATCGACCTTGTGGCCGAGCGCGCCCAGCGCGCCGCCGAAGGCGGTAAGCGCCACCACGGCATAGAGCGGCTGCGCGGTCGGGCCCATATGGCCGATGCGGGTGAGCCTGCCGAGCGTCTCGCCGCGGCCGGAGGACAGCACGACGCCGTAGCGGGCGCGCACTTCCGCCCGCAGCACGGCCTCGTCGATGCCCTCGGGCGTGCGCACGGCGGTCGCGGTGGGCGAGGCGAAGCTCTCCTGCGCCGGCCAGATCGGCAGGCCCATCGCCTTCAGCCCGGCGCGGCAGGCCTTGGCGGTCAGCGCATGGCGCGCCCACACCTTTTCCGGCCCTTCGGCGATATAGAGGTCGATGGCCGCCTCCAGCCCGTTGATCTCCGCCACCGAGGGGGTGAAGGGGAACGGCATGTCGGCACGCCAGGCATCCTCCCAGTCGAGGATCGACAGGATGGACGCGCGCGGCGCCTGCGGATTGGCCTTCATCTTCGCCCAGGCGCGGTTGGACACGCCGAGAATGGTCAGGCCGGGCGGGCAGCCCAGGCACTTATTGGGGCCGGTGACCAGAAGGTCGATGGAGGCCGATTCGGCATCGACCTTCATGCCGCCGAAGGACGAGACGGCGTCGACCAGGAACAGCGCGCCATGCGCCTTCACCACCGCGCCGATCTCGGCGACCGGGTTGACGGTGCCCGAGGGCGTGTCGTGGTGGCACAGCGCGACCACCGTCACATCCGGCCGCGCGGCCAGCGCGCGGGCGACGGCCTGCGGATCGATCACCTCATTATACGGCACCGCGAGTTCGACGATCTCCGCGCCCGAGCGCGCTGCCCAGGGCGCGAAGCCCTTGGAATAGACGCCCGAGACGAGGTTCAGCACCACATCGTCGCGCCCGATCAGCGAGACGGCGGCCGCCTCCAGCCCGAGCACCGGCTCGCCCTGCAGGATGACCGGCATGGTCTGGCTCTTCACGACCGTGGCGAGCTTCTCGGTGACACGCTGATAGGTGGCCTGGAACGCCGGGTCGTAATCGTAGAGCACCGTGGCGGCGAGGCCGCGCAGGACGGCGGGATAGGCATCGACGGGGCCGGTCGTGAGAGTGAAGACCGGCAGGTCGCTGGGCGCGTAACGCATGGCTTTGCTCTGGATGGTTATTGGGGCTGCCGGTCCTTCGGTGGCACGGCGGAGCTTTCCAACCAAAACACAACCGAAATTCCAACAATGGTTCAAGATTGGCACCTCGTCTCGTCGAGGGCAACAGCTTTGGCGAAGCGCGGGACACAAAGCGAGGAAGACCAGCTCCGGCGCTTTTACCTCAGCATCAAGGTATCAAAAGACCTTCGCGGCCGGCACAAGGCCGCGCGCGCGGCACCACGCCAGGGACATGTCGGCAACCAAAGCGCGCCTTCCGGCCTCGACCAGCCGGCAACCAATATTGTAAATGGGCAATCCCGCCCGTACATTTCGCGGTGGGGCCGATCCGCGCTGCTCGCTCCAGACGTTTCGCAGCGGCCGGCAGTTCCCACACGAGAACGGACATGACCTCGATGGACGCGATAGCGGACAAAACCGGGCGCAAGACGCCCCGCAAACCGGACGCAGAGGGCCATGGCGGCAACGCCGAGGCGCGCGAGCCGGCCGGCCTCGAGGAACTGGTCGAATCGGTTCGCGCCATCCTTGCCCGCACGGGCAGCATGCCGCCGGAACGCACGGTCGCCGAAGACCTGAACGTGAAGCGCCACACGCTGCGCCGCGCGCTCGGCGTGCTGCGCGCCCGCGGCGAACTGGAGCCGGCCCGCGCCGGCCGGCGCGCCTCGACGCCCCCCGGCATCGAGGGCAGCCGCAACCTCATCAATTCGACCAACCCGCTTGAGGTGATGGAACTGCGGCTGATGCTGGAGCCCTCGCTGGCGCGGCTGGCGGCGCTGCGGGCCAGCCCGGTTGAGATCGACCGCATCCTGCGCGCCGCCACCACATCTCCGGATGCGGATCCCATCGCCGCCGACATGGTGTTCCACAAGGCGATCGCCGCCGGCGCGCGCAACGCCCTCGCCTCCGAACTCTATGTGCTGCTGCACCGGGTCGCGAGCGATGGCCGGCTGCGCTACACCGACAGCGACGTCACGCTGGTCCCCGAGCGCGTGCGGCTGCGCGACTGCGAGCATCAGCAGATCGCCGAGGCCATCGCCGCGCGCGACCCGGAAGCGGCCGAGCGCTCCATGTGGCAGCACCTGGCGACGCTTCAGCAGAAGATCATGGGCCGGCTGGCGCCGGGCGGCGCCCTCTAGGCCTGAGCTTCAACGCTCCTGTTTCCATCTCCCTCCGTCGGCGCCTGCCGCGCGGAAACGCTCCCTCTTTGCCCGAAATCCGTGGAGAGACTGTGATGAAATCCTTCGATGTGCTGGTCATCGGCGCGGGTTCCGCGGGCTGCGTTCTTGCCGCCCGCCTGTCGGAGGATCCTCATCTGCGCGTCGGGCTGATCGAGGCCGGCGAGCAGCCGTCCGACCCCGATATCGCCAATCCGATGAAATGGGTGGCGCTCCAGGACCGCCCCTATGACTGGGCTTACCGCACCGTGCCGCAGCCGGGCACGGCCGAGCGCATCCACCCCTGGCCGCGCGGGCGCGTCGTCGGCGGGTCGAGCTGCCTGCACGCCATGGCGCATGTGCGCGGCCATGCCGATGATTTCGCGCCCTGGGCCGCCGCCACGGGCGATGCCCGCTGGTCCTATGAGGGCCTGCTGCCGGGCTTTCGCCGAAGCGAGAGCTTCTCAAAGGGCGCCAGCGCCCGGCATGGCGCCGATGGCCCGCTCACGGTCTATCTCCCCGACGAGGAACTCAGCCCCGTGGTGAAGGCCTATATGGCAGCGGGCATTGCGCGCGGCGTGCCGTTTATCGGCGAGCACAATGCCGGCCCGCTCAACGGCGTCGCCCCCAATTCCCTCACCATCCGCGACGGCCGCCGCGTGAGCGCCGCCGATGCCTATCTCACGCCCGCCGCTGGACGGGCGAACCTCACCCTCATCACCGGGGCGCTGGTGCACCGGCTGATTGTCGAGGGCAACCGGATCACCGGCGCGCTGGTCGAGCGGGACGGTGCCCTCCAGCCGATCCATGCCGAGCGCATCCTGCTCAGCACCGGCGCGGTGGCCTCGCCGCTGCTGCTGATGCGCTCGGGCATCGGCCCGGCGGCCGATCTGAAGGCGGCCGGCATCGCCTGCATCGCCGATCGCACCGATGTCGGCGGCAATCTCCACGACCATCTGCTCACCGCCGGCAATGTCTATCGCGCGCGCCGCCCGGTGCCGCCCTCAAGGCTGCAGCACTCCGAATCGCTGATGTATCTGAACGCCGCCGACCCGACGCAGGCGGACGGCGCCCCCGATATCGTGCTCGGCTGCGTCGCGGCGCCGAGTGTGTCGGAGTGCTTCACCGCCCCGGCTTACGGCTCGGCCTACACGCTGCTGTCCGGCGTCACCCACCCGACCTCGCGCGGGCGCCTCACCGTCACCGGCCCGGGCCTTGCGGCGCCCCCGCGCATCGATCCGGCCTACCTGTCGACCGAACACGACCGGCGCCTGGCGCGGCGCGCGCTGGAGCTCGCGCGCGAGATCGGCCATGCGAGCGCGCTGGACGAATGGCGGGCAGAGGAGATCTATCCGGGTCTCGACGTGCAGGGCGAGAAAGCGATTGATGCGTTCCTTGCCCGCGCGGTCATCACCCACCACCACCCCGTCGGCACCTGCCGCATGGGCGCGGATGCCGACGCGGTGGTCGATGCCGATTTGCGGCTCAACGGCTTCGAGGGCCTCCACATCGTCGACGCGTCGGTGATACCGACCATCACGTCGGGCCCGGTGCACGCTGCCATTCTCGCCATTGCCGAGACCTTCGCCGCCGGCTTCGCGCGCGACGGGCGCACCGGTTAGGCGCGGCGCCGTTCAGTTCGTGGTTTCGAGGCTATGTTTGCCGAGGTCCTTCTTCTCGGCGATGAAGCGGGCGGCAAGGACGAACGCACCCATGGTGAACTCGCGGCCGTGCTCGGCGATCATCCGCTCAGCCAGTGCGGCGATTTCCTCGAAGAATTTGTCCTTGCTCTCGGCGGTCGTGTCGAGCGACGTCATGCTGTCCTCCTGTCGATCTGTTTGAACATGTGGGCGGGCAGGTCGATCACCCCGGCCCAGCCTTGAGCGGCGTGAAAGGCAAGGTGCTCGCCATCCGGCGACCAGGCGAGGTCGCGCAGGCCGCCCGGCGCCGGATCGCGGATGACGAGTTCGTCGCGCTGGCCGATGGCCGCGATCACGATCATGCCGTTCTCATAGCCGGCCGCGACGAGCGGCAGCCGGGGATGCAGCCGCGCCGCCTCGACAGCGACAAGACCGGCCCGACCGGTCTCTGCCGTCCTCCCCGCCTCCCAGACGATGATGCGGAAGGCGCCGCCGGTAACAAGGTGTCGTCCATCGGCGCTCCAGTCGAGCGTGCGCACCGGCGCGGGATAGTCCGGTAGTCGCAGCACCCGGCGGTCCGCGATGTCGATCAGCGCCGCGCCGCCGTCGAGCAGACCCACGGCGAGCCGGGAGCCATCGGGCGACCATGACAGGGCCTCGACCGGCCCGAGGGCGGTCTCGAAACGCTCACCGGCTTCGCCTTGCAGGTCGATGACGGAGAGACTCGCCTCGAAGCCGAGCGCGACCCTCTGCCCGTCGGGCGCGGGGGCGACGACGCGGGCGATACCGTCATAGCGCGCCACCGCGACTGCCGTGCCGCCATCAGGATCATAGCGCGTGACGCTGCCGCTCGCCGCAACCCAGCCTGTGGGATCGCCCGCGCCGCCGGCAGCCATGGCGTCCACCCCCGCGCTGTCGTGCTCCACCACAACCCGCGTCGAACCATCGGCCGCCAGACGCACCACCCGGCCGGAGGCGCATCCGGCCAGAAACCCGGAGGGGCCGAAGGCGGCAAGACGCAGCGGCCCTTCGCCCACCGGCACCCGGACCGGCGCCGCCGCCGGCCGGGCGCGCGGAGAAATGGTCGACCGGCCGTCCTCGATCGACATCCGCCAGCGCGTTCCCGCCGCTTCCGGATCGTCCATCGAAACCAGGGCAACGGTGCCATCCGCCAGCGCAAAGGCGAGGCTGGCACCATCGCGGGAGAAGGCACAGCACTTCGCCTCCGCCTCCAGCCGCCACTGGCGTGCCAGAAGTGCGAAGAGTGGCGATGTGTCGGCTTCCGTCGTGCTCATTTCATCTGCTCCCTGCCGATGCCCGTCCACCAGGCTCAGCTCTCGCTGATCTGGCGGTCCACCGCATCGAGCCGCCTGTGCCATTCCACGAGTTCGCTCTCATCCTCGGCGAGCCGAGCTTCGGCCGTGCCGCACTGCGCCCGCGCCTGCGCCAGACGCTCCGCTCCGGCCGCGGCATCCCCGCCCTGCGGCAGGTCGCGCTCGCACAGCATCACTTCCAGCTCGAAGCCGCTCAGGATCTGCCGGTTCTGCAGCTGGCGCGCATTCAGGCGCGCGATCTCCTGCACGATCTCCAGGCGCTGGCCGAGCAGCGCACGCAATTGCTGCGTTTCCATCACCGCGCGTCCTCCGCCGGTTGCTGTCCGTCTGGACATCGGGTCGCGCCCGGCCGGATAATGCCGGCCTGTCCCCCAAAAACGGCCGGCGACATGTTCGACACCATCGGCAAACCGTTCTTCGCCGCGCTCGCCACCTGCGCCGACAGCCAGCTCGGCAGCGACCACGCCTGCACGAGGGCGCTACGGCAGGCCGCCGCGAGTGGCGCACGCGAAGAGATCGCCCGCGCCGAGACCGCACTCGGGGCACTGCCGGAAAAAGCCCGGGAAATGCTGATGGCAGCGGGCCACAAGAGCCTGCGGGAGAACCCGGCCAGCCTGCTCGGCTCGCTCGCCGCCAGGCCGCCGCGCGGCCCGCTGCACTGAGGCTTCGTGGAGCTAGGCATCGCTGCCCCCCGCGGCGTCGGGACGTTGTGCGTCGACCTCAGCCAGAATGTCGTTGAGGCCGCCGAGGCCGGACATGAAATGCAGCTCGGCGCTTTCGATATAGCCGCGCAGGCTGTCCCAGATATCGGCCCGCAGCAGATGGGTGGAATCGCCGCCGAAGCGCTCGAACGCCTTCAGGTCGATCTGGTGCGACAGCGCCATGCCATTCGCCACGAAATCGGTGAGTTCGCGGCCATGCGTCTCGACGAACAGCCGCAGCAGCGGATGGTCGCCATAGCGCACACCATTGGATTCGAGCGAGCGCTCGATGAAGCCCTGGAAGTGGCGCGAGAGCAGGTCGAGGCTCTCCCCGCGGATGCGCAGGGTGAAGACGACATCCCGCTCTGCCTTTTCCAGAATCGTCGAGGCGAGCTCCGTCGAGCGGGGCACGTTGCCGGAGCGATAGGGCCGTTCGCTCATCTGTTTCGCGCTCCCTCGGTTTCGTTGGCCATCGCCTGTGATGGCTAGTGCCGCGCCCGGTATTGCTGGAGCTTGCGATAGAGCGTGCTGCGCGAGATCCCCAGCCGGTCGGCGGCAATCGACGTGTTCCCGCCCGAGGCGACGAGCGTGCGCTCGATCAGCCGGCGCTCGGCCTCGTCGATGCGCGCGATCTCGTCGCCGCCCTCCGGCGCCCCGGCCGGTGCATCGCTCGCCTCGCGCAGATGCTGCACTTCCTCGACGAAGTCTTCCGGCAGGTCGTCCATGTCCACCGTGCGACCGGTCGCCATCAGCGACAGCGACTCCACGAGGTTGCGGACCTCGCGGACATTACCCGGCCACTCATAGCGTTCCAGCAGGTCGAGCACCGCCGGCTGGAAGCGCAGCGGCTCGGTGCCATGGGCTTCGGCCACCTCACGGTTGAAATGGTGGATCAGCAGGCTGATGTCGCCATGGCGGTTGCGCAGCGGTGGAATGGTGATCTTCACCGCGCCGATGCGGAAATAGAGGTCCTTGCGGAACCGTCCCTCCGCCGCCTCGGCCTTGAGGTTGCGGTTGGTCGAGGCGACGAGCCGCACATTGATCGGCCGCGGCCGGCCCTCGCCGATGCGGTAGACCGCGTTCTCCTCGAGGATACGCAGCAGATAAGGCTGGAGATCGAGCGGCATCTCGCCGATCTCGTCGAGGCTGAGCACCCCGCCATCGGCGATCTCGAAGCGGCCGGCGCGCCCCTCGCGTGTGGCGCCGGTAAACGCTCCCGGAGCGTGGCCGAACAGTTCACCGCCCAGCAGATCCTTCGACACCGCACCGCAGTTGAAGGTGACGAAGGGCTCCTTGCCCGTGGTGAGCCCGGCCGCGTGGATGAGCTTGGCGAACAGTTCCTTGCCGACACCGGTCTCGCCCTCAAGCAGGATGGCGCTGCGGCCCTGCGCGGCACGCTCGGCGCGCTCGATTGCCTCGACGAGCACCGCGCTTTCGCCGACGATGGCTTCACGCGCCGCCTTCAAGGCTCCGCGCGCCGCGCCCGTGCCCGCCCGTACCGCCGGCGCGGGGTGACTGCCCGGCCCCAGCAGCAGCACGGCGCCGGTGAAGGTGCCGTCCTGCACCAGCGGCTCTATGCGCTGGGTGTCGATGCCGGGAATGCCGGCGATGTTGTCCGGCCAGCTGTCACCCTTGAAGTCCACCAGCCGCTCCCCGAGCCGCAGTTCGGTGCCGGTATTGGCATGGCGCCAGCGCGCCGCGGCGGTGTCGCTGTGATGGATCACCCGTCCCTGCCGGTCGAGGATGACGAAGCCGTCGCCTCGCCCGCCGCCCTGCAGACGGGCGAGGCACAGTTCGAGCAATTGCATGCGCTCGATCCGCAGCTGGTCGGCAAGGGCGAGCTCGATGTGGCTCGCCGCCATCACGCCCAGAGCGATGTTGTGGCGCCGGAACATGTCCTGCGGGCCGGAGAAGTCGACAACGCCGATGATGCTCCCGTCGAGCGGGTTGCGGATCGGCGCGCCGATGCAGGTCCAGGACTTCACGCCCTCGCAGAAATGCTCGGCGGCCCGCACATAGACCGGCTTGCCGGTGACCAGAGCCGTGCCGATGCCGTTGGTGCCGGTGACAGTCTCGCCCCAGTTGGCGCCGATCTCCAGGCGGATGTCATGGGCCGCATCGACGATATGGGGATCGCCGGCGGTGTCGATGATGACGCCGCGCTGGTCGGTGACGACGACCATGGTCGCGGTCTCGCCGAGAATGTCGGCGAGCCGCTCAAAGGTCTTGCCCGCCGCCTGCAGCAGGCCACCATGGTTCCGCCGCAGCCCGTCCACCTCGTCGGGCGAGACGATGAGATCGCTGCCACGCCCGCGCGGATCGACACCGGAGACCGCGCTGCGCTGCCAGGAATGTTCGATGACGCTGCGGACCAGTCCGCCCGGCGCCACCGCCTGCCCCCGGTCGAGAAAGCTCTCCCAGGCCTTCATCGTCGCCGAGGCATCGTATTCGGCCGCCTCCTCCTCTTCCGGGTGGGAGGGAAGGGCTGGCGAGCGGCGCTCAAGCGGCAGCTTGGTCATAGGCGCTTCCGTGTGCATCCCGACGCCCCGTAACCGCGCTCAGATGGATTTCTGCGCGAGAAAGACTGCAAACCGTCTCAGCGGTGGCCACTCAAGCGGTCCGTGGCTCGGCAAAACCGAGGCGACGTGCCAGCTCCTGCTTGAACGGCTCGTCGACCTCATTTTCGTCGAGCACGCACCCGTCCAGCTCGGCCAATGCCTCCAGCACCTCGTCCCCCGCCGGATCGAAGAAGCCGTTGGCCCGCGTGGCGAGGCAGAACACACGGCCCTGCGGCCGGTGCCGGATCTCGCCAAGGAACAGCACCTGCCGGTTGGTCTCCTCATCGACCACGACGACGCGATTGTTCAGGCTGATGCGGATATAGGGCCGCGCCGCCGCGCTGCGCTCCGTCGCGACATAGCCGACGAAGCTCTTTCGATCGTATTCGGCGACGGAGGTCTTGGCGGCACGCGCCTGCTTTATGTCTTGCCAGCGGCCGCCTGAAATCTGATTGGCGAGACGATCAATCGTCCCCCAGTTCTTTTCGATCATCTGTTTGGCGGCGACGTCCTCTTTGCGAGGTCCGTCGCTCTTGGTGAAGATGTACACCAATGCAACCTCCCATTTATTTTTATACGAACATCAAATCCCGAGTTTTGGAGCCTGTTGCAGAATCGGTGGCCTTGGCCATCGGGAGACCGTTCCGGCTCATTGTCTTTCGGTTGACGCCCCAAGGGCGTCGTGATTCCTTCCGCGAC
>QFQD01000029.1 GCA_003241485.1 Ancylobacter novellus
CGAGGCGGCGCTGAAGATGCTGCAGGCCGGCTGACGCCGGCGCTACACCCGGCTTCCGGGAATAAACGCATCGAAGGCGGCGAAGACCGGCTCGCGGAAAATGTCGCGTTCCTGCAGCAGCTCGTGCCGCGCGCCGGGAATGACCACATGCGAGCCGGCGATCAGCCGCCGGGCGAAGCGCTCGATCGCCGGGGTCGAAACGATGCGGTCGCCGCCGCCGGCGACGATGAGCATAGGCTGGCGAATGGCGCGGGCGGTCGCCGGATCCTCGAAAAGCTCCATCAGGTCGAAGGCCGAGGCCATCCAGCCGATGGTCGGCGGGCCGACATCGAGCTGCGGCTGCTCCAGCGTGATGGTGAGGTTGCGCGCGAAACGGACAGGGTCGGAGGTCAGGCGGTTGCCGTCGAAATGTATCTCCGTCAGCGGCTTGATCTTGCCGGTCGGCACGTAGAGTTTGGAGAGGCCAAGCCCGCGCAGCACACGCGCCAGGCGCCGCGCCGCGAGATCGTGCTTCAGCAGGGACAATTCCAGCATCGGCGCCAGGAGCAGCATGCGGTCGAACAGCCGCTCGCCGGCCCGCGCGGAATCGAGCAGCACCGAGGCGCCCATGGAGTGGGCCAGCGCGAAGAACGGGGCCGGACAGCAGGGCAGCACCGCCTCGCGCATGAAGCTGTCGAGGTCAGTGCCGTAATCGGCGAAATCGTCGACATGGCCCTTCATCGGATTGCGCAGCATGCGCTGCGAACCGCCCTGCCCGCGCCAGTCGAGCACCGCCACGGCGAAGCCGCGCTTGATGAGATCGCGCACGGTCTCGAAATATTTCTCGATCTTCTCGGTGCGGCCGGGAAACACGCAGACCGTGCCGCGCGTCGCCTCTTCCGGCCGCCAGCGGGCGAAGCGCAGCGCCACGCCGTCCGGTGTGGTGATGCTGCCCGCCTCGGCTCCCTCGGGCACGGGATTGTCCTTGGTGCTGAACAGGATCATCGGGCGGGCATCGCGCGGGAGGAATGGAACGAGCGGCTCGCACGGCTTATACCGGAGCCCCGGCGCATCACAAGGCGGCCCGCGCGCACGGGCGGCGCGCGTGGTGCGCGCGAGACGCAGGCTCAGTAGCGCTTGTCGCCGAAGCCGATCACCTTCATGCCGTTGATCGCGCCGGAAGCACTGTCGACCACCACCTGAACGCGCTCGCCACGCGGGCCGTTGGCTTCCAGGATCAAGGTGGGCCCGCGCCGGCGCACAACCTGCACATTGGTGAAGCCGCGCGCCGCCAGCATGCGCGCGGCGGCCGCGTCGTCGACGCCTCCACCCGCTGCGGGCGCGTCATAGGGAGCGAATGGGCCGGGCGGCGGGCCGAGCGTCTGGGCGTGCGCCCTCAAGCCGCCGCTCGCCGACAAGGCGCCGAGCACGACAAGGGCGAACATCACTCTCCTCACCGGATCGGCCACGCCTGATCCCCTTACCGTTCGGCGAATTTCCGAAGCCTGCCCGTGAATAGGCCGAAGGCACTGAACACGAACCGAGCCGGCCGTTCATCCACCGTTCATCTACGCGTCCGCGCGGCAGCTGCGCACGAGGCGAAGAAACCCTCTTGCGAACCCGCACGGCCTTCCTATCTCGAAGATGTACCGGCCATGAGGCGGTACGCAAATGGGTTCTGCTCAGGCGAGAGGACCCGCAACCCTGCATGTCGCTTTAACGTGAGGATATGCCATGCGTACGTTTGATTTCTCCCCCCTGCACCGTTCCACCGTCGGTTTCGACCGGCTGTTCTCGCTGCTCGACCAGGTCGGCAATGTCGATCCGGGCACGACCTACCCGCCCTACAATATCGAGCGGACCGGCGAGAACGCCTACCGCATCACGGTCGCGGTGGCGGGCTTCAGCGATCAGGACCTCGACATCGAGGTGAAGGAAAATGGCCTCGTCATCCGTGGCGAGCGCAAGGCCGACGCTGCGGCGAAGGCCGGCGAGGTGCTCTATCAGGGCATCGCTGCGCGCGCCTTCGAGCGTCGCTTCCAGCTTGCCGACCATGTGGAAGTACGTGGCGCCAGCCTCGCCAACGGGCTGCTGCATGTCGATCTCGTGCGCGAGATTCCCGAGGCGATGAAGCCCCGCAGCATTCCGATCACGGTGGGCGCCAACGCGCCGCGCGCGATCGAGGCGAAGGCCACCGAGGCCAAGGCCGCGGCCTGACCCCAGCCGGATCGCGGATAAGAACGGCGCCCCGGGAGACCGGGGCGCTTTTGTTTGGCGATGGCGCGGGCGGCTAGGGCGCGAGCGTGGCCGGCGGGTTCTCTTTGGCGACGACCGATGCGGTGCCGGCGGAGCCGTTGTCGCCCGTGCCGGTTCCGGTTCCCGTGCCGACGCCGGCCTTGGCGGGGGCGGGCGCGGTGCCCGGCGGCACGGCCACGCCCGGAATGACGCGTACCGCGCCCGGCTGGCTCGCCGGCGATTGCGACACGGCCGGAGCGGCAGCGTCGGCGGGCTTGGCGGCCTCGCTCGGCGCAACGGGCGGCGGCGCCGCCGGCGAAGAGGCGGCGGCGGGCTCGTCCGGGACGATCGGTGCGGGAGCCGGGACAGCAGCAAGCTCGGGCGGCCGGGTGGGCGGCAGCGGCGGTGGCGGGAAATTCGGCGGGCCGGCTTGCTCAGGCGTCGCGTAGCGCCGCCCCGCATTGCCGGTGCTGGCGGTCGGAGGCGCGGTCACCGGAGCGGGACCGGCGACCGGGCCAAGCGGGCGCATGGCGATGATCTGGCCGCTGCCCACATCGATGCGCACGCGCTGGCGCATGCCGCCGGCATCGGTCGCATCCACCACATAGGTGCCCCCATCCGCCCGCACGCGGCCCACCGCGCGCATCCCCATGGAGCGGAGCATGGGCTCGACATCCTGCGGCGGCATGCCGGCGCGCGGCGCGTAGACCGGTGGCGGCGCATACATGGGCGCAGGCTCGTAATAGCGCTCGACATAGACCCCGCCATAGGGCCGGAAATAGACCTGCGCGCTCGCCGGCGACACCGCCAGCAGCGTGGTGGAAGCCGCCAGAGCGGAGGTAAGCGCGATCATCCGCCGCATCGGCATCACAGTCTCCAAGCGAAGGTTTACTTGACGTCACTACAGCCGACGAATGCGGCACTGCCGAGACGAGGCAGGGGACAGGCCTGCGCCTGCTTCGCCTTATTTGCGCCCATTCCAGCCTGGGGATGCATCGGCAACAGCATTGCGCCGGAGCGCGCGCCGCCTTACCGTTCGTTTCGCCGGAACGACCCGCTTCGCAACAAGAAACAAAATTCGCCGGGCAGTCCTGCCACGGACCGCTTGTACGCGGGCGCCAATTCTGGCATCTTCGCGATTGATAGGGAAGCCTTGCTGTCCTATCATGGAGATAGGCCGTCCCCCATGGCACGTCGTTCGCGCGACTCCGTGGCACGGCCGATGCTAGCGTCACACGTGGGCGGCGTGCATCCTCGCTGGGCAGGCGCCCCGCGAGGCCGGAAGGCTCCGGCGCGCCGACCAGTACCGACCCTAAGGGAGAGACGGCAATGAGTGAGGAATTTGGCGGCGTTGCCGCGCGCATGATCGGCGAGGCCACGGTTCGTCCGGCCGCGACGGAGCGCGCCGATGCCAAAGCCATTCCGCACCAGGCCATTTATCCCGAGAATCCGGGCTTCCCGCGTGCGCAGGGGCTTTATGACCCGCGCAACGAGAAGGATGCCTGCGGCGTCGGCTTCATCGCCGACATCAAGGGCCGCAAGTCGCACGCCATCGTGCAGGACGGCCTGCGCATCCTCCTGAACCTCGAACATCGCGGCGCGGTGGGCGCGGACCCGCGTGCGGGCGACGGCGCCGGCATGCTGGTGCAGATTCCGCACAAGTTCTTCGCCAAGGAAGCCGCCAAGCTCGGCTTCACCCTGCCCGAGCCCGGCAAGTACGCGGTCGGCCACGTCTTCCTGCCGCAGGAGGCCGAAGGCCAGCAGATCGTGCGCGAGACCTTCGAGCGCGTCGTCGCGGCCGAGGGCCAGGTGCTGCTCGGCTGGCGCGATGTGCCCACCGACAACACCTCGCTCGGCCACACCGTGCTGCCGACCGAGCCCAAGCATGTGCAGGTCTTCATCGCGCCCGGCGAGGGCAGCGTGGACGAGGAAGCGTTCGAGCGCCGCCTGTTCATCCTGCGCAAGGTGGTGTCCAACGCGGTCTATGACGCCAAGGACCCGCGCACGGCGGGCTATTACGTCGTGTCGCTGTCCTGCCGCACCATCGTCTACAAGGGCATGTTCAACGCCGACCAGCTCGGCGCCTATTATGCCGACCTGCATGACGAGGATTTCGAGAGCGCGCTCGCTCTCGTGCATCAGCGTTTCTCGACCAACACCTTCCCGGCCTGGTCGCTCGCCCATCCCTACCGGATGGTCGCCCATAACGGCGAAATCAACACGCTGCGCGGCAATGTGAACTGGATGGCGGCCCGCCAGGCTTCCGTCGACAGCGAGCTGTTCGGCAACGACATCTCCAAGCTGTGGCCGATCTCCTATGAGGGCCAGTCGGACACCGCCTGCTTCGACAACGCGCTCGAATTCCTCGTGCAGGGCGGCTACGACCTGCCGCATGCGGCGATGATGCTGGTGCCCGAAGCCTGGGCCGGCAACCCGCTGATGGATGAGGAACGCCGCGCCTTCTACGAGTACCACGCCGCCATGATGGAGCCGTGGGACGGGCCGGCCGCCATCGTCGCCACCGACGGGCGCCAGATCGTCGCCACGCTCGACCGCAACGGCCTGCGCCCCGCGCGCTACCTCGTGACCAAGGACGAGCGCATCGTGCTCGCCTCGGAAATGGGTGTGCTCACCTTCCCCGAGGACGAGATCGTCACCAAGTGGCGCCTCCAGCCGGGCCGCATGCTGCTGGTCGACCTCGAAGAGGGCCGCCTCGTTCCCGACGAGGAGGTGAAGACCACGCTTGCCCAGGCGCATCCCTACAAGGAGTGGCTGAAGCGCACCCAGCTGGTGCTGGAGGAGCTGCGCTCGGTTGAAGCGCGCGAGGTCCGCACCGACGTGTCGCTGCTCGACCGCCAGCAGGCCTTCGGCTACACCCAGGAAGACCTCAAGCTGCTGATGGCGCCGATGGCGACCACCGGGCAGGAAGCGGTCGGCTCCATGGGCTCCGACACGCCGATCTCGCCGCTGTCCAAGCGCTCCAAGCCGCTCTTCACCTATTTCAAGCAGAACTTCGCGCAGGTCACCAACCCGCCCATCGACCCGATCCGCGAAGAGCTGGTGATGAGCCTCGTCTCGTTCATCGGGCCGCGGCCGAACATCTTCGATCTTGAAGGCAATTCGCGCCGCAAGCGGCTCGAAGTGCGCCAGCCGATCCTGACCAATGAAGACCTGGAGAAGATCCGCTCCATCGGCTTCATGGAGGAGCGCTTCGACACCCGCACGCTCGACATCACCTACCCCTCCGACAAGGGCGCGGCGGGCATGGGCGATGCGGTGGAGCGGCTGTGCGAGCGCGCCGAGGCGGCCGTGCATGGCGGCTACAACATCATCATCCTGTCGGATCGCCTCGTGGGGCCGGACCGTATTCCGATCCCCTCGCTGCTGGCGACCGCGGCCGTGCACCACCACCTGATCCGCAAGGGCCTGCGCACCTCTGTCGGTCTCGTCGTGGAGACCGGCGAGGCCCGCGAAGTGCACCATTTCGCTTGCCTGGCCGGCTATGGCGCGGAGGCGATCAACCCCTATCTCGCCTTCGAGACGATGATCGACATGCGCGTCGACATCCCCGAGGAGGTCGACGAGTACGAGATCGTCAAGCGCTACATCAAGTCGATCGACAAGGGCCTGCTCAAGGTCATGTCGAAGATGGGCATCTCGACCTACCAGTCCTATTGCGGCGCGCAGATCTTCGACGCGGTCGGCCTGTCGACCGAAGTCGTCGAGAAGTACTTCTTCGGCACCGCTTCCTCCATTGGCGGCATCGGCCTCGCCGAGATCGCCGAGGAAACCGCGATGCGCCACCGCGACGCCTTCAGCGACGCGCCGGTGTACCGCACCTCGCTCGATGTCGGCGGCGACTACGCGTATCGCCTGCGCGGCGAGGAGCATGCCTGGGACCCGGAGACGGTCGCGGTGCTGCAGCATGCCGTGCGCGGCAACGCGCAGGACAAGTATCGCCACTTCGCCAAGCTGGTGAACGAGGCCGGCGCCAAGACGCTCAACATCCGCTCGCTGTTCCGCGTCCGCCACGCCGAGGAGCTGGGCCATGCCGCCATTCCGCTCGACGCGGTCGAGCCGGCGGCGGAGATCGTCAAGCGCTTCGTCACCGGCGCCATGTCGTTCGGCTCCATCTCGCGCGAGGCGCACACCACGCTCGCCATCGCGATGAACCGCATCGGCGGCAAGTCGAACACCGGCGAGGGCGGCGAGGAAGCGACCCGCTTCAAGCCGCTGCCGAACGGCGACAGCATGCGCTCGGCGATCAAGCAGGTGGCCTCCGGCCGCTTCGGCGTGACGGCGGACTATCTCGTCAATGCCGACATGATCCAGATCAAGATGGCGCAGGGTGCCAAGCCCGGCGAAGGCGGCCAGCTGCCCGGCCACAAGGTCGATGCGGTGATCGCCAAGGTGCGCCACTCGACGCCGGGCGTCGGCCTCATCTCGCCGCCGCCGCATCACGACATCTACTCGATCGAGGATCTGGCGCAGCTGATCTACGATCTGAAGAACGTGAACCCCGAGGCCGACATCTCGGTGAAGCTGGTGTCGGAAGTCGGCGTCGGCACGGTCGCCGCCGGCGTCGCCAAGGCGCGCGCCGACCACATCACCGTCTCCGGCTTTGAAGGCGGCACGGGCGCTTCCCCGCTCACCGCCATCAAGCATGCCGGCAGCCCGTGGGAGATCGGCCTCGCCGAGGCGCACCAGACGCTGGTGCTGAACAATCTGCGCGGGCGCATCGCCCTGCAGGTGGACGGTGGCCTGCGCACCGGGCGCGACGTCATCATCGGCGCGCTGCTGGGGGCGGACGACTTCGCCTTCTCCACCGCGCCGCTGATCGCGGCCGGCTGCATCATGATGCGCAAGTGCCACCTCAACACCTGTCCCGTGGGCGTCGCCACGCAGGACCCCGTGCTGCGCAAGCGCTTCAAGGGCACGCCCGAGCATGTGATCAACTACTTCTTCTTCGTCGCCGAGGAAGTGCGGGAGATCATGGCCTCGATGGGCATCGCCAGCTTCAACGAGCTGATCGGCCGTTCCGAATGGCTCGACAAGCGCGTGGCCATCGAGCACTGGAAGGCGAACGGCCTCGACTTCTCGCGCATCTTCGCGAAGCCCGAGGTCGGTCCCGAGGTCGCCATCCGCCACACCGAGCGGCAGAACCACCCGATCCAGCATGTGCTGGACCGCACGCTGATCCACCAGGCCATGCCGGCGCTGGAGAGCGGCGAGAAGGTGGTGATCCATACGGAGATCAAGAGCATCAACCGCTCCGTCGGCGCGATGCTCTCCGGCGAGGTCGCCAAGCGCTACGGCGATGCCGGCCTGCCCGAGGACACCATCGACATCCATCTGACCGGCACCGCCGGCCAGGCCTTCGGCGCCTTCCTCGCCACCGGCGTGTCCATGACGCTGGTGGGCGAAGCCAACGACTATGTCGGCAAGGGGCTGTCGGGCGGGCGCATCGTGGTGCGCCCGGCGGACAACGCCGCCATCGTGCCGGAGAACTCCATCATCGTCGGCAACACCGTGCTCTACGGCGCGACCTCCGGCGAGGTGTATTTCCACGGCGTCGCCGGCGAGCGCTTCGCCGTCCGCAACTCGGGCGCCATCGCGGTGGTCGAGGGCACGGGCGACCATGGCTGCGAGTACATGACCGGCGGCGTGGTCGTCGTCATCGGCCAGACCGGGCGCAACTTCGCGGCCGGCATGTCCGGCGGCGTGGCCTATGTGCTGGACGAGGACGGCAGCTTCAAGAAGCGCTGCAACCTGTCCATGGTCGATCTGGAGCCGGTCGAGGAGGAGGAAGACCTCCTGGAGCGCCTGCACCACCATGGCGGCGACCTGGAGTTCAAGGGCCGCATCGACATCATGGCGGATATGGGCCACCACGACGAGGAGCGCCTGCACCAGCTCATCGCCAAGCACCTGCACTATACGGGCTCGAAGCGGGCGCAGACCATTCTCGACAACTGGACCGAGTACCGCTCGAAGTTCGTCAAGGTGATGCCCGTCGAGTATCAGCGGGCCCTGCGCGACATGGAGAAAATGCGCGGGTTGCAGGCGGCCGAATAATATCGGCGGCTGCTCTCGTCGCTTCGCCCGCCGCCGTCATTCCGGCCGGCGGCGAAGCCGGAGAGCCGGGCTCGCTCCCCGATACCCCAGCGATCCCGGATCGGCCTTGCGGCCGTCCGGGATGACGAAGATGGCAGCGGCCGTGTGCCGCGCTGTCATTTCCCAACTGGCATGATTGATGTATCTGCACCTGTGGCTGGAAAGCCTCCAAGGTGGCGGTGCTCCGCGAAAGAGGGCGCAATGGGTAAGGTTACGGGCTTTCTCGAGATCGATCGGCGCGAGGCGAAGTATCAGCCGGCGTCCGACCGCATTCGCCACTTCCGCGAGTTCACCCTGCCGCTGCCGGATGCCGAGGTCGCCAACCAGGCCTCGCGCTGCATGGATTGCGGCGTGCCGTTCTGCCACGGGCCCAATGGCTGCCCGATCCACAACCAGATCCCGGACTGGAACGACCTCGTCTATAACGGGAACTGGGAGGAAGCCGCGCGCAACCTCCACTCCACCAACAACTTCCCGGAATTCACCGGCCGCATCTGCCCCGCCCCCTGCGAGGAAGCCTGCACGCTGAATCTCGAAGACGTGCCCGTCACCATCAAGACGGTCGAGCAGGCCATCGCCGACAAGGCGTGGAAGGCGGGCTGGATCAAGCCCGAGCCTGCCGCCCACAAGACCGGCAAGAAGGTCGCAGTGATCGGCTCCGGTCCCGCCGGCATGGCCGCCGCCCAGCAGCTCGCCCGCGCCGGGCACGAGGTGCATGTCTATGAGCGCGAGCCCAAGGCCGGCGGCCTGCTGCGCTACGGCATCCCCGACTTCAAGATGGAGAAGCACTATATCGACCGCCGCGTGGCGCAGATGGAAGGCGAAGGCGTCACCTTCCACTACAACGCCCATGTCGGTGTGACGGTGCCGCTCGACGAACTCCTCGAAGGTCACGACGCCGTGCTGATGTGCGGCGGCTCGGAAGCCCCGCGCAACCCGGCCCTGCCGGGTCAGGAGCTGGAGGGCGTGCATTACGCGATGCCCTATCTGGTGCAGCAGAACCGCCGCGTCGGTCACGAGGATGTGGGCCGCGACGAGCCCATCCTGGCCGCCGGCAAGCATGTGGTGGTGATCGGCGGCGGCGACACCGCGTCCGACTGCGTCGGCACCGCCTTCCGCCAGGGTGCGCTCTCCGTGCACCAGCTCGACATCCGCCCGGTTCCCCCGATCAAGGAGGACAAGCTGGCGGTGTGGCCCTACTGGCCGACCAAGTTCCGCACCTCCACCAGCCAGGCGGAAGGCGCCGACCGTGAGTTTGCCGCCGCCACGCTTGGCATCGAGGGCAAGAAGGGCCGCGTCACCAGCGTGAAGTGCGCCCGCGTCGATGCCAGCCGCCAGCCGATTCCGGGCACGGAATTCCTCATCAAGGCTGACCTGGTCTTCATCGCGCTCGGCTTCGTGCACCCTGTTCATCAGGGCATGCTGGAGCAGGACGGCCTGACGCTGGACCGGCGCGGCAATGTCGCCGCGCCCGATACCGATTACGCCACCGCCGTGCCGAAGCTGTTCGCCGCGGGCGATATGCGTCGCGGCCAGTCGCTGGTGGTGTGGGCGATCCGCGAGGGCCGGCAGGCCGCGCAGTCGATCGACACCTTCCTGATGGGTGCCTCGCTGCTGCCGCGCTGAGCGCGACCCCAGCAATTGATCGGAATGGTAAAACGGCGCCCCTGAGGCGCCGTTTTCTGTTTCACCCGATCAGGGAGTGGCGGTGCCCGTGCCGGCGCCGCTGGTCGGCGTGCCAGGAGCTGCCAGTGCAGGAGCCGCGAGCGCGGGGGTCTGGCCGGGGGGCAGCGTCGCGCTGCCCGGCATGGCCGGCACCAGCGGCTCGGCCGTGGCCGCGGGCTGGCCGGCCGGCCAACGGAAATCGTCGGTGCGCCCGGCGACGGCGGGCAGCGCCTCGCCGCTGACCAGCACGCGCGAAGCCTCGGCGGCCCCGTCCTGCACGGCCGGCGTCGCGGCCGGTGCGGGGCTGCCGGGAGCCCCGGCCAGCGCACGCGCGCCCGGCGCCGCGCCGCCGGTCAGCAGGATCATGGAGGGGCGCGTATCGGCCGGGTTGGGCGTGGCGGCCGCCGCTGGCGTCGCCTCGCCCGGACGCGACAGCACATCGTCCAGCTCGCGATCGACGAAGAAGGCGAGCTTGCGCCCACCTGCGCGGGTGAAGCCGAGCCCGTCGGCGGTGCGCAGGCGGCGGCGCTGGCCGTCCACGGCAGGGCCGGACATCATGAACTTGCCGTTCTCGTCGACGAAGCCGTCGGTCGCATCGACGAAGATCAGCCCGGCCCGCTCCACGTGCTCCTGCAGCAGCGCATTGAACTGCGCCCGGCGCACGCTCTGGTCCTCGTCCTCCACCGGCGGCAGGCCAACCACGGCGACGGGGCGGCCCTGCGCCTTCAGGCTGGCGATCACCTCGTCGAGCCGGCGCCCATAGAGCTCGCGCCAGCGCTCATCGAGCAGTTCCGCCCGCCCGGCCGGATCCTCGATCGGCGCCAGATCATTGGCCCCCGCGAACAGAACGATGACATTGGGCGCTTCGGCCGGCGGCAGCTGGCGGATGGCCGAGAGCCAGTCGAAGCCGCTGGCGCTGGCAAGGCCGGAACCGGCTTCGCTGCGTCCGGCCACCACCACACCCTCGCGGTCGGCGGCGAAGGCATCGGCCAGCCCCTGTGCCAGCGGACCGGCATTCTCGTCGCCGAGCACCAGCACGACCTGCGAGACGTCCTTGCCCTCGCTGCGGGCGGCGGCGACGGTGTCGAACACGGTGCCGCGCGGCTCGGCCGGCGGCGCCACGACCGGCGCACGCACCACGGGTGGCGGTTCCACACCGCGCGGCATGCGGGGGGCGGCGCTGCGGGGACGATCGCCGCCGAACAGGTTTATCAGCGGCTGGAAGGGCGACCAGCTCTCGCGCGGCGCGGGCGCGGCCTGACGCTGCTGCGCCCGGCTTGGCGCCTGCTGGCGCTGGGGTCGGGCCTGCTGCTGTTGCTGGCGCTGCGGCTGCGCGGGCCGCGAACTGGGCTGGCCGACATTGCCCGGCGGGCGGAACCAGTCGCTCTGCGCCAGCGCCGGCAGGCTCGCCAGCGATGCGCCGGCCAGCAGCGCGCCGGCGGCCAGCACATTCAGAGCCCGATGGAAGCGGCGCGCGGCCATGGCATGCCCTTGGCAGAAAACAGACTGACGCAGCGGTGGACCATTATAGCGGCGGTTTCAAGCCCCGCATGGTCACGGCTGGCGTCCGCCGCAGGGCTCACGAACCGCTGCGGCGCAGCGAATCGAGCACCTCGCCGGAGGGCAGGCCGTCGGCCGGCATGCCGACGCTGACCTGATATTCGCGCACCGCATCGCGGGTCTTTTCGCCCAGCGCGCCGTCATGCGGGCCGACATAGAGGCCGCGCGAGGCGAGCCGCTGCTGCAGCTCGGTGCGCTCCAGCCGCGACAGCGCGCGCGCATCCTCCGGCCAGGGCTGAACGAACGGCCCGCCGCCACGGATGCGGTCCGCGAGATGGCCGATGGCGAGCGCATAGGCGTCGGCGGGGTTATAGCTGAGGATGGCCTTGAAATTGTCCGTCATCAGGAAGACCGGGCCCTTGGCGCCCGCCGGCAGCAGCAGATAGGCCATCTCGTCGCCGCTGGGCATCGGGCGGCCTTCCGGCCGGCGCACGCCCATCGCCCACCATTCGCGCATCGGCTTGCGGATGCTCTTGCTGGCCATCGCATAGTTGAAACGCGCGGGCAGCGTCACCTCATAGCCCCAGCTACGCCCGGCGACCCAGCCGCCGCGCTTCAGCTTGTTGGCGGTCGAGCCCATGGCGTCGGCCACCGAATCCACCACGTTGCGGTGCCCGTCGCCGTCGAAATCCACGGCATCACGCTGGAAGGCGGTCGGCATGAACTGGGTCAGGCCGAAAGCGCCGGCCCAGGAGCCGCGCAGATGGCTCTCGGGCACGTCGCCCTTGTCGACAATGCGCAGCGCGGCGACGAATTCGTCGCGGAAATAGGTCTGGCGGCGGCCGACGCAGGCCAGCGTCCCGGTCGCCTGCAACACGGGATAGGAGCCGCGCGCGCCGCCGTAATTGGTCTCGATGCCCCAGATCGCCGCCACCACATAGGGGTCGACGCCATAGGTGCGCCCGACGGCCTCGAACACGGCGGCGTTCTGCGCCATCGCCTGGCGGCCCTTGGCGATGCGGGTCTCGGACACCAGCATGGTCACGTAGTCGCCGGCCGTGCGGGAGAATTCGGGCTGCGTCTGCAGCTTGTCCATGATGCCCATGTCGGGCTTCAGCCCGGCGGTGTAGCGGCGGAAGCCGGCGGCGGAGACGCCCTTGGAGCGCGCCAGCGGTTCCAGCGAGGCGATACAGCGATCGAAATTGGCTTCCGCGCGCGCCAGCGCCTGCGGGGTCATGTCGGGGTGGGTCGAGGCGGCAGGCGCAGCGGCGGGCGCGCGCGGCGTCGCCGGGGGATGCGACGGGGCCATGCTGGCGACAGGCGCGGGCCGCGCGGCCGGAGCCGCCAGCGCGCCGGTCACATCGTCCGGCGAGGCGCAGCCGGCGAGCCCGAGGCACATCATCATCGCGCCGGCGATGCCGCCGGCATGATGCCGGCGAAGGACCGTCGTCCGATTACTCATAACGCTTACCCTTACGCGAAGCCGAGGCGAGATTAGGGAGCCACCATGGTTTCAGCGAGCTTAACGGGCGCACGATTCAGGCAGACGGCCGCGATTGACTCGCCCGCGGACCCGTTTTGTCGGCAGAACGTTATAGGGCACGTGTCAAAGCTGTCAGGAGACGTTAAGTTTAATTCAAGTAGCAAGGCTCCTGGCACGTCTTCCTTCAACGTCACCAACAGCGGCATCCTCCCCCTATGGCTACTCCGATCCGTAAAGCGATCCTTCCCGTTGCCGGCCTCGGTACGCGTTTCCTCCCCGCCACCAAGGCGGTGCCGAAGGAGATGCTCACCGTTGTGGACCGACCCGTCGTCCAGCACGTGGTCGATGAAGCGCGTGCCGCCGGCATCGAGCACTTCGTCTTCGTCACCGGGCGCAACAAGGGCGTCATCGAGGACCATTTCGACCGCCAGTACGAGCTGGAAGCGACCCTGTCCGAGCGCGGCAAATATCAGCTGCTCGACGTGCTGCGCGACGAGACGCTCGGGCCGGGCAAGTCCAGCTTCACCCGCCAGCAGCTGCCGCTCGGCCTCGGCCATGCGGTGTGGTGCGCGCGTGACATCATCGGCAACGAGCCCTTCGCGCTCCTGCTGCCGGACATGCTGCACAAGCCGCGCAACGGCAAGGGCTGCCTCGCGCGCATGGTGGACGCCTATAACAAGACCGGCGGCAACCATCTCGCGGTCTATGAGGTGCCCAACGACCAGACCGACCAGTACGGCATTGTCGGCCTCGGCGACGAGGTGGCCGATGGCGTGCACAAGATCGCCAAGATGGTCGAGAAGCCCAAGCGCGACGTGGCCCCGTCCAACCTCGCTATTTCCGGCCGCTATATCCTGCAGCCGGAAATCTTCGACCTGCTCGCCACGCAGGAGCGTGGTGCCGGCGGCGAAATCCAGCTGACCGACTCCATGCTCAAGCTGGCCAAGGCGCAGGAATTCTACAGCGTGACCTTCGATGGCGCGATCTATGACTGCGGCTCGAAGCTCGGCTTCCTCATGGCCAACGTCGCCTATGCGCTGGACCGCCCGGACATCGCCGACACCTTCCTGCCGGAGCTGAAGGCGCTGCTGGCGAAGGGCTGAGACGTCTTGCCGAAGGTGCCCCGTCCCGCCATCTCGCGGGGCGGGCGCTTCCCACGACGGGGGTGCGTTGCCGTTCCTTCGCCGGCGCTCTACTGTTGATCCGTGCCGGGGATGATCGAGGAGCCCCCGGTGTACCGGGATGGACGCCGAGCATGCGGGACGACGCGGAAACCGCGCTGCGCTACGGAAGGCCGCTGCCGGACGACGAGGCGGACGAAGCCTGGATCGCCGTCATCCGCAAGATGGACGAGACCTATGCCGAGTTGCTGACCCAGCAGGTGGCGGTCGAGCAGAAGAACGCGGAACTCGAAGAGGCGCAGACCTTCATCGCTGGGCTGATGGCCTCGATGACGGACATCCTCATCGCCTGTGACATGTCCGGCCGGATCGAGCAGGTGAACCTCGCCGCCGAGCGCGCTCTGGGCCGTTCGCCCGGCGACCTTGCCCGCCTGCCCTTCGAGGAATTGCTGGCCGAGGAATCGCCGGCCCATTTCCACCATCTGCGCGATGCGGTCGAGCGCCGGGCCCGCATCAGCGACCGCGAGCTGGTCTTCCGCACGCCGGACGGGCCCTTCCCCGTCTCGGCAAACGGTGCGGTGCGCTTCGATTCGCGCGGGCGCTCGGTCGGCCTCGTTCTGGTCTGCCGGCCGATCGGCGAGCTGCGCAAGGCCTATAGCGACCTCGAAGCCGCGCACGAACGCCTGAAACAGGCACAGCAGCAGCTCGTTCATGCCGAGAAGATGGCGTCCCTCGGCCGGCTGGTGGCCGGCGTCGCCCATGAGCTGAACAATCCGATCTCCTTCGTCTACGGCAATGCGCACACGCTGCGGCGCTACAGCGCGCGGCTCACCGCCTATGTCGAGGCGGTCGAGAGCGGCGCCGATGCGCGAACGCTCGCGCGGCTGCGCGAGGAGCTGAAGATCCAGCACACGCTGGCCAATATGGAAGGCACGCTCGACGGCATGCTGGAAGGCGCCGAACGGGTGCGCGACGTCGTCGCGGACCTGCGCCGCTTCTCTTCCGACCGGCGCGAGGTGCGCGAGGTGTTCGACCTCGCCATGCTCGCACGCTCGGCGCTCGACTGGGTGGCGAAGGCGCACGCGCCGGAGATCGAGACCCTGGTCGATGTGCCCGAAGGGCTGGAGGCGATCGGCCATCCCGGCCATGTGCACCAGGTGCTGATGAATCTCGTGCAGAACGCCGTCGACGCCATGGAGGAGCGGCCGGTGCGCCGGCTGGAAATCACCGGGCACGGCGGCGACGAACTGGTGCTGACGCTGCGCGACACCGGACCCGGCATCGACCCGGACATCGCCACACGCATCTTCGATCCGTTCTTCACCACAAAGCCGGTCGGCAAGGGCACCGGGCTTGGCCTGTCCATCTGCTACCGCATCGTGCAGGAGCACGGCGGCACGCTGGAGGCGGGCAACCATCCCGACGGCGGGGCGGTCATGACGCTTCGCCTGCCAGCCGCGGGGAAGGAATGAACATGCCGGGCTTCAACGTCTTGTGGATCCAGTCCGGCGGCTGCGGCGGCTGCACCATGTCGCTGCTCTGCGCCGAGGCCCCCGACCTCGCGGCCACGCTCGCCAGCGCCGACATCCGCTTTCTCTGGCATCCCACGCTCTCGGAAGAGACCGGCGCCGAGGCGCTTGCAGTGTTCGAGCGCGTGCTGTCGGGCGAACTACGGCTCGATGCGCTCTGCGTCGAGGGCGCGATGCTGCGCGGGCCCAACAATACCGGGCGCTTCCATATTCTCGCCGGCACCGGCGTGCCGACCATCGAATGGGTGCGCCGGCTGGCGGGGCTGGCGCGCAACGTGGTCGCCGTCGGCACCTGCGCCGCCTATGGCGGGGTGACGGCGGCGGGCATCAACCCGACCGACGCGTGCGGCCTGCAATATGACGGGCGGCGGCCCGGCGGCGCGCTGGGCGCCGGGTTCCGCTCGCTCTCCGGCCTGCCGGTCATCAACATCGCGGGATGCCCGACCCACCCGAACTGGATCACCGAGACGCTGATGCTGCTGGCGGCGGGACTGCTCGGCCCCGAGGACCTCGACGTCTATGGCCGCCCCCGCTCCTATGCCGACCAGCTGGTGCACCATGGCTGCCCGCGCAATGAATATTACGAGTACAAGGCGAGCGCGGAGAAGCTCTCCGACCTCGGCTGCATGATGGAGCATCTGGGCTGCGTCGGCACGCAGGCGCATGCCGACTGCAACACAAGGCTGTGGAACGGCGAAGGCTCCTGCACGCGCGGCGGCTATGCCTGCATCAACTGCACCGCGCCGGAATTCGAGGAGCCCGGCCACGCCTTCCTGGAAACGCCCAAGCTCGCCGGCATTCCCATCGGCCTGCCAACCGACATGCCCAAAGCATGGTTCGTCGCCCTGTCTTCCCTCGCCAAGGCCGCGACGCCGGACCGGCTGCGGCGCAATGCCACCAGCGACCATGTGGTGACGCCGCCCGCCGTGCGCGATACCGGACGGCGATGAGCGTGACGGACACGGAAGAAGGCACCAGACGGCTGGTTGTCGGCCCGTTCAACCGGGTCGAGGGCGATCTGGAGGTGCGGCTGGAGATCACCGGCGGCGAGGTTCAGGCCGCCTATGTCGCCTCGCCCTTGTTCCGGGGCTTCGAGCGCATTCTGGAAGGGCGCGACCCGCGCGACGCGCTGGTGATAGCCCCGCGCATCTGCGGCATCTGCTCGGTGTCGCAGTCCCATGCCGCCGCGCTGGCGCTGGCCGGGGTGCAGGGCATCGCGCCGACCGCGAACGGCGCTGTCGCCACCAGTCTTCTCGTCGCCACCGAGAACGTCGCCGACCATCTCACGCATTTCCACGTCTTCTTCATGCCGGACTTTGCCCGCGCCATTTACGCCGACCGCCCGTGGTTCGCCCGCGCCGAGGCCCGCTTCAAGGCGGCGCAGGGCACCTCGGTGAGGGCGGCGCTGGCGACGCGGACGACGCTGCTGCATGTGCTCGGCCTGCTCGCCGGGCGCTGGCCGCACACCCTCGCCATCCAGCCCGGCGGGGTGACGCGCGGGGCGGATGCGCGCGACAAGATGCGGCTGCTCGCCACGCTTGGCGCGACCCGGCAGGCGCTGGAGGAACGGCTGTTCGGCACGTCGCTCGAACGCATCGCCGAACTGGCGGCACCGGAGGAACTGGCCGCGCTGCGCGGCAATGCCAGCGATCTGGCGCTGTTCCTCGCCATCTCAGAGGATCTCGACCTCGCCGGCCTCGGCCGGGCCTATGACCGCTATCTCAGCTATGGCGCCTACCCCGGTGCGGACGGCCCGCTTTATGCGCGCGGCATTGTCACCCCGGAGGGGCCGGGCGAGCTGGACACCGGCGCCATCGCCGAGGACCACACCAATGCACGGATGGAGGGGCGCTGGCGGGCGCACCATCCGTTCGAGGGCTTCACCTTTCCCGATGCCACCGACAACACCGGGTACAGCTGGTGCAAGGCCCCCCGCCTCACCGGCCTGCCCTTCGAGACGGGCGCGGTGGCGCGGCAGATGGTGGACGGCCAGCCGCTGATCCGGACACTGGTCGCCACGGGCGGCGGCAGCGTGTTCGTGCGCGTGCTGGCGCGGCTGATCGAGACTGCCCGCACCCTTCTCGCCATGGAAGACTGGGTGCGGCGGCTGGAGCCGGGCGCGCCCTGGTGCGCGCAAGGAAACGTGCCGCGCGAGGGCCGCGCCGCCGGCCTGACCGAGGCGGCACGCGGGGCGCTGGGGCACTGGCTGCGGGTGGAAAACGGCCGCATCGCCGGCTACCAGATCATCGCGCCGACCACTTGGAATTTCTCGCCACGCGACGCCGCCGGCGTGCCGGGGCCGCTGGAGGCCGCACTGGTGGGCGCCCCGGTGCGGCAGGGCGAGACGACGCCGGTGGCGGTACAGCACATCGTGCGCTCCTTCGATCCGTGCATGGTGTGCACGGTGCATTGAGCGCGGCGATGCAAGAAAACGGGGCCAACGCCGAGCGGATCATGGTGCGCGGGCTGGTGCAGGGCGTCGGCTTCCGCCCCTTCGTGTGGCGGCTCGCCCGGCGCCTCGGCATCACAGGCGACGTGTCCAATGTCGGCGATTGCGTATCCATCCGCGCCGCCGCGCCGCCGGAGGCGCTGGACGCCTTTGCCGCCGCGCTGGCGCAGGAGGCACCGCCGCTCGCCCGCGTCGAGACAGTGGAACGCGCACCGCTGCCCGCGTTCGACGCCGAGGGCTTTGCGATTGCGGCGAGCGCGCCCGGCACGGTGTCGGCCGGCGTGGTGCCGGACATTGCCACTTGCCCGGCCTGCCGCGCCGAGATCAGCGATCCGGCCGCCCGGCGCCACCGCTACGCCTTCACCAACTGCACCGATTGCGGGCCGCGCTTCTCCATCGTCGAGGGCCTGCCCTATGACCGCGCCACCACCACGATGCGCGGCTTCGCTCTCTGTCCGGACTGCCTGAGCGAATATGAAGACCCGGCCGACCGGCGCTTCCACGCCCAGCCCATCGCCTGCCCCGCCTGCGGGCCGCGCCTGGCGCTGGAGATTGGAAGGCCCCAGGCCGGCGATCCCCTGCCCGGCGATCCGCAGGCCGAGGCGGCTGGGCGACTGAAGGCGGGAGCGATCCTCGCCATCAAGGGGATCGGCGGTTTCCACATCGCCTGCGACGCGACGAACGAGGCCGCGGTCGCCGAGCTGCGGCGGCGCAAGCACCGCCCGACCAAGCCGCTGGCGCTGATGGTACGCGACCGCGCCATGCTGGACACGCTGTGCGCCGTCGCGCCGGCGGAGTGGGAAGCGATGGGCGCGCCCTCCGCGCCCATCCTTCTGCTGGCCCGGCGCGCGGATACGCCTCTGGCCCCCTCGCTGGCACCGGGACAAGCCCGGCTCGGGGTGATGCTTCCCTATACGCCGCTGCATCACCTGCTGATGGAAGCGCTCGACCGGCCGCTGGTGATGACCAGCGCCAATCGCTCGGGCGAGCCGCAGATCTATCGCGACGCGGAGGCCCGCCATGGGCTCGCCGGCATCGTCGACGGCGTGCTCGGCCATGACAGGCCCATCGCCCGGCGGCTCGACGACAGCGTGGCGCGGGTGGCGGCGGGGGCTGTGCGGGTGATGCGGCGCGGACGCGGCCTCGCGCCGGCGCCGCGCGCGCTGCCACCCGGCTTCGCCCCGGCACCTTCGGTGCTCGCGCTCGGCGGCGAGCTGAAAAGCGCCGTCTGCCTCACCACCGCCGGCCGGGCGCTGCTCTCACACCACCTCGGCGATCTCGACGAACTGGCGACGCAGGACGCGTTCGAGACGGCGATTGCCGACTACACCGCCCTGTTCGACCACCGCGCCGAGGCGATCGCGGTCGACCTCCACCCCGAATACCGCGCCAGCCGGCTCGGTGCGGCGCTGGCGGCGGCACGCGGGCTGCCGCTCGTCGGCGTGCAGCATCACCACGCCCATATCGCCGCCGCCATGGCAGAGAATGGCTGGGCGGTCGATGCCGGGGCGGTGGTCGGCCTCGCACTGGACGGCCTCGGCCTCGGCGAAGACGGCACCGCCTGGGGCGCGGAAATCCTGCTGTGCGACTACGCCCGAAGCCGTCGCATGGCGCGGTTGAAGCCCGTTGCGCTCGCCGGTGGGGACCTCGCCAGCCGCGAACCCTGGCGCGTGCTGCTCGCCCATCTCGACGCGGCGCTACCTGTGGAGCTGCGCCCGCCGGGCCTGTTCGACGGACTGCCGGCCGCGACCGTGCGGGCGATGATCGCGCGCGGCATCAACGCGCCCCAGGCGAGTTCCGCCGGCCGGCTGTTCGATGCCATGGCCGCGCTGCTCGGCCTCGCCCCGCCCCGGCTCAGCTTCGAGGGTGAGGCGGCGCTGGCGCTGGAAGCCCTTGCGGCAGCCGCGCCGGCGGCGGAAGGCGGCTACCCCTTCGATATCACCGGCCAGGATTGCCTCACCACCCTCGACCCGGCGCCGATGTGGCGCGCGGCCATCGCCGACCTTCGTCGGGGCGAAACCCCGGCCGTGATCGCCGCTCGCTTTCACGCCGGCCTCGCCCGCGCCTTAGCCGATGTCGCGTTGGCCACCGCGACGGAACATGATGCCCGCGCGCTCGCCCTCTCCGGCGGGGTGATGCAGAACGCAGTGCTGCTCGAACATCTCGTCGCCCGCCTCGCGCCGTCAGGACTGCCGCTGCTGGTTCCCGCCGAGGTGCCGGCCAATGATGGCGGGCTGGCGCTGGGCCAGGCGGCGGTGGCCGCCGTGCGGCTGATGGGGCGGTAAGCCGCTTTCCGTTCGCTGCGGAAACCGGTCTTCCAGCTTCCGCGGCGCTGGCTCGGCAAAAACCATAAACCCTTGGATTTAGAAGCGTTCCAGCTCTGGCACGGCCGTTGCTGATGCCTATGCGACGGTGCGCCTCGACGCGCGCCGAAACAAGCTATCGGGAGGACCCGCCGCATGGCCGGACTTGAGACGTTCTATGAGGTGATGCGACGCCAGGGCATCACCCGCCGCTCGTTCCTGAAATATTGTTCGCTCACCGCGGCCGCGCTGGGGCTGGGGCCGGAGTTCGCGCCCGAGATCGCCCATGCGATGGAGACCAAGCCGCGCACCCCTGTGCTGTGGCTGCACGGGTTGGAATGCACCTGCTGCTCCGAGAGCTTCATCCGCTCGGCGCATCCGCTGGTGAAGGACGTGGTCCTGTCGATGATCTCGCTGGATTACGACGACACGCTGATGGCGTCCGCCGGCCATCAGGCGGAGGCGATCCTCGACGAGGTGATGGAGAAGTACAAGGGCAACTACATCCTCGCCGTGGAGGGCAATCCGCCGCTGAACGAGGACGGCATGTACTGCATCATCGGCGGCAAGCCGTTCGTCGACCAGCTCAAGAAGGTTGCCAAGGACGCCAGGGCGGTGATCTCCTGGGGCTCCTGCGCCTCGCATGGCTGCGTGCAGGCGGCGCGCCCGAACCCGACCCGCGCCACCCCGGTGCACGAGGTCATCCTCGACAAGCCGATCATCAAGGTGCCGGGCTGCCCGCCCATCGCCGAGGTCATGACCGGCGTCATCACCTACATGCTGACCTTCGACCGCCTGCCCGAGCTCGACCGGCAGGGACGCCCGAAGATGTTCTATTCCCAGCGCATTCACGACAAATGCTACCGCCGGCCGCATTTCGACGCCGGCCAGTATGTCGAGGCCTTCGACGACGAGGGCGCGCGCAAGGGCTACTGCCTCTACAAGGTCGGCTGCAAAGGCCCGACCACCTACAATGCCTGCTCGACCACCCGCTGGAATGACGGCGTCTCCTTCCCCATCCAGTCCGGCCACGGCTGCATCGGCTGCTCGGAAGATGGGTTCTGGGACAAGGGCTCCTGGTATGCGCGTCTGACCGACCTCAAGGGTGTCGGCTTCGGCATCGAGGCCAATGCTGACCGTGTCGGCATGGCCGCAGCCGGCGTCGTCGGCGGCGGCATCGCGCTGCACGCCGCGGTCAGCGCGCTCAAGCGCGCCCGCCACAAGGACGCCGACCACCCGAACACCCCCGCCGACCACGGAAACAAGGGAGAGGCGGCATGACCATTCAGACGCCCAACGGCTTCACGCTCGACACCTCCGGCAAGCGCATCGTCGTCGATCCGGTGACCCGCATCGAAGGCCATATGCGCTGCGAGGTGAATGTCGATTCCAACAATGTCATCCGCAACGCGGTGTCCACCGGCACCATGTGGCGCGGGCTCGAAGTCATCCTCAAGGGCCGCGACCCGCGCGACGCCTGGGCCTTCGTCGAGCGCATCTGCGGCGTGTGCACGGGCTGTCACGCCCTCGCCTCGGTGCGTGCGGTCGAGGACGCGCTGCAGATCAAGATCCCGAACAATGCCTTCCTGATCCGCGAGATCATGGCGAAGGTGCTGCAGTGGCACGACCATGTCGTGCACTTCTACCACCTGCACGCGCTGGACTGGGTCAATCCGATCAACGCGCTGAAGGCCGATCCCAAGGCCACCTCGCAGCTCCAGCAGATGGTCGGGCCGGACCACCCCAATTCCAGCCCGGGCTATTTCCGCGACGTGCAGAACCGGCTGAAGAAGTTCGTCGAGAGCGGCCAGCTCGGCATTTTCAAGAACGGCTACTGGGACAACCCAGCCTACAAGCTGCCGCCCGAAGCCGATCTGATGGCGGTGACGCACTATCTGGAGGCGCTCGATTTCCAGAAGGAGATCGTCAAGGTCCACACGATCTTCGGCGGCAAGAACCCGCACCCGAACTACATGGTCGGCGGCGTTCCCTGCGCCATCAACATGGACGGCGACATGGCCGCCGGCGCCCCGCTCAACATGGAGCGCCTGAACTTCGTGAAGCTGAAGCTTCAGGAGGCGTTCGAGTTCTCCAAGAACGTCTATGTGCCTGATGTGATCGCCATCGCCTCCTTCTACAAGGGCTGGCTCTATGGCGGCGGCCTCTCCGGGCTCAACGTCATGGACTATGGTGACTACGAATCCATCCAGGGCAAGAAGAGCACCGATCGCCTGCCCGGCGGCGTCATCCTCAACGGCAATTGGGACGAGGTGCACCCCATCGACCCGCGCGACCCGGCGCAGGTGCAGGAGTTCGTCACCCATTCCTGGTACACCTATGGCGAGGGCAACACCGACCAGGGCCTGCACCCCTGGGACGGCGTCACCGAGCCGCAATACAAGCTCGGCCCGGCCGCCAAGGGCACCCGCACCGACATCCAGGAAATCGACGAGAACGCCAAATATTCCTGGATCAAGGCGCCGCGCTGGAAGGGCAACGCGGTCGAGGTCGGCCCGCTGGCGCGCTACATCCTCGCCTATGCCCATGGCGTCGACTACGTGAAGGGGCAGGTCGACGACTCGCTCGGCCGCTTCAACGCGCTGGCCGGCACCAGCTTCACGCCGAAGCAGGCGCTGCCCACCACCATCGGCCGCACGCTCGCCCGCGCGCTGGAGGCGCATTACTGCGCCCAGATGATGCTGGACGATTTCGACAACCTGATCGCCAACATCAAGGCCGGCGACAGCTCCACCGCCAATGTGGAGAAATGGGACCCGGCGACCTGGCCGAAGGAGGCCAAGGGCGTCGGCACGGTGGCGGCGCCACGCGGCGGTCTCGGCCACTGGATCAAGATCAAGGACGGCCGGATCGACAATTACCAGTGCGTGGTGCCAACCACCTGGAATGGCGGGCCGCGCGATCCCAAGGGCAATATCGGCGCGTTCGAGGCCTCGCTAATGAACACCCCGATGGAGCGCCCGGAGGAGCCGGTCGAGATCCTGCGCACGCTCCACTCCTTCGACCCGTGCCTCGCCTGCTCGACCCACGTCATCTCGCCCGGCGGGGAAGAGATGGCGCGGGTGACGGTGCGCTGAGGAGGTGGCGATGAGCGACATCTCTCCCACCATCGGCGCCACACCGCCCCCGGCGGTTCCGGCGGAACATGACGGGGCCGGGCGCAAGCTGACCACCGTCTATGTCTATGAGGCGCCGGTGCGCCTCTGGCACTGGGTGAACGCGCTCTCCATCGTGGTGCTGTGCGTCACCGGCTATCTCATCGGCTCGCCCTTGCCCACGCTCTCGGGCGAGCCGAGCGCGCATTACCTCATGGGAACGATCCGCTTCATTCACTTCGCGGCGGGCTACATCTTCGCCGTGGGCTTCCTGGGGCGGATCGCGTGGGCCTTCTTCGGCAATCGCTATTCGCGCGAACTCTTCACCTTCCCCTTCTGGCGCCGCAGCTTCTGGCGGGGTCTGTTCGTCGAGGTGCAGTGGTACATGTTCCTGAAACCGCGCCCGCTGAAGTTCGTCGGCCACAACCCGCTCGCCCAGGTCTTCCTGTTCTGGGTGATGGTGGTGGGCACGCTCTTCATGATCGGCACGGGCTTCGCGCTCTATTCCGAGGGCGCGGGCATGGGCTCCTGGCAGGACAAGCTGTTCGGCTGGATCATCCCGCTGCTCGGGGGCAGCCTTGCCGTGCACGCGCTGCATCACCTCGGCATGTGGGTAATCATCGTGTTCGTGTTCATCCACGTCTATTCGGTGATCCGCGAGGACATCATGTCCCGGCAATCCATGGTTTCCGCCATCACCAACGGATACCGCAGCTTCCGGGATGACGATCCCGACTGAGCCACCTTCCGGCTTCAGGCGGCGGCCGTGCGGGGGCACGGCTGTTTTGGGCGCGGCTTCGGCCGCGCCCTTTTTTCATGGATTTTAAGCTTCCAGTTTTCCGAAAAATTGGAAATTATCTTTCCATCGGAGAATTTGCTCCTGACGCAAGACACGCACTTTCCCCCGTATTTCCAACAGGTTGGAGAGCGCTCACCGCCTTGGCACAGAGATTGAATTAAGAAGCATTAGAAAGAACGGCAAAGACCGTTCGCGCCTAGGGATTTCAAGGAAACTCGCTCGGGAGGCGTCGGCCCATGGACGACGAACGGATTCTTGTCCTCGGCATCGGCAACATTTTGTGGGCCGATGAAGGCTTCGGCGTCCGCGTCATCGAGGCACTGGACGAACGCTACGAGCTTCCCGCCCATGTGTCCGTGCTCGATGGCGGCACGCAGGGCCTCTATCTGCTTCCCTATCTCGAAGACGCGGCCGGCGTCATCATCGTCGATGCCATCGATTACGGCCTGCCGCCGGCGACGCTGAGGCTGCTGCAGGACGACGAAGTGCCGGCCGTGCTCGGCGCCCATAAGGTGAGCCTCCACCAGACCGGCTTCCAGGAGATCCTGGCCCTGCTGCGCCTGCGCGAACGCGCGCCGCGACGGCTGCTTCTCGTCGGCGTGCAGCCGGAGCGGCTCGACGATTATGGCGGTGGGCTGACGCCCGCCGTCGCGGCGCAGGTGGAGCCCGCGCTTGACGCCGTGCTGCGGCTTCTCGCCGAAGAGTTCGCCGTGGTGCCCGTGCCGCGCCGCTCGCGCGAGGCTTTCACCGCGCCCGCCATTTCGCGCGAGGACTACGAGACCGGACGCCCGAGCGCCGAGGCCGCCTGCCGCGTCGGAGATGCGCGCGTGCTCGCCGCCCGGCCGCGCGGGTGACGCCATGTGCCTTGGCCTTCCCATGCGCATCGAGACGATCGAGGGCTGGAGCGGCCGCTGTCGCCATGGCGAGGCGCTGCACGAGGTCGACCTCGCTCTGCTGCCCGAAGCCCGGCCCGGCGATCATGTGCTCGTCTTCCTCGGCGCCGGACGCCGCCTGCTCGACGCGGAGGAAGCGATGCGCATCACACAGGCGCTGACCGCGGTGGAGGCCGTGATGCGCGGCGACGCCACGTCCATCGACGCCGCCTTTGCCGACCTCACCGGGCGCGAGCCGACCTTGCCGCCGCATCTCGCCGCCATAGTCGCCGCCCGCTCTTCCGAACCGGAGGAAACCACGCCGTGAGCCTCTCCCGTCCCGCCGCCGACGCACTGCATCCGCTGGTCGCTCGCCTCATCGAGACGCAGGGCTATCCCTGGCTCGACGGCGAAACGCCCGGCCTCCAGCCCTCCGGGGTTCGTCTGCTGTTTCTGCCCGCTCATGGCCGTGGCCATGTCGAGACCCTGGATATCGCCGTGGTGCTGCCCGAACTCGTCGCCGCGCTCGGCGCGGATGGCGGGGCCGTGGCAGGGCCGGCCTGCGAGCGGCAGATGCGCGAGGCGCTGGGTGGCATCGCCCTGCCGGCCATCGTCGTGCTGCGGGATGGCGCGCCCGTCGGCTCGCTGTCGCGCATGCGCGACTGGGACGAATTCCTCGACCGTCTCGCCCCCCTGGTCGCGGCGGCGCGCGACGGTGCGCTGCCCGCTGCTACCCCGCTTTCACCCGCGCTTTCGTGAGGTCCGCCATGGCTCTGCCCTATGCCATTCCGCCTATCGGCTACGGACCCGGCAGCCAGCCGGACGGCGAGGACGGCCTCGCCTACATGGCCATGCCCTCAGGCATGCGCACCTATGAGGCGCACCTGCCGGAGATCGACGACCCCGAGCGCGCCGGCCCGGCCATCGCCTTCCTGAAGGAGGTCCACCAAGCCCTGACAAACGCCGAGCCCGGCGAGACCATGTCCCTCTCGCTCGATGGACTGGAAGCAGGTACGCGGGCGCTCATCGACGAGACGCTGGGCGAAGGCGAGGTCTCGGTGGTGGTCGAGGCCCCCGCCGGCCGCATCGAGATCCAGGAAGCCCGGCTCGCCGGCGTGTGGCGGGTGCGCGGCGGGGCCGGGGCGGCCGCTCGCGAGCGCATCGAAATCGCTGCCTTCCCGCGCGGGGCACTGCTGCGCGCCTTTCCCCGCGAATGGTCGGTCGATGTCGACGGCACTGCCCGCCTGCCGGGCGTCGTCAACGCGCCGGCCCTGCTCGCCGAGATCCTGCACAAGAGCCGCGCGCGGGGCGCCGACGACCTGCCACATGTCATCAACCTGACCCTGCTGCCGGTGACGCCGGAGGATATCGCCGCGCTGGAAACCCGGCTGGGTCGGGGCGGCGTCGTCATCCTCTCGCGCGGCTATGGCAATTGCCGCATCGAGGCGACGGCGCTGCGCGATGTCTGGCGGGTGCGCTATTTCAATTCGAGCGACACGCTGATCCTCGACACGATCGAGATCGTCGACATTCCGGCGGTGGCCTGCGCCGCGCCGGAAGACCTCGCCGATTCCGCCGCGCGCCTCGTCGATATCCTCGAAACGGTGGGCTAGGGCGATGGCGGCTCCGCGCTTTGAAGGCTCGTTTCTCGGAGACGTCTCCCGGCTACCGCCGGGTGCGGTGCTGGAATGCAAGATCTGCTGGCACGTCTACGATCCCGCCGAGGGTTGCGACTACTGGCAGGTGCCGGCGGGCACGCCCTTCGCCCACCTGCCCGACCATTGGCGCTGCCCGCGCTGCGACGGCGCGCGCGACCAGTTCATGGTCATCGACACCAGTTCCGGGACCGGCTTCGCGGCGCCCGCGCCGGTGGACCCGCTCCCCGCCCTCGCCGCCGAGACGGCGCGACGCTTCGAGGCGGCGTTCCGCGAGGTGCATGTCGGCCAGATGCGCGGCATGCCGATCGTCAACGAGACGCTCGACGTGCGCGCCATCGGCTTCCGCCCGCATGAGGGACGGGTGGTCGGCGTGCTGGTCACGCCGTGGTTCATGAACATCGTGCTCATTCCGGGACCCGAGGAGGACTGGAGCCGCCAGATGGTGGGCAGCCGCACGCTGCTCGACTTCCCCTCCGGGGCCTATGAGTTCATCGCCGCCAACCGGCCCGAGACCGGCCCCTACCGGGCGTGCTCGCTGTTCTCGCCCATGTTTGAATTCACCACCATGCTGCAGGCGGAAGAAACCGCACGGGCCGCGCTCGCAGCCCTGTTCGACCCCGCCTTGCGCGAGGACGAGGACGAGCCCGCCGCCAAGGGCCCCGAGCCTACCGTCGGCGGCACGCGGCGCGCCGAGCCCAGCCGGCGGGCGCTGATCTTCGGCGGCGCGGGCGATGCGGGAGGCACGCGCCCATGAGCCTCGCCGCGCTCGACATCGCCTTCGACGCGAACGGCCGGGACACGTGCTGGCACTTTGCCCGCGTTTCCGGGCCGGATGTCGCGCGCGGCATGGTCGGGCGCACGCCGCAGGAGGCCGCCGACCTCCTGCCGCGCATCTATAATCTCTGCGGCGGCGCGCACGCTGTGGCCGCGGCCGACGCGCTCGGCCTGCCACGGCCGGCGCGGGACGGGCGGAACGAGCGTCTGCGCGACCACGCCGTCGCGGTGTTCGCCGACTGGCCGGCGCTGTTCGGTGGCGCGCCGGACCGGACGGCCCTGCGGCAGCTGGCGGGCGATGCGCAGGACCGGCTCGCCCTGTGCCGTCACGTGCTCGGCGACGATTCCACCGGCCTCGATCTCGCGCAGGGGACCCCCGCGGAGCTGGCGAACTGGCTGGCCCGCGCGGCGAGCCCGACCGCGCGGCTGATGCGCCGGCTGCGCGAGACGGCCCGGCCCGGCTGGGGACAGGTGGACCTCGACCGGCCGAACATGGCGGACATCACGGCGGCGCTGGCGGAAGGCGCCCCCCGTGTCGCCCGCGAGACAACGGTGGCGGATGACTGGCGCGCGGCGCCGCTGATCCGTGCCCTTGCTGCGCGCGAAGGAATGAGCCTGTTCGTGCGGCTGCTGGCGCGCCTGCTCGACCTGCTGGCCGGGCTTGCGGGGCAGCGGGAGCCGGCGCCCCACCTCAACCCGCCGCCCGGCATCGGCCTCGCCTGTGCGGCGCGCGGCCTGCTCGCCCATCGGGCCCGCGTGGCGGGCGGCATCATCACCGATTACCGTGTGCTTGCGCCAAGCGCGTGGAATCTTGCCCCGGACGGACTGCTGGCGCGTATGCTCGCCACCTTGCCGGCCAATGACGCGACGCCACTGCTCGCGCGGATCGCGATTGCCGCCGTCAATCCCTGCGTGCCGGTGCGCCTTCACGTCGGCCGGCTGGAGGAGCGCGCACATGCATGAGATGGCGATCTGCGAGAGCCTGCTCGATTCCCTGCGGGATGCCGCGCGCGACCACGGTTTCGCGCGGGTGACGCGGGTGCGGCTCAGCGTCGGGCAATTCGCCGGCGTCGAGGTCGAGGCCCTGCGCTTCGGCTTCGACGTGGTGATGCGCGGCTCGCTCGCGGAAAATGCGGATCTCGTCGTGCTGGAAGAGCCCGGCACGGCATGGTGTTTCGACTGCTCGACAACCGTTTCCCTGCCGGACCGCCTCGCCCCCTGCCCGCTTTGCGGCGGCGGCCGGCTGCGCCCGAACGGTGGGACGGACTTGCGGATCAAGGATCTGGAGGTGGTGTGATGTGTGTGACCTGTGGCTGCGGACCTGACGAGGTCTCGATTTCAGACGCCCATGGCGCCCCGCGCACCAATGGGCACGGCCATCACCACCATGGGGACCATGACCATACCCACACTCACCATCACCCGCACGACGATGCCCCCGGCGCCGGCGAGCAGCGCATGGTGGAGCTGGAGGACCGCATCCTCGCCAAGAACGACGCCTATGCCGCGCGCAACCGCGCCCGCCTTGGCGACGACGGCATCTTCGCGGTCAACCTGCTGGCCGGTCCGGGCGCCGGCAAGACGACCCTGCTGGTGGAGACCCTGAAGGCGCTCGGCGGGCGCGTGCCGGCGGCGGTCATCGAGGGCGACCAGCAGACCCAGAACGACGCCGAGCGCATTCGCGCGACCGGTACGCCGGCGGTGCAGATCAACACCGGCAAGGGCTGCCACCTCGACGCCCACATGGTCGGCCACGCCCTGGATCAGCTGCCGCTGCCGCCGGGCGGGCTGCTGTTCGTCGAGAATGTCGGCAACCTCGTCTGCCCCGCCGCCTTCGACCTCGGCGAAACGCGCCGGGTCACCCTGCTCTCGGTCACCGAAGGCGAGGACAAGCCGCTCAAATACCCCAACATTTTCGAGACTGCCGATCTCGTGCTGCTCACCAAGGTCGACCTGCTGCCGCATCTCGACATCGACATGGCGGCGATCGAGCGCAACATCGCCCGCGTCAACCCCACCGCCTCGATCCTGCACTGTTCGAGCCGCGGCCTACCCGGCCTCGCCGCCTGGCTCGACTGGCTCGGCGAGGAGCGGCGCCATTTGCTCGGCAGGCTGGCGGCGGAAGCGGAAAAGCGGGCACAGGCCCTGCGCGCCAGCGCCGGTCCCGGCTGGAGCGCGCCACACGCGGAGACAGTGCCGTGACCGCGACGCGCGCCGCCATCCTCGTTGTCGACGACGAGCCGCGTTCGGTCGAGGTGATCGCCCGCGTGCTCGGCGAGGATTTCGAGGTGCACACCGCCCTGGGCGCGACGGAGGCGCTGACGATCCTCGAAAACGAGTGGATTCAGGCCATCTTCTGCGACCAGCGCATGGTCGAGCGCTCCGGTGTCGACCTGCTCACCGAAGTGCGCGGGCGCTGGCCGGACATCGTGCGCATCATCGTCACCGGCTACACCGACCCGTCAGACATGATCGGCGCGATCAACGAGGCCGGCATCCACCAGTTCATCACCAAGCCGTGGCACCCGGACCAGCTCTTGCTGGCGGCGCAGGGCGCGACGCGGCTCTACCAGCTCCAGCGCGACTATGACCGCCTGTCGCTCGAACTGAAGCTGGCGGCTCCCGCGGCGCAGGCCCGCGTGGACGAACGGCACGAGAGCGTGCAGGCGAACTTCCATTTCGACGCGCTGGTACGCGCGCCCGACAGCCCGCTCAACGAGGTCTGCCGCTGGGCGGCGCAGGTCGCCAGCTTCGACATTCCCGTGCTCATCCTGGGCGAGACGGGCACCGGCAAGGAACTGCTCTCGCGCGCCATTCACTATTCCAGCCTGCGTTCGCAATTGCCGTTCTTCGCGGTGAACTGCGGTGCGATCCCGGACGAATTGCTGGAATCGGAGCTGTTCGGCCACAAGAAGGGCGCCTTCACCGGCGCGCACACCAACCGCATCGGCCTGCTCGACCAGGCGGATGGCGGCACGGTGCTGCTCGACGAGGTCGGCGATGTCTCCCCCGCCTTCCAGGTCAAGCTGCTCCGCTTCCTGCAGGAAGGGGAAATCCGGCCCGTCGGCTCGAACGATGTGAAGCGGGTGAATGTGCGGGTGCTCGCCGCCACCCACCGCGACCTCGTCGCGGAAGTGAAGGCCGGACGCTTCCGCGAGGACCTGTATTATCGTCTCGCCGCGCTCACGCTCACACTGCCGCCGCTGCGGGAGCGGCGCGGCGACCTGCGGGCACTGACACAGCGCCTGCTCGACCATCTCTGCGCCACCCACGGCAAGCGGGTGAAGGGCTTCACCGCCGAGGCGCTCGACTGCATCGAGGCCTATGACTGGCCGGGCAATGTGCGCGAACTGCAGAACGAGGTGACGCGCATGCTGGTGCTGGCCGGCGGCGAGCATCTGGGCGCCGACCTGCTCTCGCCGCATGTCGTGCATGGCGCCGCCGCGGCCTCCGCCAAGGCCATGCCGTTCGAGACGGCGATCCGCGACACCGGCCCGCTGAAGGACCGGGTCGAGCGGATGGAGGCGCTGATCCTGATGGAAACGCTGGTGCGCTGCCGCTGGAACAAGAGCCGCGCGGCGGAAGAACTGGGCCTGTCCCGTGTCGGCCTGCGGGCCAAGCTCGAACGCTACGGCATCGCCCGTGACGATGCGTTCGCGCGCAGCCATTGAGGAGGAAACCATGTGCCTCGGCATTCCCGGCCGCATCGTCGCGATTGTCGACGAGGAAGCCATGCTGGCCACGGTCGATGTCTCCGGCGTGCGCCGCGCCGTTGATGTCGTCTGCGTTGCCGCGCCCGGCCGTCCGCTGTCCGATCTCGTCGGCGCATGGGTGGTGGTGCATGTCGGCTTCGCGATGAGCCTGATCGACGAGGAAGAGGCGGCGGCGACGCTGAAGGTGCTGGCCGAGATCGGCGAGGCGGAGGCCGAGATCGAGGCCATTCGCACCGGCAGCGTCGCGCTGCCCTCCGCCACCGTTCCAGCCGCGTCCTGAGCGGAGAGGCACACCATGCGCTTCGTTGACGAGTTCCGCGATCCCGCCCTCGCCCGCCTCCTCATCCGCGAGATCGAGACCATCGCCGCCCGCATGGAGCGCGGGCGTGACCGCCCCTTTGCCGTGATGGAGGTCTGCGGCGGGCACACCCACGCCATCTTCCGCTACGGGCTGGAAGGACTGCTGCCCGACATCATCGAGTTCGTCCACGGCCCCGGCTGCCCCGTCTGCGTGCTGCCCATGGGGCGCGTCGACGACTGTGTCGCCATCGCCGAGCGGCCGGAGGTGATCTTCGCCACGTTCGGCGACGCCATCCGCGTACCGGGCTCGCGCAAGAGCCTTCTGACCGCCAAGGCCGAGGGAGCGGACGTGCGCACCGTCTATTCCCCGCTCGACGCGCTGGCGCTGGCCCATCACAACCCGGACCGGGAGGTGGTGTTCTTCGGCCTCGGCTTCGAGACCACCATGCCCTCCACCGCGCTCACCATCCGGCGCGCCGCCCGCGAGGGCGTCGGCAATTTCTCCATTTTCTGCAACCACATCACCATCATCCCCACCTTGCGGGCGCTGCTGGAGACGCAGGATCTCGGCATAGACGGGTTCATCGGGCCGGGCCATGTGTCCATGGTCATCGGTACCGAGCCCTACCGCTTCATCGCCGAGGAGTTCGGCAAGCCCATGGTGGTCGCCGGCTTCGAACCGCTCGACCTGCTTCAGGCGCTGCTTATGGTGCTGCGCCAGCTCGACAGTCGCGTGGCGAAGATCGAGAACCAGTACGCCCGCGTGGTGCCGGACACCGGCAACCGGGCGGCGATGGAGGCGGTCGCCGAGGTCTATGAGCCGCGCGACACCTTTGAATGGCGCGGGCTCGGCTCCATCGCGCATTCCGGTGTGCGGCTTCGCGAAGCCTATGCGCGCTTCGACGCGGAACGCCGTTTCGCCGTGCCCGAGGTCAGCGTCGGCGATCCGGCGGCGTGCCGCTGCGGCGAGGTCCTGACCGGCAAGCTCAAGCCCTGGGCATGTCCGATGTTCGGCACCGCCTGCACGCCCGAGACGCCGCTCGGCGCGCTGATGGTGTCCTCCGAGGGCTCCTGCGCGGCCTATTACCAGTATGGCGGCGTCCGCCAGACCCACCTCGAAGGTGCCGCATGAACCCGCATCCGCGCCCGCCGCGCCGCGCGCTTCCCGCCACCGTCACGCTGGCCCATGGCGGTGGCGGCAGCGCCATGCGCGACCTGATCGAGGAGGTCTTCATCGCCGCCTTCGCCAGCTCCGACGCACCGTTGGAGGATCAGGCGCGTTTCGATCTCGCGACGCTGGCGGCGGCCGGCGACCGGCTGGCCTTCACCACGGACAGTTTCGTCGTCGACCCGCTGTTCTTTCCCGGCGGCGACATCGGCAAGCTGGCGGTGTGCGGCACCATCAACGACCTCGCCGTGGGCGGCGCCCGCCCGGTGGCGCTTTCCTGCGCGGTGATCGTCGAGGAAGGGCTGCCGGTGGAGACGCTGCGCCGCGTCGCCGCCTCCATGGCGCAGACCGCGCGGGCAGCCGGCGTGCCGATCGTCACCGGCGACACCAAGGTCGTGGCGCGCGGCGCCTGCGACAAGCTTTTCATCACCACCACGGGCATCGGCGTCGTGCGCACCGGCGCCGCGATCGGCATCGGCCGGGCGCGGCCGGGCGACGTCGTGCTGGTGAACGGCCTGATGGGCGACCACGGCGCGGCCATTCTGGACGCGCGCGGCGACCTGGCGCTGGAGAGCACCATCGAAAGCGACTGCGCCCCCCTGCATGATCTGGTCGGCGCGCTGCTCGACGCGGCACCGGGCACGCGCAGCCTGCGCGATGCCACGCGCGGCGGCGTGGCCGCGGTGCTCAACGAACTCGCGGAGGCCAGCGGCGTCGGCGTGCGGCTGCGCGAGCTGGACCTGCCGGTGCGCCCGGAAGTGGTCGGCTTCTGCGAGATCCTCGGGCTCGATCCGCTTTATCTCGCCAATGAAGGCAAGCTGGTCGCGGTGGTGCCGCCCGACGAGGCGGAAGCGGCGCTTGCGGCCCTGCGGGCGCATCCTCTGGGCCTTGAGGCGCGGAACATTGGGCGCGTGGTCGAGACGCGGCCGGGACGCGTGGTGATGGAGACGCGCTTCGGCGGCGAGCGCATCGTGGACATGCTGGTCGGCGACCAGCTGCCCCGCATCTGCTGACGCCCGTCTCTGTGGCGATGACTAGAACCCGCTCTTCACCCGCAGATGCGTGTGCTCGTGCGGCGCGCCCTGATTGTGCACATGGTGCGACGTGTCCTCGGCAACGGGGATGAGGCTCAGCGCGCCATGCATCACGCCGCGTTCGAGAAACAGCGCCTCGGCATAGGCGCTGATGTCGCCCACCCGGCCGCGCATCACCGTCACATCGATCGATGTCGAGTGGTCGAGCGGCACGGACAGGGCGGCGACGGTCTGGTCGTGCCGGTCAAGCCGGCCTTGCGGCACGCGCGCGGCGAGGTTGCGCACCGACTGGTCGATGGCGCAGCTGACGACGCCGAAACACGAGGCCTGCACCGGCCCGTCCGGACGCGCGGACAGGCCGCGCCGCACCAGATCGCGAATGGCTTCCGAGCGGCTTGTCGCGCCGCTCGCCTGCATATGGGCATCCAGCTCCGCCGCCAGATCGTCGTCGATGGCGATCGTGATGCGCTGCATGGAAACTCCCTCGCCAATGATGCCGGCAGCCAGCTTATCACATTGATTCCGTCCGCCATTCGACGCTTTGACGCTTCCGGCCCCTTGCCGGTCGACGCGCTTCCTGAGTATGATTTTTATTATCTTAATTCATACCGAAAGGCTCGACATGTCCGTGCTCCACCAAACCGGTCGTGTCGCCTTCGTCGCCCTGGCGGCGCTGGCGCTGGCAACACCGGCTCTGGCGCATTTCCAGGAGATCCTTCCCTCCGCCGACGTGCTGCCGGACGGTGGCAAGGTCTCGGTCGACCTGGTGTTCACCCATCCGATGGAGGGTGGCCCGGTCATGGAAATGAAGAAGCCGGCCAGGGTGGGCGTTCACGTGGGTGGCGCGACCACCGACCTGATGGGCCAGCTCACCGAGAAGCCGGTCGACGGCAAGGCCGCGTGGTCCTTCACCTATGACCTGAAGGAGCCGGGCGCGGCGATTTTCTATGTCGAGCCGCAGCCCTATTGGGAGCCCTCCGAGGGCAAGTACATCGTCCACTATGCCAAGGTGATCGTCGACAGCTACGCCTCCGGCGAAGGCTGGGACGCGCTGATCGGGCTGCCGGTGGAGATCCAGCCCCTCACCCGCCCGACCGGCCTGTGGACCGGCAACGTCTTCACCGGCGTCGTGCTGAAGGACGGCAAGCCCGCGCCCTTCGCCGAGGTCGAGGTGGAATTCGTCAATGACGGCTCGGTGCGGCTGCCGAACGACGCCTTCGTCACGCAGGTGCTGAAAGCCGATGCCAACGGCACCTTCACCTATGCCATGCCGCGCGCGGGGTGGTGGGGCTTCGCGGCGCTGCTGGAGGGCGACACGCCGATGATGTCGCCCGAGGGCAAGCAGGTGCCGGTGGAAGACGGCGCGCTGATCTGGGTAAAGGCCACGGACATGGGCGGTAAATAGCGCATGGCGCATATCCCCGACGGCATCCTTTCCGCACCCGTGCTCATCGCCGGCGGCATCCTTGCGGCGGGTGGCGTCGCGCTGGGGCTGCGCCGGCTGGATGACCGGATGATCCCGCGCGCCGCCATCCTCGCGGCGGCGTTCTTCGCCGGTTCGCTGATCGCGGTGCCCGTCGGGCCGTCGAGCGTGCACCTGCTGCTGGCGGGTCTGATGGGGATCATGCTCGGGCCCGCCACCTTCCTCGCGGTGCTGGTGGCGCTGCTGTTGCAGGTGCTGCTGTTCGGCTTTGGCGGGCTCACCACGCTGGGGGTGAACACGGTGAACATCGCCCTGCCCGGCGTACTCATGGGCATGGCGCTCGGGCCGGCGATCCGCACCACCACGCGGCCGTCGGTGCGCCTGGCGGCGGGCGGGCTCGTCGGGGCGCTAGCCGTGCTGGGGACGGGCGGCCTCGTCGCTTTGTCGCTGTGGCTGTCCTCGACCGATTACACGCCGGTAGCCAGCGTGGTGATCGCCACCTACCTGCCGCTCGCGCTGGGCGAGGCCTTCGTCACCGCCGCCGTCGTCACCTTCCTCGCGCGTGTGCAACCCGATGCGCTGAGGCCCGTCGCGCCATGATCCGGCTGCTGCTTCCCCTCCTGATGGCGCTGGCCCTCGCGGGGCCGGCAGAGGCGCACCGGCTGAAGGTCTTCGCCACGGTGGAGGGCTCGCAGGCGAAGGGCTACGCCTTCTTCATCGGCGGCGGCCGGGCCGAACAGACCCCCTGGGTCGCCAAGGACGCGGCCGGAAGCCGGATCGCCGAAGGCACCACCGATGACGAGGGCCGCTTTGCCTTCGCCGTCGTCCCGCCGCCGACCTCGGACATCACCGTCACCGTCGACACGCGCGAAGGCCACATCGCCTTCGCGACGCTGCCCGCCGCCCGCTTCGCGGGCGCGATCTCGTCCGGCGCGCAGGCGGCCACCGAGGCACCGGCCACTCCCGCCGCTCCGAAAGCCCCGCTCGACGCGCTAGTCGAGGCGGCGGTGCAACGTCAGCTTGAGCCGCTGATGGAGCAGATCGACCGGATGGAATCGCGGCTGCGCTTCACCGACATGGTCTCCGGCGTGTTCCTCATCCTTGGCCTCGCCGGCATGGCTCTGTGGGCGAAAGGGCGCCGCCGATGAGGGCGCCACAGGACCTGCGCCTGAGGATCGTCGCGGCCTTCGTCGCGATAGCCTGCCTGTCGCAGGTGACGTCGCTGCCGGTCGCGGCGGGCGCGCTGGCTGTGGTGGGCATGTGCGTCGCGTGGAGCCGGCCGCAGGCCCAGCTGTGGCGCCGCCTGCTGCATGTCGAGGGCTTCCTGCTGCTGCTCTTTCTGACGCTTCCCTTCACCATGGCCGGGCAGCCGCTGCTGGCGCT